>NZ_RJTM01000082.1 GCF_003725735.1 Sinomicrobium pectinilyticum | reverse complement strand
GGCTGCAATTGGCCCCAAAATGACTCATTTTCGCTTCAATAAAAAAAGTTTAAACGAGTTCTACATTAAAAATACGGCTTTTACACAATTAAAAGAACTGAAGGATAAAATTTTTGAACAGGTTCTTGTTATTTTACAAAAATAGGAGGGGTGCTATGAGTCCAACCATAATCCGTCCGGTATTTGTATTAACTGCATTAAAATTTGTTTTGGCATAATTATTATACCGATAAAACCTGCCGACATAAGATCCAAAAAATTTCAGATTATAATTTTTAATCGGGAAAAACTCTATAGAAGGAATTATCCCCCAGGAGGTGCGAAAATGGGTTCCTGTAGTTTCAGGGTTTGGCCGATCCCGCCAATAGGCGTCGCTAACCATTCCTATCGCCGACACGGTCCAGTTCTTATTGATAGGATATACCAATCTCACCCAATGTTCGACATAATCTGTATTTCGCACGGCATGCGGGATAACATCATCCGGTATAAGATCACTTATAATGGATGTCCGGTCCAGGTCTTCCCGGCTCCATTTAAAATCATACTGTATCAATAATTTCTCAGTAGTAAACTGATTTCCCAGGGCTACATAATACATATTGACAGGTTTATCGGTTTTAGCTTCCTGAAAAACACTAAAGCTCCATAAAGTTTTGAATTTGCCAGCTAAGAATTTCCCTTGCCAGTCTATTACATATGCTGCCGGAAATTTGGCCCGCTCCATATTCGGGATCTCTCCGTATATTTCTTCGAAAGTCCTGGTTCTTGAGTTAAGTATCTGAAAGGAAAGACCATGATCAGACGATACCTGCCAGTTAAATTGCAGGCCTGTTAAGAAATTATCGGCAGATTCTACAATATCATTATATTCATAAATGTCGATGGGGTTAAGGTCAAATTCATAGCCGCCCCAGGCTGCGGACATTTTGCCTATGGCAATACTTGTTTTAGGAGATATTCTATAACCAATATAGGCGATATCCGTTGAATGACTCATGTTATCCACAGATTGCGGTTCGGTTTCCTTGGTGTACCTGTCGCGAAACCTGAAATAGACCTTGTCCTCAAAAACATCCCCTCTTATTTCCAACCGGAATTGATTTAACTCAAATTTACTTCCGGTATATTCTCCGTCCCCGAAATAATTGTTAAGGGAAGTCTGCATATGGGCAATAAAATCCACTTTTTTCAGCAATTCTACCCTCTCAACAGGAATAATAGGAGTCATGCCATGAATCGTTGTATCTATTTGCTGTTGCCGTTGGGCCGTCACTTTTGGCATAAACATGATAACCAATACGCATGGGATAATGAATCTCATAAAAATATTTTTGGTAGTTATGTATTCATAAAAATCAATATAATCGGATGTGAATGATCTTGTTGTCTCTAATACTCAAAGAAAAATTCCTGTAATTTCTTTTTGTCTTTTGTAACGGTTAATCCCAACATGAGTAATATTCTTGCTTTTTGGGGGCTTAGGTCATCAGAGACGATGGTACCTAATTTTGCATCATCAGTTTCATCCAATAAAGTAACTCTCCCTGTAGGCACACGGGAGGCGCGGCAAACGATAATTCCTTTCGCGATCGCTTTTTCTACTGCGGCTGTATTGGCTTTATTGAGGTTACCATTACCCAATCCGCCGATTACAATCCCATTCACATTGCTGTTAATATAAGCATCAATGGCTGTGGCAGGGGCATCGGCATATAATGTTGCAACGGCGACGTTAGGGAGTTTATCTTTTCCTGTAATATCAAAAGGGGTGTTTTTGTTGGATTTGCGAAGGGTTTTTTCATGAAAAACCACTTTCCCGTCGTAAACCTGCCCGATCGGTCCGGTATTGGGCGCCGAAAAGGCATTGAGGTGTGTAGTACTTGTCTTCACTGCTTCCCGTCCGGCAAATATATTCTCATTGAATGCCAAAATCACACCTGCACCCTGCGCTTTTTCTGAAGCTGCAACCACTACGGCATCATAAAGGTTTTTGGGGCCGTCAGCGCTGATACCGGTGGCAGGCCGCATGGATCCCGTAATGACCACGGGATTGTCATAACGCACGGTCAGTGACAAAAAATAAGCTGTTTCTTCCTGTGTGTCTGTGCCGTGGGTGATGACAATGCCATCTGCTTCTTGATTTTTAAATATCTCATTGATCCTTTTATTGAGTTTGATCCAGATATCAACAGTCATATCCTGGCTCCCTACATTGGATATTTGTTCCCCGGAGATATCTGCAATTTTATCGATGCCCGGTACGGCGGCGATCAGGTCTTTTATTGGCAAAGCACCGGATGTATAGGCGGAACGGTCAGCTGACGCCCCCGAACCGGCAATGGTACCCCCAGTAGCTAGGATCTTTATTTTGGGTAGATCTTGTGCGAACGAACCGGCATAAAGAGCAAATAACAAAAAAAGACTTAAAATATTTTTCATAATAAATTGGTTTAAAAGATTGATTATTTGTTTACAGGACCTGT
>NZ_RJTM01000081.1 GCF_003725735.1 Sinomicrobium pectinilyticum | reverse complement strand
ATCCCATTAAATGGGTCTAATTCCCCGATGCTCTGCATCGAAATGAGCTAAGGTTTGGCTCATTTGAATACCTCGTGGGCTTGCCCCGAGATAGTTGATTCAGGAGTTTGATTTTTTAGAATCTTGCCATTCCTGAACATATTCCATAAGGATCTTTCTGATATTTTTTCCGATAACGCCGTAGCTTTTCGTAGGCAAATTGGCCAATGATACCCTTATGCTCCATTCGGGGCCGGCAAACCCGCCACCGTTGAGCAATACGATGGATGTTTTCTCTGCGAGGCGAAATAGGACATCTACCGGTTCAAAATTATCTTTTAACCATTGGGCTAATTCATTTCCGTAAAAATGTTCCGCCCCTACCATAACATCTATTTCAGAATAGTAGCCGGCGCGCATGCTATCCGGAATGATATCAATACCTATACCTTCCCATAATAATTTCAGTCTTTTATGAACAAGGTCCTGGGTAAGTTTTTTGTAAGTATTCTTTTTATCGAGTAAGCAGAAGGATGCAAATAGCATCATTTGGAATTGTTGAGGGAGTGATAAACCGGCCGTATGGTTTAAAGCCACCTGCCGGCTGTCTGCTACCATGCGATCGATGAACTTTAACTTTTCCGGATGCAATGTCATGGTCTCATATCTTTTATGCAATTCCTTCTTAGCGGCATCGGGCAGGGCAGCGATCTTATCGTCATAAATATTTTTCTGATGCAACGCTATGGCCCCTAAGCGCCAGCCGGTGCATCCAAAATATTTGGAAAATGAATAGACGGTAAGCGTATTGTATGGCAGTACGCTCATTAACGAAACAAACCCCGGAACAAAAGTGCCATAGACGTCATCCGTAATGACCATCAGGCCGGGATTATCTTTATTAACGATATCTACTATGTGTTTTAATGCCCGGGGACGTATGGCCGTAGAAGGAGGGTTACTCGGATTTATGACAAAAGCTATTTTTATATCCGGATCTTTCAGCTTGTCTATTTCATCATCCGGGTATTGCCAGGTGTGAAATCCGTTTTCAGCGGTGGTATTGGCGATTATTTTTACGACTTCAAAGCTATAACGGTCGAGCTCCGGAATCTCAATATAAGGGGTGAAAGTAGGGACGAGCAGTGCTATTTTATCCCCGCGCTTGATCAGAAGGTTTTGCATCAGGGAATCGAAAATATAACACATGGCAGCAGTACCACCTTCTACGGCGAAAATATCGTATTTGCCTTTTGGGGCCTTGCCTGCACACATTTCCTGTATCAGGTAATCGTGTACAATAGGTTCTATGTGTGCCAGCATACGATCGGGAACGGGATAGTTAAAGCCTATACAGGCCTCCACCATTTCGCGTACCCAGGCATCTGCGTCAAATTGATGTTGCTCCATCCCGTATTCGTAGGTTTGTTTCAATAAATCGATCCCCGGGGCACTTTTATTTGCAGATAAAAAAGATTCAAAGCGTTTGGCTATACCGCTTTTATCCTGTACGATACCGGCCATCCCTCCGGATACATCCATATCTTTTCTGCATTCCGCCAAAGCAAAGGTACCAAAGGTAAAAAAGGCTTCACGGGGTGCAGCGGCAATCCAATTCGGATTACCCCGGCCGGCATTCAGCATAATAGAAGAAGTTTTATGCATGTGCTCTTCGGCCAGTGCGATCAACTCGTTCTTGATCTCAAAAGGGCTTAATGCCTCCAACTCTTTTTGTGTGGCTCTTGAAGTTTTTGTTCTTGAGGTGTTTGTTGCCATGTCCGGATTGTTTTTGAATTAGAATTATGATTACTTTTTTCTGAATCAGGTGAAATAATTAGCTCATCAAGAGCACAATAACGACTCCCCAAATGATAAGCAGTGTATTGCCAACGGCATAAGTAACCGTATATCCCAAAGCGGGGGTTTGACTTTTTAAAGCATCTTGAATTGCTCCCAGTGCTGCTGTGGTTGTCCTGGCTCCGGCTGTACATCCCAATGTGATTGCCGGGTGAAATTTAAACACAAACCTACCCAGTAATACTCCAAGAATGAGTGGTATGGCGGTTGCTACGGCCCCTGCAATAAATAATCCCCAGCCGGCTTCTTTAAACCCTTCTATAAAACTGGGTGCAGCCGTGATACCGGCAACGGCGATAAACATGTTCAATCCTACATTATTCATTACCCAAAGTGCCGGCTGCGGTATACGCCCGAAAGTAGGGTGTTGCCCTCGTAGCCATCCGAATACCAGGCCGGCGATAAGGGCACCGCCGCTGGTACTTAGACTTAGCGGGACACCACTTACATGCAGGGTCAATGTACCTATCAGCCCGCCGAGGACAATGCCCAATCCTACAAATATCATATCTGTCATATTTGTCGGCCTGTCTGCATATCCAATATGTGAGATTGCCCGTTCCACGTGTTGTTTTATCCCCACCAATTCGATCATATCGCCTTTTCTTATCACAGTATTGGGGAAAACGGGCATTTCAATACCAGCTCTTTTGATCGTTCTGATAACGACCCCATGCATAAATTCCATGTTTCCAAGGTCTGCAATGGTAGTATCGGTGACTTCTTTTTTAATGACCATAACACTGAGTACTTCTAAGGGAAAATTGAGCAATTCCACATCCAGTATTTCTTCTTCCGTGGTCCTCCTGTAGTTCATCATAAATTCCCTGCGTCCCCCGATGACGATCACATCGTTTTCATTTACAATCGTATCCCCGGTTACTTCCATAATTTCCTCACCTTTTCTGATACGCTCCACAAATAAATGACGACCGTGTTTTTGTAATTCTTCTTCTATTTCCTTGACGGATCTATTATTGGCGAAGGAATGCGCTGAGATCCGGTAAGCACTATATATGATCCGGTCATAAGCAGAGGTGATACCGGGTTCATTACCAATGGCATCTCCTCCTAATTTTGCTTCCAGCTCCTTTGTTCTTTCTATTAAATTGCCTCCAAGTAATTTAGGGCCTAAAGAAGCCAGTACCCATGCAGAACCGGCTGTACCGAAAATATAAGTTACGGCATAAGCCACCGGTATCTTATTGATGTAATCTGCTTTTTGGTCAGCAGGAATATACAGTTGGTTAATGGTATCGGAGGCTACCCCAATTACAGCTGATATTGTTTGAGAGCCGGATAACAACCCGGCTGTAAGCCCTACATCATATCCCATTAATTTTCCGATAACAAGGGGGCAAATAAGACAAAGAATACAAACAATAACTGCAAAAAACATTTGCGGCAATCCGTCCTTTTTAAGGCCTCCAAAGAATTGCGGGCCTACACTATAACCCACAGCGAAAAGAAACATCAGAAAGAATACGGATTTTACAGTTGGAGAAATGTCTATGTTTATCTGGCCTATGAGCAACCCCATAATTAAAACACCAGTGACAGTACCTAAAGAAAATTTTCCGATTTTAATTCCCCCGATAAAGTAGCCTGAAGCGAGCGTTAAAAAAATAGCCAGTTCAGGATAATGTTGGAATACTTGAATGAGCCACTTCATAAAGAAAGTTAAGTTTTTTGGGACAAAATATTGACTATGTCTTCTTTTTTGCTAGGGATTAACAAATAGATGAAATTTATAAGAAGGAAAGCATATATAATTGTTTTAAAGAATTATCCTATAATTATTTTAAAGAATTATCCTATAATTATTCATGTATTAAATCTGTTATTTTGAACGAATTTATTTACTAATATAGGGAATAATTTTTAAAACCTTATATACTTCAAAGGAGCATTTGGATGTTTAATAAAAAAATCTCGTTTTTTAATACCCTTAATACCTGCCAGGAGGTATAGATATTTGAGGAAGAGAAGTTTTCGGATAGGATGGATAAATCGTTATTAAAAGATGAGGCATATTATCAAAGTATGCTTCCCTGAAGCCACACAGGTAACCAATCGTTTTCATGTGTAAAAACTAGCGATAGAAGCACTTCAGGAACTTCGTGTCAAATACAGTTAGGGAACCTTAGATCAAGAAAATGAATAGATTAAATAATGTAAAGAAGCCCACAAAGCATATATACTTTTTATCTTTTCCAATGGGGATAGTGCAAAGCAACTTCTTGCAAGAAGCAGATATCCGCTTTATAAATCCCCTGATAAATGGACTCCAAGCCAAAAGGAACGTGGAGAAATCCTATTTAAGGAATATCCATTATTTTAAAGAAAGCCTATAAGCTGGTTCAGGGCTTGAGAACTATTTTTAACCAGGATACGGATATAAAAATAGCCTATACCAAATTAGCACATTGGTATAAGGAAGTTGAAGATGCCGGGTTTTAAAACCTTCAACACCATAGCGAACAGTATTATACTGAATTACAAGTCCATCCTGAATTACTTCCGTAATCGCAGTACAAATTCCTCAGCCGAATCTTCTTTTAGTGCTAAAATAAAAGCCTTTAGAGCACAGTTTAGAGGAGTGAAAAATGTAGAATTCTTCCTTTATAGATTAACTACAATCTTTGCATAAACACAACAATTGGGAATGATCCTAAAGAATGCCGATTTACCTACAAATAAAAAAACGGGACAAAAAAGGATTTTTCCTCTTTGTCCCGTGAAGTGACCTCGGCAGGATTCAAACCTGCAACCTCTTGAGCCGTAATCAAGTGCTCTATTCAGTTAAGCTACGAGGCCATTTTGCGGGTGCAAATATATTCTTTTTTAAGAGCCGGGCAAAGAAAAATTAATGAAAATTGTTTTATTGAGGCCTAACTTCAAAACATACTGTTTGTTACCTTCTGAAAAAAAATAGTGGAGTTCTCAACAGTTTCGCAAATTTACGGAATTATGCGTACTTTGTAAAACAATAATAAAAACGGTAAAAATGAAATTTGGTAAAGTGGATAATCCGGAAACCGTAGATTTTTCCTTTCCGGAAGACCATCCGGATACGGCTGCGGTCCTTTCCGCAAATAAGAACAAGAAAAAATCTCCCCAGATTTATATAGGATGTGCCAAATGGAACCGGCAGGACCTCAAGAATTTTTATCCGAGGGGGACCAAAGATGAACTGGTGTATTATGCGACCCAGTTCAACGCTATAGAGCTTAATGCCACCTTCTACAGGAATTTTCCGCCATCCCAGTTTGCGGCCTGGTATGATAAGGTACCGGAAAATTTCCGGTTCTTCCCGAAGGTGAACCAGATGGTAAGTCACCTTAAAAGATTGCTGGATTTCCAGGGGCCGGTGGAAGAGTACCTGGACGGTGTAGTTCATCTCAAGGAGAAGCTCGGGACCGTATTTCTGCAGATGCATAACAATTTTGCCCCGAAGGATTTTGACAGGGTAGTAAGTTTCATCGAATTCTGGCCTGATGAAATTCCCCTGGCAGTAGAATTTCGTCATACCGATTGGTTTAACGATCCCGGCGTGGCCGCAGAACTGTACCACCTGCTGGAAGAAAACAATATAGCCAATATCATAGTAGACACTGCGGGCAGGAGAGATCTTATGCATATGAGGCTGACAAACAACGAAGCATTCGTAAGATATGTGGGAGCAAATCACGAAAGTGATTACGATCGGCTGGACGAGTGGGTTGCAAGATTGAAATCATGGGTAGAACAGGGGTTAGGGCATATCCATTTTTTTGTACACCAGAATCTCGAAAAAGCGTCCCCCTTATTATCGGCCTATCTTATCAAAAAGCTGAATAAAGAGCTGGGAAGCAGTCTTTCCGTTCCGCATACCCTGGCAGACGGACAACAGAAATTGTTCTGAAAACAGGAGAAACCGGGTGCTATTCGGACCGTAATTATTTCACTTTGTTGAGTGCCTGTATGGATGAAATGCGATAAAAATGAGGGAAACTATTGCGAAGTATGATCAGGTATGTTAACTTTGTAGGCAGATGTATTGTTATTTGCAGGTATGAGTGATATTACAGAAATTGTTGATTCTCTTGAAAATAGGATTAGCAGGCTGCTTCACAAAATGGAGATTTTAAAGCAGGCTAATCTTAAATTATCGCAGGAATTAGCAGATTCCGAAAAGGTGATACAGGAAAAAGAAGCTGTTATAACCAACTGGGAAGAAAAATATAATGCACTTAAACTGGCGAATGCAATGTTGGGCAGTAATGAAAGCAAAACGGAAACTAAGCTTAAAATAAATACTTTAATACGGGAGATTGACAGCTGTATAGCACAACTCTCGGAATAGTGTTCTGTAAAGACGTATGGATAAGCTCAGAATTAAGATATCTATAGCAGATCGTGTGTATCCGCTGACCATTGATCCCGCTCAGGAAGAAGGGTTGCGGAAAGCGGCTAAAAGCATAGAAGGGCTTGTGAAGCAGTTTGAACAGAATTATGCCGTAAGAGACAAACAGGATGTATTGGCTATGTGTGCCCTGCAGTTTGCTTCGCGGCTGGAACAGAAAAGTATAGACAAAGAAAGAGGAAATGAAGAGGTCAAAGAACGCCTGGAGGCTTTGAATGAACTTCTTCAGGCTAAACTTAGTTCATAAAAAAGAAGTTCTTTAAATAAGATAGAGGTACTGCCTACATTGGTATTATTGTTTGATAAACTCAACGCTATTCAAATTAAAAAGGGTGAGTCTCGGTTGTAAAAGCATGCCGTTTCCGGTTTCGGCCGGATAAACGGACCCTTGATCAGCCGGTTAATCCTAAACTTGTCTTTTGGAGTTTATACATAACCCTTTACCGATGTAGGCTTTTTTTTTAAAAGAGAAAACAAGATGGATATAACTATGATTATTGTTGCGGGTATAGTTGGCGTGGCCCTGGGCTTTTTCATCGCCAGAATAATGGAAAAGAAAAATGCGTCTAAAATATTGGCCAATGCCAAGAGAGAAGCAGCATCCATTGTAAAAGAAGCCACTACCGAAGGCGAAAGCATAAAAAAAGATAAGATATTTCAGGCCAAGGAGAAATTCCTTGAACTGAAGGCAGAGCACGAAAAGGTAATTGTAGCAAAAGATAAGAAAATTGCAGAAGTTGAGAAAAGGACCAGGGACAAGGAAGCACAGGTTACCGGGGAATTGTCCAGAAATAAAAAGCTCAACGAAGAACTGGAAGTAAAACTGAAAGACTACGAATACAGGATGGAGATCCTGGACAAGAAACAGACAGAAGTAGAAAAGCTGCATAAAAGCCAGGTAAAACAGCTTGAAATTATTTCCGGCTTGCCGGCGGAAGAGGCCAAAAGCCAGTTGATAGAGTCCCTGAGAGCGGACGCTAAGAGCGATGCGATGAGTTACGTGCAGAATACGCTCGAAGAGGCAAAACTCACGGCACAGCAGGAAGCCAAGAAAGTAATTATAAACACCATTCAGCGGATAGGCACCGAAGAAGCCATAGAAAACTGTGTTTCCGTATTTAACCTGGAATCCGACGATATCAAAGGTCGTATCATAGGCCGGGAAGGGAGAAATATCCGGGCACTGGAGTCGGCTACCGGGGTGGAGATCATTGTGGATGATACTCCCGAGGCCATTATCTTATCCTGCTTTGACTCCGTAAGGAGGGAAATCGCCCGTTTGTCCCTGCATAAGCTGGTAACGGACGGAAGGATACACCCGGCACGTATTGAGGAGGTGGTACAGAAAACAACCAAGCAGATAGAGGAGGAGATCATCGAAGTCGGAAAGAGAACGGTCATTGACCTGGGGATACACGGCCTTCACCCGGAACTGATAAAAATGGTAGGACGTATGAAGTACCGTTCTTCTTACGGACAAAACCTGCTGCAACACTCCCGTGAAGTGGCCAAGCTATGCGGAGTGATGGCAGCAGAACTGGGACTTAACCCTAAACTTGCCAAACGCGCCGGACTGCTTCATGATATAGGGAAAGTTCCTGAATCCGAAACCGAAATGCCGCATGCTATACTCGGTATGGAATGGGCTGAGAAATACGGGGAAAAACCCGATGTTTGTAATGCTATCGGGGCGCACCACGACGAAGTGGAAATGAAATCGCTCATAGCGCCGATAGTGCAGGTCTGTGATGCTATAAGCGGGGCAAGACCGGGTGCAAGGCGCCAGGTACTCGATTCCTATATACAGCGTCTGAAAGACCTGGAAGATATAGCTTTCGCTTTCCATGGCGTTAAAAAAGCTTACGCAATCCAGGCCGGAAGAGAATTGAGGGTCATTGTGGAAAGTGAAAAGGTAAGCGATGACAAGGCCGCGGAACTGTCTTTTGAGATCTCCCAGAAAATACAAACGGATATGACCTATCCGGGACAGGTAAAAGTAACGGTAATCCGTGAGACCAGGTCGGTAAATATAGCCAAGTAGAGGACCTGGAAGATTTCGGAGAACTTTTTTCGAGTTAAAAAAAATATGATTAATATAAGAGCGACGTGGCCGGCAGATATCTGCCGGCCACGTGTGTTATTGATGGGAGAAATAATAAAAATCATGTCCTTCCCTTATTAGTGCCCCTCTGCAGGAGTTGGCTGGTTTCCGAAAAGCTGTATTCCGGAGGAAGGACTTAATGAACTTGTTGAGGTGATGCGTGTTTTTTATTGATAATCATTTGTTTAGGTGTTTTTGACATCGCCACCCGTACCTGTGCCTGTACATGATTTTCAGGACTTTAATTTTTAAAGCGTATGATGCAGGCTTAGTTGTAATTGCCCTTTATCCACAGTATTGGTGGACTGGCGCATATAACCCGCCTGTACTTTAAGGTTGTCCGTAATGCTGTACCCCAGCGCGGTATAAAGGCGGTTCCTGTCGAATATTTCTACCGTGTTGCCGTTGCCTGTCTCTTTTTGTCCGTTGATAAACAATTCGTTATAAAGGGCGATGTAAATTGCTCCCTTATTCAGGGAGACCTGGTTTACCGGGATATTCAGGAAGAGGTTATAGCGAAAGCGTGTACGGAAGTCCTGGCTTTCCACCCAGCGTTGTTCAAACCGGAAACGATGGGTGAGATAAAAACGGTCTGCCAGTTTATGGGGGAGCAGTGCCTCCTGGTATATTCTGCTTTCTTCACTGGTGCTATTGCTGTCGCCATATTCGCCGGAAAGGACATAGCCGTACCCGAGGGTAAATTTAACATTGGCTTTCTCCGGTTCGTAAGTGACACCGCCACGCAGGAGAAGTTGCTCCAGGTCGCCCATAATGTCCCAGTTCCTGTATTGCACATCCCCCTGAAAACCAAACCGGCTGTTTTTTAATGTCGTATTCCAGAAGTACATATACCAGGCTCCTGTTTCGTTTTCATTGACCTGCGCGAAGGTTGAGTCCGGGAAGAGAAAATATGCCGTTAGAACAAGGCAAAATGCTGCTTTTTTCATTGTTTTGAAACGTTTGTGAGTTTTAGAATAAATCAGATTAGGTGCGATGGGTAACAGGGAACGGTAATGGCGCTCTGCTTCACGGGGCCGTAAATGCCCGGGTACCGTATAGCGTTGTGTAATGGTCCCGAAAGAGATCCGGCGGTTTTCCGGAATGAAAAAAACAACTTTTTCAGGGATTTGAAACCGGGGAAACGGCTGTTATTAGTCCATTTCCCTCAGTTGTTTGAGCTTGGCCTTCCACAGTGCAAGTGTTTCCTTATGTTTGTCGATGTTTTTGTTTACCTCTCTTACAATAGGATTGGTCTCATCGGCATTGATGAACTGCAGGTTGTTTTCCAGTTGACGGATCTCACCTTTTACTTCATCTATCTTGCGGCGGATAAAGATCATTTCGTTATCGATCAGGTTATCCTGGTCGGAATTGGCCAGTTGTTCCAGCTTGTTCCCGTATTTAATAAGTTCTATGTCGCGTTTGGCAACGTCCAGTTTTTTAAAGAGGGCATCGATAATCTTGTTGAACTTGCTCTCTATGCTCCTTTTGTAATAGGGGACACGCCCGTAAGACCTCCATTGGGAGATAAATTCCTTGACTGTTTCCAGGTCGTCCTGGTGATCGCCGGTCAGCTGGAACTCCTTGAGTTCATCGAGTAAGGCTTCTTTGCCCTTGTAGGCTTCCATTTCATCTTTATTGCCTTCATCCCTGTGCTGGTGAAGCCTGTCGAAATAATGGTTGCAGGCTGCCTTGAATTCATTCCATATTTTGTCGGAATACTTACGTGGCACATGGCCTATCTTTTTCCAGTCGGACTGTATTTTCTTCATCAGCGGGGTTACCACTTCCCAGTCGTCACTGTCTTTGTTTTCCTGGGCTATTTTGATGAGTTCCTGTTTTTTGGCCAGGTTCTCGTGCTGATCTTTTTTGAGATTTTTGTAAAATTCGTTTTTGTTCCGGTTAAAGGTCCTCACTGCAGTTTTAAAGGCCGCCCACACTTCTTCATTAACCTTTCGCGGCACTCTTCCGGCGTTGAAAAAGGCTTCCCTGAGCGCTTCGATCTCCTTGATCTGTCTTTGCCACTGGTTATGAGAAGAGACTTTATTTTGCGCAATCGCATTGATTTGGGCAATAATTTCCTCCTTTTTCTGCAGGTTCTGTTCATGGATTTCATCCATGTTTTTAAAGTACTCCTGTCTTTTTTCGTGAATGACTTTGGTAGCTGCGCTGAAACGGTCCCATACGTCCTCACGGTGTTCCCGGTCTACGGGACCAATGTCTTCCTTCCATATTTTATGGAGCGATTGCAACTCCCTGAAAGCCGTATTTACGTCGGAGATCTCTGCGAGCTGTTCTGCCCTCGCGATCAGTTTTTCCTTTTCTTCCAGGTTGTGCCTGAAATCGAGGTCCCGAAGATCGCGGTTGATATCCAGGAAATCATAGAAGCGCTCTACATGATGCTGGTAGGTCCGCCATACGTCGTTGTAGTTGACCCTTGGGATAGGCCCGGCTACTTTCCAGCGGTCCTGGAGCTCTTTGAAATGTTTGTAGGTAGTATTGATGTTTTCCTCTACATTGATCAGGCCTTTTAATTCCTCGATGATCTCCAGTCGCTTATTGAGATTGCTTTTAAGGTTTTGCTCCAGGTTTTGATAATACTGGTTCCTTTTGTCCTTGTAATCTCCGTAAGCATTGAGAAATCTCTGCCTTACGGGCGGATTATACCGGAAGTCTATTTCATTGCCCCCGTCGTTGAGGAACTCTTCCTTCTTTTCTTCCAGAAGATCCTGGAATTTCAGGTCAAATTCGTATTTAATGCCATCCACATGCTCTTTTATGGCCTGTACCTTTTCTCTTTTGATAAGCTTTTCCAGTTCCTCGGCCAGTTTATCCAGGCTCATGGCATGATAATCCAGTATCGGGATGGAATGTCTCTTGGCGTTATCTTCGTCTTCGGCATCTTCGGCATTGGACTCATCTATTTCGTTCAGGACCTCTTCTTCATTTACCTCAATAGCGGCTGGGGTTGCCTGACCTGCATCGTTGTCTTCCACCTCTTCGGTTTTATGCTCTTCCGCCCCGGATTCCGTATCGGGAGCCGCCGTATTGTCCACGGCAATCTCTTTTTCCTCCCCTTCGGTCCGGCCGGTAGCAGCATTTTCCTCTGCCTGGTGCAGGTTGTTGTCTTTTTGGTCTAACATCTTAAAAATGTTTAAGGTTCATCATCACTTTAGAACGTGAAAGATACTAACTACTCTTAAAATAGCAAAACTTTTGATACTTTTAGAGAGGCTGTTTCTTAAAAAAATGGGAATTTTAAAAAACGGAGAAAACCCTGTTTTTTTCTCCCTGGGCGGAAATGCCGGTAGATTTCATGGCAAAACGGCAGGCCATACAGGGATTTACCGGTCAGAAGAATTCCATATTTCCCAGGCCTTTTCTGCCTGAAGCTGCAGCATGCGAAGTCCGTTGCTTGTAGTGGCGCCCCTTTCTTTTCCTTCTTTTAAAAAGGAAGTTTCCGCCGGATTGTAAATAAGGTCGTATAACAGGTGTTTCGGGGTAATGTAATCGTATGGGATTGCCGGTTTGCTTTCTATATCAGGGTAGGTGCCCAGAGGGGTACAGTTTATGATAACCGGGTTGTTTTTCATTGTTTTTTCGTCCAGGTCTTCATAGGATATTTGCCCTTCTTCGGGCTTCCTGGAAACAAACGTATGATCAATGCCGAGTTCTTTAAGGCTGAAGGCTACCGCCTTGGAAGCACCTCCCGTGCCAAGTATAAGGGCTTTGCCGTGCTCTTTTCGCAACAAGGGCTGCAGGGAGGCCTGGAAACCGTAGTAATCCGTATTGTACCCGGTAAGGCGATCTTTCTCGACCTTAATGACATTTACGGCACCTATCTCTTTTGCTTTATTGCTGAGCCCGGAAAGATAAGGTATTACCGCTTCCTTATAAGGGATAGTCACGTTACATCCCCTGAGGTCCGGGTGTTTGGTAAAGATAGACGGGAACTTTGTAATGTCCTGCAGGTCGAAGTTGACGTAGGAATGGTCTGTAAGTTGTAGTTTTTCAAATTTTTCCCGGAAATATACCTGGGAGAAAGAGTACGATATGTTTTTTCCGATAAGTCCGAATAGTGGCATATTTTTCTGTTTTTTGTGCGGAAGCCCTGTGGATATTGATGCGCTTTACGCTATGGCTGTCGAAGGCGGGGCTTCCCGGGAAATCATTATTTAATCCTTCTTGTGCGCCTTCCGTACCAGTCCAGGGACAGTACGATCAATACCCCAAATATAACAAAACCTATGGCTCCCCAGGTCTCCGGAAGTGAAAAATCGGGAATATAGCGCTGGTAGTTCTGGATGATCCGGTGTCCTTCACTGTCCAGGATGTATTTTCCGGCTTCGTCTATACGGAATATGGTCCTTTTCCACGGCCATACCACGCCCAGCGAACCGGTAATAAACCCTATTATGATGGCAGTGGTTATATTGCGGTAGTGTTTTAATACGTAATTGAGCAGATGGGACAAGGTTACCAGCCCGGTTGCCGATCCGAGGGTAAAAACTCCCAGGATAATAAGGGTATCAATGCGTTCCTGATTCCGGATGAAGGAAAAATCACCCTGAAAGATTTCTGCGAAAGTGTCGTACAGCGCATTGACCGAATCTACCAGCAGAAGTACATAATTTCCGAGGAGGATAAGGATAAAAGAACCGGACAGGCCCGGAAGTGTCATTCCGGAAACACTTATGATCCCGCAGAGGAAAACAAAGAAAAGGTTAGGGTTTTCCCTTGCCGGGCTCAGGAAGCTGATCGAGATTCCGGCTAAAAGCCCTATGATTGCGGAGAGGATGGTTTTCCGGGTCCAGTGAAACCCTTTGGAAATATAGTAGATGGAACCTATGATCATCCCGAAAAAGCTGGCCCAGACGTAAAGTTCTTTAAGGCCTATAAAATAATCGAGCAGCCTGGATACACTGAAGTAGCTGACGAGCATACCGAAGATCAGGAGCCCGAGAAACCTGCCGTTGATATAGCGGTAAAAAGAATTGAATCTGCCGTTGATAAGCAGTTTCAGCGCCTTGAGGTTGATTTTTTGAAGGGAGTAGATAAATTCTTCGTAAAAGCCGGCGACAAAGGCCACGATACCTCCGGATACCCCGGGCACCTTGTTGGCAGCGCCCATGGCAAGTCCTTTTATCACTAAAAAGATCCTGTCCCGGAGTGTTCTGGAACTATTCATTCGTTTTTTGTGCTTTTACGGCTATTTTCTCCAAAAGATATATGGTGAGGAATCCCGCAATGGCAACAAGGCATGCCAGTATTACCTGACTGTCTCCTTCGAACCGGAAAGGAGATATACTTCTTTGCAGTACGGGAACCTGTTCATTGTGTGAATTTACTCTCCACGAAAGGGTTTCTTTCCAGGGCCATATTTTGTTCAGGGACCCGACCATAAAGCCGGTCAGGAGAGCCAGGGTTGTATTCTTATAGTGCTTGAACATCCAGTTGAGGACGCCCGAAAACAGTTTGAGGCCCAGGATGGCTCCTATACCAAATGCAGCCAGTTTGGTAAAAGCCTGCTCCAGAAGTTGCATATCGGCACGAAATATCCCTTCACGGAGCTGATTTATAGTGTTGATAACAATTTCGTATGATCCCATGAGCAGCAGGATAAAGGCACCCGATATACCGGGAAGTATCATGGCTATAATGGCTACAAAACCTGACAAAAACAGGTAGAGGTATCCGTCCGGCGAACTTACGGGATGTGCAATGGTTACGTAATAGGATACGATCACCCCCAGCAGGGTGGCTGTTATAACCCTTGCGGACCACCGGGATATCTGCTTGCCTATGAAATAGATGCTGGCTATGACCAGGCCGAAAAAGAACGACCATACGGCTATGGGGTGGGTGTCGAGCAACCAGCTGATAAACCTTGCAAGGGAGAAGATGCTGATGGCGATACCTATAACAAGGGCCAGTAAAAAATTACCGTTAATATCGCTCCACATGGCCTTGAAACCACTTCGTTTCCAGATCTTCAGCGAGGACAGGTTGATCTTGTCGATAGAACCGATAAGTTCTTCATAAATCCCCGAAATAAATGCTATGGTACCTCCGGACACCCCGGGAACAACATCGGCGGCTCCCATAGCCATCCCTTTGAAAGTGATTATCAGGTAATCAAATAGCCTTCTTTGCATATTCTGTTCTTTGACGAACAAAAATAGACAATTTTAAATAGAAGCCTTTTTAAAATCTGTTATAAAATTCTTAACGGTCTTGCTGCTGAAAACTGTAGGAAACAGCTCTTCCATAATGATCCGGTCCTCGTAATTATCGGTCAGGGCATTCCTGAGGTGAAAACGTCCTTTACTGTAGTCGGACAAGGTAAAATAGAGCCCTGCGATACGGTATTCCAGGCAGGCTTCTTTAGGATAGAATTCAAGGGCCTGGAGCATAACGTGCACGGCGTTTTCAAATTCACCGATCTTTACGAGAATATCACACCAGGAAGTCCACGTTTCCAGTTCGTAGTTACCCAGTTCAATGGTTTTCTGGTACGAAATGTCTGCTTCCTCATAAAGGTGAAGTTCCTTGTTTATTTCGGCACAACGTTTCCAGTACGCTATATTTTCGCTATCAATGTTAAGGGCTTTGTTGATGTAGTATTTGGCTTTCTGGTAATTGTATTGTTTCAGGTAAAAATCGGTGATGGCTATCCATCCTTTGTCCAGTAACGGGTCTTCATGGACAGTTTTGTAATAGTACTGTTTGGCTACATTGTCATTACCCAGTTTTTCATGGCATTTTCCTATCCTGAGGTAAGCAAAGGAGGTAGGATCATCCAGGGTCAGGGTGAGTTCGTAGTTTTCAATGGCTTCGTTGTATCTTCCGAGTTTTTCCAGGACTTTGCCTTTTTCGAGGTAAGCTCCTATAAAGGTATCGTCGGAAATGATCGCAAAATCAAAGGCGGCAAGCGCTTCGTTAAGCATCTTCTTGTGGAAGAACTGTTTGCCTATCTGGTGCCAGCCCACTTCACTGTACGGATTGTCTTCCAGGTAAGTATTCAAATAGGTTATGGCGCCGTCATGATCCTCCAGGAAGTCAAAACAGTAGATGATATTATAAAGGGCGGAATAGTCTTCCGGGTCTTCTTCCAGGCATTTTATAAAACAATCCTTGGCTTCGGCATACTTGTCCAGGAAAAGATATTCCATACCTATGAGCGAATAGACATCCGCACTGTCCTCGGTATAGGCCAGGGCCTCTTTGAGGAGTTCAATGGCCATGACGTGATTGTCTTTCTTGGAATATATATTAGCCCGCTGAATGTATATTTCCTCGTTGGAGGTTTCGAGGGCCGCGAGTTCGTCCAGCATTTTTTCCGCTACTTCAAACCGGTTTTCAAAGATCAGTACTTCGATGAGCAGCAATTTCAAGGTGGTCGAAGTGGTGTGTTGTTCCAGTCCGATCTTTATGGCTTTTTTGGCCAGGGCCACTTTCCCTAAATCGAGATAGTGGTGGATAATGTCCTCAAAATCATCCGCATCAAAAAAATACACGTCATTTGTCTTGAGCATGGACTCGAATTTCGAAATGGGAAAGTTTCGGTCTTCGTTAGAACTAAATGGCATAAGCATGCTTTTTTAGGATTCTACGTTAATAAATTTAGGGTTTGCGGCCTTTATTTCCGGCAAATCCCCTTATTTGTTATCAACAAAGTAGTTAACATTAATCGTGCCATTGATCCAGGATGTCCAGGATAACGGAACACCCTTCACGTATTTCCGCTTCGGAAATGGTGAGGGGAGGGGTTATGCGTACTGCGTTCGGCTCAAAAAGTAACCAGAACATCAGTACGCCGCGTTTAAGGGATTCCAGGATGACATAATTGGTCATTTCCGCGCTTTCTGTCATTATGGCAAGCATCAGTCCTTTTCCGCGCACTTCCCTGATCCGCGGATGAACGAGTAATTCGCGAAACAGTTTTTCTTTTTCCAGGGTAGCTGCCATAAGGGAAGTTTCCGTTACTTCGCGTAATGTCGCCAGGCAGGCCGCCGCTATTACGGGATTTCCTCCAAAAGTTGTGACATGGCCCAGTTTTGGATTGTCCTTTAGCAGAGCCATCAGGGCCTTTGATGCCGTGAATGCACCAACAGGCATCCCTCCGCCCATGCCTTTACCCATGACCAGGATATCGGGAACAATTCCGAAGTGTTCAAAACCGAAAAGCTTCCCCGTTCTGCCGTATCCGGGTTGAATTTCATCAAGTATGAGCAGGGTCCCGGTTTCGTTGCACCGCATCCTGACTTTTTGCAGGTAATTATCGGAGGGGAGAATGAATCCCGCTCCGCCCTGTATGGTTTCCAGCAGGACGGCTGCTGTTCTTTCTGTGATATTCTCCAGGTCTTCTTCTTTATTGAACGTAATGAACCTGCTCCCCGGAATAAGGGGGCGAAAGGCCTGCCTGCGTTCTTCGTGGCCCATCACACTCATAGAACCCTGGGTGTTGCCGTGATAGGCATTCCGTGCAGCGATAATCTCGCTTCGTCCCGTAGCTTTTTTGGCCAGTTTCAGGGCGCCTTCTATGGCCTCGGTACCGGAGTTGACAAGGTAAGTAGTCTCCAGCGGAGCGGGAAGGTGCGATGCCAGTAACCTGGTGAGTTCCACTGCAGGTTTCTGGACAAATTCCCCGTAGACCATAACGTGCATATAGCTACCGGCCTGCTCTTTTACGGCTTCTACCACGCGGGGATGGCTGTGCCCCAGGGTGTTTGCGGAAACTCCTGCAACAAAATCCAGGTAAGCCTTGCCGGTAGTGTCGTAAATATAGCTGCCTCTGGCATGAGAAACTTCCAGGGCAAGAGGGTGAGGTGATGTTTGCGCCTGGTATTCAAAAAAATCCTGTTTCGTCATTGACATATTCCTATAGGTCTTCTTCATTTTTCTCCCCGGTGCTTTGTTGTCCGGATGACGGGGATGTAATATTCTGCTTTTCTTTCCTGCTAATGGAATCATTCCGCTCCGGAGGAATAATACTGTCCGGCTCCTTTTTTACCGGGATGCTGTCCGTTGCGGGGGTACCCGGTGTTGCGGACTTCAGGGAACCGGCTTGTGTGTTTCTGATGCTGTCCCTTTCTTCCGGGAGGTTGTCTGTGGCCGGTGTTACAGGTTGCCGGATACGGAGGGAGTCGGTCCCTTCGCCTTCCGTGGCAGTACTGTCTTTTTCAACAGGCGGTGTCACGGAGCTGGTGTCCCCGGCTTCCGGCGGAATGCTGTCCGTAACCTTGGCAGGTGGCGGCACTTCTTCCCGGGGAGGAAGTGCCGTCGGCTCCGTATCCATAGCCCTTCGGTATTCTTCTTCCTCGGCTTCGATAGCTATGGGATTGTCAATTCCCCGTATTTTTACAAGTTCGATATTGTTGTCGTCCTCATCGAAAATATCGTCCTTGCTCCGTATCATTTCATCTCCGTACCAGACAAAGCCCCGGAGTTTTCTGGCGTTTTCGGGAAGCTGGCTTTCCGGGTAGAGAACGGCATCGGGATTGATAAAATAGGAGATGTCCTGTATTTCGTTGTTCTCAATGGTAAATTGGATATTACCGCTGACATGCTTGTCAATACCGATCAGTTCGTTTTTATCGTTCCGGGTGTAGTAGATAGATTCCGCATTTTTGATTATATCCACTACCCGCAATTCGTTCTCCTCGAAGTAACCGAGCAGTTCTTTCCCTTTGATCTGGTTATAACCGTTTTCTGCCAGGGAATCTTTTTGTACGACAAAGGCATTGTCCCAGACACGAAGCGAATCGAGTTTTTCGGTTTCGGGGTCGGAAAGGAGGTTGATACTGTCTCCCGTCATCTGTGTTTTGCCCGACCATAATATGGGGCGGGTAATGAGCTGGGTGATCCCTGTTTTCTGATCGGAATGTATGGAATCGCACTTGCCGCTCAGGTCCGACTTGTAAAACCTGGCTTCGCGGAAAGCACGAATAATACGGTGTTCCGGTTTGCCGGTTACCATCAGGGTATCCCCGTGTATATATATGGAGTCCTGTTCTACCAGGTTTACGGCGACGGCCCTTTTGGTTATGAAAACGGAATCCTTCTCCTTGAACACTTCGGCATAATGTCCCTTGACGATCCCTTTATTAATGGTGTCCGTGATCTTTATGTTGTTTGTGGCGGAAGCGAAATTTTGTTTCTGGTTGAAATAGAGGCTATCCCCGTTGATAATCCGGTTATTGTAATCAACCCGGGAGTTCTTTACGAAATAGCCTTCTTCTTCTTCCGTTTTATAGAACCCTCTTTCGCAGTATATGGTGTAGTCTTCCCCGATAATAGTGGAGGGGCCATACATATAGGCATGCTTGGTAGTGGTGTAGTAATCCAGCCGCAGGGAATGCACTTCATATTCCGGGTTATCGATCTTTACATCGGTGACAAACTTGTATTTCTTGGGAGTAAGATAATAGCGCCCTTCCTGGCTGGTCAGTACATTGGTGGAATCCTTTACCCTGCCGAAAGAATTGTAATAAGCTTCCTGTGTGTTCCGGTCAAAATACAGCGTGTCCGTAGTCAGGGTCATATCCGTGTTCTGGAGCACTACATCCTCTTTGGCCAGTGCCAGTTTCGTATTTCCGTCATATTCTATATAACCGCTGTTTAGCTGTACCGTATCACCTTGTTGCAGAAAAACATTACCAAATGCTTTCAGGAGGTTTTCTTTCTGGTAAAATACGGCCAGGTCGCACCAGAGATCAATTCCTTCATGTTCGAACTGTACCTGCCGGTCATCGCGGCTGAAAATGGATGCCCCGGGATATTTCTGTTCATTCTGGTTGTATTCCCCGCTGTATACAATGTTGATCTTCTTCTTTTCCTGGGCTTGCACGGTCAGGGAAAGAAAAGCCAGAAGACAGTAAATTATTTTCTTAAAAGATACCGGCACGTTATGAAATTTATTTCAAAAATAGTTTTTTTGAAGAAGGGAATGGCGGATTTAAGAGGAATTTAATAGTGGTGGCAGGTAAATAAATTAATAAATTCCAGGTTACAAGTTACAGGTTGGTCTTATAACTTGTAACCTGCAACCTGTAACCTGTAACCTGCAATCCCTTACCTATAAATAGTCTGGGTCCTGTCGGGACCTACAGAGACGATCTTTACAGGTACTTCCAGGTTCTCTTCCAGGAAGGTGATATAATCCTGTAGCTCTTTCGGAAGTTCATCTGCCGAAGTCAGCCCGGTAAGGTCCTTATCCCATCCTTTTAATTCGGTATAGATGGGGGTCACGTTTTCTTTTTCTATCGAAAAAGGCATGTGTTCTATGGTTTGTCCGTTGTATTCGTATGCGGTACAAACTTTCAGCGTTTCGAATTTGGAAAGTACGTCGGCTTTCATCATCATAAGCTGGGTAACACCGTTTACCTGCACGGCATATTTCAACGCTACCAGGTCCAGCCATCCGCAACGGCGGGGACGCCCGGTAACTGCTCCGAATTCGTTTCCTATTTTGGCCATACGCTCTCCGTCCTCGTCAAAAAGCTCGGTAGGGAAGGGGCCGCTTCCCACACGGGTAGTATAGGCTTTGAATATCCCGTAGACCTCTCCTATGCGGTTTGGTCCTATTCCCAGTCCGGTACATGCCCCGGCAGCCGTGGTGTTTGACGAAGTAACAAAAGGGTAAGTCCCGAAGTCTATATCGAGCAGGGAACCCTGCGCGCCTTCGGCCAGGATCTTTTTGTTTTCTTTCAGCGACTTGTTCAGGTACTCTTCACTGTCTATGAAAGTAAGTTCTTTCAGTACTTTTACGGCTTCAAAAAACTCTGCTTCCATTTCCGGAAGGTTGTATTGAATATCCACGTTGTAATGGCGGATCATGGTTTCGTGCTTTTCCGCCAGTGCGCGGTACCGGGCCTCAAAAGTATCCAGTTCCAGGTCTCCCATACGCAGACCGTTCCTTCCGGTCTTGTCCATATATGTAGGGCCTATACCTTTTAATGTGGAACCTATCTTGGCCTTTCCCTTGGCAGCCTCGGAAGCAGCATCCAGGAGACGGTGCGTAGGCAGTATAAGGTGCGCCTTGCGCGAAAGGATGAGTTTGCTTTTGTAATCGATTTCGAATTTTTTAAGTCCTTCCAGCTCGCTTACCAGTACCACGGGGTCTATGACAACGCCGTTTCCTATAACATTGATGGCATTGGGGTGAAAAATACCGGAAGGTATGGTGCGCAATACGTGTTTGATTCCGTCAAATTCCAGTGTATGCCCTGCATTCGGGCCGCCCTGAAAGCGGGCTATGATGTCGTAATCTTTGGTGAGAACATCTACGATCTTGCCTTTTCCTTCGTCTCCCCACTGGAGCCCGAGTAGTAAATCTACTGCCATTGTCTTGTTCGTGTTTATCTTGTCTTTTCGTTAATACAATATACCGACCTCCATCAGGTAAAATAATGATATGGCCACGGAAAGTCCGCTTGTCCTGACAGAGCGTCTGTTTTCTGGTTTATGTCGTTACGGGTTTATGATTTTTCTTCTTCCCTGGTAGCGTAAAAATACAGGGAATGATTGTGTATTTTGATATTGAAAACTTCTTCTATCGTTTGTTTGATAGACTGGATACGCGGATCGCAGAACTCCATAACCTCACCGGTGTCCGTAAGTATGACATGATCGTGCTGCCTGTCAAAATACGATTTTTCGTAGTGTGCCTGGTTCTGGCCGAACTGGTGCTTTCTTGCCAGCCCGCATTCCAGAAGCAGCTCTATGGTATTGTACAGGGTAGCTCTGCTGACCCGGTAGTTCTTGTTCTTCATTTTAATATACAGCGACTCTATATCAAAATGATCCTCGCTGTCATATATTTCCTGGAGAATAGCGTAACGTTCCGGGGTTTTCCTGTGACCGTTGTCTTCCAGAAAACGGGTGAAGACATTTTTTACGATCTCCTGGTTCTTCTTAGTGGTTGTCTCATTTGTCATAACGAAGGACGTCAAAAAAATTAACACACAAACTTACATATTTTTTTTTCGTTCCTGCAACATTTTCGCGATTCTGAAAAATATGTAAATCCTTAATTTAAAATGTATAACGATGTAAAACAGCCCGTTTTAACGTTTTTCCATAAAAATGTAGTATAAACAAGTTAGCACCACATTTTCACAACGGGAATCCGTCCGGGAAAAACAGCCCGGGATGTTGTCCGTACAAAGATACGTAAAGATTTTGGTTTGGTACTATCCTTTCCTGTCCCGAAAGACGGGATAAGGTCTTGTGGTGCCGTTTGATTACAACCTGGATACCTTATCGATACCGTTTACTTTTTTCAGATTGTCGATGAGTTTTTTCAGGATGGTATTGTTTTTAACCACTACGGTGATCTTGCCCGAAAAGATACCGTCATTGGTATCGAAGTTGATATTCTTCATATTTACGTGCATGTTATTGGAGATCACCTTGGTGACATTATTCACCAGGCCCATATTGTCTATCCCGGAAAGGCTGAGCATAACCACGAATTCCTGCTGAGTGGAATCGACCCATTTGGCGGGAATGATCCGGTAAGCGTAGTTGGATTGCATGGCTATGGCATTCGGACAGTCTTTTTTATGTACTTTGATCCCTTCGTTTACCGTAATAAAACCGAAGACATCATCTCCCGGAATGGGATTGCAGCAACTGGCCAGTTTATAACTCAGTTTTTCCTCTTCTTTGCCGAAGACCAGCATGTCGTATTTGGCAGTTACCTCTTCTTTATCAAGGTCTTCCTGCGGCGGGGCGGAAGGAGTCTTCCGGATACGGTTCTTGAAAAAGTTGATAAAGGTATTGGTGCGGGAAGCTGCAAAATTCTTCAGCATCTGGTTGTCTATGGTGCCGATCCCCACGCGGAAGAACAGGTCCAGGCTGGTTTTCAGCTTGAAGTAGACCACCAGTTCGTTAACCACTTTTTCATTGAGGGTTATCTTCAGGTGTTTCAGCTTCCGGCGTAAAAGTTCTTTTCCTTCTTCGCCTATCTGTTTTTTGTCTTCCTTCAGGGAAGTTTTTATTTTGGAGCGTGCCCTGGCCGTAGTGGCATAGTCGAGCCAGTTGGCATTGGGTTTGGACTGCTCGGAGGTAATGATCTCTACCTGGTCACCGCTTTTCAGCTCATAGCTGAGCGGCACCAGCTTGCCGTTTACCCGGGCCCCTCTGGTACGCATACCTACCTCGGTATGGATATTAAAAGCAAAATCGAGCGCCGTGGCACCTTTGGGAAGGGACTTCAGTTCACCTTTCGGGGTAAAGACAAAGATCTCCTTGGAATACAGGTTGAGTTTGAATTCCTCGACAAAGTCCACAGCGTTGGAATTGGGATTTTCCAGTGCTTCCTGCAGCCGGTTGAGCCATACTTCTATGCCCTGTTCCTTCTGGTCCCCGTGTTTGTATTTAAAGTGTGCGGCATAACCTTTCTCCGCGATCTCGTGCATCCGTTCACTGCGTATCTGTACTTCCACCCAACGCCCTTTTGGTCCCATGACCGTAATGTGAAGGGCTTCATACCCGGTAGATTTCGGAGAGGATATCCAGTCGCGCAACCGGACGGGATTGGGACGGAAATGATCCGTGACTATGGAATATATTTTCCAGGCCAGGAATTTTTCGTTGGCCGAATCGGATTTATAAATAATACGTATGGCAAATTTATCGTAAACCTCATCGTAGCTCACATTCTGGACCTTCATTTTTCTCCGTATGGAGAAGATAGATTTCGGCCGTCCCTTGATCTGGTAGTTCAGTCCTTCTTTATCCAGGCTTTCGCTTATAACATCGGAAAAGGCAGTGATATAAGCCTGCTGCTCTTCCTTACTTTCTTCTACTTTACTCAGAATATCGTTATATACTTCCGGTTCCGTGTATTTCAACCCGAAGTCTTCCAGTTCGGTCTTGATGTTGTACAGGCCGATACGGTGGGCCAGGGGGGCATAGATGTACAGGGTTTCGGAGGCTATTTTCAATTGTTTGTGTTCCGGCATAGACTCCATTGTCTGCATGTTGTGCAGCCGGTCTGCAATTTTGATGATGATCACCCGTACATCATCGTTGAGCGTAAGCAGCATTTTACGGAAGTTTTCCGCCTGCAAGGATATATCCTTTTCCTTACTGAGATGCGATATCTTGGTAAGTCCGTCCACAATAAGGGCAATGGTTTCCCCGAACATTTTTTCGATATCATGGAGCGAATATTCCGTGTCTTCCACCACATCGTGAAGCAGGGCAGCCGCTATGGAAGTGGCATCCAGCCCTATTTCGGAAGCAACTATCTTGGCTACCGCAATGGGGTGGAAAATATAAGCTTCCCCGCTTTTACGCCGCTGATCTTTATGCGCATCAACAGCCGTATCAAACGCTTTCCGGATGAGTTTTTTATCTTCATCACTCAACGTCTGATAACTGATGCGAAGCAGTTCTTTATATTGCTTGGCAATCTCTTTGTTCTCTTTTTCCGTATCTATCACTACTGCCATAAAAGCACTTTCTTTTGTCGGTTACAAGATTTGTGTCCGGGCCTGCTCCCCGGATTTTCCGGGGGCCGTGGCTTTACATAAAGTTAATAAACTTTTACAAATAAACATCAAATTCCATGCCTTAAAAAAGAAGGGATGCCAATTTCTTTTCTGTTCATATAACCGGGCAGGTCATCCCCTGCTATTACAATGTTTTTTTGTTCCGGCATGTATATCGTCCGCATTCTCCTTTCGAAATCCGAAAACAAGGTTCAGTGTTTTCTCAGGTTCCGTATACGCTGCAATAAGGTGGGGTGGGAGTAGTGCATATTCACATAGGCGGCATGCGGGGTAAGGTTGCTCAGGTTGTTCCTGCTCAGTTTCTTGAGGGAGGTGATGAGGGGTTCGGCACCAAAGGTCTCTTTCGCATAGTTATCGGCCTGATATTCGAACTTCCTGGATATATAATTCATGATAAAGCCCGTTATTTCCGAAACCGGACTGTAAAGTATACCGAAGGCGATTAACCCGATATGAAAGCTTTGCTGGGATACCCCGAGGGCATAGGATAGCTCCGGTACATGGATGCAAAGCGAAAGAATATACAGGGTAAACCCCGTAAGCAATACGGATGCCAGGATATTAAATAAAATATGTTTTTTCTTATAATGTCCGACCTCATGGGCAAGGACGGCAACGATCTCTTCGGTGTCCAGGTCCCGGATCAGGGTATCGTATAGGGTGATCCTCTTCTGCCGGCCGAAACCGGAAAAATAGGCATTTGCTTTTGTAGACCTTTTGGAACCGTCTATGACAAATATTTTATCCGGAGTAAAATCTGCGGTAGAAGCGTATTTTTCTATGGCCGTTTTCAGTTCGCCGTCTTTGAGAGGGGTCTGTTTGTTAAACAGCGGAACAATGAGTTTGCTGTAAAATACATTCATAAATACCGTAAAAACGGCGATCGCACCCCAGGCATATAACCAGAAGGCTTTTCCGGCAAACTGGTAAAACCATATAATCAACGCCAGGACGCCGCCCCCCAGGACGGCTCCGATGATCCAACCTTTTAACTTGTCCAGGAAAAATGTCTTTTTGGTGGTTTTGTTAAAGCCGAATTTTTCTTCGATGACAAAAGTGTGATAGTAAGAGAAAGGTGTAGTGAGAATATCGCTGGCAAAAAATATAATGCCGAAGAATACCAGGGCTATCACAATTTCATTATCCGAGATGCCACGGGCTATCTGGTCTACATACTCAAAACCGTCGAGAAAAAAGAAAGTCAGGGTCAGTATGAGCGAAAAAAACGAAGAGACCTTTGAAAAGTTATAATTGGTCTTTTTATAAGCCTGTGACCTGGCGTATTCCTTATCGTCGTAAACGTCACTGAGTTCTTCGGGAACAGGATCACTGAAATGCTTGGCATTCAGGTAATCCAGTACCTGGTCTACAATAAAATCCAGTAATAATATACCGATGATAAGATAAAAAAGTGTGGTTGGAGTCATAAGTCTTTTGTTGATCTAATCCCGGACAAACTTCGGGAAAGTATGTGAAATAATCAAAGGGTCTCTTATGGCACTGAGAATACCTTCAGGAGAAATTACAGGAACCCTCTCTGCCTTTTTGCTTCGAATATCAGAATTGCCGCACTCACGGAAACATTCATGGAATCTATTTCTCCCTGCATGGGAATGATAATATTCCGGTCTGAATTCCGGAGCCATTCGTCGCTCAGTCCGGTAGCTTCAGTACCGACCACCAGGGCGGTCGCCCCGGTAAAATCCACCGTATGATAAGGGACCGACGCCGTAAGCGCAGCGCAACAGATCCTGATGTTATTTTTTTTCAGAAAACTGATAACCTCTTCCGTACTTCCCGTGGCAATCTGCCTGGTAAACACACATCCTACACTGGAACGAAGAATGTTAGGGTTATAGAGGTCGGTTTTCGGGTTGGCGATGATCACGGCATCTGCATTGGCCGCATCTGCGGTACGGAGAAGTGCTCCTATGTTTCCCGGTTTCTCCGGGGCCTCGGCCACAAGGATAAGCGGGTTCGCTTTGGTAAACGAAACCGCATTCAGCGTGTGTTCTTTATTTTCGGATATGGCCAGTACACCTTCGGTAGTTTCCCGGTAGGCCAGTTTCCGGTAGACTTCTTTGGAGATACTTATGAATTCCGCTTTGCGGGGGGTATTATCAAAAAGAGCTTCTATTTCGGCAGCCGGGCAGATATCTTCGTATATCAGCACCGGACCTGTCCGGTAATTTCCTTTTAAGGCCAGCGATAATTCCCGTTTTCCTTCCAGCACGAATAAACCCGAAGTTTTCCGGACTCTGGATTTTTCCTTGAGTTGAAGTACCTGTTTGACGATCGGGTTCTGAACACTGCTTATTGTTTTCAAGTCTGGACGTTTTGCCGCAAAAATACGAATCTTCTGTGTACTCATTAAGTGAAGTTAAAAATACCCCCGGCACCTGCCCTGATCAGTCGAAAGGCTAATTCCGGGTTTCAGGATATGAATTACAGGTTGCAAGTTACAAGTTGCAGGTTCGAGTTTGCGTCCTGAACCCTTCGGTACTTCGACTGTGCTCAGTGCAGGAAAACTCAGGATACCGCCGCCGGACGGGCAGGAACTAAAGCCGAAGAGTAAGTTGTGGGTTTTCAAAGCCAAAAACAGAGGTGGCTGAGTGTCCCGAACTACGTTCGGGATGTACCGAAGCCACCGGGCTTCAAATAACACAAGGCCGTCTTTCCGGGATAAGACGGCCCTGCAGTTCATCCGTACGGGCAGAGGTTAACGTCCGGCCTCATATTTGCCCATATAGCGTTTCCACAATTTGGTCTGGTGTGATTCCAGGCTTATTTCCCTGCCCTGGATAAAAGCATGGGAGAGAATGTTGGTACGCATATCCAGTGCATCTCCTTCGGAGATAAATAACGTGGCATCCTTTCCGGTTTCCAGGGTTCCGGAAAAGTCGTTTATGCCCAGTATCCTGGCATTGTTTTCCGTGATGATCTGTACGGCTTTCTCCTTGTCCAGTCCGTAGGCAGCAAAAGTACCGGCATAGAAAGGAAGGTTCCTGGTGTTCATACGTTCCATGGCCCCGCTCATTTCCAGGCCCACCAGAATGCCCTTATCCGATAACATTTTTGCCAGCATATACGGTTGTTTTACATTATCGTCTTCTCCGGAAGGAAGCCTGTGCGGCCGGCTAAGCAGCACGGGAATATTATTTTTAACCAGCAGGTCGGCCACTTTATGGGCTTCTCCGCCTCCTACGATAACAATGTTCCGTATACCGTTTTCTTTGGCAAAGTTGACGGCATCGGTAATTTCCTTTTCGCCGTCGGTATTTATATACAGTTTTTGAGAACCGTCAAAAAGTCCGGAAACCGCTTCGTAAGGAAGGTTTTTGGGAGCTTTATCTCCCTTCAGGTAGGCTTTGGCACCGGATATAAAGGTGGTGATCGCCTGTATTTCCTTCTCGTATTCTTTGTTTGGCTTAAACTCGCTTGGACCGCTGAAACCCCATCCCTCCGAACGGAAGGCATTGGGCCAGTGCATATGGATACCGTCGTCGGTTTTAATGGCAGCATCTTCCCAGTTCCAGGCATCCAGTTGTACTACCGAAGATGTCCCGGAAATAAGTCCCCCTCTGGGGGCAACCTGGGCCATCAGAATTCCGTTGGGCCGGCAGCTTTCCACAATTTTGGATTCTGCGTTATATGCAATAAGGCTCCTGACATGCGGAATCAGGTCACCCGTATCCGCCTGGTCATTACTTGCCCTTACCGCATCTACCTCTACCAGTCCGAGGGTAGAGTTGGCGGCAATAAATCCCGGGTACACGTGTTTGCCCGGGGCATTGATAACCTTGTTGTATTCCGAAGCAGAAACCCCCGATTGCGGTCCGGCATAACTAATCTTCCCGTCTTTAAATCCGATGGCACTGTCCTCTATGACATTACCGTTACCTATATGTGCCGTGGCACCCGTAATCAAAACGGATTCGGTTTGCTTTGCCGCCGGGGTTTGCTGTGCGGAAGTAACCGTACAGGAAAGCAGCAGGATGAAAAAAAAGATGTTTTTATGAATTTTCATGAGTAAATTTTTTACAGGTATATTTAATCTCTCCGGTACGCCCGGGGTGACGGCGTAATTTTATAAACCGTCCGGCCGGGCGGGGCAGAGGCCTTTTAAATTCCGTACACTTCCGTATCGCAGTGAAAATGTTTTTCTTCCTTCTGCTTCGGTGCCTGGGTTTTCATCCCTTTGTTTTTGGCTTCGATCATCTGGTTGATAAGCTTGTTCCTTTCCCGGGCAATGCTCGCCTGCATTTGTTTCATCGTTTCATAGTCGTAGTAAGGGACCCCTTCGATAAAGGTTTTTTCGGCAATAGCGTAAACGGATAGCGGGTGATCGCTCCAGAGGACGATGTCGGCGTCTTTTCCTTCTTTGATACTGCCTACCCGGTCGTCCAGGTGCAGCATTCTGGCCGGGTTGATGGTAACCATTTTCCAGGCTTCCTCTTCGGACACCCCGCCGTATTTTACGGTTTTACCCGCTTCCTGGTTAAGTCTTCTGGACATTTCGGCATCGTCGGAGTTGATGGCGACATTCAGTCCCTGGCTTTGCATAATGGCCGCGTTATAAGGAATGGCATCATTAACCTCATATTTGTATGCCCACCAGTCGGAGAAAGTGGAGGCACCGAGTACTCCGTGTTCCTTCATTTTATCCGCTACCTTATAGCCTTCGAGTATGTGGGTAAAAGTATTGACGGGAAAGTTAAATCTTTCCGCAACTTTCATGAGCATGTTAATCTCGCTCTGTACATAGGAGTGGCAGGTAATAAAGCGTTCTTTGTTAATGATCTCGGCAAGCGTTTCCATTTCATAGTCAAAACGGTACGGTTTTCCGCTTTTCTTTTTGGCATCGTATTCTTTAGCACGCTGGAAATAATCGGTATATACCTGTTCGACGCCCATTCTGGACTGTGGGAAACGTATGGTCTGCGTATCTCCCCAGTTCGACTGTTTTACATTTTCTCCCAGGGCAAACTTGATGAATTTGGGCGAGTTCCCGTAAATGAGCTTTTCTGCCGGGAGTCCCCATTTCAGCTTGATGATGGCAGATCTGCCTCCTATGGGATTGGCGGAACCGTGCAGTATCTGTATGGAAGTAACTCCTCCGGACAGGTTTCGGTAGATATTAATGTCGTCTGCATCTATAACATCTTCCATGATCACTTCCGCAGAAGAATTATGCCCTGCTTCGTTAATGGAAGCGGCCGCGATATGCGAATGTTCGTCTATGATCCCCGCGGTAAGGTGCTTTCCGGTGGCATCTATAACCGTGGCACCGCCGGCGGAAAGGTCTTTGCCTATACGGGATATTTTTCCGTTTTTAACAAGCACATCCGTATTTTCCAGTATGCCTTCCTCTTCACTGGTCCATACGGTGGCATTTTTAAAGAGGATGTTTTCCTGTTTCGGAAGTTCGGAAAATCCGTAGGCTTTATTAGGGAAAGTAACCGGGACTGCTTCCGGGACAAATTTTTCCTCTTTTTCCTTTTTCTCCTTTTCATCATAAGCTGATTTCCTGGTCGCGGTCCAGCTTCCTTCCGTACCGTTCGCCAGCAGGGCTTTCCCCCCAAACGTTTCCGGAGTGGTAACATGGCCCGAAAGTCTCAGGAAACCGGAGCCTTCCGTTTCGGGAGAAAAGAAAAGATTGAGCCATCCGTTTTCATAGGTTAATCTGGAACTCAGTTTTGTGGTGTCCGATTTCAGTTCCGGTTTAGGGGAAGCGGGTTCCCCGGTAATGTTCAGAGTATATGTTTTGCCTCCCGCATTCAGCGTATATTCACCCCGGATGTCTTTGATGTTCCTGTCCGTTATGGTGTATTTTTCCCCTAAGACCCAGTTTTCATAAAGGGTAGTCTCTTTGTCGAAGATATCTCCGGAAGTTATGAGAAAACTGGCATAACTCCCGTTGTTGAGGTTGCCTATGTCGCTCTTTCCAAGGAGCCCCGCAGGAACAGTGGTAAGGGCTTCCAAAGCTTTGGTTTTATCCAGTCCGTAATCGATGGCACGGAGCAGGTTTGTTTTAAAGTCCGCCGTTTTTTCGAGCCCCGAAAGTGTAAAAGCGAACGGCACCCCGTTTTTAGCGAGTGCGGCGGGGTTTCCGGGAACCTGGTTCCACAAGCGCATGTCCGCGAGAGATACTTTTCCGGCCTGGTAAGGATCGGTTACGTCATAGGCTTCCGGGAAATCGAGCGGAAGGATAAAACTGGCCCCCGTGGCTTTTATTTCCCGGATACGCTGATATTCGTCACCACCGCCTTTCAAGATGTATGCCAGGCCGAATTCCCCGGCGATCCCGGATGCCCGAAGGTCGTTCTGGTAACTACCCGCGTCAAATATCTGGGGAAGTGATTTGTTGGCGTTCAGCGCTTCGAGAGACATATCCCTGTTCTCTGCATTTCCTCCTGCATACCACTCCGCATCCTTGTACATCTGGCGGATAAGTGCCATGGCTCCCATGAGAGAAGTAGGATAATTCTGGGCGGAAGCGATGCTTTTGGCAAAAGAGAGGTGCTGGGCAGCTTTTTCGTCCAGGACACGCATATGATGAGTATCCAGGGAGTCCAGGGCCACGAGGACACTTGTTCCCCTTACGATACCGTCGGCCACATGGGCATTCACCGTTCCGAAACCGGCCCGGAGCAGTTCCCCGGCTTTTTTGGTGTCGAACGAAAATTTATCGAAGGCATTTTTTTCGGGCATGATATGGTCGTTCCAGTAAAAGCCTTTCCGGGAAGCATCGTATTGAGGCGAACGCCTGCCACGACCCGGTCTTGCCGGCTTTTGTATACCGAATTCGCTGTAAATATCAATAAAAGAAGGATAAATGTGTTTCCCCTCCAGGTCCACCACTATACTGTTAGCGGGTACGGAAACCCTGCTTCCGGCAGCAATAACCCTGCCCTTTTGAATAAGAAGAGTCCCGTTGTCGATAACCCGGGTGGGAGTGATGTAAATTTTCGCATTGGTAAATGCCGTGTAGTGGTGGTCTGTGGTTTTAACACCGTCATTCTTCGGAAAGTACTCCTGGGCGTAGATCGTAAACGAACACAGGAATACCAGTAGTAATACGGGTAGCCTTTTTCTCATAATGTATTTGAATTAGAGTTTAGTGGCTTAAAGTTAAGATAACCGTTAAAAAGCTATGGTTCGTTAAGGAAATTTTAACTTTTGTTGACTTCTTAAGGAATTAAACTCCTGCTCCCGATCGGTACGGGGATTATTGTAGTAATTTAAGAGTTCGAATCAGTGCAGCGTGCTTTGGCCATATAGTTGTACTGAAGTATCCGGCGACAATCCCTGCGGAACTGCCCGGGAAGCGTTCTTCAGAAAGGGTACTTTTTATGGTAATTTACCAGGAGGGCTACGACGTAACTGTACGTCTTTATCCCATCCGTCTGGTTGTTGGCTTTCAGGTAGGCATTGAAGGTATTCTTAAATACCGGTTCCGCCGGGTTTTCATATTTACTCCAGAACATGGCTGCCTCTTCGTAGTTTTTGAGAATACCCCGGTGTACCTGTTCTTTCAGCCTGGCGAATGCTTCCCGGTCTCTCCTGTAAACCTCGTTCAGGCAATAACGAAGCATATAAGCGTAACCTGAAAATTTAAAGTAAGGGTCTTTATTGGCTGTAGCAGCCAGGTAGCCGATGAAATTGGCCTCATTTTCCGCGGAAAAACCGATCTGGTGGGCCTCCTCGTGACAGCTTATAAGCGGATAACGATAATCCAGTTGCAGGCTGTTTACCTGGGCTTCGTTGGTAAACGGGTTGAGGTAGCCACTGTAGCCCATATAGGTAAGAGGCAGGGAGAAAAGTGAACTTTTTATACTTTCCGGGGCATAGGAAAAGTGCGGATTTTCCGAAGAGATTTCTCTATATCCCAAAACGGACATGTCATATATTTCCCTGCGGGAATAAGGTAATTTTACCAATACGGAATCATTATCCGTCAGCTTCTGGTGTATGTTATTGGTCCTGTTGATCAGTTTTTCGGTAAAGCTAAGCAGTTCCTCAGTCGTATATTTACTTCCGATGTCCAGGGTCTGATGCAGGGGAGGGCGGTAATAGTTCATCCCCCAGAAAAGATGGAATGAAAAATAAGCGAAAGAGAGGACGATGAGGATTTCCCGGAGGAAATACCACGGCCGGCGGAAGAGACACCTTGTATTGCGGATCAGGAAACGGAATACAAAAATACCGGCAAGCGTATAAAAAACATCTCCTACGGAAAAGGGGACCCACCCGAAAGCATAACGGAACCCTGCCGATATGAAGGGATAGATGCCGTTACTGTAATATTTTTCGATAAATTCCGGGGCCAGGGCCAGCAGCTTTACCGTAATCACCTGGAGGATTATGGAAAGTGCCAGGATGTTTTTCATTTTTTCGGACATGGGCTAAAAATAGGAAAATATATATTACGACCGCGAGGCCGAATCTAAAATTCCGGAGCAAATATACCACACAATCCCAACTCCCGGCTCCCCGATTCTCCGGCTAAAAAAAATCCCCCTGAATTTTAAAAGGAGTTTTGTCCTGTGCAAAATTCACCGGTAATTGTCGCTGGCTTTTTTATGGCATTCCGGGACCAGGGCAAAATACGGCTTATAAATAATTCTGCCCGGCTTTAAAAGTTTCTGTAGTTTTGTAACAAACTAAAGGAGAAAATATGAGTTCAGAAATAAAAACCCTGGAGCCTTCTGCGGTATGGAGCAGGTTTGCAGACCTCAATGCCGTGCCCAGGGCTTCCAAGAAAGAAGAAAAAGTGATTGCGTTTATGCTGGATTTCGGTAAAAAACTCGGACTGGAAACCCTGAAGGATGAAACCGGAAATGTCATTATCCGTAAACCGGCAACACCGGGCATGGAAAACCGGAAAATGGTTGTGCTGCAGTCGCATTTGGATATGGTACACCAGAAAAACGCGGATACCGATTTTGATTTTGATACCCGAGGTATAGAAATGTATGCCGAAGGGGACTGGGTAAGGGCAAGGGGAACTACGCTCGGGGCCGATAACGGGTTGGGAGTAGCCGCTATTATGGCCATCCTGGAAAGTACCGATATACCGCATCCTGCCATAGAAGCTTTATTTACCGTTGACGAAGAGACAGGGATGACCGGGGCGCAGGGACTGAAAGCCGGGTTGCTGAAGGGAGAAATACTACTGAACCTCGATACGGAAGAAGATGACGAGATAGGCATAGGCTGTGCGGGAGGAGTGGATGTAACGGCGCAACGTACCTATAAAGAAGAGCCCGTACCCGAAGGAACCATAGCTTTCCGGATTAAGGTAAAAGGCCTGCAGGGCGGCCACAGCGGAATGGATATTCACAAAGGCCTCGGCAATGCCAACAAAATAATGAACCGCCTGCTTTTTGACGGTTTTGAGAATTATGGCCTGCGTATTGCTTCTGTGGACGGGGGAGGACTCAGGAATGCCATTCCCCGCGAAAGTTCTGCTGTGGTAGTGATAGATAAGGTCCATAAAGATGCTTTTGTTTTCGAATTCGGTGAACAGGAACGCGATATAAAGCGCGAGCTGCATACTACGGAACCCTCCCTGGAAATAACCGCAAAACCAATAGAACTCCCGGCTAAGGTAATGGAGCTGGGTGTACAGGAAGGTATAATCAAAGCCTTGTATGGGGCACATAACGGTGTGTACAGGATGAGTGCCGATATGATTGGGCTTACGGAAACATCCAATAATATCGCTAGGGTAGAGATCAAAGACGGAAATATAAAGATCTCCTGTCTTACCCGTTCTTCGGTAGACAGTTCCAAAACGGACCTGGCCAATGCCCTGCGGGCCGTGTTTGAACTGGCCGGCTGTGAAGTGGAATTTTCGGGTAGTTATCCCGGATGGCAGCCCGACCTGGATTCGCCGGTATTAAAGGTACTTCGCGAAAAATATGAAGCCCTGTTCGAAGAAAAACCGAATGTTGCCGCCTGCCATGCCGGACTCGAATGCGGAATATTAGGACAGAACTATCCCAAAATGGACATGATAAGTTTCGGACCTACCATTCGTGGTGCACATTCTCCCGACGAAAGAGCGAGTGTAACATCGGTAAAGAAATTCTGGAAGTTCCTTAAAGAGGTATTAAAAGATATTCCCGAAAAAGAATAAAAACACGAAGTGAGGGGAAAGACAGTCGGTTTTCCGTTGATGTGCTTTCCCCTTTTTATGGCTTTCTTCTGAAAAACAGCCAAAAAGAAGTATCTTAAGGGAGGTAAAAAACAGGGTGGACCCCATTAAAACATACAACGATGTAGACCCGGCGGACAGCCGGATGACCTTTCGTATCCGTACGATGGAAGATATCTATGAAGAGCATTCCGGCAAGGCGGACGAACCCCACCGGCACGATTACTATATTATAGTACTCGTCAGGAGGGGTAAAGGAACGCACAGCATAGATTTTACGGAATACCCGCTTTCGGACCGGCAGGTTTATTTTATAAGCCCAGGGCAGGTGCACCGGATAGTGGAAAAGGAGAAGTCCCGGGGTTATGTGATTACGTTTTCCGGCCGGTTTATGACAGAAAACCAGATAGATTCCTGTTTTATAGATGACATCAATCTGTTTAAAGATTACGGGGAAGCACCGCCTTTACCACTGGCAGGACAACAACTGGAACAATTGAGCAGCTATTGCGAGCAGATGATGGAATGGAACAGTAAGAATATGAAGTTCCGTTCGCAGGGCATAGGGGCGTTGCTGAAGCTTTTTCTGATATCCTGTAACAACCTGTGTTCGTTGCACGGTGAAAATCCGCAACAACTTCATGCCGGCGGCACCCTGCTCAGGGATTATAAACAACTGGTGGAAGAACACTTTACGGAATGGCACCTCGTTTCCCGGTATGCCGAAGCCCTTCACGTCACTCCCGACCATCTTAACCGTACCGTAAAGTCTCTCATAGGTAAGACAGCCAAAGAGTATTTGCAGTCCCGCATTACCGTAGCTGCCCGTCGTATGCTATACTTTTCCGGCCAGCCGCAAAAAGAAATAGCCTATGCACTTGGCTTTTCGGAACCGGCCCACTTCAGCAGTTTCTTTAAAAAATGCACCGGAATGTCCCCCTCGGACTTCAGGCGATAGATCTCATATCGTATTTTTATAAGCCTTTCCCGCATTCTTGTATTTCCCCGTGCCTGTATTGTTCGCAACTTTGTACAGAACAAAAAGAGTATAGCCGTGAACCCGGCATGTTTAAAAAATCATTGAACACACAGAAGGATGATTGTTTTAAACGTCAAAGGTTCCCGTAACCGTTGAAAAAAATAAAGACATGAAAACAATATTGCACAGGGCAGATACAAGAGGCCATGCCGACCACGGCTGGTTGAATGCCCACCACAGTTTCAGTTTTGCCAACTATTACAATCCCGACCGGATGAATTTCGGTGCCCTGCGGGTACTTAATGACGATATTGTCAGTGGAGGCATGGGATTCGGAATGCATCCGCACGATAATATGGAGATCATAACCATTCCATTGCGGGGAGACCTGGAACACAAGGACAGCATGGGGAACACAGGACGTATTAAAAACGGGGAAATACAGGTAATGAGTGCCGGAACAGGTATTTTTCACAGCGAGTATAACCCCAATAAAGATAAAGAGACCAACCTGTTACAGATATGGTTGTTCCCTGATAAGAGGAATGTAGAACCCCGGTACGACCAGATATCTATAGAAGATTACCGGAAAAAGAATGAATTGTACCAGGTGGTATCTCCGGATGCCGATGACCAGGGGACATGGATACATCAGGACGCCTGGTTTCACCTGGGGGATTTTGACAAAGGAACGACAAGGGACTACACCCTGAAAAAAGAGGGGAACGGTATATATCTCTTTGTTATCGAAGGAGCGGTCAACGTCAACGGACAATCCCTGGGAAAAAGGGATGCGTACGGCGTATGGGATACCGATAAAATAACCGTCGAAGCAGGAAGCGAAACTCAGTTCCTCCTGATGGAAGTGCCGATGACCGTTTAATTACCAGGACAATAGACCCGAAAACTTTTTTGTCCCATCCCGGGTGAGCATGATTTTGTGATCTATTGTCCCGATATAACCGGTTTCTGGCCTGGAAAAGAGCAGGAAGTTTATTATATTTATAGAAATCATCTTATACAGATAAAAAAATGGGAGAAATAAAGCATCTTCACAATGATACAAAAGGCGCTTTTGTATACAAAGAGGACAAAAAGCGTCTGGCGGAAATGACGTACGTTATGGCCGGTGAAAAAAAAATGATCATAGAGCACACCGGGGTGGATGAGTCCCTGAAAGGACAAGGTACGGGTAAAAAGCTCCTCGAAACACTGGTGGAGTATGTCAGGGAAAAGGGGATCAAGGTAGTGCCTTTATGCCCGTTCGCCAATGCAACTTTTAAAAAAGTAACCGAATGGCAGGATGTTCTTGCCTGAAAAAATAAAAATTAACAGATGTCCAATACCGATCTTATCATTGAAGAAAGAAGCCGGGATATAGGAGATTTCCTGGTGGGGAGGCTTATTCCTTTCCGTAAAAAACGTATGGTGGGCCCCTTTATATTTATAGACCATATGGGCCCGGAAAAGCTGGGTCCGGAGAAATACATGGATGTAGACCGGCACCCGCATATAGGCCTCGCTACATTGACATATCTGCTGGAGGGAGAGATTATGCACAGGGACAGCATAGGTACGGAACAGCGTATCCGCCCCGGCTCAGTGAACCTCATGGTGGCCGGTAAGGGTGTGACCCATACCGAGAGAACGCCGGACGACATGAGGGGAGGACGCGAATTTACCATGCACGGTTACCAGATATGGATAGCATTGCCTGAAAAACTCGAAAACATGGACCCCGAGTTTTATCATGTCTCCAAAGACGAATTGCCGGCATGGAGTGAGAAAGGAGCACATTTTACACTAGTGGCGGGAGAAGGGTTCGGCAAAAAGTCACCCGTACCCACATATTCGGACCTGTTTATGGTTTCCGTAAAGGCAGAAGAGGATTTTGCCCTTGATATTGCAGGTAACCTGGAAGGGGAAATAGGTATCTGTATCGTAGAAGGATCGGTAAATGCCTGCGACCAGGAAGTAGGGGCAGGAAATATGCTCGTATCCAAACTGGACAACCAATGCGCCTTACAGGTAAAAAAAGGGACCTATCTCCTGTTGTTCGGGGGACAGCCCCTGGACGGGGAAAGGCATATTTACTGGAATTTTGTTTCTTCCGATCGCGAAACCATAGAAAAGGCCAAAGAAGACTGGAAGGAAAAACGATTCCCGGAGATTCCCGGAGACAATACATATGTGCCTTTACCTGAATAGGATTAAGAAAGAAATTGGTTGAATAATAAAAAGTCAGAAAGATGGAAACAACAAAAAAAGTAACGTGGAGTATAGATCCCGCGCATTCCGAAGTACAATTTAAAGTTAAGCACCTGGTGATTTCCACCGTAACCGGTCAGTTTACCTCCTTTTCGGGAGGACTGGAAGCGGAAGGGAAGGGTTTTGAAAACTCCAGAGCAGTTTTCGAGGCTGATGTGGACAGTATTTCCACCAATAATAAAGACAGGGACACCCACCTGAAATCCGCGGATTTTTTCGATGCGGAAAACCATCCGAAAATCACTTTCGTATCTACCGGGTTTAAAAAGACTGGGGAAGATACCTATGAGATTATAGGAGATATTACCATTCGCGGTACTACAAAACCCATAGTATTGAAAGCCGAGTACGGAGGGACAACGGTCGATCCGTACGGGAATACCAAAGCCGGGTTTGAAGTGACCGGGAAACTGAACCGGAAAGAATTCGGACTGAAGTGGAACGGGGTTACCGAAACCGGGGGCGTTGTAGTCGGTGATGAGGTAAAGCTGCTGCTCAACCTGCAGTATGCCAAAAATTAAATAAAGGTTAAAATCTTCAGGGGGTATTCGTTACCCCTTTTTTTTTAGGTATATTTAAAGGAATGTTAAGCAGGGAAAACAAGGCAGGTAGAAGGATAAAAATGCAAAAGAGGTTTTTTCTGCGGATCGGGGCGGCACGGGGTGCCGGTCCGGCATTTCTTTCCGGCCCCGCCGGTAATGGGAGAAACTTAAAAAGTTGTTTTTGGTCCCGTTAATTGTGAACGAGAGTGTATTTTTCGTCTGCGAAGGTATATTGAGACAAATGGTCATGGCAACGGGCCCGGGAATGGCCGGGCGGGGTAAAAAAGACGCCGGAAGGAACCGAAGCATATAACCCGGAGAGTGTCTAACATAAATATCAGCTATTCCAATGAAAAAAATATTGCTAATAACCGGTGATTTCGCAGAAGATTATGAAACTATGGTACCTTATCAGATGCTTCTGATGGTGGGTCATGAAGTACATGCCGTCTGCCCCGGTAAAAAGAAAGGAGATTCGGTCAAAACCGCAATTCACGATTTTGAAGGAGACCAGACCTATTCGGAAAAACAGGGACATCATTTTCAGTTGAGTTACACTTTTGACGAGGTGAAACCGGAAAATTACGATGGCCTGGTCGTAGTAGGAGGACGTGCCCCGGAATATCTGCGGCTGAACTCGAAAGTACTGGATATTGTAAGGTACTTCTTTGATAAAGACCTTCCCGTAGCGGCCATTTGTCACGGTATCCAGATCCTTACCACTGCCGGGGTGGTCTCCGGGAGAACGCTCACCGCTTACCCGGCAGTGGGACCGGAAGTAACCCTCGCCGGAGGCACCTACAAAGAGGTGCCGCCTACCGAATCGGTAGTGGACGGCAATCTCGTAACTTCACCGGCATGGCCCGGCCATCCCGGATTTATCAAGGCCTTCCTGGATTTGCTGGGGACTAAAATTTCACTGTAACCCGGTAACCGGGGTCTGCAATCCATGACCTGGTTATTTCCGACGGATAATCAGCCGGAGGGTTCATACGGTCAGGCCGGGTTTTTCGACAAATCCGGGACCTCGTTTTAGGGACCGTTCGAACCAGAAGCCCCGGTTCACATTTCAATACGCTTACGATTGTTAAGGTCCGGAAGAGAAGCTTTCCTGTCGTTTTTCTCCGGGCTTTTATTTTGTAATGCCTGCCGGGGACACAGGAGTTTTCCTTTTTATATCCGGCGTAGGGCAAACGCATTAAAAAAAACTATAATTGTAACGTGTAATGGTTCCAGGTTTAAAGTTACAAGTTGCAAGTTACAAGTTTGGCCTTTGGCCTTGCCTGAATGTTGCCGGTTGCCGGTTCCGGTTTTTTATATTTTACCTCTAACTTGTAATCTGCCCATCCGGCGGGTATCCTGAGCATTCTAAGGGTTCAGAGACCGGGAGAATTAGTGATTTATAGTGTTTTGTTGTGACTAATCATGAGAACTATGTTTGGGAGTTCCGGAGTTTTGTAGGGAAGGTTTCCGTTTCAACTCCCTGACTAACCAACTCCGAACTCATCAAGAACCGGCAAACCGGCAAACCGGTAACCGGAAACACCCCTTAAGCTTTTAACCTTAAATGAAATTACTCCATTATAATGCGTTTGCCCTGATATCCGGCGCGATTTATTTTTTTAATCCTCTTTTTTGAATTATCTTGTACTTATTTATTCAAGATGAAAGTATGCGTAACTTACCTATATTGAACAGTTGTATGATGTTGCTTTTCCTTTGTGCCTTTTCCGGAAAAGCCCAGGATTTACATTTGTCGAAAGGTGTGATTACCGATGCTGTCCCCGTGCCCGGTTCCGAACTTATTAATTATGCCATTTATCTCCCCGGAGATTATACTGTGGACAAAAAATGGCCGGTCATTTTTGTGTTTGATATCGAAGGAAAGGGGAAAAAAGGACTGGAAAACTTTACTGCTGCTCCCGGAGGGGAAAACTTTATTCTCATCGGGGCGAATAATGTGCAGAATATATCTTACGAAGAGAACTTTTATATCGCCAAGAGGCTTTTTGAGGTGGTATTGAAGAATTTCCCCGTGGATAGCAAACGGATTTATACCGCCGGTTATGGCGGGGGAGGCAGACTGGCTACTGCAATTGCGGCCATATCCGGAGACGTGGATGGAGTGATTGCATGCGGGGCTGCCTTACCGGGAAATAAAAATTACCAACCCCAAAAAAACAACTTCCTGTTTATAGGGCTGGTGGGGGATGAAGACGGAAATTTCCGGGAGATGCAAAGCACGGTAAACCTACTGAACCGGAAAAAATTTCAGGCGGATTTATTGGTATACGATGGTTCTTCCTATTATCCGCCCACGGATTATATGGAGAAGGCCTTGCGTACCCTCATGATAAAAGCTATTGCAAAAGGAGCGGTTGACGGTGGTGAAAAACTGGTGGATTCGTTGTTTGAAGCCGACCTGGATTTTAACAGGAAGACCGAACGTAAAGGACGGGCTTTATACGCCTTTGAAGATGTAGACCTGTTGATGGGCAATTACAGCAGGTACAAGGAAAAGGACATATTCCGCGAGCGAAAAAAAGAAATCCGGAAGAACAGGCAGTTCCGAAAGCAACGCAGTAATAATTACGGCATAGCCGAAGAGGAAAGCTACTTTATGACAGATTACCTGACTTTCCTGTCCCAGGACCTTTCCAACGGAAGTATAGGGCAACTCCCGTCCTGGGAAGAGGAAATGCTTTCCCTGGAAAAACTGGAAAAAGGAGACAACCCGGCCAGGGCGAAGATGGCAAGGCGTTTAAAGAATATGCTGAAAGCCGTCATGAAGGAAACCATACCCACATTGGATAGCACCAATACGGACCAGCTGTTGTTTGCCAATGCTTTTATGGTTTTGCTCGATCCCGCGCAGGAAGAGGCCTATCTTGAAGTATTGCGTTACAGCGTGGAAAAAAGTGAATACGGAATGGCGCTCTTCTACCTGGAACAGCTTTTGGACCGGGGCTTTAAGGATGTGGATAAACTGAACAACATGGAAGACCTGGCCCTTCTGAGGATATTGCCGGAATATAACGATATCCTGGAAGAACACGGTTTAAAAACACTCTATTAGTATACCCCTTAAACAGGGCCGTCCCTTTCTACAATACCGATTTTATATTTTTCGGTGGCCGGCCTATGACGGCTTTTTTCCCGGATATGACAATAGGCCTTTCTATCAGTTTCGGATTTTCTGCCATGGCTTTGATAATATCGGCATCCGAGAGGTCCTTTCCTTTATAATTGTCTTTCCAGATGCTTTCGTTTTTCCGGACGAGTTCTATCGGGGAAATTCCGAGGAGATCTGTAATTTCACGGAGTTCTTTTTCCGAAGGTACATCTTCCAGGTATTTCACAACTTCAAATTCTTTCCCGGATTCTTCCAGAAGGGAAAGCCCCTGCCGGGATTTACTGCAACGCGGATTGTGATATATTTTTATCATTTTTTCAGGTTTTGGATACGAGATTTAGTGGTGAAAGACAAAGTGTACAGGGATAGATCGGGGATTATCCCTGTACATTTTATCTGGCTATTGTTCTTCCTTCTGACCCATCATCATGAGGTAGGCCTTGAGGAAAGGATCTATTTCTCCGTTCATCACCCCGTCTACATCAGTAGATTCTTTGGATGTTCTCACATCCTTAACCAGTTTGTAAGGGTGCATAACGTAGTTTCTTATCTGGGACCCCCATTCGATCTTCATTTTCCCCGCCTCGATCTCGGCCCTTTTCTCCTGTCGCTTTTTAAGCTCTATTTCGTAGAGCTGCGATTTGAGGAGTTGCATGGCCTTGGTCTTGTTGTCCAGTTGCGACCGGGTTTCGGAGTTTTCTATGACAATCCCGGTAGGATGGTGACGAAGGCGTACGGCGGTTTCCACCTTGTTGACATTTTGTCCCCCGGCACCGCTGGAACGCATGGTCTCAAAGGTTATATCCGCAGGGTTGATCTCTATTTCTATACTGTCATCCGCAAGAGGATAAACATATACCGATGCAAAAGAAGTATGGCGTTTGGCATTGCTGTCAAACGGTGATATACGCACCAGGCGGTGTACCCCGTTCTCTCCTTTTAGCCAGCCAAAGGCATATTCCCCTTCGATCTCAAGAGTCACGGTTTTTATTCCCGCTACGTCCCCTTCCTGGTAGTTGAGTTCCCGTATTTTATATTTCTGGGATTGTGCCCACATGAGATACATACGCATGAGCATCGCAGCCCAGTCACAGCTTTCCGTACCCCCGGCACCGGCAGTGATCTGCAATACGGCACTCATGGCATCGCCTTCTTCCGAAAGCATGTTTTTAAATTCCAGGTGCTCTATATGGTCTACAGTATTTTTATACTGTATTTCCACCTCTTCCGCCCCGGTTTCACCTTCTTTGTAAAAGTCGTACAACACTTCCAGGTCACTTACAAGGGCTTTGGCTTCTTCATAGCCTTCCACCCATTTCTTCTTGCTTCGTAACGATTGCATAAGTGCTTCCGCTTCTTTTGGGGTGTCCCAGAAATCGGGAGCAAAGGTTTTTTCTTCTTCGTTCTGTATCTCTATAAGCTTGGCATCTACGTCAAAGATACCTCCTTAACGCGCCAAGGCGTTCCATAAGGCTTTTCACCTGTTCTGTTGTAACCATATCTGTTTTTAAGTTCTGTTTTGCCACTGACATCTTCCGTCACCGGGCATTTCCCGGCAAAAATAACATTTACGCGGTGCAGTAAAAAGTATTTGTAATAAATTTATAGTACTAACGGGTTAACTGACCAATTGCATAAAAAAGATTATTCTCTTCACAGCTGTTGCCCGGGGACAGGCCGGAGGAATCCGGAGAACGCCCCTTAGCTGAAATACGCCTGGTCCCCTGGCAGGGTTGGATTAATCCCGGAATGTTTCCGAAGGAAATACGACAACGCTTTCATGCCCGTCCCTGCCCACGGTAGCCACACCGAAATAGAAGTTGTCTATGACAATGCTTTCGAGGGTAAAATGATCGGTATTGCCTACAAAACGACTGAATTCCCATTGTGGTGAAGTCGTATAGCGCCAGTATATTTTATATCCCTTTACATCGGGATCATTGACTTTTTCCCATTTTAATTTGGCAGAAGCTTCCACAACGCCTCCTATGGCGACTTCAGACGGGGGAGGGGGAGCCCATGCCAGTGCGGCGAGATTAATGGCATTAACGGCAGTGAGTTTTTTTGCATAATCAAAATTTACACCTTCTATGACATCTCCGTATGCAATGCCATTCTCCGTACGGATATCCTGGTGCTGCCTGTTGTAATTTTCATGGGCTTCCATGATCCGGACACCGGCATAACCGAGGTCATTAAAAGGACGATGGTGCCCGCCGCGGCCAAAACGGTCCAGGCGGTAGACCATCATGGGATTCATTTCCGGCATGTATGTCCGTATCGTTTTATGGATATACCTGGCGAGTTGCCGGGAAATGCCATCTACTTCCCCGCCGTAGAACCGTCGCATTCTTCGCTGTTCTTCGGTTTCCGTGGGAGGAACAGGCTCGGAGAAGATACGGAAGGTACGATTGTCTATCACACCGTCCACCCCTTCGATGTTCCCTATCATGTCGTTGTTGAACACCCCGATGATCTCCCAGTTGTTCTTTTTGGCATATTCGGCCAATCCTTTACCTCCGAAAAGCCCCTGTTCTTCACCGGATAAACCTACATAAACCACGCTGCTCTCAAATTTATACCCGGACAGTACCCTTGCAGCTTCTATGGTGCCTGCCATACCGCTGGCATTGTCATTGGCTCCGGGGGCATCCGTTTTATAATCCATCGCATCGGACGCACGGGAATCTATATCCCCGCTCATAATAATATAGCGATCGGGATATTTAGTGCCCTTCTGTATAGCCACCACATTCACCACCCAGGCGTCGTGAGGGACCCGGCTGCCGTCTTTCGGGGTTACAAGGTCTTTCTGGTAAAATACCTCCAGGCAGTCGTTACAGTCTTCGGATATTTTGTCGAATTCCGCCTTGATCCACCGCCGTGCCGCGCCGATACCCCGGGTCTCGGAAATGGTGTCACTAAAGGTATTCCGGGTGCCGAAACCGGCAAGTGTACGGATGTCCTTCTCGATCCTTTTGGCAGAAACGGCATCGATAATGTCGTAAATGCGCGGGTCGGTCTGCGCAAAACACAGTATAGAGGAAAAAACAAGAATTAAGGATAAGGTAATTTTCATGGTCGCTAGTTAGTTTTTTATAAAAATCAGTCCATCGGAATAAAAACCCTCTGAAAAGATGACTTTACCGGTTTTTTTCGGTTTTAAATATATAAAAACTTCTTTCCGAAAGCTAACCGTGATTATAAAAAAAGTGGCCGAAGATGAGAATCTATAGGGGTGGATATTTTCGGAACAGGGGTAGGATGAGAAATTATAAAGTCTTTGTCATAACATAATTGGTGAGTTCCGTTCCTTTCACAAAAATGACCTGTTCTTTTACAGTACGGAACCCGCATTGTTCAAAGAAAGGCTTTGCTGTTTTACTGACATTTGCCGTTAGTCTTGTCTGCCCGTTGTTTATGGCCTCTTTTTCTGCCATACCGTATAATTTTCGTGCTATTCCCTGTCGCTGATACCTGTGGTGTACGAACAGGAGGTCGATGTGGTTGTAATTCAGCAAGGTACAAAAACCGGTGATTTTTTCTTTTTCCTCCGCAATGACTACAAACTGTCCGCCCATTACGTTCTGCCAGCGGCTTTCATTTTCAATACCGGAGGCCCATGCCCGCGTTTGTTCGGCCGTATAATCTGTGCGACAAACGGAAAGTATAGTATTGCGGAACAATTGCTGTAATTCCGGAAGGTCTTCCGGTTTTCCCGGTCTTATGGTTATTTCGGCAGCCATACATATTCTCTTCGGAAAGGAATGAAAAATGCCCGGGCACAGTCTGTAACAGCATACAGGTACCATGTCCGGGCAGATCGTTTTGTGATATTTGCAGTTACTTTCGTTTTCCGCCGAAGGCGGGCAGCAGTTTTGTGGAAACTTCACCGAAGCCGATCCGCACGTGTTCATTGCGGCAGAACCCTTTCATCGTCACGGTATCCCCGTCTTCGATAAAACTCCTTTCCGTGCCGTCTTTCATTTTCAGGGGTTTCTTACCGCCCCAGCTGAGTTCCAGCATGGAACCGTAGCTGTCCGGGGTGGGACCCGATATGGTACCGCTTCCCATCATGTCCCCCGATATGACATTACACCCGTTTACGGTATGGTGGGCAAGCTGCTGTGCCATGGTCCAGTACATATACCTGAAATTGCTTTTGGATACGGTGACCTGTTCACCGTTTTCCGGGGTAAGACTGACTTCCAGGTGAATGTCAAAACTCTTCTTTCCCTCGTATTGGAGGTAGGGAAGGGGAGCCGGGTCCTGCTTTGGTCCCGCTACACGAAAAGGCTCCAGTGCATCCAGGGTAACGATCCAGGGAGAAATGGAAGATGCGAAATTTTTGGCCAGGAAAGGCCCCAAAGGTACATATTCCCATTTCTGGATGTCCCGTGCACTCCAGTCGTTAAAAAGGACCATACCAAAAATGTAATCCTCTGCTTCTGCTACGGGGATAGGTTCCCCGAGCTGATTGGCATCTGTGGTGATAAAAGCCATTTCCAGTTCGAAATCCACCCGTGCGGACGGACCGAATACGGGGGTAGTTGCTCCCGGCGGCAAGGTCTGGCCGAGGGGGCGTCGTACCGGAATACCGGAGGGGACAATAGACGAACTCCGCCCGTGATAGCCAACGGGGATATGAAGCCAGTTGGGAAGCAGGGCATTTTCCGGATCACGGAACATCTTCCCGACATTGGTCGCATGTTCTTTACTGCTGTAAAAATCGGTATAATCACCGATCTGGACCGGGAGTTGCATTTCTATTTCGTCCAGCGTAAAAAGCACAATGTGTTTGTGTTCTTCGTTATCCCGGAGTTCCGGGTTGTTTATGTCAAATAATTCGGCGATGCGGTTGCGCACCAGTCGCCAGGTTTTTTTTCCGTCAGATATAAAGTCATTAAGGCTGTCCTGCAAAAAAATATCGTCCGTGAGCGGAATGCCCTCAAAGTATCCGAGCTGGTGCAGGGCCCCGAGGTCTATAGCTGTATTTCCTATCCTGGTGCCAATGGTTATCACATCGTCCCTGGTGAGAAAAACACCGAAGGGGATATTCTGGATGGGAAAATCAGAATCCTTTTCTACCTGGATCCAGGATCTTCGCTGCGGGTCGTTCGCGGTGATAGGCATAATAAAATTGTTAATTTATGTTTGATAAAATTGTATTCAAAGATATTATTTTCGACCAATTTACCGAATGTATTTGTTATTTTTGGCATTTCTTTGAGAAAGTTGTTTCGAATACTCCTCATGTTCTTGAAAACAACGGACAGCCGGACACTGATTATTGAACTTTGAACTTAAAAATAATGCAACGAGACGAACAGATTTTTGAACTGATTGAAGCCGAAAAGGAGCGCCAGTTACACGGACTGGAACTGATAGCATCGGAAAATTTCGTAAGCGGACAGGTCATGGAAGCGGCCGGTTCTGTACTGACCAATAAATATGCAGAAGGGTATCCCGGCAAACGTTATTACGGTGGTTGCGAAGTCGTGGATGAAGTGGAGAATATAGCTATCGAAAGAGCCAAAGCCCTCTTTGGTGCCGAATGGGTTAATGTACAACCGCACAGCGGGTCCCAGGCCAATACGGCGGTATATCACGCCTGCCTGAACCCGGGAGATAAAATCCTCGGTTTTGATTTATCTCACGGAGGACACCTTACACACGGCTCTCCTGTGAATTTTTCCGGTAAGCTCTACAATCCTGTTTTCTACGGGGTGGATGAAGAAACCGGAACACTCAATTATGATAAGATCGGGGAAATAGCCAAAAAAGAACGGCCTAAACTTATTATTGCCGGGGCTTCCGCGTATTCCAGGGATATAGATTTCAAACGGTTCCGGGAAATAGCCGACAGTATCGGCGCCATATTGTTTGCCGATATTTCTCACCCGGCAGGGCTAATTGCCAAAGGGATACTCAATGACCCTATTCCGCATTGCCATATCGTAACCACTACCACACATAAAACCCTGCGTGGCCCGAGAGGGGGGATGATAATGATGGGCAAGGATTTTGAAAATCCTTTCGGTATAACCCTTAAAAACGGTAAACCGCGTATGATGTCCTCATTACTGGACAGCGCCGTATTCCCAGGTAACCAGGGAGGCCCGCTGGAGCATATTATCGCTGCCAAAGCAATAGCTTACGGAGAAGCGCTTACCGATGAATTCCTGCACTATGCACTGCAGGTGAGGAAGAATGCACAGACGATGGCGAAATTATTTGTGGAAAAAGGCTATAAAGTGATAAGTGGGGGTACGGACAACCACATGATGCTTATAGATCTCAGGAACAAGGATATTTCCGGGAAGGAAGCCGAAGAAGCGCTGGTTAAAGCCGATATTACCGTGAACAAGAACATGGTGCCGTTTGATGATAAGTCTCCTTTTGTCACCTCGGGGATCCGTATCGGTGCCTCCGCCATTACTACCCGCGGACTGAAGGAAGACGATGTAAAAACCGTAGTGGAACTTATTGACGAGGTTATTGTAAACCATACCGATGAGGCCGTTATAGACGGAGTAAGGGAGAAAGTCAATAACCTGATGAAAACAAGACCGCTGTTTCAGTGGTAACCCGGATTCCGACAGGAATATAAAATAAAAGAAGCCTTCCGGGGCTTCTTTTTTTTGTCCGGGAGAGAAAATACCGGGGTTCCCGGAAAACCGGAATTGCAGTCCCTCCAAAAACATTCCCATCAATATGCACTTGCGTTCCGGATACCGGAAACCCGCGCCTGAAATATGTGGGGATAACTTCGAATACCTGACAGAAAATCCCCTCAACTTTTATGGATCGGGATTAAAATCACATTAAAAGTGTAATTTTTACAATAAAACATTTGTTTTTTTAGGAGTTCTTTGGTTATATTTGTAAATGTACTGATTACACTTATAATCGGTTCACTAATCAAAACCAGAGGAATATGATAGCTACACCACCAAGAACTTGTCGTCCGTTTCACCTTTTCAGCAAAGGAATTATAGCGACGATAATGCTGTGCGCTGCAATGAGTTTGCATGCACAACAACAAAACGAGGTAAGCGGAACAGTTTTGTCTGCTGTAGACCAAATGCCTTTACCGGGCGTCACCGTTCGGGTAAAAGGTACAAGTACCGGAACGGTTACCGATTTTGATGGAAACTACACCATACCCATCACCGGTGAAGATGATATCCTTGTTTTTTCCTATGTGGGATTTAAAACGGAGGAGATAGCCGTAAACGGGCAGGCCCGCATAGGTTTGTCCATGCAGGAAGACCGCGCCTTACTGGACGAAGTTGTTGTCGTGGGGTACGGTACGCAGCGCCGGCAGGATCTGACCGGTGCGGTGAGCGTGGTAAAAGCCGAAGAACTTCAAAAAACCTCTACCAACGATGTCGGGCAGATGCTTCAGGGGCGTGCTGCCGGGGTAACCGTTTCATCGGACGGAGAACCCGGGGCCGAACCCAATATCCGGATCCGGGGGGTGAGTACCTTTGGCGATAACCAGCCACTGTATGTCATTGACGGGGTACCGGTAGGAAATTCCATAAGGGATTTTAATACCAACGACATAGAAACCATACAAGTATTAAAAGACGCCTCGGCAGGAGCCATTTACGGTTCGCGTGCAGCTAACGGAGTCGTGATCATCACTACCAAAAACGGGTCAAAAAACACGCCCCTCACCGTTCGGTACAGCGGGTACTACGGCATAGATGAAGTGGCTCAAAAAGTCCCGGTACTGGGAAGAGAAGACTACCAGATGATTACCAACGAGAAGCGCGTAAATGCCGGAATGGCACTATTGCCCGGAAACGACCCCGGTTCCGATGCGTATATCAGCGATATAGATACCGATTGGCAGGAAGCGGGACTAAAAACAGGAAGCCGCCAAAACCATAATTTTAACTTTTCCGGCGGGGGTGAGCATGTGACCTATAACGCCTCGGTAGATTACTTTACCAACGAAGGTATCTTTGTGGGAAACGGCCCCGACTACGAACGGTATTCCGGCCGTATCAACACCACCATGGAAAAAGGGCGGTTTAAGATGTCGCCTTCCCTGTACTATGCCCATTCCATGGAAAATTCCCTCACCTTCCGCGACGATGTGCTCACGGGGGGAAGACCGCCGCTTATCAACGATTTGCTTATTGCCATCCCTACGATGGGAGTATATGACGAAAACAATATCGGGGGATATGCAGGTACTAATTCTGCCATACATCAGGCTATTGTGTTAAATGTACCGGGAATCAACAGTTTGTTTACCAACTGGGTAGAAGTAGACCGGACCTTTGCCATCATCAACCCGGAATTTAAAATACTGGATAGCGAAGACCAGACCCTGACCTATAAGCTGAACCTGAGTTACGACAAGACCCAGACGAGGGATTTCTCCTTTGTTCCGGAATTTCAGATGGGCTATTTCTTTAACTCCGGCATGTCCAGGCTGAATGATAATTCCCGTACCTATACCGTAGAACTGATTGAAAATACGCTTGCCTACAAGAAGACCATCGATAAGCACAAATTTGATGCGGTTTTGGGTATGACCTATCAGAAGAACTCCTATGTATGGAAAGAGGGCTATTCCGAAAACCTGCCCAAACCTTATTATCCCGTACTTTCCAACGGAGAAAACCAGACCTCTGCCGGAGGCGAAGACGCCAGTGCCCTGGCTTCCTATTTCGGGCGACTGAATTACAATTTTGACGACCGTTACCTGCTTACGGCGACAGTAAGAAGAGACGGGTCCTCTCGTTTTTCCCCCGATAACCGGTGGGGAACCTTTCCTTCCGTTGCCCTCGGATGGCGGATTTCCAACGAAAAATTCTTTGATGTACCCTTTGTCGATGACCTGAAAATAAGAGGGAGTTACGGTACCCTGGGAAATCAGAATATAGCGAATTATATGTACCAGCCGGTAGTAAACCGAAGTGTGTTGTATAACTTCGGAGGCAGCGTGGTTAACGGCGGTATACAGACCAACCTGTACAACGAGGATATCAAATGGGAGAGCACCACCTCTTTCAATGCAGGATTCGACGCTGCCTTTCTGGATAACCGGTTTGACCTGACGGTAGAGTACTACCAAAAGGAAACAACAGATATCCTTGTAGGCGTACCGATCCCCGCTTCCACAGGATCGATCAACACCGCACCTACCATCAATTCCGGGAGCCTCAGGAATTCGGGGGTCGATATAGAATTGGCCTACCATTTTCAGGGGACGGATGATTTTAATTTTGACATATCCGCCAATGTCAGTACCCTTAAAAACAAGGTGCTGGCCCTCGGAGGAAACGAAGAGCCCGTATACGGCACAGGGTCTATCACCCGGGTAGGGGGAGAAATAGGAGAACACTTCGGTTATGTATATGACGGCATATTCCGGGACCAGGCCGAGGTAGACGCCCATGCCGCACAGGGAGGTGCCGCACCGGGAGACATCCGGTTTAAGGATATCAACGAAGACGGTATAGTAGATGCCAATGACAGGACGACCCTGGGAAGTGCCGTGCCCAGTGTGACCTATGGGTTGAATTTCACCGCCGGTTACAAGGACTTTGACTTTACCCTTTTTGCATCCGGAGCCGCGGGGTACTACATCAACAGCCGCCTGTACCGTACCCTGATGTGGTCGTCCGACTATCTCAATGCGCACAAGGACATCCTGGACTACTGGACCCCGGAAAATACGGATACCGATATACCGCGACTGGTAGCCAACGATCCCAATCTCAACAACAGGGATTCCGACAGGCCGGGATGGCTGCAAAAAGGAGACTACCTTCGCATCAACACGGTCTCTTTGGGATATTCTTTCCCTGAGACCTTGTTAGACAAAACAAACTTTTTCACCTCGGCACGAATATACACCACCGTGCAGAACCTGCATACGTTTACGGCATATAAGGGGTACAATCCGGATTTTAACTCCGGTGTATTCGAACCCGGATTTGACAACGGGACCTACCCGAGGCCGAGAACGTATATGTTGGGAGTGCAACTTTCTTTTTAACCGATTAAAACGCTACATCATGATGCTCAACTATAAAAAAAACAGATTCCTGAAATATTGCGCAGTGCCGGTATTGGCGGCTGTATTATTGGGATGCGAAGACAAGTTAAACCTCGACAACCCCAATGCCATGCCAACGGAATACTACTGGCAGACCGGGGACGATGCTGTTGCCGGGGTAAATGCCGTGTACAATTCCCTCCTGGTGGACGGCTACTATATGCGTATGACGCCTATTCTTACCGATGTAAGGGGAGACGGATTGTATGGCGACAGCCCGTGGCTGGATTTGAACCAGGTAGGGAACTTCACTATTCTCGCCGTTTCCGGTCCCGTACAGTGGAGCTGGGCGGCCTATTACCAGGCGGTCTTCAGGGCCAATCAGGTCATAGCATTTGTTCCGGCCATAGCGATGGATGAAGAAACGAAGAATTCGGTGCTGGGAGAAGCCTATTTTTTAAGAGGGCTGGCGTATTTTAACCTCAAGACCAACTTTCAGAAAGTACCTTTGGTCACCGAAGTCCCCGAGCAGGGAGAGGCCTACCCCCCGGAGGACTATTATCCCGCAACGGCAGAGGAAGAAGCAATCTGGCAACAGATAGCAGACGATTTTTCCAGGGCTCAGGAGTTACTCGGAGAAGAACCGATGAACGGACAAAGAGGCAGGGCAACCAAAGGAGCGGCAACCGGTTTCCTGGGAAAGACCTATCTCTATATGGAACGCTGGTCTGCTGCCGCAACGGAATTCGCAAAACTGATTCACGGTCCGCTGAACCACTATAGTCTCGCAGAAAACTATCAGGACAATTTCAGTCCCTTTGTCGACAATAATGAAGAATCCCTTTTTGAAGTACAATTCTCCTACGACGCCGGGGGAAACGTGATGAATTATGGGGGCGAACCTAACGTATTGTGGCGACAGGTATCTTCCGTAGGACATACCTATGCCATGGACGGCTACGGGTATTCCGATTTCCTGCCTACCCGGTGGCTGTATGAAGAATTTAAAAAAGAACCTACCCAATCGGGGGGAACAGACCCCCGTTTATTTGCGACCATAGCCTCCTACGAGCCGTCTGAAGGCAAAACCACGGTATACAACGGTACGCCGTGGCCGCATGCGGAAGATGCCATTTACCCGAGGAAGTATACCAATGACGGATTCGGACTGGATACCGAAAGTCACGGTGGCGTAGAATTCTCCGGGATCAATTACCGGCTGATGCGCTATGCCGATGTATTGCTCATGTATGCCGAAGCCCTGAATGAAACAGGACAGACCGCGGATGCGGCGGGCTATATGCAGCAGGTGAGGGACCGTGCCGGATTGCCCGATCGCACGGGTGAATTTGCCGCCATGTCGCAACAGCAATTCCGGGACCAACTGGCACACGAACGTTCGCTGGAGTTTGCACTGGAAAACATCCGTATCCACGACATCGTACGATGGGGATGGTTGTACGACAGTGAAAAACTGGCCGAACTTCAGGAGCGTGACCGGGATTTTGCCTCCTGGTCACCCGGTAAGGAATACCTGCCTATCCCGCAGACGGAGCTGGACGTAAATCCGAACCTGGAACCGAATGCGGCCAATTAAAAAATAGTAGTTTGTTTAGTAGATGATAAAGATCGAATTTCTATAATTTAACCGGAAAATCAGTTTATCCCCGGCGATTTCGACAGGGCTCAATGCAGCGCCTAAAGGGCAATGTCATTTAGTTAGTAATATAATAGACTGAAAAAGAAGTATGTTTAGAAAAACAAAAAAGCTCCTCCTTTCAGATGAAGGGAGGTACCCAGGCGAAGCAATGGGGGGAGGGTTTGAAATCCCGGGCCGTAGGATAAGCGCAAATGTTTGAGTATATACGCTAAAGCTCGGGCC
>NZ_RJTM01000080.1 GCF_003725735.1 Sinomicrobium pectinilyticum | reverse complement strand
AAACTCCCCGTCCCGCAAAGCGGTCCACCCCTCTTCATCACAAGAGGGGAGCCTTAAAAAAGAGCTAAAAAACGAACAAATCTGCTTAACTATATGATATTGCCCTAAAGGGAGCCTAATTTTCCTCGATTTGCTCCCTTTAGGGCTGGGGGTAACAAATCGAGGAATTATCGAAATTGATTTTTGTCATGTATTAAAATTAGTTTGGTGTGTTTGAAAAATATCATGCGGTGGTTCTGATATGCTGCCGTATGGTATTTTAAACAAAAAATGATCTATATGAAAACAACGACAAAATTATACCGGCACCGGTGGAGCATATTTTTCTTTTATCTCCTTACTTCCCTTTATGTACAGGGGCAAAACCCGGTCATCACCCATAAATACACGGCAGATCCCGCCGCCCTGGTCCATAACGATTCCGTTTACCTGTACACAGGACATGATGAAGCCGATAAGGATTTCCATTTTTACGATATGAAAGAATGGCTGGTTTTTTCTTCTTCCGATATGGTAAACTGGAAAGAACATAAAGTGCCGCTCAAGGTTAAGGATTTTTCCTGGGCAAAAGCAGATGCCTGGGCATCCCAGGTCATAGAACGGAACGGTAAATTTTACTGGTATGTTACCGTAACCCATGCCACAGTTCCCGGAAAAGCAATCGGGGTGGCCGTGTCCGACAGTCCCACAGGCCCTTTTAAGGATGCCCTGGGAAAAGCCCTGGTGACCAATGACATGACCAAGGCAACGGATATAAGCTGGGACGACCTGGACCCTACGGTATTCATTGACGATGACGGACAGGCGTATTTATACTGGGGGAATACCGCGTGCTATTACACCAGGTTAAAAGAAAACATGACGGAACTGGATGGTCCTGTCCATACGGTAGACCTTCCGAATTTTACCGAAGCACCCTGGATCCATAAACGGGGCGATTGGTATTACCTGTCCTATGCCTATGAATTCCCGGAAAAAATAGCCTATGCCATGAGCAGGTCTATTACCGGACCCTGGGAATACAAGGGTATTCTCAATGAAGTTGCAGGAAACAGTAATACCAATCACCAGTCCATTATACATTTTAAAGGAAAAGATTACTTTATCTATCACAATGGCAGTATCCCCACAGATGGAGGCAGTTTCAGGCGTTCGGTATGTATAGATTACCTGTACTACAACGAAGGCGGCACCATGAAGCGGGTGATTATGACTTCCGAAGGTATTGATCCGGCGGATTAGCCAATGGGAGAATGTGTCAATGTGTCAATGTGCCAATTTGATAATGAGTTAAAACTAAAACGGAATTTAAAAGAAATACCCCTCCCCCCCCCGGGGAGGTGCCGCGGTTGCTGAGTTAACCGAGGTAAAGGCGGAGGGGGATTACCCACAAAGCCCCGAATACTAAAATCTCACATCTAATATCTAACATCTGATCATCATGATAAAACCAATCATTACAAGTTTAGCCGGCCTGGCCTTTTTTGCCGGTGTCCGTGCCCAGCAGTCCGTGCCAATGGTAGTCAAAGCCGATGACGTTGTGGCCGAAATGCAGCCTACCATGTACGGTGTCTTTTTCGAAGACATTAATTTCGCTGCCGATGGCGGACTGTATGCCGAACTGGTAAAGAACCGTTCGTTCGAATTTACCCTGCCTTTAACAGGATGGCTGCAGCCGGACAGTGACCGTCATTCCCTTAATGAGAATTCGGGAATAGCAACGGTAATACGTTCCGATAAGGAACACAATGCCCGTTTTTGCCGTGTGGAAGTTAAGAATGATAAGGGCTACAGCCTTATCAACGAAGGTTTCCGTGGCATGGGAATAAAAGAAGGGGAGAAGTACAACCTGTCTTTTATGGCTGCCAGGCAGGAAGGAAATATAAGCGGGATTCATTTTCAGCTTATCGATGCCAAAGGCTCGGTATTGGCAGAAACTTCCGTTCGCCCGGATAGCGGCGACTGGAAAAAATATACTGCCGTGCTCACTCCAAACCGTACGGAAGAAAAAGCACAGCTAAAGATCACTTTTGACGGGAACGGCAGTATAGACATGGATATGATATCTCTTTTCCCGGAAAACACCTGGAAAAACCGCCCTAACGGATTGCGGAAAGACCTGGTTCAGCTCCTGTACGATATGGACCCCGGGTTCCTGCGTTTCCCGGGCGGGTGCATTGTGGAAGGGAGGACCCTGGACCGCAGGTATCAGTGGAAAAAAACGGTGGGGCCCGTGGAAGAACGCGATATCCTGGTAAACCGGTGGAATACGGAATTCGGTCACCGCCTGACCCCGGATTATTACCAGTCTTTCGGTCTTGGTTTCTTTGAATATTTTCAGCTTGCGGAAGACCTGGGGGCAGAACCGCTGCCGATTCTCAGTTGTGGTATGGCATGCCAGTTCAATACGGGAGAACTCGTACCTATGAATGAGCTGGACCCTTACGTTCAGGATGCCCTGGACCTGATCGAATTTGCCAATGGCCCCGTGGATTCGCACTGGGGAAAAATACGAAAGGACATGGGGCATCCGGAGCCGTTTCACATGAAGTATATCGGTATAGGTAATGAACAATGGGGACCGGAATATATAGCGCGCTATAAAGTTTTTGAAAAAGCGATAAAGGAAAAATACCCGGATATGATCATAGTTTCCGGTAGCGGCCCTTTTCCGGAAGGAGAACATTTCGAATACGGCATGGAAGAACTCCGCAAACTAAAAGCGGAGATCGTCGATGAGCATTATTATAAAGACCCGAAGTGGTTTCGTGAAAATGCCGATCGTTACGACGGTTACGATCGCAACGGTCCCAAAGTGTTTGCAGGAGAATACGCGGCACAAAGCGTAGCCATTGCCAGCCCGGAAAACCGGAACAACTGGGAATGTGCCCTGTCCGAAGCGGCATTTATCACCGGCCTGGAACGCAATGCGGAAGTAGTACATCTCACGTCCTATGCGCCGCTGATGGCACACAAGGAAGGCTGGCAGTGGACACCCGATCTCATCTGGTTCGACAACCTGAAATCTTACGGAACGCCTAATTATTACGTGCAGAAACTGTTTTCCCTCAATAAGGGTACCCATGTGGTCCCTGTTACCCTCAACGGACAGGCCCTGACCGGGCAGAACGACCTGTATGCAACAGCCTCACTGGATAAGAAAACAGGCGAGATTATTGTAAAGATCGTAAATACTTCCGGGAAGGTACGGGAGCAGGACATTGCTTTTGAAGGTATTTCCCGGCTGTATTCCCGCGGAAAAATGACAGTACTGCAAAGTGATGACCCGGAAGCGGAGAATTCCCTGGACGATGCAAAACATGTAAGTCCTT
>NZ_RJTM01000079.1 GCF_003725735.1 Sinomicrobium pectinilyticum | reverse complement strand
GGAAAAGGAGATCAAGGTGAAAAAAGACGGGCTCCGGGTTTCCCTGCAACCGTATTCCGTAAACGTGATCCGGGTTAAAAAGCGATAAGCACCGCTATCCAAAAAAATCTTATGAAAGAAGTTGTTTTTTATGTTGTTTTTCTTTTATCCCTGTGTATAATACCTGGTGTAAACGCACAGGATATACGTGTTCATGACCCTGTTATGGCCGAAGCAGGAGAACATTACTATCTCTTTTGTACGGGGAGGGGAATTTCCGTTTTTTCCTCCCCGGATATGGAGCACTGGCAAAAGGAAGACCCGGTTTTTGAAGCCGCCCCGGAATGGACACAGGATGTAGTGCCGGGCTTTAAAAACCATATCTGGGCACCTGATATTTTTAAATATAAAGGGAAGTACTATCTCTATTATTCCGTTTCCGCTTTCGGCAAAAACACCAGTGCCATTGGTGTGGCTACCAATGCGACCCTGGCCCCGGATGCGGCGGATTTCAAATGGCAGGACCACGGCATAGTGGTAAGGTCGGTCCCTAATCGCGATTTATGGAATGCCATAGATCCGAATGTGATGCAGGATGAAGCCGGGGTGCCCTGGCTTACTTTCGGTTCGTTCTGGGGAGGTATAAAGCTTGTAAAACTGTCCGAAAACCCGGTGTCCGTGGCCAATCC
>NZ_RJTM01000078.1 GCF_003725735.1 Sinomicrobium pectinilyticum | reverse complement strand
GCGGGCGAAGATCCCGGGGATGCCGCTATAGAAGCCCCGTTTATTTTCAGGAAAAACGGGCAGTATTACCTGTTCGTATCCTTCGACTATTGCTGCAGGGGAGAAGACAGTACCTATAAAGTGGTCGTGGGAAGGTCCGAAAAAATCACAGGTCCCTATCTCGATAAGGAGGGAACCCCCATGACGGCAGGGGGCGGCTCTCTCGTCATAGAAGGTAACGATCGCTGGGCGGGGGCCGGGCATAACAGCATATATACTTTTGAGGATAAGGACTACCTTGTCTTTCATGCCTATGACAGTACGGACGAAGGCAGTCCCAAACTCCGGATTATGGAAGTGCGCTGGGAAGACGGCTGGCCGGAAGTGGATAAGGACAAGTTATAAAAACCGGTTATTGTTTTTTACGGAAAACAATAACCATACAACGCAACCATTTTGTTCTTTTTTCGTCTTATATACAGATCAATCAATCCAAATTATGACTACCGGAAGAATAAAAAATTTTATAGGGCTCATCGGGATGTTTTTATTGCTATTTGCCTGTAGCAATGATGATGAAGGAAAAGATATGGGAGATCATGCCAGTATATTTATTGACAGTAATATTTACCATGAAGCGGAGAGCGATGATTTTCATCTTGAAGAAGCCCGGATAACGGGAGATTCCCTTGAAGTACGCATCCGTTACGGTGGCGGGTGCGGAGAAGTAAAACTCCGTTTGGCGGGGATGGAAGAAGTCCTGGATTCCGATCCTCCGCGACGGAAGATCCGCCTGCTGCTGGAAGACAATGATCCGTGCGAAGCCTTTGTTGCAGAAACCTTTTATTTTAAACTTTCCGCTTTTCAGACAGCAGGAAGTTCCCGGATAGGATTGCTCTTATCCGACTGGGACGGCTCCCTGCTGTATGAGTACTGAAGTATTTAAAAAAGCTTCATCCCGTAATTACAACACATCTTAAAATTTCATCACAAATCCGCCGTAGGGCTGCATGATGACCGAAACTTTTTCCGAGGGGAAAAGATCGCTTTTGGTAAAACCTTGCGCCTCTTTGTCATCCGTTATCATATACCCGACATCGGCATGTATAAAAGAGAGGTCGAGATCAAGTTCTTTTTCCGAATCTTCCCCGTTGATACCGCATACATACCAGTCTTCTCCTTTTTTCCTGGCGAATACCGCGTATTTCCCCGGATACCCGTCAATAAACCGGGAGGTTTCCCAATCTGTCGGCAGGGCTTTGAGATATCCTTTTACATAATCCGGTACCTGCGACATGCCTTCCGCGGTCTCTGCCATATGCTGCACACCGGAAAGGAAAAGTACGGGAAGCGCCAGTTCGAAGCCCTTGGTGGTTTTCCGGTCTATACCCGGGATCTCTGTCAGGGACATGGGAGTAAAGTCCATCGGGTCGAAGACATTCCGGGTAAAAGGCAGTATGGTACAATGTTCCGGGGCCAGGTCGGCATTTTTCTGGTCGAAGGTAATGAACTCAAAACCTTTTACCGACTCCATAGTAACCAGGTGCGGATAGGTCCGTTGCCAGCCCCTGGGGAGGGTAGTGCCGTGACAATTGACCATCAGCCGGTATTCGGCGGCATCCTTGAAAATATCGTGGTAATAGGCGATCATGGATCGCCCGTCACCGCCGAAAAAATCCACTTTAATTCCGGCAATCCCCATATCGCGGAGCTTCCGGAATTCCTCCTGCCGGCTTTCTGCGGTCAGTAGCTGGTTCCGGGGATGGTAGGGCGTGGTGTTCCAGCTTCCCGCCGAATTGTACCACAGGATAAGTTTTACACCCTTTTCCTGTGCATAACCGGACAGCTCCGCTATACTGTCATAGCCGATGGTCGTGTCCCAGTTGACATCCACCAGGCAATAGGGCCATTGCATTTCCGAAGCATAATCGATGAATTCCTTTTGGATATCATAAGTAATGGATTCGTCTTTCAGCAGGGCCCAGCTCCAGGAGGCCGCCCCGGGTTTTATAAAAGAGGTATCCGTATCTTCCGGTGCAGGTTTCGCCAGGTCAGTGCCGAGCGTAGACTGAGCGATGGTCTCCAGGTCCCCGATGGCGATAATGCGCCAGGGAGTATACCACGGTAGGCTTGACTCCGGCAACAGTCCCCCGCCGGGAAAAACTTCTTCCTCCTGCGGAAAGCTTACCTGGTAAGCCTTTTCTTCCTCGTGGTACCGTAAGCGGGTAGCGCAGAAACTGCGTTCCGGCGCGGTTTCCGATACCAGCGCCCAGGTATTCCCGTTCCGGAAAAGCGCGGGGTACACCCAGCCTTCACCGATAGGGGAAGGGGTGTCCGGGCTGACTTCCGCCAGGTAATTTTCTTCATAAGACGGATTGGAGCGTTCCCACCCGGTTTTTGCTTTGGCCATAGGTTGCAACCAGGCCCGGCTTTCCGGGGGAAAGCGATAGGTTGTTTTTTCTTCGGTTATCTTTTTCACTGTTTTGGTATCTTCCCCGTTAACCGGGAAATAATACCGGAAAGCCACCCCGTCATCGGACAACTGGAATTCGATATCCATAGGTTTCCCGTCTTTGTTCTCCAGGTGCGCAACATAGCGATGCGCTTTGTAGGATATATCTTTTTCCTTACCGTATACCAATTGATAATGATCTTCAACCTGCCCTTCGTCCGTTACGGAACGCAGGGAAAGCCCGTTATAAAAATCCCCGTCTTCCCGGATTACGCCGAGACGGGAAGTATCCAGGACGATGGAATCGCCATAAATAACCCTGTAAAACGGAGAATCTGCCTTGGATAATCCGAATTCCACCCGGATATTTTGATCGGGGCCGGTAAATACTTCCAAAGTGTCTTTTTGTTCTGAACAGGAAAATATACAAACAAAAAGAAAAAATATAAAGCTTTTTAAAAGTGGCTTTTTGGTAGGGTAATTCATGGTTTGTTTATTTAGATGTACAATATACATTTATTTTTAAAACAGTGCAAAACAAAAGATACCGGAAGAAGAAGATAAGCGGGAATAAACCATTACGGATTAAAAACCCATAGATTTCCGGAAGACTGAAAAATCTGTTTGCCACAGATACACGAATAATTTTAAAATAACTATTAATGTATCTGTGTATTTGTGGCTAAAATTTATAACAAAAAAAGCCCCGAAGATAGTCGAGGCACTAAATGTTTTAGCTCACAAGTTTTTTTATTGTTTTTTAACGGTGTTCGTGAAACATTCGAGAAAACAATGAAACAAAAAAAGGCGAGTTGCCCCGCCTTGAATGTTTTCACAACGGAATAATCCTTATTGTGAATTGCTTTTCAGAAATTGTATGGTAAAAGTATAAAAAAAATAAATAAAATACTGCGGGATCCCGTAAAACAGATCAATTTTTTTTAATTATTTTTAAAAACCCAATAAAAGCCCCCAGAATTTTTCCGGATTTTGCAATGTTTAGAGATTATTAACTAACTGATTTTACCGTTTAGATTATGAAAAGAATTTTAGGATTGGATTTGGGGACAAACTCGATAGGGTGGGCGCTCATTGAACAGGATTTTGATAATAAGGAAGGGAGCATTCTTCGTCTGGGAAGCCGTATTATACCTATGAGCCAGGATGTATTAGGAAAGTTTGATTCCGGACTATCACATTCGCAAACTGAGGAAAGAACAGGTTACAGAGGAGTAAGAAGATTATACCAACGCGATAATTTGCGGCGTGAACGCTTACATAGAGTTTTGAATATTCTGGGGTTTTTACCAAAACATTATGCTGATTCTATAGATTTTATAAGGAATTTAGGTCAGTTTAAACCAGGTACAGAAGAAAAAATAAACTATCGCCAAGATGAGTCAGGGAAGTACAAGTTTCTTTTTATGAGGTCGTTTAATGAAATGGTAAGCGATTTTAAACAAAAACAGCCACAGCTGTTTTATGTAAAACCAAATGGTCAGGAGACAAAAATACCGTATGACTGGACCATTTACTATTTACGTAAAAAAGCTTTATCTCAAAGAATAGATAAGGAAGAACTGGCGTGGATTATTCTCAATTTTAATCAAAAACGTGGATATTATCAGTTACGAGGGGAGGAAATTGACGAGGATAAGGATAAACAATTTATACAGCTTAAAGTAAAAGAAGTATTAGACACGGGGGAAAAAGTTAAAGGAAATACATTGTATAATGTAATTTTTGAAAATGGATGGGAATATGACAGACAAATAACCAAAGTAGAGGGTTGGGAGGGAAGAACAAAAGAGTTTATAGTGACCACGAAGACACTTACCAGTGGAGAAGTCAAAAGAACATACAAAGCAGTAGATTCGGAGAAAGATTGGATAGCCATCAAGGCAAAGACCGAACAGGATATTGATCAATCGGATAAAACCATTGGAGAATATATTTACGATACCTTGCTCCACACCCCGACACAAAAAATAAGGGGAAAGCTGGTAAAAACTATAGAAAGAAAATTCTATAAAGAGGAATTTCGTAAAATCATATTTAGACAAATAGAATTACAGCCGGAATTATTTACTAAGGAACTTTACGAAAAGTGCATAGAAGAGCTTTACCCGAGAAATGAAGCACATCGCACAAGTATTCAGGATAAGGGGTTTGAACATTTGTTTACAGAAGACATTCTTTTTTACCAACGCCCGTTAAGGAGTCAAAAATCCAATATTGCCGGTTGTCAATTTGAGTTCAGAGAGTATAAAAAGAAGAACGAGAAAACCAGAAAAGAAGAAATTGTAAAAGAACCTGTTAAAGCTATTTCAAAATCGCATCCACTTTTTCAGGAATTTCGTTTATGGCAATGGCTGCAAAACTTAAGAATTTATAACAAGGAAACGATTATTGATGGAAAGGAAAAAGATCTCACTGCGGATTTGCTACAAACAGAGGATGACTGGACAGATTTGTTTGATTTTTTAACTACAAAACAAACAGTAGAACAAAAACATATCATTGATTATTTTATCAAAAAGAAATCTTTGAATAAAGCGAATAAAGATAATTATCGTTGGAACTATGTTTATGATGAAGAAAAGAAAGAATCAAAAAAATACCCTTGTTGTGAAACAAGGGTTCAGTTTACCAGCCGATTGAATAAGGTTGAAGGAATTGAGAATACAAACTACTTTCTTTCAGAAAAAACGCGGGTTGGCAAGAAAGAAAATAGCCCTTTAATTAGCAGAGAAGAACAATTATGGCATATTATTTATTCTGTAAAAGATTTGAATGAATACAAAAGCGCACTTCAAAAATTTGCACAAAAGCATAGTATTAATGAAGATTCGTTTGTAGAACATTTTATAAAATTTCCTCCGTTTGACAGTGATTATGGAAGCTATTCCAAAAAGGCTATTGAAAAACTACTTCCGCTGATGCGAGTGGGGAAATATTGGGATGAAGTATTTATTGATGACAACACAAGTAATAGAATTCAAAAGCTAATTGACGGGGAATATGATGAAAAAATCAAAAACCGTGTTCGTGAGAAAACGATAAGTTTAAGTGAAAGATCAGACTTCAGAGGACTTCCTTTATGGCTAGCAAGTTATGTCGTTTATGACCGGCATTCGGAAATCGGAGAAATCCAGCAATGGGAAATGTCGTACGATATACAAAATTATTTGTATGAATTTAAGCAACACTCATTACGTAATCCGATAGTTGAACAGATTGTCACAGAAACTTTACGGGTTGTCAAAGATATATGGGAGTATTATGCAGAAAAGGACAATGTCCCCTATGAAATGGTATATGATGAGCGAAAAAAGAAAAAAGTAAGAAGTTACCATAAGTTCTTCGAGGAGATTCACGTAGAATTAGGCCGCGAAATGAAAAATCCGGCAGATAAACGGAAGCAGATTTCGCAAAGAATTTCGGAAAATGAAAATACCAATTATCGCATCAAGGAAATTTTGCAAGAGTTGATGAACGATCCCGAAGTACAGGGAGAGGTGAGGCCCTATTCACCCAGTCAACAGGATTTGCTAAAATTATATGAAGAAGGCATATATCAGAATCCTGATGTGAAATATGATAAAGTAAGTGAAGATGAAGTTCAAAAAATCAGGAGGAACAACAATCCGTCCAAAAACGACATTATTCGTTATAAACTTTGGCTGGAGCAGGGATATATCTCACCCTATACAGGTAAGCCGATTCAGTTATCAAAATTGTTTACCCGGGAATATGATATTGAACATATTATTCCACAATCCCGTTATTTTGACAACTCATTAAGCAATAAAATTATTTGTGAGAGAGACGTGAACGACGATAAAGGTAACAAAACAGCGTACGAATATTTAAAGGAAAAAGGTGGTGAATCTATTAATGGACATCGCTTATTCAAATTAGAAGAATTCGAGTCTCACGTTTCCAAATATTTCAAAAATAACAAACTAAAACTTAAAAACCTGCTAAGTGAAGATATTCCCGAAGGATTTATCAACCGTCAGATGAATGACAGCAGATATATTAGTAAACTGATAAAAGGTTTATTGAGCAATATTGTTCGAGAACAAAATGAACGGGAAGCAACTTCTAAAAAATTAATTCCGGTAACCGGCACGATAACGTCCAAGCTGAAACAAGACTGGGGATTAAATGATAAATGGAATGAAATTATTGCTCCGAGATTTAAGCGGTTAAATGTACTAACCAAGTCTGATAAATTCGGATTTTGGGATAAAGAAATCAATGCGTTCCGGATTCAAGTTCCGGACGAAATCAGCAAAGGATTCAACAAGAAAAGGATTGACCATCGACATCACGCTTTAGATGCATTGGTTGTTGCCTGTACTACAAGAAACCACACACATTATTTAAGTGCTTTGAATGCAGAGAACAAGAATTATGGCTTAAGAGATAAACTGCTTATAAAGAACGAAAAAGGCGATTATACCAAGACGTTTCAAATGCCTTGGGTTGGGTTTCCTGTAGAAGTCAGAAAAGCGTTGGAAGAAACCGTTGTCAGTTTCAAACAAAATACAAGAGTGATTAACAAGACCATTAACAAATTTTGGTCGTATACGGGTGAAAACGGGAATTTTAATAAAGGGAAAGACGGTAAACCCAAAAAGAAATTGAGAAAACAAACCAAAGGAGATAGTTGGTCAATTCGGAAATCGTTGCATAAAGAAACCGTTTCGGGATTATATAATATTGACACGCCGAAAGGAAAGATTGCAACCTCTGTCAGAACTGCGCTTTCAGAAATTAAAAATGAAAAACAATTGGCTAAAATTACAGACCAAAGAATTCGGGAAGTGATTTTACCCAATCATTTAAAGAATTATCTGGATGAAAAACGTAAGGCACAGTATGATTTAGCATTTAGTGAAGAAGGTATAGAAGATTTGAACAAAAATATCGTACAACTTAACGAAGGCAAAAATCATCAACCAATAAGAAAAGTCAAACAGTTTGAAATTGGAAGTAAATTTCAGGTTGGAGAAACGGGGAACAATGCTAAAAAGTACGTAGAAGCTGCAAAAGGAACCAATCTTTTCTTCGCTGTTTATTGGGATAAAGAAAAACAAAAACGAAACTTTGAAACGATTCCCTTAAATGAAGTGATTGCACATCAGAAACAAGTAGCTCATTTACCAAAGGAGGAACGTACACCTATTCAACCTAAACCAGAAAAAGGAGAATTCATGTTTACGCTATCTCCCAATGATTTAGTATACGTGCCCACTGATGAAGAAATTGAAAATCCGAGTTTAGTAGATTTTGAGAATTTAAATAAAGAGCAAACGAACAGAGTATATAAGATGGAGAAAGCATCTGGTAATGAATGTTATTTTATTAGACATGATATTGCTCAATTGATTAAACAGTATGATGCAAAAACCAAATTGGGTGAATTATCGAGTCAAAATAAGCTTGAGACCACAATGGATTTTGATAAGATAAGGATTAAAGAAATTTGTTGGAAACTAAAGATTGATAGATTGGGGAATATTTCAAAAGCTAAAAAATAGTTATAAAATTAAAGCATAATTATGGAAGACTTAAAATCCACAAGCGTATGCCTGTTCTGCAAAAAAACGTGTTGTTAAGGGAATTGACAATATACAAAACAGAAGAAGGAGCACAAGTAGAGGTTCAATTTGAAGTGGAAACTTTTTGGTTGTCCCTTAATCAAATAGCTATTCTTTTTGAAAGGGATAAATCTATTATTTCAAGGCATTTTAAAAATATTTTTGACTCTGGTGAATTGCAGAAAGAAGTGGTTGTTGCAAAAAATGCAACGACCACTCAACACGGGGCGGTCAAAGGAAAAACACAAACCAGGCAGGTCGAATATTATAACTTAGATGCCATTCTATCCGTAGGTTATCGCGTGAACTCCAAACGCGGTACTCAATTTCGCCAATGGGCAACACAACACTTAAAAGAACACCTTGTAAAGGGCTATACAGTAAACCAAAAAAAGCTGGAACAATTGCAGAAAACAGTAATGTTCAATTGATCGTTCAACTAATTGCCAACCGATGATAAAGCGCACTCTCTTTTTCGGCAATCCCGCCTATCTGAGCACCAGGAACGAACAGTTGGTAGTGAATTTTCCGGAGGAAGAAAAGAGCCCTGCAACTATCCCCATTGAAGATCTGGGATACATAGTCCTGGAAGACCCGCAGATAACCATTACCAATGGCTTATTGATGAAACTGGTACAAAACAAGACCGCGGTAATAACCTGTGATAAACAACATCTGCCGTGTTCTTTTTTGCAGCCGCTGGTGGGCCATAGTGAACAAACGGAACGTATGCGTCACCAACTTAACGCCAGTTTGCCCCTGAAGAAGAACCTGTGGCAGCAGACGGTCACGGCAAAGATCAGCAACCAGGCGGCACATTTATCCGGCTACGGGCATAATGTTAAAAAACTGCGTCGGTGGGCCGGGGAAGTAAAAAGCGGGGATGCCGAAAACCACGAAGCCATTGCCGCGGCGTATTATTTTCAACTCCTCTTTGCCGATATAGATGGGTTCAGCCGTAATCAGAAAGGAGTACCACCCAATAACCTGCTCAATTACGGTTATGCCATTTTACGTGCCGTGACGGCCAGAGCATTGGTAAGCAGTGGTATGTTGCCTTCCGTCGGTATTTTTCATCGCAACAAGTACAATGCTTTCTGCCTGGCTGATGATATTATGGAACCTTACCGGCCTTTTGTGGACGGCCTCGTTAGGGAAATAGTGGAGGAAGGGGAGTACATGGAACTTAACCGGGATATAAAAATAATGCTATTGACCATTCCGGCAATGGACGTAAGCATAGATGGCAAAAAAAGCCCTTTAATGGTAGCCATGAGCCGTACGACCAATAGCTTATACGACTGTTTCGCAGGTATAAGCAGGAGAGTGCTTTATCCGGAGTTCTGAAATTATCGAAACGGTTGCTTCGGTACACCCTTTGCTTCGCTCGGGCACTCAGCAACCTCAGTCCGGAAAATAGAGAAGTGGTTGAGTGATTGCCAGAGACAATTGTACTGAAACGTCAGTTGCTTTGGAACGCCCTTTGCTTTGCTTGGCCACACAGCAACCTCAGTTATAAAACACGGAGGCGGTTGAGTGTTCCGGTCTCCGACCGGAATGTACCGAAACCCCGGCTTATAAGAAACAAAAGTGAGATCAACTCATGGAGAAGGACAGATTTTCACGATTAAACCAATATCGTTGTATGTGGGTACTTGTACTTTTTGATCTTCCGACCGAAACCAAGAGGGACAGGCAAGTGGCTACGCGGTTCCGTAAAAACCTGCTGGATGACGGTTTTTCCATGTTTCAGTTTTCCATTTATATGCGTTTTTGCCCCAGCAGGGAAAACGCCGAAGTACATACCAAACGAGTAAAGAATGCCCTTCCGAAGCAGGGTAAAGTCTGTATTATGCAAATTACGGACAAGCAATTCGGAATGATAGAACTCTTTCACGGACAAAAAGAAATGGAACCGGAAAAACCAAGCCAGCAACTGGAATTATTCTAAAAATCCTTCTTATTTTTTAATCCTGGTTTAGAGCATAAAAAACAGGATACCAGTTTTTTACAACGGGTATCCTGTGAATCCTAGGTAAAAGTACAATTCTGAAAGCAATTCACAACTCTCCGGCTTCTTCTGCTCTTTCATCTATCCTGTGAATCCTAGGTAAAAGTACAATTCTGAAAGCAATTCACAACGCTTCTTGACCACGACAAATACAAAGCGACCTGTGAATCCTAGGTAAAAGTACAATTCTGAAAGCAATTCACAACAGCATTGTTCGATCCGGTAATTGTTATCGCCCTGTGAATCCTAGGTAAAAGTACAATTCTGAAAGCAATTCACAACACCAGCGATATCGTCTATTTGCGGCATGAACCTGTGAATCCTAGGTAAAAGTACAATTCTGAAAGCAATTCACAACTACGTTTAAGTTACCTTTGCGGGATGGCGACCTGTGAATCCTAGGTAAAAGTACAATTCTGAAAGCAATTCACAACGATTGTAGGCGCATTGCATAATTGGACTTCCCTGTGAATCCTAGGTAAAAGTACAATTCTGAAAGCAATTCACAACAGCAATAGAATCAATTATATCCAAGCCTAACCTGTGAATCCTAGGTAAAAGTACAATTCTGAAAGCAATTCACAACTAAAGGACAAAAATTCGAAGATACCCCAAGCCTGTGAATCCTAGGTAAAAGTACAATTCTGAAAGCAATTCACAACAAGACTGGTGCAGGTTAATACAATCCATCACCTGTGAATCCTAGGTAAAAGTACAATTCTGAAAGCAATTCACAACCGCAAGCGAACTAGGTATTTGCGCCGACGCCTGTGAATCCTAGGTAAAAGTACAATTCTGAAAGCAATTCACAACTCTCAAAATCTTCTTTACATTTTCCTGTCACCTGTGAATCCTAGGTAAAAGTACAATTCTGAAAGCAATTCACAACAGAGAAGAGCGTCAAAAACTACAGCCAAACCTGTGAATCCTAGGTAAAAGTACAATTCTGAAAGCAATTCACAACTTACCCGTATAGGTAAATCCGAATTGATCGCCTGTGAATCCTAGGTAAAAGTACAATTCTGAAAGCAATTCACAACGAACAAGAAAGACAATTAATCGGAGAAGATCCTGTGAATCCTAGGTAAAAGTACAATTCTGAAAGCAATTCACAACCCTGGGAAATGATACAATGTGACTTAGAAACCTGTGAATCCTAGGTAAAAGTACAATTCTGAAAGCAATTCACAACAAATTCTTCGTTAATCGCTGATAATTTGTTCCTGTGAATCCTAGGTAAAAGTACAATTCTGAAAGCAATTCACAACTTAAACGACAAACCAATTTGCTTTCAATTCCCTGTGAATCCTAGGTAAAAGTACAATTCTGAAAGCAATTCACAACCATACGGAAGCTATTCTGACAATACAACTTCCTGTGAATCCTAGGTAAAAGTACAATTCTGAAAGCAATTCACAACCCGCTTCTCCTTCAAAGTTAACCGGAGGGCCTGTGAATCCTAGGTAAAAGTACAATTCTGAAAGCAATTCACAACTGGTGACCGTTCGTGCGGAAGAAAGGATCGCCTGTGAATCCTAGGTAAAAGTACAATTCTGAAAGCAATTCACAACCACTGGAATTAATTACATGAACCTTCAAGACCTGTGAATCCTAGGTAAAAGTACAATTCTGAAAGCAATTCACAACCGATACCCCTCATTCCAGTTTTTTAAGTCCCTGTGAATCCTAGGTAAAAGTACAATTCTGAAAGCAATTCACAACCGTGTCGGTGAAATTATCCGGGTCATAGGACCTGTGAATCCTAGGTAAAAGTACAATTCTGAAAGCAATTCACAACCAGTATCGACCGGGACACGCCCCTGCGCCCCTGTGAATCCTAGGTAAAAGTACAATTCTGAAAGCAATTCACAACCGTAAATAATTCTCAACAAAATATTAATTTCCTGTGAATCCTAGGTAAAAGTACAATTCTGAAAGCAATTCACAACGGATTGGTGGTAGAGTATGACGGGACCGACCTGTGAATCCTAGGTAAAAGTACAATTCTGAAAGCAATTCACAACGGGGTTATAAGCTATTCGGCTACTAAGGCTCCTGTGAATCCTAGGTAAAAGTACAATTCTGAAAGCAATTCACAACACCTTTCGGGGTGTTTTTTTACACTTAATACCTGTGAATCCTAGGTAAAAGTACAATTCTGAAAGCAATTCACAACTATAATAAAAAGTATCTTCTTCATGTCTATCCTGTGAATCCTAGGTAAAAGTACAATTCTGAAAGCAATTCACAACTAGTTTCATCAGCTAAAAAATCTCTTTGTCCCTGTGAATCCTAGGTAAATCTAAATTCGTATCAGTTGAAACTTTTCGAGACTTAACAACGAACTCGTTTAAACTTTTCTACCAAATCTTGCATACCATAATATTCTATTGCTTTTTTCTTTAATGGGTTGGTGCTCCACTTTGCCCACTCTCCGGTATTAGGATCGTAGCCACATTTCAACGGTTTGGAAAAATCCATATTATCTTTATTAAAATGAGTGCGCTCGGTATAAGCACGACAGTCAGTACAAACATAACGGAACTCACAATCTTTACAGACTTCTATCTGATCCTTGGTTATGTTCCAATATTTTTTAAACCCGGGTTTGTTAAGAACCTCTTGAAGAGTAGTATCTTTTATATTACCATAGCTTTCCGGCATAGAGGGACAGTTTTTGATATTGCCGTCCACATCAACAGATATTTTACAGTTAAGGCACGAATTCCGAGTTTTAGAAGTAATTTCTGTTCTATTATTAACCTGAAAAAGTTCTTCCGATATTTTACCACAGCTTTTTTTATTAATGGCTGTATCGGTAAGCAAAACCAACTTATCATCACATAATACTTGCATAGCAGAGTGGTTTAATATAACTAGTTTAGAAACATGTGGATTATCATTTATGAGATAAATATAATCTTCTACCGTAATTTCTGGACTATGCCTTATAATAAGTTCAATTGACTGGGATGAAAATTTGTTTAAATAAACTATAAGTGTTTTTAATTTAGAATAAAGGGGAATATCAAATACCCTAATTTGTACGGACTCAACATCTGGAACGTCTCTAATTTCTTTTAAATAAGTTATTGCTTTCCTGATATCATCAAAGTCAACAATAAAACTTTCAACATCAAATGGGGAATAATACTCTTCAGAAATATATCGCTTATATATCAAATCATTTGATTGATATATAAAACCATTCTCAATTAAAAAATCTAAAATATTAATTAATATTTTCCTCGATGGTTCATCAAATGATTTTAATTTATCTTCAAAAATTATATTAATTTCGTCAATGAAGATTTCACAAAACTCTAATGGCAAACTAACATAAACACCTTTTTCAAAATCAAAAATCGCTCCCGCGTTTTTTCCAACTTGTATTGAACAACAATCGTACAAATTAGTGTAAATCATATATTTTTGTGTTTAATTTACCTAAGTAACCACTAGCTACTTTAACTTGTTTATATTTATTATTAAAAGCCGAAAGGACTATTTCTTTATTCAAATGATTATAAGAATTAACTCTATTAGCTTTTTGTTCTACAATTTTAGCCCCATAGTAAGGTAATGGCAATTGTCCGTTAACAGTTAAATCATTAACCAGTTCCTCTAATGTTTTTTTGTCCATTGATTATCAATATCAATTATTTTTTCTACAATAAACTTTTCAAAATTAAGATTTGCTCTTTTGGAGTATCCCCCAATTTGCCCTACTGGATTTACTTCTAAAAAAAAATACTCATTGGTCATATCTTTTAAAAGATCAATGCATCCTATATTAAGGTTTAGGGCATCCATTAATCCTTTCAATCTACTTTTTATAAATAAGGGTAAGTCACTTTTAACCAGACGTAAGTTCTCATTTTTATCATTTTGAACTCTTGAATCGATTGAAGTATGTTGATTTTCCTGAGATAAAAGTTCAACTGTAAAGAAATTGCCCATGAAATAGAGCACCCGATATTCTGATTTTTTAGTAATCAGTTCTTGAAAAAAACTCAAGGCAAAGTTTTGTGACAACTTTTTAATTAGCTCATCACTTACTACTTTTGTATAAATTGGATTTACAGTATGATGTTGTTCTGAAAATACAGGTTGGAAGTTGCCAATAGCTTTTGTTATGATTTGAGCATATTCTTTTTTAAAAGTTATTAAATCACTTTTATTATTTGTAACTAAATATGCCGGCACATTAATGCCTAAATCCATGGCTTTTTTTAAGACATTTAGTTTATTAACATGGGTACTGTTTCTATCAGGAATCCAATAAGCATTATTAATAAATGGCAAAAAATTACGAAATTCGTATAGTTCATCTGAAATTCTTTTCTTCAAACCGGTATTCAGTTTTTTATCTCTTTCGTATAGATCAGGAATTTCATTAATCGTTAAAAAACGTCTGTTTAGTACAACCGAAATCTCTTTATTAAAATTAATCCCGTCAATTATAAGTTGATTCTCTTTCAGAGAAATGTCATAACGGCCATTATGTATTCCTTCACCGGATAAAATAAAATAATTTGCCTTGTAATATTTTAACCAATCAATAAAAGCTGGGTGAGAATAATCTCCCCACTCTGTAGTTAAAACCAATATCATATTGTGTTCTCAATTTAAGAAACCTGTGGTAAAAGTTGTTTCGCGTATTAATGATATTTTTATTATTTTTAATTATTAGTTTCCAGATTATGATAATTTTTTAGCAATATTCAATCACATTTTTTAAATTTCTTTAATTTTAGAGGAGGTAAGCCAATTACTGCTCTTACAGAATCTGATTGTTTACGGTACTTTAAACAAGGTTTTCCAAATTGGGAACCATATAATAATTTTCTGTTACCAAATTCGTCTTTTCTAATTACATAGTATTTATCTAAAATAGTAATTAAGGTTTCCATTTTCAGATTTCCTTTATTTACTTCTTCCAAAAACACATCTAAATATTCTTTATTATTGACTAGCATATGAGGGGTGTGCAGAAGAACAGCAAAAAAGGCCCCTTCTACACATTCATAAGAAAAATTATCTTCTCCCAATAGCTTTTTATTAGGAATCCCATTTTTTTTTACAAAATCTACAATCTTAAAGAAATTTATAGAATCCAGGTGTGGGGAAAATTTTAAAGCTCCCGTTTCCTTCCTACTAATGAGCTTCATATCCCTAATCCCTTGGTCTGAACCATATATTTTGCATAGCTCGAAAGCTAAACTATCTTGTTTAATTTTTTGGATATCTCTAATAGCATTTTCTCTATATCCTATACAACTATGAAATAAAAAAAGTATAGAGATGGTAAAGATTAATATAAAAATTACTTTAAGATATTTCATATCTATTTAAATAGAATTTAAGGCAAAAAATAGCTGTATTAAGTGCTTAATACAGCTATTTAATTCAGTGAATTATTTTAGTAATTAATAGTTTTGATAAATTTATCGTCTTTATCAAACTTACCATCACCATTAGTATCTTCGTATTCATTTTCTGCTCTAACCCCAACTTCAATCATTAAAGTAGTTGATGTACCTCCCTTAACCGAACACAGTTCATTGGCCTTTAACTTTAAATTTTTAAATTTTGACAACTCCATAATTTTTGCTTTTTTAATATTACTCCTACTCTATTTAAGGTTTTTCGGTTTCACCTATTTGTTGCAACTTTTTATTTTTAATGTATCCGATCAAACAAGTATATGAAACATTTGGGGAGTTATGTTTTTTATAATGAACTCATCTAAACTTTTCCGATTGGTTGTAAAATGATTTTTTTATCTCATATTTCACTTTTTCCTTACTCAAAAGGTTGAATTTCAAAATTAAAGGTTAAAAAAACGTAAATAAATAGGTGTACTCCTATTTATCCCTCAAAAAGGAACAAGTTTTATTCCCTATTTTATATATTAGAATTTTTCAAAAATGGGTGACAAAAATTAACTCATAAATTTTAAGGGTTTATAATAAATGAAGCCTTTTATCGTTTTCCGGGACCACGGAAAACAGGCATGGCATAAGGCCTGCTAATCAGGACATCTTGACTGTCCTCGTTTAACTTCCCGTACGCTTACTCGTCAAGGAGTCAGAAAGCAGACCTAATGCCATATGGAACCTGTCCAGGCCAAGACAAGTTTCCGGAACAAATAGGGCTTCTACCGCATTGTTTTTAGCCCTTCGGTAAAAACGACGTTGCAGACATTCCCGATTTCTACCGGAAAGCCTGGACAGAACCCACTTCTTTCATTGTGCTGTGCACGCAGGAAGACAAACAAACACCCCTTAAAATTTAAGCGCAGTGTGCCAGTTGTTTTTATATTAAATTATTGGATTATATTATCCTGGCCCCTAACGGCAGGTATTTCAGCTTTACAGATCAAGGGATATTAAGTGAAGTTGTTTGTTGACCTGTTTAAACCTTTGGACTTCGGCACAAGGATTTTTCTTTTCATCGGCCACATTCACACCATTATATAATTCTCAACATTTTTTTCTTTTCCCGGCCGTTCGTTAAAAACCCTGCTTTCCGAAATCTTAAAATTTTGCCCCGGTTTTTTTCGCCTTTCGGGTCCCATTAATTTTTAGAACAGTAATGAAAAGATAAAGTCCCGTCTGCGCGGGAGAAGGAAGAGCAAGAGGGTAATGCGCTCACGCGACATTACAATATCTATCAATTCATAAACAACTGTGATACAGTTGTTTATAAAACAAGAAAGCAACGATATGGTTGGTATTACTGGAATTTTTCACGGAAAAACGCTGCCAGCCCGGTAAAATCAGGAAAAAAATCACGGAAAAATGGATAAAGGATATGAAAAAGAACGTTTTGAAAGTCTGAGCATAAAGGCTTCGGTGGTCAAGAAATTCCGTAAGTTTTGCAAGGCCATTTCCAAGTCTCAATCCATGACCCTCCTTTTAATGATCGAATTTTTTGAACATAATGGCATTTCTCCGGAAGAATCTATAGGGCCAAATATGCAAACCCTGGAAAGCCTTATCAAACAATGTATTCACGGAGTGATTTCCATTATAAAGGATATGGAAAAACACCAGACCAAACCCACCGTAGCCATGTTACAGGCCCTTTTTGAAAATCTTCCTACCACCAATTCCAAAGAAGAGAAAAACAGGTGTCGGGAAAGGAAATATGCTGAAAAATCCTTCAAGGACAGCAATTTTGAAATGGAAGAAATCGAGGAAAAAATGACCTATTATAGAAACAAATGTGCTCGTTTGGAAGGAGAACTTTCGGATAATAAACAACGCTTTGAAAAAATTTTGGGAAAATTAAAACCCATTCGCAGTGGTTTTGGAAAACCGTATTTTAAATTGGAAATCAGGTCTGAAGAACTGGATCATATAAAAAACCAATTAGGTCTGAATGGTTAAAGTAATAACGCTGTACCTAAAAAATACTCATCGTTTCAAGAAAAATCACCAGCGCAAAATAGTATTAGTTCGGTAAGATGTATGGGGCTATTTCGCTTAAACAAACGGTTTGCATTATTAAAATAAGCTATGCAAAACCCAGGTTCAGGGCTGTCTTTCTCACTTTTCCTTTTCGGCCAACAACCGATATACTTCATCCAAAAATTCTCCTTCTTCAAAAGGCATAAGCTTGCTTGCGAGTTCCAATGTCCGGCGAATATCCTCAAAAGGGAATTTTACAAAAGGAGGGGTATAACAATCTTCCTGTGTAACCAATATACTTACATTGATCAAAGATGCTATCGTAGAAAACAAGTCTGTATACCCTTTAAAGCTTAAAAGTGGAGCTCTAAACCTATCTTCATAAATCGGATGAGGGCGTAATGTTACAAGTGTACTCTTTGCTAATGTTTTCAGTTTTTTCAGCGATTTGTCCTTTTTTGCTTTCATAATCCTAAGGTTTAAAATAGTTATTCCAGTCCTTCTCTTAGTTTTTCATCCCTGTAATAGCGGTTAAGATGATCCATCAGGGATTCTTCTCCCACAGGCATTAAACGGTTGACAATATCAAGGGCCTGCCGGATATATCTCTTTTCATCATCGTAGGGAGTGCTCTTGAAAAATCCCGGTTCCCGGATTTTTTGGCATAAGTACATCAAAGCACGGACCGTCAGTAACAGATCGGCATGACCCTCGACATAGAAATAGCTGACTTGGAATTTATCTTTAAAAATGGAGGGCGGTTGCAATATGGGGCGATAATCTTTAGCATAATGTTTCCGGCTTTCAATCAGTTTTTTCTAATAGGTGTTCATAACGACTGTTTTTAGGTTCATCGGTTTTGTGATCTATTTTTCTTAGTTTTCAACGGAGAAGCCTTTTTTCAAACAACAGCTTCCACACAATGCAGCCGCTTTAGGCGTTGGAGTTCTGCTTCGGCCACCTTCCGGGCCTGTACCATAAAATCATTACAGAGGACAAAGGCTTTTTCAGCTTCTTTTTTGGTAATGCCGGATTTGGATTTAAACCGCATCTGGTGGGGAGCATTGGACAGGAGATGATACATATGATGCCTGGTATGCGAAGCCCCGGAAAAGATGTCATCGGGAAGACTGGTAAAATGGTTGCATAAGTGGAACAGGAAAGACAGGGTATTATGAGCGGGCTTAAACTCCCAGAACACGTATAGCAATCCTAAACAAACCTGTTCCAACGCATAGTGCATGATCCCCATTTTTACCGTGGGGTCTTCGTCCATTTCCTGGTACGCATCCACCAGCATGGAGAGCAGGTAGGTTGCCCGCTTAGACCGGGCTTTCCAAACTTTGCGCATTCGTTTCCAGTTTTTTCCGTGATAATCAGGCGTACGGTTTAAAGAAGTCAGACGCTTGTCTTCAGCAAACAGCAATAGGGCTTCCGTTAAAAAACGGTCCAGGAAATTGCTGCCCCGGTCTACTTTATAGCATACCTCATCAAGCGTATAGTCAATAATATATACCCGGCATGGCAGTCGATTGTAAATATCATCGGTGAGTTCAAACAGCGGTATGGGCAAAGGACTATGGGTGACCATAAGCAAGGTATAAGCTACGGATTGTTCATGCCCCTTACCTGTGGGAGTTACATAGGTTTCTCGGGATGAAATTTTGTTTTGTTTGCCGATAAGATATAGCGAGTGCAGGTCTGTTTTTGATTTCAACAGTTCAATAACCTGTTCTAACAGCGGGTCTTTTTCAGTTTCCTTTGCTGCATTATTGGGATCGTTTTGCGTGTCAGATTCTTTATGTACCATAGCGGATGGCGCCAGGCGCTTCAACTCCAAAGCATGGTATTGGCGGTTGATAACCTTCCGCGCAGCATTAGCAGTCCATTCGGCTTTGCTCTTAATGACATCGATCTGCTCCTGGTTGATGTGGTAGTTATTGCTGTGCGTTACTGCAATATAAACCTCATCCAACAGGTCCAATACCTTTTGCTCATTTTCAATCTCCGCAAAAAAGACACCTCCGAGTTCCGGTACACAATCATCAACGTAGGTTTGGTGTTCCCGGATACTGTGGCTTTCCATCTCTTTACCCATGACAAAAAGTTCGATGATACGGAATACGTATTCCATGTGCTGGTGGAACATCAGGGCAGCTTGCCGAAGATCTTCGTCTTCAAGACAAAAGGTAGCACCTTCCCAAAAATGATCGGTTTTGGTGAACTCCTGCTTTAACCGGTCTTTGACCCGGCTGAAAAGGGCTTCATTTACCGGTATTCCGGGGAAAGGATCACCCGGTATTCCGGGTTTACGGTAGACCAGATTTTCTTTTCTCAGGCCGTACACAAAAAACAGGTTTTCCTCTTTTAATTGCTGTGCTGTGTATTCGTAAGCGAATACCCGGTATAGGCAATATTCGTTTTCCTCCCGGAATATTTTATCGACCGTAGTCCGGAGTTCCGGGGACAGTGCCGTACCATCCTTGTCCAACAGGATAATGAACACCGGTTGAAGATAAAATTCCTGCTGAATCCCGGAGCGGTAGATCATCCTGATTTCCATAAGGGGGATCAGCTTATTGACGATTTGTTGTGCGGATAGTTCCATAGGAATAGGATTTTAGGTTAAACGATCGCCGGATCCTGCAAAGGCTCGCTATTTTTCAAAAAAGTTTCCCGGACGAGTGTACTGCATTCCTCAAGAAACCGTTCACATCTTGCTTCATACCGGAAAGCCTCATCCCAATCGATATAGGATAATCCTTTGTAAAGAACGCTCTTCACCACATGAGCAAATTCGTTAAATAACCTCTTGTCCTCTTCAGTAAACCTGGGAAAGATGTCATTAGGGAAATACCAGAAGCTACAACATAGATTATACAAATGGTTCAGGTTTTGCTGGTACGGGGTGTAGCCGTAAAAAGACTCAAGCAACCCCAGGGATGCCTGCTCCATGGCCTGGTTGTATAAAAGCACTTTAACCGCAAATTCCTCTGAATCTTCAATAGCCGTCGCGCCATTAAAAAATCCGCTTGCATTAGTTTCCCGTTTATACCAATTCGCCATACACTTTTTTAACTCTTCTTCTGTACGGACCCCATTGTTCTCATGGAAACACCAATCGTTGATTTCCAATCCCGCATATAGTAAAGAACCCTTTTTTTGCAGTACACGATGAAAATAGGGATTGTTCTTGTCGAGTTGCTTTTGTATATGGTCTTTCGTATAGGACAATAGCAATAAAGAAATCCCTAACCGTTTATTTAGTTCGCCTTGTAAGCTCATTACCTTTTCCCTTACATACGTTTCACTAACCACGAGTAAATCGAAATGGTCATCATGGATGCCGGTGGTTTCAGTATCATTGATACCTTCTATAAAAAATGACCGTGCACGATGTCCAAACACGTAAATCGCAACAGGTGTTTTTATACGCTCCTTTAACTGCTCGATGGCCTCCTTCAAATATTTGTTATCGTCCAGTTTCATACTTTTTGTTTTGTTGGGTAAATCGTCATTTTGATCGTTTGGGACCGGTGCCACTGCATGCTGTTGCTCGAATGAAGCAACAATATGCTCAAAAACCTGCACTGCTTTTGTATGTAATGTTTCCATCTTTGATTCCAACTGTTTTAACGTGTCGATATCAATCCGGAAATCATCTTCATAGCGCGTCGACCGATAGATGTTATCCAAAACCTGGAGCAAAAGGATATCATTGTCGTCTTCTTCATCAAAAATGCCTGTATACGCAGCACTGATTCTCTTCAGATACAGATGGTGGCCGCGAATAGAATGTGTTATGCGCTCTTTGGCAATAAGTTGAAGCTCCAGGTACCGATAGGTAAGTTCTACCGCCTGGTGCAGCATAAATGAAGCCAGTCCATAGTTCTCTTTCTCTTTAAAAAAGTAATACCCTTCTTTAAATTCATCAATCTTCTGTTGTTCCCGGTCACGTAGGGCAATAGCCAATTCTTTGCATTTTACATGGTCTATTTGTTTGGGGATCGGCTCAAATTCAGAGTCTTCCTTTTTGTAAATGAGCTTCTGCGGCTGGCAGGACGCAAACAAATACAGGTTTCCTTCCCTGATCTTATCCTTGGCCTGAAAGGCCACGTAACACATCACCTTATACTGCGGGTAGTTCCCGATGGTATACATAATCCTGGGAACCAGATCATCCAACGTTTTGATGTATTTACTCGATACCAGGATGACCAGTTCGAAAGGTGAAGTTCCCTGGTCGTAGGTATTCAGGTAAATCTGCTCGATGTTGAATTTGGTCGTCAAGGCATCAATAACTGCTTTGACATCCGGAGTGTTTTTAATGTTATCCATAATAAAACTATTTATGATGATGTTTCCTCGTTTAGACTTGTGTCCTCGACCTTTCGTGTTGCCGCATCTTCAGTATTCGGCGGATAATATATACCGTCAGGCTTGGTTCGCTGCTCTCGTAAATCCAGAACAATTAAGGTTAGTACATCCAGCATTTTCAGGAGCCGATTCCGGGTTTTTAAATCGTACTCATCCATTTCCACCTCCAGCGAATCTGTACAATAATGATGGATGACCCTGCTTTCCACAGCATGTATTTCCTCCCGTACATCTATAAAGTGATACAGTTTGGATAAGGTCTTCCGAAGGTTTTTTCGTTCCTTGAAATTTAAACTTTCAGGCATCCAGTGGTATTCCAATTCCGCTTCCGGAATCGGACAATGCAAAGCGTGAATGCTGTCCGGGTCCAACCAGTCTTTCGGGAAATAATCTGTTTGCAAAAACAACCACCCTGTTTCCAGTAACCACCTTAGTGTAGACCGGAGATCATTTGCCTCTATCTTGAGTTGTTTCTTTTTACAGGGGCATAAGGGATATAAATCCAGGATGTCCTGCCGGATATCCTCGTAATTTTTCTCGTAAAACACACTCCCGGCCATGTCGAAAGGACTGGCACTGCCATAGCCGTCCACATATTCCGATGACAGGTAATCCACAATTAAATGGTGATTGGGCGGCGGATAATTAATCTCAGCCCAATGATAGCTGATTATACAGGCCTCATACAGCGTCCTTAGTTTTTCGTAAGTCTTCAAAGGGGTATAGTCCATAAGCTCAAATAGGCTTTCACCATGCTGCAAATAGGACCTCCAATCGTCCAGCAGATCAAGCCATGAACACAGGTCCATTTCAGCGAAAAAGTTCTTAAAAGCTATCGTGAAATTCTGGGCTTCTTCCCGGGAAAGCATCGAAAACGGCTCCTGGAAATGTGCCAAATGATGATTCAGTTTTTTGTCTTCCCTGGATCGGTATTTTTTTAAGCACCGATATGGATTTTTACACCATTTGATGTCGATCCAGTCTTCTTTGAATTTTAAGCGTTTTTTATGGTGCAGAAAGTAATGGCATCCCTTTACCATCAATACGATTTTTTCTAACGTCCTTGTCAACTGCTGTTTTTCCTCATCGTTCCTTTTCTTTCTTGAAGTTAATGCCACCACTAATTGCCAAAGTTTAGCATTAAACGATTCAAAAGTATCGTAGCAGAAGGATTCATAAATCCCGCCCTGCAATAAAAACCATTGGGTATCCCATTGATCTTCTGGGTTTTTTAAATAAGCGTTGTCCATAATTCAGATTTTAATTGGTTCATTTTTTTAATGATATAGGTAGTTTTTAGCATTTAATGTTGATCTGTCGAAAAGCATGTGCATAAAGAATAACTTATTCACCAACTGCATTTTTAGGGTCATATTCCAATAGGCTGGCAAATTCCGCTAAAGAAAACAGGAGCTTTCTTAGCTCACCATACTTGGAAGCATTGAACGGAATGCCACCCAAAACATCCAATTTCCATGATTCAAGTTCGTCGCGCCAAATATGCAGCGGTTTGCATTTGATTTCTTTATCCAGGTAACAGACGGGAAATTTCAATTGATCCGTTGGCAAATACTTGATATTCAAAATAGTTTGTTCAGGAATTTTCCATTTAGCCTTTTTCGCTTTGGGTTTGATTTCCCTGGAATAGACCCAAAAGGACTCCAATAGGAATAGCAACTCATCGAAATAGTAAACCACATTTCCCGGATTGCCGTTTCTATTCCAATAGGAAGTGCTGGAAGATATCCTGCCCAGATAGTTTAAAGCATCATATAAATTGGAAGCTGTGTAATCCTCATATACTCCAACGAAGGGGTAGTAATATACGAACTGGGGATGATCCGAATCGAGTGCTTCACCCAGGCTCTTTCCTAATATTTTTTTATCCCCTTTGGTGAGTTTTAGATTTCGCTCAGATTGATAGATCGTAAATAAGGACAGGACTAAGCTGCTAAAATTCCTGTAAGCATCGTAAACAGCTTCGCTCAAGAGATCGGTATATTTATAAACTGTCGGTTCCAGTCCGTGATATAAAAGGTTGCTCAAATCAAATCGGATGGAATCCGCTCGCATCTTACCAATAAGCTGCAATAATTCTGTATAGGCCCCCTCTAATGAAGTAACAGCTTTTGGGGATGATAAACTTCCCGGTTTAACCTGGAAGTGCCTGTTTTCTATGATAGCATGATGCTTTACAACATAGGACGGGCGTATTTTTGCAATCAGAAAGGCCGCTTCATAAAGGCATACCATTTTCAGGTATTTTAGGTAGATAACTTTTGGCGATTTATATTTCATCCAATAATTTTTGCGAAAAGCTACTGTTACCAATTCCCAAAACTCATCCTGTACAGGCTCGCATGATGCGTATTTCTTAAATGCTTTTTTCAGTACAAGAAATGGGTTTAATATTTCCTTCTTCTTTAAAAAGGAAAGTTTAGAGTCCCTGAATTGTATTCTGTCCATATCCTTACGTTTTGCGGTTAATAGGTATAAAGGAAAGAAGACTTTGTTGCGTACCGTACCCAAATAGGTGGTATCATACCTCCGGACCGTTGTATTTTACTCACGAAAATGGGTGTGATACGCATAAAAATTCGGGAAAGATTTGCTATCTTTGGAAGTATGAATACAGCAGAAAAAAATCATATTGGCAGAAAAATAGGCCGTATCCGTGAGTTAAAAGGGATTAAACAATTAGACCTGGCGGAGCGACTTGGTATTAGCCAGCAGACCTTATCTCGTATAGAACAAAGTGAAACCGTGGAAGACGAAAAACTAAAAGAAGTAGCCCAGGCATTGGGAGTTACCAAAGAAGCTATTGAAAATTTTTCAGAAGATAAAGCTTTAAATATTATTGGAAATACGTATCACGTTGATAATTCTTCGGCAGTAAATTATGGTTGCACTTTTAATCCATTAGACAAGCTTATGGAAGTGGTTGAAGAAAACAAAAGACTCTACAAGGAACTGCTTAAAGCTGAAAAAGACAAAGTAAAATACCTGGAAAAATTGCTGAAGGAGTACAAGAAATAGCTATTCTTCGTTGTACGATACACGTAAAATATAGGGGCAATACGCAAATTTTCTGTTTGTTTTGCCCTTTTTTAAGCGTATTTTTCCCTTGCAAACAGATTTTTGAAATCAAAAAGATTAAAATACGACAGTGCAAAAATAATCAATCACTTTCGTAGTATTTACACACTAAAAAACTCAAAACAATTCAATAATGTGGCACGGCTTCCCAGGGTAGTAAGATGACTTGGAAGACGTAAAAAAGAATAAAAAAAACCTCCAGAGAGGGGAATTTTGGTTAAACATATTAAAAGATAGATAACATATTATCCTTTGGATTTAATACTTTGGAATACCTGAATTCCGATAAATATGATTAAAAGAAGGATTGAAATGGCAAAAAATATTACATTATACATCACTACAAAATAGTCATCCTTAAAGGAATTCCTTCTGTATTTCGGTCATATGCACCACACCATGTGGCTATTTTTTGTTCGGCAGTTCCGCTGCGTTTTTACCTTTCATTCTTTCGACTACCAAATCTCCAAGGAATTTTGCAAACGGCCCGATATCCTGCCTTACACTGGCCTCTTCCAATGCCTGCATATATTCATCCCGCTTTTCTACGGGAATTACGGTCCACGGATAGCCACCGGAGGCCAGCATGGTGTTCATCAGGAATCTGCCCATACGCCCGTTACCATCCATATACGGGTGGATAAAAACAAAGACAAAATGGCCCAGCACGGCACGTACCGAAGCCTCGGGCTCTTCCTCCAGCAATTCAAATAGGATGGGCATGGCATCGCGCATGGCATCCACATTTAGGGGAACATGCTTGGAATTACCGATGTACACTTGGTTATTGCGATAACCGGAAAGGTCGGAAGCCTTCAACAAGCCTGCCACCACACTTGGGTCGAACAACTGCCTGTACCATGCGGCATGGTCTTTATCGACCTGTGTTCCTGCATTTGCACCTTCCAATATGGCTTTGATGCTCTGCTTTACAGATTGGAAAGCCTGATAATACCCCCGGGCTGCCATAGCATCCCGCTGTTTCCTATCCCCTTCATTTTCCTCGGTGTCCCATTCGCCAGAACTCACTTTTTGAATCAACTCAGGGGTCACCCGATAGCGCTCAATGGACAGCGAATGGTAGGCATCCGTTATGTATATATCGTCCACCTCCTTCAAATAGGATTCGTGGTCGGTCCGTATACCGGGGGCTTGGGGGAAATTGGCCATTACAGCCCCACGCATCTGTAGCCATATCAAGCGTATACGGTTGGTATAGGGAGAACGTCCCCTTGCCGACCATTTTAATTCCAACCTGGTTTCAAAGGGGTCTTCCTCCCGAATGTCATAATCGGCTTGTTTGAAAGTTTCCATAATCTGGTCGGCTATTCTGTCACGTTGAATGTTACGAAAAGCCCCGGCCAATCGGCCGGCCAATGTGGTATGCCCATTTTCCAATAGTATAGGCAATAATTCCGAAGCATCCCGTATCAACGACAGCGCGGTACGCGCATCAATGGCATTGCTTGTATACACCGATCCCCCTGCATAAATGAGGGAAGCCTGTAAATTATACATGCGGATGCCTTCTTCTATGACGGTCTGTTCCGAAGGAGGGATATCGGTCTTCAAATTGAACAGGGAAGTGTTATGGGGTAACGGGGTGGGCTTGTTATTGCCCTTGGGCGACCGTATAAGCAATTGCTGCGGCACCGACCGGTTCCCGGCATGGAGCAACAAGGACTGGTCTGCCGAAAGCGACCAATCATCTCCATATTTTCGGTTAAGAAACCGTGCTATAAATTCCCAATATGAACTATACCACGTTGTGGTCTCACCATCTTTCTCATTAGGGGCTGTAACAATATACCATCCTTTGGTGACTTCCCGTAAAAAACCATTTTTGACAAGCAATTGACGGTGTTTTACATTAGGGATATCATCGGTATGAATTCCTACTATATCCTGGTCCTGTAACCCTTTCAGAAAGGTAAGGGCTTCTGCGAATCGTTCTCTGGGGGTTGCCATGTTGTCGAATTTACTTTTTCAATCTTTGTTTTCGGGCTAAAATTAGTTTTTTCTATTGTGCCAATTCTAGCAAAATCAAATGTACTAAAATTAGTAAATATAACCGTGATAAAATTAGTAAATGTATGTTGGTGTATTTTGGAAGCACACAACATGATGGCCCGACTTTGTCAATATATCCCTCTATTTCATCTTGTAATTTTTATTTTACTCTCGATACTTTACATCATTTAAACAGTCCTGTTTTGTAATAAATTCAGTAAATGTTTGCTACAAATCATTTTGACGCAGCGGTTTATTTATTTCTCCATTTACAAACCAATAGTTTGTGTATTCGTATGTTTTTAAACTTTATTATATTCACCAAAGGATGGTACATTCATAAAAAATATGATACTGAATAGTATTCATCGCTATTTTACTAATCCGAATTAAGGAATAGGTTTCACATTCGAGCCTGGATAAAGCCAATGCTGCCAAACATAAAAGCCCGCTCACAAGAGCAGGCTTTCTTTTTTTTACAAAGGACGAAACACCCCCTTATCAGGTCAGGTCGTCAACCACTGCACCGGGGCATTCTTCATGACCGAGGCGATGCCGCTCTCCATAGCAACACTTAAGGGAGAGCCACATCTCGCTGGTATCGATAACCTTGCCCTTTACTTTTTATGTTACCGAACGTCTACAAAAACAAAAAGAACATATACAAAGTGTCTACCTGGTTCAGGAAAACTATTTTTTCTTCCCCACAAAACGTAGCACGCTACCAACACCCTTGTGATATTTCCCTTCATTTAGTTCAGTCTCGGCCTCTTCCAGCAGAATGATTTCAAAACCTCCAAAATCCCTCTCTATATCAGCTTTGGAAAAAAGCATATCCAAGTTACCAGGCCCGCCTACTTTTGGGTTTCTTGCCCGATACTCCAAATGATTTTTACTGTAAGCCTCAAAAATGATAATACCGTCTTTCTTTAAGGCTTTAACCAACTTCTTGTGTATCGAAGAAATTTTTTCAGGCGAAAAATGTGCAAAAATCAAGGCTATGGCGTCAAACTTGCCATCTGGTAAGTCCAGTTCTTCAATATCGCTTACCATAAAGTTTATGGACACTTGTTCCTGTTCGGCAAGTTGAAGGGCCTTCTCTTCTGCTGCCTTACTAAAATCGTTTGAAGTGACATCCCACCCTAGTTTTGCGGCAAAAACGCCATTACGTCCCTCGCCATCGGCAGGCAGCAAAATTGAGCCGGGTTCAAATCTCTGTATCCACTGTTTGAAAAATTCATTGGGAGCTTTACCATAGGAATAAGCAACTTCAGCATATCTCTCATCCCAAAATGCTTTGTATTCGTTGTTTTGTTGTGATTTCATTTTAATAAAGTTTAATGATTTCTCCTGTTTTTGCACCAAAAACGCTTTTCCTAAAACCAAATTCCAATGCACGCATTGTTGTTGGAATCTCGCCCGGAAAGTAGTCGAAATACTGAGGCGAGTTCTCAATCACGGTCGGACTCACGGCATTGATTCGAACACCTTTCTTAAGTTCAATGGCGGCAGCTCTTACAAAGGCTTCTACACCACCATTGGCGGCAGATGCATTGGCAAAGAAGTGTTGTGGTTCATAGGTAAGTCCACCAGTGATTAAGGTAAAAGACCCGTTTGGGTTGATATAATCCTGACCAAGCAATACAAGATTAATTTGTCCCAACAACTTCCCGTTCAAGCCATTTTTAAAAACCTCGGGGGTCAGGGTTTTCCAAGGACCAACATAAGATGGACCAGCTGTGGACACAAGCGCATCAAAACTGCCAACGGATTCATACATTTTCTTAATATCGTCCACTGATGTGATATCAGCCTTGATATCACCGGATTTTGTTCCAACGGTTATCAGTTCGTGCTCATTTTTCCAAGCATTTACCAAATGGGAGCCCATGGTTCCGGAAGCACCTACAAGTAATATTTTCATTCTATTTCTATTTTAAAAGTTCTGTAATACATATTCTTTGTTGAGCATCATTCCTGCTTTGGTGCCCATAGCTACGGCATTGGCCACAGTTCGCATTTTTGTGGTGTTGTCACCACAAGCATAGATGCCTTCAACAGAGGTTTTTTGCATCCCGTCTATGACGATGTAGCCATTATCGTCCAAGGTGCAACCTAAAGTTTCAGGTACGGTGCAATGTTGCTTAAAGGGTAAACGGGCATAGAGCGCATCGACAGCCATTGTTGAGCCATCGGCAAACAAGATGTTATTGATATAACCTTCATTATGTTCAAGTGCATTAATTTTTGCCTCCACAATATTGATGTTCCTACTTTTTAAAAGTTGGGTCTCTTCTTCAGATAAGGTAGAGGCACCATTGGTGTATAGAGTTAAGTCATCTGTCCAGTTGGAAATCAACCGGGAAAACTCAAAGCCAAAATCGCCATTTCCAAGGATCCCGGTAACCTTGGAGCGTACCTCATAACCGTGACAATACGGGCAATGCAATACGGATATGCCCCAACATTCCGAAAATCCCTTAATGTCAGGCATTACGTCATAGATGCCGGTAGCAAAGACCAAGCGCGCCGTTTTAAAACGCTCGCCCTTTTTAGTCCGGACTTCAAAGCTGTTGTCAAGCTTTTTTCCGTCAACGACCAACCCGTCCAAAAAATGAACGGTAGGATATGCCATTACCTGCTGGGCTGCCAACTCACTAATGGCTTTGGGTGTTTTGCCATCTTGAGTTATAAAATTATGGGAATGTGGCGTCTGCCTGTTACAAGGTTTGCCACTATCTATAATCAATACTTTTCTTAAGGCACGTCCCAAGGCCATAGCTGCTGCCAGGCCAGCGTAACTTCCGCCAACTATTATCACATCAAATTTTGTATCGTTCATTGTATTCTGATTTATAAAGTTTACTGTTTGCCAGGGTAGGTTTACGCTAACGAGTGCCAACCCACTATTTTTAATAAAGTCCCTACGCTTTATACCTTTTTTATTGTTTCCCATATGCTATGATATCTTAACGTGTTTTGTGCCTTTAATAAAAAGGACAAACCTTGCCGTACAGTAAAGCCCTACACCATAGATAATATGAATAATCGAGGTCTTAAATAAAAGGGATATTTGTCTATCCAGTTCCGAAAAGGCAACCCCAAAGCCAAACAAGGGCTGAATGAAAAATAAAGCAGGCAAGTAAGATATGAGACCAACTACGAATGCCGGTAAAAACTTAGGTTTATAGAACCATTCTTTTTTATAAAGCAATAGCAGTAAAAATGCAAAGGAGATACCAGCGATATAATGTACAGCATAGCCGTACAAGAGTTCACCTGTGACACTTTTGGTCTGAATAATCATATCGTGCGAATAAACACCATCAAGAGCATAAGCGATATACCTGCCAACAAACCTAAGGCCATTGGTAGTCACTTTGAAAAAGCCCAGTACAGTTGTAAAAAGGTCGATGCATAAAGTCCCACCTATACCTATGACAACAATTCTGGTTAAAAGATTATATATAGCCCTCATTTTACACATCTATAGAGCTATTATTGTCTTTAGGACTGATTCGTTCCAATAACCTATTTAAGGATGGCAGACCAATAAAGACCAAAAATGGAACAAGGATCAGGGTTATAAGTAACGTACGCAGGTAGATGGGGATTCCGCTCAATGTTTCTTGAAAGAAATAGAGGAAAAGAGTCAGCAACGGATATATTAAAATCCATATTTTGAGCGAAGCAATCAATTTCATTTTCATCTGTTTATTTTTTATTTGTTTTTAATAGGTCGTCCCGATACTTATCGGGAGGAATGCCCGAAGTAATTATATGGGGCGGTATAACAATTTCGCTTGGGCATTTCATAGGTAAGAGGAATTAAAGAGTTAATAACAAAAATCTTACGATACAAAAGTAGGATCTTGGCTGGTCTCAATAGTAGGACGAAATTGAAATGGAATAGGACTTTTGTAAAAAAGTTAAAAGTATGGAGGAGTTAGCGCGTAGATAATTTAGAGCGTCTGTATTCTTCCGGTGTTTTTCCGGTGTTGGTCTTGAAGAAACGGATAAAATAGGACACATCATCATACCCCAAGTGGTAGGCTATTTCTTTTATTTGATTTGAAGTGCCAAGAATGTATCGTTTGGCTTCAAGTAAAACGGAATCAGCGATTACTTCCGAAAATGTTTTCCCTAAAGTTGTTTTGGTAATCTTATTGAGTTGATACGGAGTTTGGTTCAAATAGGAGGCATAATCGTTTACCTGTTTCATCTCTTTCAGATGAGTTTCCACAACATCAAGCAACATATCGAGCTGTTCCTGGTAATATGTAGTATTCGGGTTGGCGGCCTTCTTCTCATTGAAGTTGCGGTATAAAAAAATAAAAAGCAGATCCAGATATGCCAAAGTACTTTGTATCCGTCCTTCATCTTTATGTTTAGACTCTTGATGAATATTTGCACAATAGCTCAATACTGATTTGTAGTGGTCCGGGCTCAGTTTAAAAAAGTTCTTTTTCCCGCAAAAGCGTAATGCTTTTTGAGTGTATGAATCGGTGGGCTTATAGAAATTATTGCCAAATTGAATCAAAAACCCTTCCGAACCGGGGTTTAAATGTAACTGATGTATTTGTCCCGGTCTCAGTATAAAAAGAGACCTGTCGGATACTTTATATTCGTTAAAATCGATACGGTGAGAACCTGCTCCGTGCTTTAAAAAAAGAAGAAAATAAAAATCGTGTCGGTGTAAATCACTATTCAGGCCTCCTCCGTTTAATACGTCGACAAGTTCACGTACCCATAAGTGCGAACGTGTTTTTTTATCTGTGATATAGCGTACAGGGATATCGTCCATTCTATATAAAAACCCAATTGTTCTGGCTTGGTAAATAACATGAAAAATAGTGATAAAAAATAGGACTTTTCTAAAAATGAATGGTATTTTGTCAAATAGGCCAAATGTAATTTATACTAACCCAGGGCAGTATTGAATCTGATCAGGATTCGAACCTCTTATCCCGGGTAAAAGTTCAATTTTTATAGGAGTTCATAAATATTATATGCTGCCGAATACTCGTCCCTGCTTTAAATAGTCTCTTAAAGTAGTTAGATTTTCAGGTGTTTGTATTTGTGTTTTTTGAGGTG
>NZ_RJTM01000077.1 GCF_003725735.1 Sinomicrobium pectinilyticum | reverse complement strand
TAGCGACATAATTGCAAAACGTACGGTATCACCGCCGGTTTCCCGGCAAGTTCAGGAGGGGTAGCCTCCCTGTAAAGAAGTGCCTGTCTTTGTCACGGGACCGGTATATCGTATTCCTGGCCGTATAATCCGGAGCCGGTTTTTGCCATTTAAGGGATTGCGTTTACACCGAACCGGGTTGGGTTCGCCGCTTAAGCAATTGCGTATGCTGC
>NZ_RJTM01000076.1 GCF_003725735.1 Sinomicrobium pectinilyticum | reverse complement strand
AACTATGTATGCCGTAAACAGGATCCCTTACGACTTCGTCCCCATTCCCTTAAGCGGTCAAGGTAACCCGGTTAGCCGCTAAAGCAATTGCATATGATTTCACAAGTAACCGGGTAAGCGGTCAACGAAACTGTGTATGCTGCAAACGGAATCCCTTAGGCCGCTAACTCATCCCCTTAAGCGGTCAGGGTAACCCGTTTAGTGGTTAAAGCAATTGCGTATGATATCACAAGCAACCCGGTAAGCGGTCAAGGTAACCCGGTTAGCGGCTTAAGCAATTGCGTATGATATCACAAGCAACCCGGTAAACGGTCAACGTAATCCGGTCAGCGGTTAAAGCAGTTGCATATGATATCATAAGCAACCCGGTTCGCCGCTAAAGGAAACAGGTAAGCCGCATACCGGACCCGGTTCGGTGTAAACACAACCCCTTAAATGACCGTTTTCCGGGCTTAGAAGCGGAAAGAAACGGAGCGTTTTTCTGTGGAGCCCGGCACGGCAGTGTATAGCTTGGCCGGGTATAGTTGTTGAGTTAGTGAGTTCTTGGGTTTATAGACATTATCCAATATAACCTATTAATCTATTACCCCAACCTTTTCCCCGTTGCTATTCCTTCAGGGCGTCATAAATAACTTGCTGTATGTTGGTACGGGTGTTGAGTTTGTAGAGTTTGGTGTTTTCCCTGGTAGGCAATACGCGGTTGGACAGGAATACGTAAAGAATTCTTTTTTCCGGGTCCATCCATACCATGGTCCCGGTAAACCCGGTATGTCCGAAGCTGCTTTCGGTAGCATCTGCGGCGGTATTCCCGTCTGCGCCTTTACTTTCCAGGTACGGCTTGTCAAAGCCAAGTCCCCGGTGGTTATTGTTTTCCGGGAACTGGGCCCGGGTAAATTCGCGGAATGTGCTTTCCTCAATATAACGGTCGCCTCCGTAGGTTCCCATATTCAGGTACATCTGCATGAGTTTGGCCAGGTCGTTGGCATTGGCAAAAAGCCCGGCATTCGAAGAGATGCCTCCCATCATCGCAGCCCCTTCATCGTGTACCGTACCGTGTATGGGCAGGTGACGGAACTCGTAATCGTGCTCCGTAGGTACAATACGTTCTTTCGGGAATCCGGAAAGCGGGTTGTAGGTAAGGGTGGTGGCCCCCAGTTTTCGGTAAATTTCATTGTCGAGGTAGGTGAGAAAGGGGGTATTGCTCATGTTCTCAACCATCTCGGGCATAAGATAGAACACCAGCCCGGAATACAGGTATTCTTTCTTTCCGGTAAGCGGGGATTTTTTGATGGCCTTGTATATTTTTTTCCTGTAATTGCGGTGCAGCCACATATGGTCTGCGATCCGGATGGGAAAACGGGAAGAAGAATCTTTTTTTATCGTACTCCATTTATAACTCCCGTTTTTTCGCAGCGTATTTTTCCAGTAGGCGATCCAGGGGGTAAGCCCGGCCTGGTGCGCAAGGATCTCCCGGAAAGAGAGGTCCCCTTTGTCGGAATTTTTGAAATAGGGGAGGTAATCCCCCAGGTTTTTGTCGATATCAAATTTTCCCTGGTCGTAAAATTGCATAAGTGCGGGAAGGGAAGAGGATATTTTGGTCACGGAAGCGAGGTCGTACAGATCGGTTTTCCGGACAGCAACAGTATCACTGTAATCCTGAAAACCATAAGCCTTATACAGTACAACTTTACCGTCTTTGGCAATGAAAACCTGCCCGCCCGGAATAGCCTTATTGTCCATGGCCTCCTGCATGAGGGAATCGACCTTTCTGTGGAGGAATTCCGAATTCATTCCCGCTTCTTCCGGCAGGGTGTACTTGAACCGGATGCCCCCTTTGGTTTCCATACCGGAGCCGATGGGAAACTTGTTTCCGATACGTACGGGGAGTTTACCACTGGCGCCAAAAGCCCCGAAAATAAGCTGGGCGCTGAGTTCTTCCGTGAGTTTACTGTCCTGGTAAGCTACGATAAGTCCGCCGGCATGTTCAATTCCCGCTATTTTGTCCAGGACATACGGGTTTTTAAAGGAAGTGATAATGCTGTTTTTACCACTGATCTCTTTCAGGAACGCCAACACGGGTTCCGGGAAACCGACCTGGTTTTTCGGAAGTCTTCCCTGGTCGTGAATACCTATAATAATTAAATTGTAATCGTCGAGTTGTTCTTTGAGTTTTTCAATGGCAGCGGAAGATGCGTCATGGGGAAGGCGGAAGTGATCGACCGCGGTATACAGTGCGAGGGTTTTCTGAAATACGGTTTCTTCGGAAGCGCCTACGGACACCGAAGCTATTTTGAGTTTTTCCAGTCCGGATACCGGGAGGATATTGCCGTCGTTTTTAAGTACGGTAAGCGAGGCCTCCACCAGTTTTCGGTTCAGTAACCGGGCATGGGGGGTGTTGAGATCCCGTACGATATTTTTGCTTTCCATGGGCCGGTAGTCCGACAGTTTTGCCCATTGTTTGGCGGCGAGGACCTTGCGGACTTTGGCATCGATATCCTTTTCACGGATCATTCCTTTTTGTACGGCCTTCCGGATCTCAAAAATGGCCTTTTCCACATCTTCCGATAATTCCAGGATATCGTTCCCGGCCATCAGGGCGTCCCGGTCTACGATTCCGGGAGCGTTTCCTTTGGTAACTCCTTTCATCCCCATGGCATCGGTAATGATAAGCCCTTCGAAGCCGAGTTCGTCCTGTAGCAGGGAAGTGGCGATTTGGCGGGACAGGGTAGCGGGTTTTCCGGTGGTATCCAGGACAGGGATATTGAGGTGGGCAACCATAACCCCGTTAATGCCTGCCTTTATGAGTTCTTTAAAGGGATAGATCTCCAGGGTATCCATACGGGTCCTGGAGTGATTCAGGACCGGCAGATCGTGATGGGAATCTACATTGGTATCCCCGTGTCCCGGAAAGTGTTTGGCGGTGGTGAGCAGTCCGCTGTCCTGCATTCCCTTCATATAGGCAATGACCTTGGCGGTGACGTTCTTTTTATCTTCCCCGAAGGACCGGGCATTTATAACGGGATTATCGGGATTGTTATTAATATCCGCAACCGGTGCAAAGTTGATATGCAGCCCGGAGCGTTTTATCTGCCCGGCGATTTCCTTTCCCATCTCGTATATCAGTGCATTGTCCTGTATAGCCCCCAAAGCCATCTGGAACGGGTAACTGACGGTATTGTCCAGGCGCATGCCCAGGCCCCATTCCGCGTCAATAGCGCCCAATAGCGGTATTTCGGAAGCTTGTTGAAATTCGTTCATCAGTTGCACCTGTTTTTCCGGGTTGCCCTGGAAAAAGACCACTCCGCCTATTTTGTGTTTATTTATGAGGTCCAGTATGTCCTGTTTGTGTTTTTCCTCTTTGTTGGAATACGCCCGTACCATTAATAATTGTCCTATCTTTTCGTCCGGATCCAGGGTGTTCATGATCGAATCCACCCATTTACTGTGTGTGTATTCAAGGAATTCCGGTTTTTGAACAGGAACTTTCTGTGCATTTGACCGTGCTCCCGTAAGGAGGAGCAGGATAAGCGGAAGCATGTATTTTATTTTCATCATTTTGTGTGCTATTGTCGTATTCAGGTCTTCTGTAGGGGGGAAAGGGATCATAAATGCAGGAATTTTTTATAAATATTATAGAGTATGGCTTTTTCGGGCCCGTTTAAAGAATCGTTTATATTTTGTTGTATATAGTGGATCTTAAAGGCTTTGCGGGCGGCCTTTGGGTCTGAGATGTCATAACCTATGATCTTCAGGGCTTCCTGTTCGTTAAAATCCGGAACCGGATTGTCCTGTGGTGTCGTAACGGGCGGCGCGGTTTCCTTTAGCCGGATAGTGTCTTTTTCAACGATAAGCTCCTTGGTTATCGCGTTCCGGATATCCGGGGTGTCGTCGTACCAGATACCGAACCCGTTGTCCGCAAGTTCTTTCCAGGGAAAGAATATACTGGGATCGTTCTTACGGGCAGGGGCAATGTCCGCATGCCCCAGGAAGTTCTCCGAAGGAATATCGTATTTCTCTTTCAGGACTTTCAGGAGGGAAATAAGGCTGTCTATCTGTGCTTGCGGAAAAGGTTCCAAACCATTGTTGTCGAGCTCTATACCCAGCGAACCGGAATTGATATCACTGTTGCTTCCCCATTTCCCGGCGCCGGCATGCCATCCGCGGAAATAATCGTTGAGCATCTGGTACACCGTACCGTTTTTGGCAATGACATAATGGGAGCTGACCGAGGTACGGGGCAGGGTAAAGGTGCGCAGGGTCTGTTCAACCGAATCCTGCGCCGTGTGGTGAATAATGACGTAGTTGGGCTTACGCATATTGTAATTCGTAGTGCCTACCCAGTGTAACCGGGGTTGGGTCTCTTGCTTTCGGGAAGGGCGTTCCAAAAGGGTTTTCGCATACGTCCGGGCCTGTCTTTTGTAAAAACGGTTAGTAGCGGCATAGGGGTTGGGACTACAGGAAATTGCACCGCCGAGGATAAGCAGTAGTATGATCAGGGTTTTAATGGGATTGGCTGGCATAAGGTTTTTGTGTTTTAATTCTTCAGTACATGATGAAATTCGATCCGGGTGGATTTTCCTCGATTTTTGTCCTTTTTAAAG
>NZ_RJTM01000075.1 GCF_003725735.1 Sinomicrobium pectinilyticum | reverse complement strand
CTCCCCTCTTCAGATGAAGAGGGGTGGACCGCTTTGCGGGACGGGGAGTTTTGACCAGCCCAGGCTTTGGCGTGAGTACGCAGGTATTTGCGGTTATACCAATGATCCGGGATTTCAAACCCTCCCCCCATTGCTTCGCTCGGGTACCTCCCTTCATCTGAAAGGAGGAGCCTTTAGATACTTATAATATGGAACATCTATCTTTTTAAAACAACTATAACACTAACTGAACAACATTGTCCTTTGGGCTGTGCATTGATCCCGATAAATCCGCATAAAACAAATTTTGTCATGTATTAAATTTTAATTCTATAGTTATTGTCCTGCTTTGAGGTGATTGTTATGTGCCCTTCCTTGTCTTTGAAATCCAGTCCTTCTTTGCCGAGGATTCGCTTGGTACGGAGATAACGATTGTAATTGTACTCGTCAAACTCCGGGGAGTTTTTATCAACCGAACTGATGTGGACATCCCCCATGGAATGGATGAATTTGTTATCGCCTATCCACATCCCCACATGTACGATGCGCTCGGGCTTACCGTCTTTTGCCGGGACACCGAAAAACAGCAGGTCGCCCGGTACCAGTTTTTGAAAATCTCCCGAGTCGTCTACCAGAGTACCGGTGTGTACCTGTTGGGAGGCATCGCGTGGAAGAATCATTCCGTTGAGGTAATATACGGTTTTGGTAAATCCGCTGCAGTCCACGCCCTTGGTTGAGGTCCCACCCCACAAATAGGGGAGGCCCATCAGGTGTTTTGCTGTTTTAACCAGGCGGGTAGTGTCTGCATAAAGCGATTGCAGCCAATCCGTATACGGTACGGCATCGTCCTTTTTGAGATAAGCTGTTTTTTGGTCGGGGTATTGTACCCGGTAATACTCCGGTGTTTCGTCCAGGTATTCCAGTATACTTCCGGCTACGAGATCGGAAACGGGGGACGCCGTGGTTTCCGGCCCGGCATATGATGTTCCGTATACTGCCCGGTAGATGATTTTTGACGAATTGTTCCATGCAGCGAAAGCGGCCTTGTCTTTGGGCACCAGTCCCCCTTTGTCTACCCATGCCAGGTACTTGTCCGGGGTTTGTATATAATACCAATCGTTTTTTTCTTTGAGGATAGTAACCGGGGTTCCCAATGTGGCCTGGGTGACCAGTTCGGAAGAATGGGAAGGTTTTGCCCGGAGGTTGGCCACGGATATCCTGATAACGCCGTTGCTGTCCGCAGAAAGGAGAGGTAAGAGGGTTATACTGTCCCTACAGGTTATGCCATTTTGTTCCAATTCCGCTTTTAATGCCTTAAGGGCATGGGGGAGGTTGGTTTCACCTTTTAATATATAGGCATCTCCCTCTTTTTTTGCGGTTACATCGAAGAGGGCAACCCTTTTGTCGGGTGCAAACCGGTTTTTGGTGGCCAGTATGCTTTTTTCCACAATTCCGGTTGCTTCGGACCGGGTGTTCTCCGTACAGGACATAGCAAAAAGTATGCAGAGGGATAATACCGCTACTGCATTTTTCATATGCCTGAAGCTGAGGATGGTTGTGCTGTTTTTATCCCTTATATGGAATAAGGGGAGTAATTTTTCGGGCTGCGCATGACTGCGGAAAATGTTTTTCATCTTGTCCGTTTAGAATTAAAAGAAAGCAAGCGTAGCCCGGCAATGGTGATCAGGGCATTTACCAGGAGTATCTCAAAGCCGAATTCATATCCCCCGAACCATTTTCCGGAATTTATATCCAGGATAACGGAAATAACGGGAGAAGCTATACAGACCCAGGGGACAAATCTGTCACGGACCTGTAATCCGGAAAAAATACCGTAAACGAACAGGCCCAGCAGAGGGCCATAGGTAAATCCTGCTACCTTGAAAACGGCATTGACTACACTGCTGTCATTAAAACTGTTAAAGATAAGAATTACTCCAAACATCAGTACGGTAAACAGGATATGTACGACCAGCCGTGTTTTTTCCGGATCTTTCCTTTTGTTGTTTATGTTGAGAATATCAATACAGAAAGAGGTGGTCAAAGCCGTCAGGGCCGAATCGGCGCTGGAAAACGCTGCAGCTACGATACCGATCAGGAAGACGATTGCCGCCAGTGTTCCGAAATGATTCAGGGCCAGCATCGGGTAAAGATCGTCGGTCCTGTCGGGGATGGCAATGTGGTGAGTCCCCGCATATTCGTACAGCAGAACTCCGAGGACCAGGAAGAGCAGGGTGGCCATGAAGAACGTAAGGGCAAACCAGAAAATATTTTTCCGCGCCTCTTTTTCATTTTTGCAGGTCAGGTTTTTCTGCATCACATTCTGGTCCAGTCCGTTCATGGCTATGGTAATAAAAATGCCCGCGAGGAAATTTTTGAAAAAATAGGTATTGGAAGACCAGTCCCAGTCGAAGATCCCGGACATAGGGGAATTCTTTACTTTATCGATAAGGAGGGTGGTGCTTATATCGAGGTGACGAATAATTACGTAAATACTGATCGTGACCGCGAGCAGTAAAAATGTGGTTTGCAGGGTATCGGTCCATACAATGGTCTTGATACCGCCTTTCCGGGTATACAGCCAGATCAGGGCTATGGTTACACAAACCGTTACCCAGAAGGGAATGCCAAAGGCATTAAAGAAAGCCAGCTGCAATACAAGTGCGGCCAGGAACAGGCGGAAGGAAGCCCCGATGGTCTGGGAGATCAGAAAAAAAGAAGCCCCGGTATAATACGACTTGTAACCGAACCTGGTCCGGAGATATTCGTAGATGGAAGTGAGGTTCATTTTATAAAAGAGGGGAATGAGTACATATGCTATAATCACATATCCCACCATATTCCCCATGACGAACTGCAGGTATGTCCAGCCGCTGTTACCCACCTCCCCGGGAACGGATATAAAGGTAACACCGGACAAAGATGCGCCTACCATACCGTAGGCTACCAGGTACCAGGGGGACTGTTTGTTAGCGGTAAAGAAAGCCCGGTTGTCTGCCGTCCCGGAAGTCAGGTGCCCGATGACCATCAACAGGATAAAATAAATAGCAATAACCCCAAAAACTACGGCCGGTCCCATATTAATTGTTTACTTCTTTGTGAAAGAACCTGCTTTGATTGCCGGATCTGTCCACAGCGGTTATACCTATCTTATGTAATTTGTTCCCTTGCCCCGATAGCTTTTTTAAGGCATGGTCCCTGTCGGCCCCGGTTAAGATGGAATGTTGCCAGTTTTCGTTTTGATACTTATAGTATAATACCCATTTAAAGATATCATTTTCATCCGGATGTGTCCAGGATACGGAAATTGTTTCTTCCGTATCTGAGAAATTAATGACAGGCGGGACCGGTGGCGTATTGTCCAGCCAGGGGCTGGCAGGGACCAGGGCCTTGTTCTTATAAGGCCCTTTTACAAGGGCTTCGGATACGGTATCGTATTTCATGAGAGGGGCCACGTTCCAGTGTATGACACCTTTGCTTTGCGGCAACATACCCCTGGTAATCATAATCTGGTTTACTACTTCATCCGCATTGGCAATATCCCCGCCATGATCATCTTTGATACCCGGCCAGAGGTGTTTGTTATAGGTATTCTCTCCCTGCCACCATCCCAGGAGCTCCGGAAAACTCTGGCCTTCTTTATTGATCTTCCAGTACAATTGCGGGGAAAAATAATCGATCCATCCCTTGTTGAGCCACAGCCTGGCATCCGCAAACAGCTTGTCGTACTGATCGTAACCGGATACGGAGCCGGGATAACCGGGTCTCCATATCCCGAAGGGGCTTAAACCGAATTTGACATAAGGTTTTTCCCGTTTGATCGCGTCGTATACTCTTTTTATAAACCGGTTGACATTTTCTCTTCTCCAGTCGTTCCGGGATAATTTGCCGCCCGATTCCCGGTACTGCTGCCAGCTCACATCATCGGGAAAATCCTTTCCGTTGTGATAGGAATCGTAGGGATAAAAATAATCGTCAAAATGGATGCCGTCTATATCATACCTTTTAACGATATCGGTAACCACTGCCAGTGAGTGATCCTGTGTGCCCTTTAATCCGGGGTCCATCCACCACATGCCGTTATCGAGTTCCACGACCAGTTCTTTGTTGGTGCGGATCACGGATTTATCGCTGATAACATCTCCCTGCGTATGGTGTGCCCTGTACGGATTCAGCCAGGCGTGTAATTCGAGACCTCTTTTATGGGCTTCTTCTATCCAGAATTCAAGCGGATCGTAAAAAGGAACGGGAGCAACCCCCTGTTTACCGGTCAGGTAATACGACCAGGGTTCCAGGGAACTGTTGTATAAAGCGTCGGCCTGCGGGCGCACCTGGAAAATAACGGCATTAAAATGATGTTGTTCCAGGAAGTCCAGGAGCCGTATGGCCTCCTGTTTCTGGATATCCACAGGCAATCCCGGGTTACCGGGCCAGTTGATATTGGCTACGGTGGCGATCCAGGCTGCCCTGAACTCTTCCGTATCGTAAGGTGTTCCGGGGTCCCACCGGGCCTTGCCGGCTTTATTGGTATATACGGATTTTAAACCGGAATGGCACCCGGTGACAAGGATGCCAAGCAGTGCCATGAAGTATATCCGTACGGATTTTCTTTTTGTCATTTTTTAAATGATGGGTAACGATTATATTTTCAAAGATAAAAAAAGAGATTCCCTGAGAATGTTCTCAAAGAATCTCAAACAACAACTAACTCAAAATCACCACCCCGGGTTTTGTGTCAGTTCATATCCCTGTTCCAGGTACAGGTTGATCTGGTCCAGCGGAATGGGGTTCAGGTAGACTCTCGGGTCGTCAAATGCCCTTTGGGATTCGGAAGCAGGGGCCGGTATGATATACCCCTCGCTTCCTTCCGTGAGTACCATATTGTCCAGGTTGGCGCCGGGATAGTCACTTTTTCTTATCCATGCCCCCCTGTTGATGGTGGGATTGTCCAGCATATCCGCGTATTCCAGTTTTTTCCACCGTTTGAGGTCGTCCAGGCGGAATCCTTCCATCATCAGTTCTATACGGCGCTCGCGCCTTATCTCCCAAAGTACCGGGGATACGTCGGCGTCCCTGTCCGGGTCGTCATATGTCACACCATTGGCGGACGGTTGATCGCCGTTCAGCTGTAAATGCGGCATGGCTGTTCCGGGCCTGTCACGTAAAACATTTATGGATTTGTCAATATCCGCCTGGCTCAGGCTACCGCCTCCTACGGTAGCCAGTTCGGCGGCGGCTTCTGCGTAATTCATGAGTACTTCACCGTAGCGGATCACGGGTGCATCGGTAGGGTTCAGATTGGAACTTCCGACGGGATCATCCTTTATCTCTTCATTGAGGAATTTGTGAGTGGCTATACCCGTTGTGGAATGATTGAATGCAATACCGTTCAGGCGAAGTTCGGTAGAAACCAGGGTCTCATAGATGCGTCCGTCCCTGTCCGCCATTATATTTTCAATGCCCTGGTCTCCCTGGTAGAGCGGGGATACGGAGACAGGTAAGCCGTCGCTGCACAGGTAAGCATCGACCGCGTTTTTGGAAATACCGCTCTGGGGTTCCTTGTTGTTATAACTGTTGAGCGCATGGGTAAGCATACCTTCCTCATATTCCCGGTACAGGATAACTTCCGGGTTGGACGACAGGCTGAGAGAATTAAAAACCTCCCTGTAATTCCCCAGGGAATAGTTTCCGGAATTTATGACTTGCTCTGCGGCCCATTTGGCGGCTTCCAGGTATTCGGCAGCTTTTTGTGTATTGTTTTCGTGGTATTTTTGCCAGGTACCTTCGAAGAGAAATACCCTGGACATAAAGGCCAGGACAACATCCCTGTTGACTTCCAGGCCCTCGTTATCTACGGAAGTCCGTACGTTTTCGGCGGCATACGTAAAATCTTCGAGTACTTTGTCCATAACCAGGACACGGCTGTCCCTGGGTTTATAGAGCATGTCGTAATCATCTTCGGCTAATTCGGTATCGAAATAAGGAACATCCCCGAAAGCTTTGACCAGGTCGTGATATTCCAGGGCGCGGAAAAAGCGACCGATCCCGGTCCAGTGATTAATGGCTTCTTCTTCCATAGGGACCGTTTGTACCCGGTCTATGAATATATTGGCTTTTCGCACCCATGCGAAGGTCCATCCGCCACCGGAAGAGGGAACCTGCTGAATAAAGGGGGGAGGATTGGAAGGGGCAAAATCATCGTTAAGGGACTGGCCGGAAAAATATTTTCCCCAGGTATAGCCGGACCCGTAACCGGTAAAATACGCTGTATAAAAACCAAACGCGAATGTCCTGACATTTCCCTCGTTCGTCCAGTAAGTTTCGTCTACCAACTGATCTTTCGGGGGCACTTCCAAAAAATCTTTGTCACAACCCGTTAACAGGGTGAAACATAGGGTTACAGTTAAAATATGATATATTTTTTTCATTGTTTTCGTTTTTGCGGTTACAGGGAAACTTGAAGTCCGAAGGAAAAAGACCTTCTGTAAGGATAAACCCTTCCGAATGTAGAGGTGTCATTTAAACCGTCGGTAGTATAGTCCACTTCGGGATCTACAGGGATCTGGACCGGGGTGAACTCAAACAGGTTCTCCCCGCTGAAATAAAGCCTGCACCTGGAAATCTTCAGTTTGCTTGTAACGGATTCGGGTAAGGTGTATCCGAAGGTGATGTTCTTCATTCTGAGGTAGGACATATCCAGCAGGTACCTGGTTTGCGGATAGAAATTCATGGCCTTGTTGGACTGTTGCTGGTCGTTGGGCCTCGGGTAGTATGCATCCGGGTTTTCGGGCGTCCAGTAATCCAGTTGATGATCATACCAGCCTTCGCCGTAACGGAATCCCGGGATGAAGACCGGACCGTTGGCCCAAAAGTCTCTTTTCCCGACGCCCTGCATAAAAATATTCAGGTCGAATCCCTTCCAGTCCGCTCCCAGCTGAATACTGTACTGATAGCGTGGAGTGGAGTTCCCTATGACCTTCATATCCCCGGAATCTCCGACTGTTTCCGAGCCGTAGTCAATCACTCCGTCGCCGTTAAGGTCTTTGAACTTAATGTCCCCAGGACCGTATTTGAACCAGTTGTAATTGCCTTCGAGAAGGCTCTGATCCGCTACACCGTCGGCATAGCTTCCGTCCGCATTGAAATCGGCTTCGGTAAAGAAGCCATCCGTTTCATATCCCCATATTTCCCCGAGGTATTTGCCCTCGTAGTTTGAGTTTATTCCCTGAATGGTGTTGGCATACTTGGTCACCTTTTCCTTATAATCGGTCAGGGCTACCGTAGCGTTGATATTCAGGTCGTTTTTAAACCGGTGCCTGAAATCCAGTGCAATTTCCCATCCGTCGGTTTGCAGCTCTCCGTAATTTCGTACCGGGGAAGCAGTTCCGAAAGTGGCGGGAAGGGTAACACCGGGACTGTGCATGTCACTTACCGTACGCCTGTACCAGTCAAATACCAATCCGAGCTTGTTGTTGAAGAACCTGGCGTCCAGGCCGAAGTCGAGCGTGGTTATGGTTTCCCAGGTGAGCGAAGAGGGAAGGGCACCCGGTGTACCTACCGTGGCCTGGTTGTTCGAATCTATCAGCCAGCCGGAATTTGTCGATGCCATAACGCGGTAAATATTGCGCAGGTACGTATTCTGGTTTCCGATAGATCCGTAGGACCCTCTTAGTTTGAAAAAGGACAATGTGTTTTTGACGGGTTGCATGAAATCTTCTTCGGAAAGTACATAGCCCAGGGAAGCGGAAGGGAAGAAAGCCCATTTTTCGTCCGAAGACAGTCTGGACGAACCGTCGTATCTCGAATTTATTTCCACCAGGAACTTATTTTTATACGAGTAGTTTACCCGGCCGAAAAAACCGAGCGTGGACCATTTGTCCCGGTCTCCCCCGACAAACTGATCTCCTGTGGCGAGTTCCAGTTCTCCCTGTTCCGGGTTCAGGAGATTTCTTCGTTGCGAGTAATGGGACCAGAACTCGTATTCCTCCATATCTCCTCCCACGGTTATTTTGAACTGGTGGTCATCCAGGTCAATATCATAGGTCCCGAATGCTTTTGCGGTATTCCTGCGGCTCCAGTCCGAGTCGTATTGCACGCGGTCATAGGAAGGACTGCTGTACGGCACATATGAAAAATCAGCACCCTGGGCCCAGAAATTATAAGCATAGAGTGTTCCCCCAACCTGATGCTCGTGCTCTTCCACACGGTCGTGGGTGAAATCGAAATTCAGGGATAAATTATCTATGGGAGTAAGTGTAGCGCCTAGGTTTAACCTGGACAGAGAATAATTATTTTCGTTCATATTGGCCTGTTCCACTTCCGAAATATGGTTCCGGAACGGTTTGCCGTCCACGGTTCCGTACGGGTAAAAGGCAGGCCATCGGGTAGTGTAATACCAGGCATCGTATGTAGCGGAACCGAATTTGAAAGGTTCCGTGGTTTTGGAATTGGTATGTAAGATCTTTGCTCTTACATCTGCCCAGTCCGTTATGGTTGTGTTTAAACTGAGGTTTACATTATACCTTTCGTATTTATCGGGATTGGTTTTATATACGCCTCCCTGATTTAAATATCCCAGTCCCAGGTAATAATTGGTCCGTTCGCCCCCGCCTGAAATGGAGACATCGTGTTTTTGCTGTAATGCCCATTTATCTACGAACAGTTTTCTGGGGTCCCACGAGCGGTAAAAGAAAAGCCGTCCGTCGCGTATTTCATAATCCCTGCCTTCTACCATTTCCATACCGAGGTCCTGCCCGGAGTACAGCTCATCCCATTCCCTCATTTTATCTATGGCAACCTGGTCTATATACATACCTACAACGCCAAAAGCGTCTAAAGAAGGTATTCTTCGTTGTACTGCAGCAAAGGCCATTTCGGCCCCTTCTGCTGCCGGGGCAACTTTAGGGGTATTGGTAGGGGTGGCCCAGGAAAAGTTATTGGAATAGGAGATCGTGGGAGCGGAATTACGCCTGCCTTTCTTGGTGGTGATAAGGATCACCCCCCAGGCTCCCCGGGCCCCGTAAATCGAGGTTGAAGCCGCATCTTTAAGTACGGAGATATCTTCAATATCTTCGGGATTAATGGTTTGCAGGCTGGGAATTTCTACGTTATCTACCAATATAAGGGGTTGCGCACCACCGGGCGTGCCCAGGGTTCCGGTAGACCCCCTCAAGGTTATTTTAGGTTCCTGGCCTATTTGTCCGCTGGACGAAGTAATGGTTAAGCCGGGAGAAACGCCCTGAAGGCCTCTTCCTACATCCGTAATGGGCCTGGATTCCAGTACTTTTGAGTCTATGGTAGCTACGGAGCCGGTTAAGTTCTTCTTTTTCTGAGTTCCGTAACCTACCACGACCACTTCATCAAGACTTTCTACATCTGTCCGGAGCGATATGGAAAATGTGGTCTTGTTACCTACTTCTACCTCCTGTGTGATAAAACCCAGGGAGGAAATGACCAGGACGGTATTCTCTTTCTGTGGAATATCCAGGGTGAACAGGCCGTCAAAATCGCTTTCCGTACCTGTTGAAGTACCCTTTACAACAATACTTGCTCCGGGTAAAGGCGTTCCTTCTTCATCCTTTACATCACCCGATATGGTTCTGTTTTGGGCATGTAAAGATGCAGAGAACAAGCAAAACAGGAACAGGAATATCCTTTTGAAATGCTTCATAATTTGAGTGTTTAAAAGTTAGTTATTTAGTTTAATGTCAATTATTACTGCAAAAAATTGCAATACTGGTTGTATACCCGTGGTGAGTGGGCTTTATTAATTGTGTATCATATATTGTATTTTAACATTATTAGAGATTATATTTCACTATATATGGTTTTATATTAGTTTTTATTCATTTTCAAATGTATGCAATTAATTGTAATTATATGCAATATTTTGCAGCTATTTGCAATATTTTAAATTGTTTTGGTATTTTCTTTCTTATATTTGCGGGAATTAGTGCTATTTTTATGTTCTAAAAGAGAAGAAAAAATGTTAAAAGAAGAGAGGAAGCAGATCATCCTCAACGAGGTCATGGTGCACAACAGGGTACTGCTTACCGATATAGCCGAACTTGTGAAAGTATCCATAGATACGGCAAGGAGAGATATAAAGGAATTACACGATGAGAAAAAACTTAAAAAGGTTCATGGAGGGGCAATCTCGTTAGGCTTTTACAACCACAATGTGCAGGATAAAAATGTATATTCCATTGAAAAGAAACTACAGATAGCCCGAAAGGCGACAGGGCTGTTAAAGAGCGGGCAGGTGGTTTTATTGAGCGGAGGCACGACCAATATGGAACTGGCCCGTGTTTTGCCGCCCGGTCTGGCCATAACCTGTTTTACTCCAAGTCTTGCCGTAGCCAGCCAATTGCTGGCAAAACAAAATGTGGAGGTGATTCTTATAGGAGGAAAATTATCCAAGGATTCGCAGATTGCTGTAGGGGGTACCGCGATAAACATGCTTTCGGAAATAAAAGTGGATGTTTGCTTCCTGGGGACCAACTCCATCGATTCGGGCCAGGGGCTTACGGAATTTGACTGGGAGATCGTACAGATGAAGAAAGCCATGATCAGGGCAGCAAAAAAAATCGTAGCGCCGGTAATTTCCGAGAAATTAAATACCGTTCAGCGATATAAAATTTGCAATATAGAAGATGTGGATGTCCTTATTACGGAACTGGCCCCGGAAGATAAAGCCCTGGAAAGTTTCCGCGATAAGAATATAGTCATACTTTGATCCCGGATACAGGGTTTCCCCGGAAAGAAAAATTTTATCACATACCCGGAAATAACGGGTCCCTGTTTTTTATTTAATGATTAACAATATTCTTTAATTATTCGATACGCATGCGGAAATACACAAAAATCACGGAAAAACCTTCTCCTTATACGGAGCTGGAACAAATGGAAACAGCTTCCATTTTACAGAATATCAATAAAGAAGATGCAAAGGTAGCGAAGTCCGTGAGCGCAGTCATCCCTCAGATTACAATCCTGGTAGATGAACTTGCCCGGAGGTTTACGGAGGGTGGCCGTTTGTTCTATATAGGCGCAGGGACCAGTGGCAGGTTAGGGATTTTAGATGCTTCCGAGATTCCTCCTACATACGGCTTGCCTTATGACAGGGTGATAGGTATTATTGCCGGGGGAGATAAGGCTATACGAAAGGCGGTGGAAAATGCCGAAGACGATATGGAACAGGCATGGAAAGACCTTAAAGAATATGACATAAACGAAAAAGATACGGTAGTGGGTATTGCGGCTTCGGGAACAACACCTTATGTGCTGGGGGGGATTGCAGATGCAAAGGCAAACGGAATTCTCACTGCCGGAGTTACCAATAATCCCGGATCTCCATTGTCTGTTGCGGCAGATATCGCTATAGAAGTGAATGTCGGCCCCGAATTTGTAACCGGAAGTACCCGGATGAAAAGCGGTACCTCTCAGAAACTGGTATTAAATATGATCAGTACGGCTTTAATGATAAGAATCGGCAGGGTAAAGGGGAACAAGATGGTGAATATGCAGCTTACGAACGTAAAGCTGGTGGACCGTGGTGCACGCTTTTTGGCTGAAGAACTAAAACTGGAATACCAACAGGCCGAAGAATTGCTTAAGAAGTATGGTTCCGTGAAAAAAGCCATGGATGCCTACGGGAATAAAAAGGATTGATTATCAGGTTAAAGGTCAAACCCTGTTTCCGATCCCGATAATTATCGGGATTAACGGGATTATTGCAGTTACTTTGGTTTCTATAACCTTTTTGCTACTATTACACGAATCCCTGTATATAACCCATAGCAGTGTAAAAAAATGATTCGTGAATCCGTGGCAAACAGACTTTCGGTCTGCCACAAAGGACTCCAAGCCCATGATTCGGTTTTGTGAAACGCTGCGAAATAGCAAACAAACCTGCTTCCGCTAATTATAATACTTGCTGTCCCAGACCATCCCGTTAAAATTCTTGCCGAGTGCAAAAGCGTAAAACAGCGTAATGCCGCAAACGGATTTCAGGACGAAGAAGTACAGCATCCAGAAATGGGAAGCGGTAGGGTGCGGGGTAAAGAGCTTTAACGGTATCACGGCGGTAATGGCAAGACTTATTACCGAAATAAGCAAAAAGAGATTGAGCAGGTTTTTAAACGGGAGCATGAACCATTTCCGGAAAGGATGAAGGTCATTTCCCCATTTGTGTACCAGGTAAAAATAATCATTCCCCAGCGGGGTGAAAAGTATGGGATCGTCCGCATTTTCCAGGCGGAACAGGCCTGCCGGGGCTATCATCCTGAAACCGCGGAGCTCGGTCCGGTGTTGTTTTTCCAGTTCTTTTATTTCGGTCAGGGCCTCCCTTGGAAATTCTCCTTTGAAATACCTGGTGTCAAGGAAGCGAAGCCTGTAGTCGGTACAGATCTTTTTTATATGTGAAATATGGTAGATCCGGTCCGTATCCAGTTGTGAAAAATCCATATGGTTGATTCCCAAAGTGCCTTTGTTTAAGGCTTCCGCAATACGGTTTTCCTTCCGCTCGTCGTCCTCCAGTATTTTTGCCACCTGTTGTAGCATATCCGGAGCGCAGACCGACCTGTTTCTGTATTTCTTGAGTTTATGCTCTATGTTGACCCTGGGAAACAGCATTTTTTGAAGAAATAAATGTTATATCAAAAATAAGAAAAATGATAAGAACCGTCAAATGAAATGTTTGCGGGGATACCGGTATTAAACTTATCAAAAAAGGCGGCCTGTTTCAGGCCACCTTTTGCAAGTAACGGTAAAAATACCTCTCTTCAATCCAGTGATTTCAGAGTGAATCCTTATGGTCAAACCAGGTCAAAACGGTCCAGGTTCATTACCTTGGTCCATGCAGCAACAAAGTCTTTGACGAATTTTTCCCTGGCATCGCTGCTCGCATAGACTTCGGCTAAGGCACGCAATATGGAGTTGGAACCGAATACGAGGTCGGCTCTGGTAGCTGTCCATTTCACTTCGCCGGTTTTACGGTCGTAACCTTCGTAAATATCGTTAACACCCTTCCATTCTGTGGACATATCCAACAGGTTGACAAAGAAATCATTGCTCAATGTCTCTTTCTTATCGGTAAAGACCCCATGCCGGGAATCGTCAAAATTGGTATTCAACATACGCATACCGCCAAGAAGGACAGTCAGTTCGGGAGCTGTTAAGGTGAGTAACTGCGCCTTGTCTATCAGCATATGTTCTGTTTTAACCGGGGGAGTACCTTCTTTCAAGTAGTTACGAAAGCCGTCGGCTACGGGTTCGAGAGCTTCGAACGAATCGCTATCTGTCTGTGCGGCTGTGGCGTCATTGCGACCGGGGGAAAAAGGGACGCTGATATTTACTCCTGCGTTTTTAGCCGCTTTCTCTACTGCTGCGGACCCGCCCAGTACGATGAGATCGGCAAGCGAGACTTTTTTGCCGTCCGTAGCTTCTATGTTAAATTCGGCCTGTATTTTTTTCAGGGTTTTCAGCACTTTATTCAACTGCTCCGGCTTGTTTACTTCCCAGTCTTTTTGAGGGGCGAGTGCAATACGTGCACCGTTGGCACCTCCGCGTTTGTCCCCGCCGCGGAAAGTAGATGCGGAAGCCCAGGCCGTAGATACCAGTTCGGATACTGAAAGTCCGGATTCCAATATGGTGGATTTAAGGTTTTCTGTATCGCTGTTGTCAATTAAAGTGTAATCTACCTGAGGAATAGGGTCCTGCCAGATTAATTCTTCGCTGGGGACTTCCGGACCGAGATAGCGGGAACGCGGCCCCATATCGCGGTGTGTCAGTTTAAACCAGGCACGGGCAAAGGCATCGGCAAAAGCCTGCGGATTATCCCTGAACCTGCGGGAGATCTTTTCGTATTCCGGATCAAACCGCAGGGACAGGTCGGTAGTCAGCATGGTGGGTTTTTTGTTTGCACCACCGTGAGCATCGGGAATGATGTCGCCGGCATCTTTGGCTATCCATTGATATGCTCCTGCAGGCGACTTGGTCAGTTCCCATTCGAACTTAAATAAATTTTCGAAGAAGAAGTTACTCCACTGAACCGGGGTTTGCGTCCAGGTAACCTCGGGCCCGCCACCGATGGTATCGCTTCCGTAACCGCTTCCGTAGGAACTTTTCCATCCCAGTCCCTGTGCCTCCAGTGGTGATGCTTCGGGATCCGGACCTACGTATTTGTCCACTTCAGCTGCTCCGTGTGTTTTGCCAAAGGTGTGTCCTCCGGCTATCAAAGCCACCGTTTCTTCATCATTCATCGCCATACGGGCAAAGGTTTCACGGATGTCATGGGCGGCCATGACCGGATCGGGTTTGCCCTCCGGGCCTTCGGGATTCACATAAATAAGCCCCATGGTTGTGGCACCATAAGGTTTGGCCAGATCACGTACCTCGGCGTTGTGGTCGTAACGCTTATCGGTACCCAGCCATTCCTTTTCGATACCCCAGTTTACATCGTTGTCCGGTTCCCAGGTATCTTCACGCCCCCCGGCAAATCCGAAGGTCCGGAAGCCCATGGATTCCAGAGCCACGTTCCCCGTAAGGATCAGCAAATCGGCCCAGGAAATGGCTTTGCCGTATTTTTGTTTGATAGGCCATAACAAACGACGTGATTTGTCGATATGGACATTGTCCGGCCAGGAGTTGAGCGGGGCAAAACGTTGCTGACCCCGTCCGCCGCCGCCACGGCCGTCAAGAGTTCTGTAGGTCCCTGCGGCGTGCCACGCCATACGGATGAACTGGGGACCGTAGTGGCCGAAGTCGGCAGGCCACCAGTCCTGGGAGTCGGTCATCAGTTCCAGCAGGTCCTTTTTCAATGCAAAATAATCCAGCTTTTTAAAGGCTTCGGCGTAATTGAAGTCTTTATCCATGGGATTGGACTTCCTGGAATGTTGATTGAGCAAATCCACTCTGAGCTGATCGGGCCACCAGTTTTGGTTTGTGGTCCATCCGGCCGTGATTGCTTCCTTATTCTTGATCTCACCATTGTGATAAGGGCATTTGCTCAAGTCGTTTGAGTTGTTTTCCATTTTTTACTGTTTTTGTTGTATTATACGTAAGTTAACCTGTCTAAAATTACTAAAAAAACTGCCTTTACCCCATTCCGGTAATAAAATATTATAATATCAAAATCGATTTTGATTATGATTGATAGTTTTGTGATTATCAAAAACTATGAATTTCCCGGGAAATTAGGGAATTGCAGGGTTTCCTCTTGTGGGGTCGAAAAACGTACGGACCGGAAAATTATTTAAGGGCATCGCAGAAAGCCGGGGGAAAACAGCTTTTTTCGGATACGGCTGCATGGAAAACAGCAAGAGGGGAAGTTGTATAAAAGGGAAAACAGATGAAAAAAGGCAAAACAATGTGCTTTTTTCATCTGTTTTGCCTTTTGTCTTAATCGGGAACCAGTCCGGTTACTAACGCAATTCGGCCTGTAATTGTTTTTCGAAGGCGTCGCGGAATTTCTCCATGATCTTATCTACCTGTTTATCCGTAAGGGTTTTGCCTCCGTCCTGGAAGACGAAGCTTACGGCATAGGATTTCTTGCCTTCCGGAAGTTTGTCGCCCTCGTAAACATCAAACAGGTTGATATTTTTAAGCAGGTGGCTTTCGGTCTGCCTTGCAGTCGTATAGATGTCGCTGAATTTCACAGAAGTGTCCAGCAGAAGGGCAAAATCCCTGCGTACTTCCGGAAATCTGGGGATATCGGTGTACTTCATGCCCGAAGTTTGCAGGTATTCGAGGATATTGTCCCAGTAAAAATCGGCATACAGTACTTCCTGCTTAATATCAAAAGCTTTGAGAATGTCATTCCGGACAACTCCTATATCCACAAGTTTTGCTTTGTCCAGGTTAAAGGTGATCCCTTCGGAGAAGATATCGTTCTTTACGGGAGTAAATTTCATATCTCCGAAACCGAGGCGTTCCAGTATGGCGGTTACGATACCTTTTGCGTGAAAGAACCCGGTTTTATCGGCCGTTGTATTCCAGCTTTCCTCGTTCTTGTTCCCGGTAAAGAACAGGGCGAGATGCTTGTTCTCAACCCGTTCTTTACCGAACTGGTGGTATGATTTTCCGAATTCGAACAGTTTGAGATCGGCCCGCTTGCGGTTTATATTATAGGCAATGGCCTCCAGTCCGGAGAAGAGTAATGTCCTTCGCATGATCGAAAGGTCATTACTCAGCGGATTGAGCATAGTGACGTTGTTCTCTTCTTTTATTTTGTCTGACAGTTCATTATACCGCGGTGAGGTCAGCGAGTTGGCCATGATCTCAAAAAAGCCCCTTGCGACAAGCAGGTCTGCTATTTTGTTCTGTATCTTGTAATCTTCAAAACGGGAAGAGTTCGATACGGAAGCATTCAGTTTTTCCCCGAATTTTACATTGTTATATCCGTATACCCTGAGTATCTCTTCTATGACATCCGCTTCCCGCTGTACGTCTACACGATAGGAGGGGATGGTAAGGCCCATTCCGGCTTCGGTGATGTTGTTTACTTTGATCTCCAGGGAGCTGAGAATGGATTTTACCACTTCTTCGGGCAGGTTCTGGCCGATAAGGCGGTTTATTTTTTGATAGTGCAGGAATACCTGGAAATCCTCGAACTTTTTAGGGTACAGGTCCACCACATCGCTGGTGATCTCTCCCCCGGCCACTTCCTGGATGAGCAGTGCGGCCCTTCGGAGCGCATATTCTACGGTATTGATATCTATTCCTCTTTCAAAACGGAAAGACGCGTCGGTATTGAGTCCGTGTCTTTTTGCGGACTTACGGACAGATACAGGGTTAAAGTAAGCGCTTTCCAGGAAAATACCCGTGGTATTTTCGTTAACGCCAGAATGAGCCCCTCCGAAAACCCCGGCTATACACATCGGCTTTTCCGCATCGCAGATCACCAGGTCTTCCGGGCTGAGTTCTCTTTCCACATCATCGAGGGTAGTGAATTTTGTCCCCGGCTCCGCAGTTTTGACGATGATCTTGTTCCCTGCTATTTTAGCCGTATCAAAGGCATGCAGGGGTTGCCCCAGTTCGTGGAGTACATAATTGGTCGCATCTACAACATTGTTTTTCGGGGTAATCCCTATAGCTTTCAGCCTGTTTTGCAGCCATTGGGGGGATGGCAGGACTTTCAGGCCGGATATGGTAACCCCGGCATAACGGGGAGCGAGGGTTTTGTCCTTCACATCCACATCTATCCGCAATGTCCTGTTGTCTACCCGGAAGCTACTCACCGAGGGTGTTATCATTTCCAGATGAATATCCTGTTGTATGAGTCCTGCACGCAGGTCCCTGGCCACACCGAAGTGACTCATGGCGTCGGCACGGTTGGGCGTAAGCCCTATTTCAAAAACAATATCGTCCTCTACCTTGAATATTTCACTGCACGGTGTTCCGGGCGCGAGATTTTCATCGAGCACCATGATACCGTCGTGGCTTTTTCCCAGGCCGAGTTCGTCTTCCGCACAGATCATACCGTGGGACTCTTCACCCCGGATTTTTCCTTTTTTGATTTTCCAGGGCTGCCCTTTCTCATCGTAGAGGGTAGTCCCTATAGTCGCTACGGGCACTTTCTGCCCTTCCGCCACGTTGGGGGCGCCACATACGATCTGTACCGCTTCGCCATTACCCAAATCTACTTTGGTTACTTTAAGCCTGTCTGCATTGGGGTGTTTTTCGCAGGATAACACCTGGCCCACCACAACACCTTTCAGTCCGCCTTTAACCGATTGGAAAGGTGTAATGCCTTCTATTTCCAGGCCGAGGTCTGTGAGGAGTTCCGCGGTTTTCTCCGCTTCCCAGTCCAGTTTAATGAACTGCTTAAGCCAGTTGTAGGATATTTTCATCTATTTCGAAATTTGTAGCTTACAGGTTAACCGGCAGACGAATGAAGTCTTATCCGTATTTTCTTCTTCTACCGAAGGGCAAAGATAATAGTTATGAAATTCCTATAAAAGTGATCTTTGCCGAATAATGCAGGAGAATTTTTAATCGGGGAGTCGGGAATTTACTGGCTGCGGATGTCCGTGTGTCAAACCTGGAACTCCGGTGGCTTCGGTACAACAGCCTACGGCTGTCACTCAGCCACCTTCGTGGGGAGCTTTGCAACCTTATTCAGGCAAGGCCAAGGCCAAACCTGAAACTTGAAACCTGAAACTTGGAACCTCCCTCGCTAACCAATAGCCGGAAGTACGAGCGACCATATGAAAGTAGTAAAAAAAGAGGTCAGTATACCGATTCCCAGTATCTTGTTGGCCAGGGGAGGATTCAGGTTGTGGTCGATGGCTATGATGGCACCGGTGACCATAGGCGCCATGGAGGCTTCGAATACGCTAACCTGTGCAGTAAGTCCTTTCAGGGAGAAGAGCAGGCATATGGCAAAGAGGAACAGGGGAGCGAGGACAAGTTTATAGGATAAGGCAAAAGCGATCAGTCCGCGGTCGGTCTTCCAGTCTTTCAGGGGGAGTTGCATGCCTACGGAAAAAAGGGCGAATGGTACGAGTGTGGCCGCCAGTGCATTCAGTACCGGGAGTATGGGGTCGAAGGAGAAGTACTCGGGCAGTACAAAAGCCAGGATAAATGCTATAAAAGGAGGGAAGGAGAATATTTTTCTCAGGGTGGCACGCGGGTGAAAACTGCCGCCATTGGACGCTTTTACCGCGGTGAAAATAGCCAGGGTGGAGATAATGATAAAAGTTACCTGATCGTAGAACACGGCAACGGGAAGCCCTTCATCGCCGAAATAAGCCTGTGTAAGCGGAAAGCCGATAAAAGAGGTATTCCCCAGTCCTGCAGTAAGCAACAGAACGGCCCGGGTTTCTTTATCCAAAGTACGGGCCCTGCCCAATGCGCGGATACACAGGTATGCACCCGTCCATACGGCCAGGGGCATAAGCAGCGGGAGCAACAGTTCTTCCGTCCACTCCATTTGCGGCAGGTATTTCAGTGCCACTGCAGGCAGGGCGATATTGATCAACCAGGCATTGACCGATTTAAAACTATCCGGAGGCAGCGCCTTATAGCGTTTTACCAGGATACCGGAGAGGATACAGACGGCAATAAGAATAAAATTGGTCATGTGCCGGTGAATTGTTATTATTCGAAGGGCAAAGATAGGAGGTATGAACCAAATAACCGAAGCAGGAAGAACAGGTGCCTGTTCCCGCACTCCAAAACTCCCGGCTCCCAAGCCGAAAAAATAACAAACTTTACGTATTTTAGCCATTTATCCAAAGTAATTCTTTTCCATGAGCTCACCTTTATCGGTCTACCAAAATAATATCAGGCAATATCAGGAAACCTTGGACAAGGTAAAAAAACAGCTGCTGGTCTCAAGTATCTTCCGGCTGGTGGTCTTTTTCGCTTTTCTGTTCCTTGTTTACAGTTTCTTTGGTAATATCAGGCTCATGGCGGGGGGTATCCTGACGGGAATTGTTATTTTCCTCTTCCTGGTATCCCGGCATACCAATCTGCAACGGAGAAAACGGAAGTTGCAGGAGCTGATAACCCTCAATGAAACGGAGATAGAGGTCCTGTACCGTCTTTTCGGTCACCTGCCGGAGGGAAATGAATTTGCGGATGCTGCACATGCCTTTAGTCAGGACATCGATCTTTTTGGGAGCCGTTCGTTTTTTCAGTACCTGAACCGTACGGCGCTGACCTCGGGAAGGAAAAAACTGGCGGAGTTATTAACATCAAACGATACCGGGGATATTCCTCTCAAACAGGAAGCTGTCCGGGAACTTGGGGGAAAAATAGAATTCCGCCATGAATTCACCGCAATCGCACGAATGATAAATACGGAGACGTCCGCAGGGGCTATTACAGACTGGCTGAAAAATTACCGGACCTTTCTTCCTTCGTTTATGCGGTGGTTTCCAACGTTTTTTTCGGTGATCTCCGTCTGTCTTATAAGCTTGTATTTCCTTGATTTTGTTTCCGGGTTCACCGTTTTCATGTTTTTTCTGCTGGGGCTGGCAATAACCACAACCAGGCTGAAAAAGATCAATCAGCTTTCCATGCATGTCGCTAAAGTGCAGGATACTTTTCATCAGTATTATCAGTTGCTTGCGGTTATTGAGAAGGAGGAATTTTCCTCGGAGCTGCTTCGGGTACGGCAGGAGGAGGTTAAACAGTCGTCCGGGAAAGCTTCGGCTGTTTTACGGGAATTTTCAAAGACCATAGATGCCCTGGACCAGCGTAATAACCTTATTTTCGGAGCTATAGGCAACGGTTTTCTGTTGTGGGACCTGAACCAGTCTTATAAGCTGGAAAAATGGATAACTGCTTACGGGGATAAAGTGAAGGACTGGTTTGAAGTTATTCACTTTACGGATGCTTTTAATTCCCTCGGAAATTTTGCATTTAACCACCCGGGCTATGTTTTTCCCGATATTACTTCGGGAGAAAATATCCTCAGGACTACCAGGGCCGTGCATCCCCTGATCGATCCCGCGGAAGCTGTAAAAAACGATTACCGTATTCAAAGAGAAGAATTCTTTATCATTACAGGGGCTAATATGGCCGGGAAAAGCACGTTTCTGCGTACGGTATCCCTGCAGATTGTCATGGCCAATACCGGACTCCCGGTCTGTGCCGACACCTGTGAATATACGCCTGTAAAACTTATTACCAGTATGCGGACGGTAGACTCTCTGGCAGATGAAGCCTCGTATTTTTATGCGGAACTTAGCCGGTTGAAATTTGTTGTGGACGAGATTAAGAAAGATGATTATTTTATTGTACTTGACGAAATACTCAAAGGAACCAACAGCACGGATAAGGCCATCGGTTCCCGGAAGTTTGTCGAAAAACTGGTGGCTTCTCATGCAACGGGTATTATAGCCACACATGATTTAAGCCTTTGTGAGACCGCAAAGAATATCCCGCAGGTGAAAAACCATTATTTTGATGCCGAAATCGTCGGGGATGAACTGTATTTCGACTATAAGTTCAAAGAAGGCATCTGCCGGAATATGAATGCTTCTTTTCTGCTCCGTAAAATGGAAATCATAGATGATTAGTCAAGGTTCTTTTCCGGATAATACCTTCCGGGGTGTGTTGTGAAAATCAGAATTTCCGTTTGCGGATTACATACCGCTGCTCATCCGGCTTAATTGTGAATAGGATATTTCTTCATATCCTTCGGGAATATCGTAATTAAAATCCGAGGGGTCTACATCACCTTCTTTAATCTTTGTGGCTTCAAAGGTGAGATGGGCATCCGGGGTCTGCATGGTATACGCCAGGGGCAATCCGTTGATACCTTTCATATTGATGTTCCCCAGGCCGTCGATAGATACGGGTTTTATGGATTCCGTGTAATACACTTCCAGTTCCATACCTTCTTTTGTCGTGGCTATCGCCTTTTTACAGGAATAACCCAGAATTTCCCTGGTTTCATGAGCAGGGACTACTTTTTCCACTTCGAAGTCCTTGTTCTTTTGAACCAGGTCGTCGTAGTCATCCGGTGTAACCCTGGCGGCCATTTTCTGCCCGAAGAATTCCATAAGTACCAGCCCGGTGCGGCTTTCCGAATTGATAAGGCTTTCCATCTTTATGGCCATACCCATGACATTCATGGTCATGGCGGTCCTGGCTTCTTTTTCGGCAATATGGAATTCCACGTCGGCTTCCATGGCTATTTCCCCGGCCTGAGGGTCCTGTGCCCTGGTGGTCATCTTGTATGTAATGGCCCCGTTATCAAATATTTTCTGGGCACATACCGTTGCCGGTCCCAGGATAAATGTCGCAATAAAAAGCAGGTGTTTCAGTGTGTTGTTCATGTCGAATGATTATAGAACTCAAGACGAGTTCATAAAATGTAAATATACGATACGGATTTACATAAACCGGATTCGGGGAAAGAATATTCCTGATTTTGTGACGTCGTTTCTTTCAGGGAAAAGGAAAAGAAGTTTGTAGCAGTTATCTTGCTTCAATACATTTTAGCCACGGATACACGGATAATTTTAAGGGAGCTGTTCATATATCCGTGGCAGGAGAGACTTTTAGTCCGATATATTTCCCGGTTTCAATCGAAATGACAGATTTGACCGGTTTTCAGGCATCTTCCGGTATCGTTATTGTTTGTGCTTGTCGAACCAGGACAATACGGCGGCAACTTTACCTATAAGGTTACTCGGCCTGGATGTGATACCATGCGAAGCTCCGGGAATACGTACCATGGCAGCATCTACCTTACGGAGTTTTAGCGCGGTATAAAACTGTTCGGATTCGGGTATGGGAGTGCGGAAGTCCGATTCTCCCGTGAGCAGCATGGTCGGAGTGGTCACATTACCCACATAACTAAGGGGGGAGCGTTTGAGGTATGGTTCCGGGTTATCCCACGGAAATTCACCGAACCAGTATTTTGCAAAGTATGCCGGGTTATCGGCATACAGTACGAAGCTGTACCAGTTAATTACCGGTTTGGCCACCACGGCCGCCGCAAAACGATCGGTATGCCCTACGATCCATGCCGTAAGTACACCGCCGCCGCTTCCGCCGGTGACAAACAGGTTTTCCGTATCTATATATCCTTTTTTAATAACTTCGTCCACACCGCTCATCAGGTCGTCATAGTCGTGATTCGGGTAATCGTGGTGTATCAGGTTACCGAATTCTTCACCGTAGCCGGTACTTCCCCTAGGGTTGGTGTACAAAACCACGTAACCCCGGGCGGCATACATTTGTATCTCGGCGGAAAAGACAGAACCGTAGCTGGTAAAAGGCCCGCCGTGGATTTCCAGTATCAGGGGATATTTTTTGCCGGGATCAAAACCGGGTGGGGTAACGATCCAGCCCTGTATGTCTTTACCGTCAAAAGAAGATTTATACCATATTTCTTCTACCTTTCCCGTTTTTTTGTAATCGAATATGTCTTTATTCACATCCGTCAGCCGTGACGAGCTTTTTCCGTTGAGAACAGCCAGGTCTGCCGGATGCTGTGTTCCGCCCAGCGTATAAGCGATGGTACCGTTGGAGGAAACGGAAAAATCGGCTGCATTATACGGACGTCCCAATGTGAGTCCGCCCGCGCCTTCTACCAGGGTTTTTACCTTTCCGTTCAGGTCTATGGAGCCTATTTTGGTATCTCCTTTTTCGTCGTACTGGAAATAAAGTGATTTTCCGTCTTTTGCCCAGTAAATGTTTCGCACATCCCGGTCAAAATTACCGGAGATAAGTTCCGGTGAAGAGCCGTCGCTGTTCATTAGGTATAACCGGGTTATCTGGTAGCCCATATAGCGTTCGTCATGCCCCAGGTAAGCGATGGTTTTACCATCGGGAGAGACGACAGGGTTCCTGTCCGGCCCCTTTCTCGTTGTCAGGGTATCCATGGTACCCGTGCTTACGGAAATGCGATAGATTTCACTGTTATTGGGTTCGTATTCCCGGTCGTTGTGAAGGTTGGCGGCAAAGAGCAGGTGCTTGCCGTCTTTGTCCCATACGGGGGAACCGTAATTCAGGTCCCCGGAAGTCAGTTGCCTCGGTGTTCCGCCGGTAACAGGCAGGGTGAAGATATGGGAGTATCCTTCTTTCAGGTACCCGCTTCCGTCCGCGCGGTATTTTAAATCGTCGATATACCTGGGCGGGTCGTTCCACGTGGCGCCTTCCGGTTTTTCGGGTAATTGAATGGCGGGTTGTTTTTTGCGGGAAGGTATAAACATGCTAAAAGCCAGGTAGCTGTCATCCCGGGAAAAACTAACACTGCCGGGAGTGGTTACGCTATTGGTCAGTTTTATTTCATTCCCGTTATCCGGCCAGTGCAGGTACAGTTGTACCTTACCGTCTTTATCGGATTTATAGACGACCATTTCACTATTGTGCGACCATACCGGTTGTGTATCGTTATGGTTGCCCGTTGTCAAAGGCCTGTTGTTGCTTCCGTCCGCATTCATTATCCAGAGATTGGACAGGTTTTTATCCGTCATGATATCGGAAAAGTGGCGTACGTAGACGATTTTCTTCCCGTCCGGTGAAATTGCGGGACCGGAAATGTATTCGAGGTCAAATATATCTTTCAGTTCCAGTTTACCGGAAATCTGGGCAAAGAGCGCATTACAGCATAAAAGCAGGAGTAGCAGAGGGTTTACTTTCATAACATGGATTATTATTGAACTTGAAGTTAGTTGTTGCCAAAATACGAATTTTACCCGTGATATACTAAGGTGAGAAGGAAGTACCCGGGGTAAATGCATTAAGAATTTACGTTACTGATTATCAATGGTTTTTAATGTCGTTTTTCTGCTCTGTGTAACTCTGTGCTTCTTTGTGCAACCCTGCCTTTGCCGGCCAGACAGGTTTGTGTAATAACTATTTCACAGAGATACACGGAGATGTTGAACTGCTTCTCATTATTCTTTAGCTCGTTTGCCCTGTCCTGAGGGATTTTAATTTTTTTACACGGCCTGAAACCGTTAAATTGTCCGTATCTTTAAGGTGATAATAGCTTTTTGATATGGAATACATAGATTACTATAAAGAACTCGGGATTGACAGGAATGCCAGCCAGGATGATATAAAAAAGGCGTACCGGAAACTGGCCCGTAAATATCACCCGGACCTCAATCCGAATGACAAGGAAGCACAACAGAAATTTCAGCGGATCAACGAAGCCAATGAAGTACTGGGAGACCCGGAGAAACGCAAAAAATACGATCAGTACGGTAAAGACTGGGAACATGCGGAGGCTTTCGAAGAAGCAAGGCGTAGACAGCAACAATCCGGCCGGGCCGGAAGCTCCGGACCGGGAGGAGGGTCCCGGCAGTATACTTATACCGGCGGAGATGCCGAAGATTTTTCCGATTTCTTCGAATCCATGTTCGGGGGAACTGCCGGAAGGAGAAGCAGAAGGACGACCGGTTTCCGCGGACAGGACTTCAATGCGGAACTTCACCTGGACCTTCGTGAGGTATATACAACCCATAAACGTACGCTGACGGTTAATGGCAAAAACATCCGCCTGACCATTCCCGCAGGAGTGGAAAACGGGCAGACTATTAAGATAGCCGGGCACGGAGGGGATGGCATTAACGGAGGACCGAAAGGAGATCTTTATATCACTTTTGTCATTAATAACAGTACGGCATTCCGAAGGGAAGGGAACGATCTCTATTCCGAAGCGGACCTGGACCTTTATACTGCAATACTGGGGGGCGAAATAACGGTGCCTGCCTTTGACGGTAAAGTAAAACTGAACGTGAAACCGGAAACCGAAAACGGGACGAAAGTAAAATTAAAAGGAAAAGGTTTTCCGGTGTATAAAAAGGAAGGAAGCTTCGGAGACCTTTACCTTACCTATAACATCAAAATCCCGAAACAGCTTACGGCGGAAGAGAAAAAATTATTTGAGGAACTTCAAAAACGGAGAGCATGAGCCAGGAAGAGTTAATATCCATCACTACTTTTTGTACGTCCCATAAAATAGAGGTAACTTTTATCCGTCAGCTGGCGGCTTTTGATCTTGTGGAGATCGTGAACCGGGACAAGGAAGAGTTTTTGTACAGTAACCATTTGCCCCATGTGGAAAAACTGATGCGGTTACATTACGACCTGCAGATCAATATGGAAGGACTGAATGCCGTACATCACCTGTTACAGCGTATAGATGAACTGCAGAATGAAGTGATACGACTTCGGAACAAGAGGGGATAGTTCGGGGAATCTGGTGCTCGTTTGCAACGAGTACCTGTTTTTTCCTGCATTTGTAATGCTTTTTTACCTCGGTAGTTTTTATTTTAAGGGGCGTTACAAACGCTTTTACGATGGGCACTCGTTGCAAACGAGCACCAGGAAGGAGTAAACAAAGAAACAGTTTCCCTTTACACACTAACTTATATAATTCCAGATATTTTTGTGTTTGCTTAACTGTCCGTAGGTATACCGTATGACCTTATTTTCTTCCGCAGCCAGGGAAGGATCACGTTTTAACAGTTGTTGTGCATAGTAGCGTGCAGCTTTCAGTATCTGGTTATCTTTGACGATATCAGCTATTTTGAGATGCAGTACCCCGCTTTGTTGTGTTCCCATAATATCGCCGGGACCCCGGAGGTTAAGGTCTACCTCTGCGATTTCAAAACCGTCATTGGTGCGGGTCATGGTTTCCAGGCGGGTTTTGGAGTCGCCGGAAAGTTTGTGGCCGGTCATAAGGATACAATAGCTCTGTTCTGCTCCGCGGCCCACTCTTCCGCGAAGCTGGTGTAGTTGTGACAGTCCGAAACGTTCCGCACTTTCAATGATCATCACGGAGGCATTGGGTACGTTTACGCCTACCTCGATCACGGTAGTAGCCACCATAATCTGCGTTTCACCCCGTACAAAACGGTCCATTTCATAATCTTTGTCGGCAGGTTTCATCTGTCCGTGCACTATGGATATCTGGTATTCCGGTTTGGGAAATTCCCGTTCTATACTGGCATAACCGTCCATGAGGTCTTTATAATCCATTTTTTCGGATTCCTGTATCAGCGGATAAACCACATATACCTGCCGGCCTTTGGCAATCTCTTCTTTGAGGAAACGGAATACTTTCAGCCGGTTACTGTCAAAACGATGGACGGTTTTCACCGGTTTTCGTCCGGGCGGGAGCTCATCGATCACCGAAATGTCCAGATCCCCGTACAGGCTCATGGCGAGGGTTCGGGGAATGGGTGTGGCGGTCATTACCAGGATATGGGGCGGAATGGTATTTTTATGCCACAACTTGGCCCGCTGGGCCACACCGAAACGGTGCTGTTCGTCAATAACAGCCAGTCCCAGGTTGTGGAATTTCACTTTGTCTTCCAGCAGGGCATGCGTACCTACAAGAATATGCAGTTCCCCGCTCAGGAGTTGTTCATGTATTTCCGTCCGGGCCGAAGTTTTTGTGGACCCCGTAAGCAATTTGATGTTTATCCCCAGGTCCCCGACCAGTTCTTTAATGCCGTTGAAGTGCTGTGTGGCAAGTATCTCTGTCGGCGCCATAATACAGGCCTGAAACCCGTTGTCGAGGGCGAGCAGCATAGCCATAAGGGCAACGATGGTCTTTCCGGAACCCACATCGCCCTGGAGTAACCGGTTCATTTGTGCGCCCGTACCCAGGTCGTGCCGGATTTCCTTGATAACTCTTTTCTGTGCGCCCGTAAGGGAAAAGGGCAGGTGATCGTCATAAAAACTGTGAAAATGTTCGCCTACACGGTCAAAAATATAGCCCTTGATCTTTTGTTTCCGTATGAGATTTTTTATCAGGAGCTGCAGTTGGATATAGAACAGTTCTTCAAACTTTAACCGGTACTGTGCTTTGGCAAGCAGCTCCTGGCTTTTCGGAAAATGAATGTTAAAAAGGGCAGCCTGTTTGGATATCAGACTTAGTTCCCCGAGAAGGGCAGGGGACAGGGTTTCGGTAAATCTGCCGCCTGTTTCGGTAAACAACTGTTGCATCAGCTTGTTGATAACCCGGTTGGTAATCCCTTTGTTCGCCAGTTTCTCGGTTGACGGATAGACGGGCTGCATGGCGGTGCGAAGGCTGCTTTCGTGTTCCGTAAGCAGCTCCATCTCCGGGTGAGGCATGGAAAACTGGTGCCCGATACGGTTGCAACGGCCAAAGATGACATAGGGAACATTAATACGTATGCTTTCCCGTATCCATTTGTGCCCGCGGAACCATACCAGTTCCATTTCTCCCGTATCGTCCACAAAGGTGGCCACGAGTCGTTTTCCCCTTTTCTGTTCTACCGTTTTCAGGTGTACGATCTTGCCGATAACCTGCACTTCCGATGTGTTTTCCTGCAGTTCGCGTATCTTGTAATACCGGGTACGGTCTATATAGCGGTTCGGGAACAGGTTAATGAGGTCCTGGTAGGTATGAATGCCCAGTTCCCCACGGAGCAGGTCGGCCCGGTTGGGCCCCACACCTTTCAGGTAATCAATAGGAGTTTGCAACAGGTTAGGATTCATAAGGACGAAGATAATTAATAAACCTTAAATGTACGTACCGGGGATGGAATGGATCAGGTACAAAAGTTTTGGAGTTTTGGAGTTGAGGAGAACCCACATCCGAAACCCGGAACCTGCCCTTCGACGGTGCTCGGGGATCCAAATCTGCGCTTCGGCTTTGCCCAGGAACCTGCAACCCCGGTGGCTTCGATACATCCCGGCGGAGCCGGGACACTCAGCCACCTCGCTTTGTTCTTTGAAACCTGGAACCTGAAACCTGGTACTTGAAATCCCCAATTTTCCCCTGTTAATTCTGCCCGAAATATTTTGGGATTGGTGCCGAATATGTAATTTAGGGCACGGCTTACGAAATTCCGCATATGAAGAAATTACTGTTGTATTTCATGTTGCTCCTTAACGGTCTGTACATTTTTGCACAACAGACCGGGAATATCGATTTCACCCGTGCCGAGGGGAATATCGCCATAGATCCGCACAGGGAGGAAGTTACCGGCGAGGTCACCTATTTTTTCGATGTCCTGCACCCGGTGGATTCCTTTTACATTGATGCCCGGAAAATGACTTTCGACAAGGTGAAACTCAACGGGAAAGAAGTAAAGTTCCGCAATGATAATTCCAGGTTGTGGATACTTTCCGCACAGGATACATCGCAACAGAACAGGCTGACTTTTGCATATAAGGCCATCCCTGAAAAAGCGATGTATTTTACGGGATGGGGTCTTGAAGAAGGGACAAGACAGGTCTGGACCCAGGGGCAGGGAAGATATACGAGCAACTGGTTTCCTTCTTTTGACGATGTCAGCGAAAAAGTGGAATTTGACCTTTTCGTTACATTCGGTAGGGAATATAAAGTGTTGGCCAACGGTAATTTAGATGGTATTGAGGAAAGGGATAGTTTAATCACCTGGAAATACAATATGCAGCACCCCATGAGCAGTTATCTGCTGGCCCTGGCGATAGGGAAATACGATATGATCAGGGATGTTTCGCGGGGTGGTGTACCTATGGAAATGTACTATTACCCGGAAGACAAGGACAAAGCGGAACCCACTTACCGGTATACCAAAAGGATATTCGATTTCCTGGAAAAGGAGATTGGCATACCCTATCCGTGGCAGAACTACAAACAGGCACCCGTACGCGATTTTTTGCATGCCGGTATGGAGAACACCACGCTCACCCTTTTTGCCGATACTTTTATGGTAGATTCCGTAGGGTATAACGACCGGAATTACCTCAATGTGAATGCTCACGAACTTGCTCACCAGTGGTTTGGCAATATGGTAACGGCGCGCAGCAATGAGCACCATTGGTTGCAGGAAGGTTTCGCCACCTATTATGCTCTCCTCGCGGAACGGGAGGTTTTCGGGGAAGATTATTATTACTGGAAATTATATAAATCAGCCGAGACCCTTGCGGCACGGTCGGAAAACGGAAAAGGAGAGGCCGTATTAAATGCCGGGGCAGGCAGCCTTACCTTCTACGAGAAAGGAGCTTTCGTATTACACCGTTTGAGAGAAACAGCAGGTGACGGGGCATTCCGCCGGGGAGTACGCCGATACCTGGAAAAAAATAAGTATGGCACTGCCGTTACTTCGGATTTTATGGATGAAGTAGAAAAAATATCCGGTAAGGACCTTTCCGGTTTTACGGACCGCTGGCTCCGGGACAGTGTTTTTCCCCGGGAAGAAGCTATGGCCTCGCTGCGGAAAAATGAATTTATCCGGAAGCTTACGGATTTTCAGGAAGGGAAAATCAGCCGGAAAAAACGAGATGAATTACTGGATTCTGATGTTTACTATCCTTTAAAAGAGGATATTATTATGCAAATGAACCGGGATTCGGTAGCGGTGAACCGTAGCAGAGAACTATTCCGCACGGGAGATCTGCACGTGCGACAGGCCCTGGCGCTGAGCCTGGATTCCGTTCCGGTTTCGTTAAAAGCAGAATACGAATCCCTTTTATCCGATCCCAGTTACGTTACAATAGAAAATGCACTGATAAAGCTGTGGATGAATTTTCATGAGGATGCAGCTGTTTACCTTGACAGAACGGCCGGTATCCGGGGGTTTACAGACAGGAATATCCGTATTTTATGGCTGGCACTGGCCTTGTCATCCCCCGTATACCCGTCCGGTAGCGATACAACTGTTTTCCGCCAGAAAAAGGCGTGGAAGGAGGAACTGACAGGGTATACTTCGTTACGTTACCCTTATGAGACAAGGCAGAATGCCTTTGCCATCCTGCGCCGGTTAGGACTGCTCGGGGATGAAGAAATGCTGGAAAACCTGGTCAAAGCGTGTGTGCACCGCACCTGGAGTTTTGCCCAGAGCTCGAGAGCGTTACTGAAGAGTCTTTTGGAAAATGAAACATATGTAGAGGAGGTAAGGAAATTAATTCCTAAATTGGGAGAGAAAGAAAGGAAGTTTCTGAAAGGGATAATACCGGAATAAGAGATATTATCAGTTGATTATAAAGTCATAAAACCCGGAGCCGGGGTAAATAGCACTGATACTCCGGTACAGGATAAAATTCGAACCGGATAGGGGCTTTACGAAAGGCTGAAAAATAAATTAGACCATGTATCGGTACAAAAAATTAAATGAATTTATTAAACACAGTAAAACCAAAGCATATAAATCTCCTTGTAACAACCAGTCCATGTTTAATATTAAAATAGGAATTCCCGCCTTATGAGAGCATTAGTCATATCCGGCGGGGGAAGCAAAGGCGCTTTTGCAGGAGGGGTGGCCCAGTTTCTTATCGAAAGCCTGCAGAAAGACTACCAGTTATATCTCGGAACTTCAACGGGAAGCCTTTTGGTATCGCATCTGGCACTTCGGAAAGTAGAGAAGATAAAGAGGGTGTATACTTCGGTTAACCAGGATAAGATCTTCAGTAACTGTCCTTTTACGATCAAAGAAAAATACGGGACACAGCAGATCGCCATAAACCACGTTGGCGTACTACGCAATTTTCTGAGAGGGAGCAAAACCTTCGGAGAAAGCTTTAACCTCCGTGACCTTATCAGGAATACCCTTACACAAGAGGAGTTCGATACGTTAAAGGAACAGCGAAAGGACATTGTGGTTACCGTGTCCAACCTTTCCCTCAACCAGGTAGAGTACAAGTCCATTAATGATGTAGACTACGAAGAATTTTGCGAATGGATATGGATATCCTGCAATTACACCCCGTTTATGAGCCTGATCAGGAAAAACGGGTGCGAATACGCAGATGGCGGACTGGCTACGATGGTTCCCCTGGAGGAGGCGATAAGAAGAGGGGCTAAAGAGATTGATGCCATTATCCTCCATACGGAAGTCAATTATATGAACCGGATGCCCTCGCGGAATGCTTTTGACCTGCTGACTACCATGTTTGGCTTTATGCTGGACCGGATAGAACACCAGAATATAAGAATAGGAAAATTTGTAGCTTCGCACCAGGATGCGATAATCAATTTTTATTACACCCCAACCGTATTAACCACAAATTCTCTTATCTTTAACAAAGAGAAAATGACAAAATGGTGGCAAAACGGTTATGATTATGCCAGGATGAAAAACCAGGGAACTTCGGAGATCTGATGGGACAGGAGGAGAAAAGAGATGAAAAAGAAGCATAAATCGTGATCTTTTACGTTATTTAAGGGGAAAAGGGATTTGCTGGTGCTGCCTGAATAACCCGGTATTTTGATAAGAGAATAATTAAGAGCATGTTTAAAAAGGATTAAATTATTACTCACGAAAAAAAAAACATGAATTTCAGGGACGCCCGGCAGTGTGGAATAACACATGCAATTCCCTGTAATTCCGGGAAAATATCGAATACAACCAGTAAACACAGATTATGAAAGCTTTAGTAATATCCGGAGGCGGAAGTAAAGGAGCTTTTGCCGGAGGGGTGGCCCAATACCTTATAGAGCACCGGAAAAAGCAGTACGATATGTTTGTGGGAACTTCTACCGGAAGTCTGCTGATTCCTCATCTTGCCGATAATAACATTCCGAAGATATATGACATTTACACTTCCGTCAATCAACGGAAAATATTCAGCAACAATCCTTTTGTGGTCCGCAAAAAAGGTGACCGTGAGTATGTGTCCATCAATTATTTTAACGTGATGTGGCAGCTGATAAAGGGAAAACGAACCTTTGGTGAGAGCAAGAACCTGAGACGCAATATCAAAAAGAACTTCACGGAAGAAGAGTTCTACAGGGTGAAGGAACAGGGGAAAGAGGTTATTATTACCGTATCCAACCTTTCCAAAAACAGGGTGGAGTACAAGTCCATTCACGATTTCAGCTATGCGGACTTTTGTGATTGGATATGGATATCCTGCAATTATGTTCCCTTCATGTCCCTGGCCAAGAAGGACGGTTTTGAGTATGCCGACGGCGGGCTGGGATGTGTGGTGCCTATCCGGGAGGCCATTAAAAGAGGAGCTACGGAAGTAGATGCCATTATTCTGGAAGCCGAGAATATGGAGTACAATAAAGTACTGGGGAAAAACCCCTTTTCACTGATGGTAAACCTTTTCGGGTTTCTGCTGGACCAGGTGGAATTCCACGATATTGTGGAAGGAAAATTATCTGCAATCAACAAAAATGTAAAGCTGAACCTTTATTATACCCCGACCAGGCTTACCGAAAACTCTCTGGTATTCAATAAAAAGCTGATGGCTTCCTGGTGGGACCAGGGGCTTGTGTATGCCAAAGAAAAACAGGAAAAACTGGAAGAGCAAATGGCCGAAAAGGAAAAAGAACCCGTGAACGGGGCCATTACATCCGTAGAAAAAATATCTTCGGCAACAACGGAAGAAACCGGCTTTGACAATAAATAACGTGAATAAGGGATAAGAAAAAAAGCTCCCCCTCTTCATCCCGATGTCTATCGGGAGAAGAGGGGTGTCCCGCTTGCGGGGCGGGGAGTTTGACCAGGCCCCGGCCCCGGATTTATCTCCAAACCTTTGTGTTTTTCCCGTGGTTTGGGATTTCAAACCCTCCGATCCCGATTGAAATCAGGATCACCTCCCTTCATCTCAAGACGCTGTGCTGAGCCGGGTCGAAGTCGAGGAGCTTTTTAAAAACTTTAAAATAAATAAGTTGAGCACTTATAATCCATAAAGCTTAAACATTATTCACGTTAAATAAATAGGTGAAAAATCAGGGGAATACGGCGGAAACAGGCTGCCCGGGTTTGAGCGCGTGCCCCCGGGTATGAAGTGATGAGCGGGCATAAGAGGCATTAAAACTTCTTTATATTCTCCGGGATGCTAAAAAAAACGGAACCGGGGAATAATGACTCCGAGGCCTTTCCCGATTCCGCTCTTATGACAGTATTTATGACTTTTAAAGTTCCAGTTCCGGCCAGCCTTCCCTGTAATCGCGTTTTACGTACTGGTTTGCGGCTTCAAAATTGGTAACTCTCCGGTTGGCACCGTCCCATTTCAGGGTAATTCCCCTTCCCGGGTAGGTGATCCTTCCTTCTACTTCTTTCCTGTAGTTAAAGCTTCGGATAGCCAGGTTACCCATCAGTATACTCTGTGTAAGAGGCACGGCATATCCTACGAACGGGGAGTCCACTTCCTGTTGTCCGTACCCGGCAATACAAGCGTCTATCCACTGTTTGTAATGGCCGTTGGCCTGTCCGGGAATACGTTTGTATTTCTGGGGAACGTTGATTTCCTGGTTGCGGCTTGTAGGGAGTAATTGGGCGTCATCCCCGTAAACACCACACATCATTTTTCCTTTGGTTCCTTCAAAAATAACCCCGTTGCCCAGATCGTTATGGCCGCCCATAATTTCATTGGGGCCCAGTTCTTCCGGACGTTCGGGCTGAATACCTCCGTCCATCCAGTTCAGTTTGATCTCTTCGCCTTTTTTACCTTCATAGGTGAAGTGTACGGAAGAAGAAAGCGGTGCGCTATCGGGGAAATATCCGGGTTTGAAATTATCTACATATGGCGTACTTACGCTACAGTTCACCTCGGTAGGGAAGCCCAGGTCCAGTACTTTGAATACAGGCCCTACGATGTGGCAGGCCATATCGCCGAGTGCCCCCGTACCGTAATCCCACCAGCCCCGCCAGTTAAACGGCACGACCATATCTTCATAATCCCTGTAAGGTGCGGTTCCCAGCCACAGGTCCCAATCCAGTCCTGCAGGAACCGGAGGTTTCTGGTCGGGCCATTTTATACCTTGCGGCCATACGGGACGGTTGGTCCAGCAATGGATGGTATGTACGTCTCCAATGAGCCCGGCTTCATACCATTCTTTCATAATACGAATACCGTCATTGGAAGATCCCTGGTCTCCCATCTGGGTAACAACCTTGTATTTTTTTGCGGCTTCCCCCATCATATAGGCTTCGTGAATATCGTGGGTAAGGGGTTTTTGCACATAGACGTGTTTCCCCATTTTCATGGCGTGAAATGCAATGATCGCATGAGTATGGTCCGGTGTGCCTACCGAAACGGCATCAAAGTGTTTACTTTCCTTATCGTAGAGCTCCCTCCAGTCTTTATAATATTTGGCTTTTGGAAATAATTCTCTGTTTTTCTTGGCCTGGCGATCATCCACGTCACACAGGAATGCTATTTCGGCATTACCGGCTTCGGCAAATTTACGGATATCGTCACCGCCTTTACCGCCGGCACCTACACCGGCAATGAGCAATTTGTCACTAGGAGCAATAAAACCGGGACCGCCTAAAACGTGCCGGGGTACGATGTAAAAACCGGCAGCGGCAACAGAAGCACTTTTAATAAAATTTCTTCTGGAATTTGAAGGTTTTGATTGGCCTTTGCCATTCTTGTCTTCCATAATTAAAACTGTTTTTGTTATTTGGGTTAAAATTTTTTCCTGTTGTTTTTTTATGACCATGAAAGCAACTTTTCTCCTGCCTGGCAAATTCCATAAATCCCCGGCCATATCTTTTTACGCTGTCATCGAACCCATTTTGTCGTGTTTTTTCAGTCGTCGAGGTACGATTCATCTTATTAATGTACACTTTATTGAAATGATTCCAATGGCTGGCTTAAATTACGAATAGTTTCAAATTTATTATTAATTTTTAAAAAAAATAAACATTAATGAACGAATGTATACAATTTGGAAAAATCGCAATTACCGGTTTTCATTGGTATGGGGTTTAGTGTTTTTTTTGTGTTCGGGGCACTCCTGTTTTCCGTTTGCCTTAACCTGTTGTACATATTCGGTAGGGGACATATTGAATTGTTTCTGGAAATTGCGCCCGAAACTGCTCTGGCTCCGGTACCCCACCATATAAGCTACTTCAAAAACCTTGTAATTGTCCGTGGCCAGCAATTCTGCCGCCTTTTTCAGACGGGTGATATTGATGAGTTCGTTCGGGGTAAGGTCGGAAATGGCTTTGATCTTTCTGTATAATGTGGCCCTGCTCATACTTAACCGGTCCGCAATAGTTTCGATACTGAAATCCGGATCGGAAATATGGGCTATGATCACCTCGTCCAGCCGGTTTATAAAATCGCTTTCGGTTTTGGAAGGGGCCACATTTTTCAGATAGGCCAGGGGCTTACTGGAGTACGCCTGCATAATATGTTTCCGGTTCTCCAGGAGGGTATTTACCTGCACTTTCAGGTGTTCCATGGAAAAGGGTTTGGTTATATAGGCATCGGCACCGTTTTCCAATCCTTCTATTTTTGCATTCAGTGCGCCTTTGGCGGTGAGCAGAATGACGGGGATATGGCTGGTTTCTACCGATGTTTTTACGGCCTTGCACAATTCCAGCCCGTTAAGCCCCGGCATCATAATATCACTTATGACTATCTGGATATCGTTGTTCCGGATGACCTGCAGAGCAGTTTCCCCGTTTTTTGCCGTGTGCACCCGGTAATCATCCCGGAATTCGGAGGCGATAAAACTTAACAGTTCTGCGTTGTCTTCTGCTATGAGCAAATGAGTGCCGGAGGGAGAGGGTAAGAGTTCCCCGGTTTCTTCTTCCGTATTCGCCTGTACTTGTTGTTCCGTAACCGTGGTTTCCTCGTGTTTACGGATTACAGGCAATTGCAGGAGAAATTGATTGAGTCCGTCCTCATCCTTTCCGTAAACCAGCGAACCGCCATGAAGTTCCGCAAGGGAATGTGCAAGGGAAAGGCCGATTCCCGTTCCCGGTTGTTCCCCGTCCTCACTCATGCGGAAGAAAGGCTCGAATATTCTTTCCGCATGTGCCTCGGGAATGGTTCTGCCGTCATTCTTTACACGTACTTCCAGGTTTTCACCTTCTTCCGAGAGGGTTAAGATGATTTTGTTATCGGAGTATTTGACGGCATTGTTAAACAGGTTATTTATAATTTTGTGAAAAGCCTTTATATCTACAAAGCCGTAGATGTCCTGCTGTGGTTCACGAGCAATGAGTTGTATGTCTTTATCCCGTATTGCGGTGTCGAATTGTTGCCTGATCCCGCGGATTATTCCGGAAATATTTGCATATGAAAATGACAGCTTCAGGTTTTCGGTTTCTGCTTTTCGGAAATCCAGCAACTCGTTTACCAGGTCGAGTAGCCTGGATGTATTTTTGTTCATAATATCCAGGTAATAGGATGCTTTTTCATTCAGTCTTTCGGTATTCGATAGCTTTTCAAGAGGGGCACGGATCAGGGAAAGCGGGGTCCGTATCTCATGGGCTACATTCGTAAAGAAGTCGATTTTGGATTGAAAGACCTCTTTTTCTTTCCTGCTTTTCATGATGGCGAGTTCCCGTGCCGATATGCTTTTGGAATAACGGTGATATTGCCTTACAATCCATAAAGTAACAAGTAGTATGACCAGGATATAAATGAGATATGCCCACCAGCTAAACCACGGCGGAGGCAGTATTTTTATATGGAGCGATATGGTTTTACCTTGCAGTCCGTCACTGTTTTGAGATCGTATCTTTAAGGTATAATCTCCGGCGGGCAGCTGTGTAAAGGTGATGGCGTGGTTTTTTCCCAGGGCGTACCAGTCCTGGTCCAGCCCTTCCATTTTATAGAAGTATTCGGTGGTTTTGGGGGCGGTAAAACTGAGGTTGGCAAAATTGAGACTGAAAGTCTTCTGGTCGTGGGTCAACCGGATATCTTCGGAAAAGGTAACGGATTTTTTCAGGGGGGAGCCCACGTCGTTTATTTTTACGGTTTCATTGTTTATCTTCAGGTCTGTGAAAAGTACAGGGGCGCGAAACGTATTCTCCCTGAATTCATCGGGCCGGAAACTGACCATACCGAAAACACTGCCGAAATATAGGGTCCCATCCCCCGAAACAAGTCCGGATGCATAATTGAACTGGTCGTTGAGCAGCCCGTTGTTCTTGGTATACACCTTAAAGCGGTTTTTTTTCCGGTTAAACTCCGCCAGCCCGTTCGAGGTGCTGATCCACAACCGGTGTTCCTTGTCTTCCAGTACGGTATAGACGATATTGCCCGGCAACCCGTCCGATTTCATATACCGTTTTACCGAATTATCTTCCCGGTTCAGCAGGTTAAGCCCGTTTTCCGTAGTGATCCAGATGTTGTTATCGCTGTCCCGGAAAATACCGTTTATAAAATTGCTGCTGATACTCGAAGGATTGTCTTTCGCATGTTTGAGAACACCTCTTTCATTGGTCCCGGGATTGTAGAAAAATACGCCTTGCATAATGCTCCCGGCCCATAATGTACCGTCGGAATCTTCAATAATGCAGGTATAGTGAATTCCGGACGGAAAGTGGTCCGAGGTTTCGAATTTGTCTTTTTCGGGGTCGTATGTTTGTATTCCCTCCGATGTGAGAATGAAGATATCCCCGTTTTTTGCCCGGTAGATGTCCAGGACAAAATCGGATATCAGTGTTCCTTCCCTGTACTGGCGGAGTACGTCGCCATTACGGATATCGAGTACCTGGATACCGTTTTGAAACGTACCTGCCCATATCTCATTACCCACAGGAAGGACGCCGTGAATGTTAAACGGTTTCCCGTCGGGATTTTTATCGAGAAAGCTTTCGAACACGCCTGTGGAAAGGTCTAATTTGTTGATACCGGCGTCTTCCGTACCTATCCATAAAATGCCGTTTTTGTCTTGGTGTATTTCCCGGATAGCATTTCCGCTGATCGAGTTTTCCCCTTTTTTTGGAAAGTATTTTTTGAAAGGTGAAAACTCGCGGGGGCGGTAATTGATACCGCCGAAATAGGTTCCGGCCCATATTCCGCCTTCACGGTCACGGGTAAAACAGTAGACGGCATTATCGGAGAGGGAATAAAGATCACTGTAGTTCTTTTGAAAATTGGTAAACCCGCCGTTTTGTTTGTCATATATGTAAATCCCCGATTCGGTAGCAAACCATATCTCCGTATCGCTGTTCAGGATATCGCGGACAAACAAAGGCTTTTGCATGTCCTCAAAATAATTGCTTATCGTTCCGCTTTCCAGGTCATAACGGAATGCCCCGTGTCTCACGGTACCGATTAAAACAGAGGAAGTATCCGGAGCGTAAAGCCTCAGGATGTGAAAGCCGGGATCCTCGGTTACGGCATCCCTGATATCCGCCTTTTCGAAAGAATCGTTGGAGGGAATATAACGGAAGAGCTGCCGGGGATTGGACATCCAGATACTTCCGTCCGGGGCTTTGATAATGTTTCCGCAGTCCACAAAGTCATAGACGCCTTTGTGCAGTTGCGTGGCAGCGTCCATACGGTAGAGTTTTCCGGAGGCGATATACCATATGTTGCCATTATCATCATGGACGATGTCATAAATGGCCATGCCGGAAGTTCCGTCTATCAGCCGGAAATCTTCTTTTTCCTGGCTGTAAAGGTAAAGCCCGTCATTCGTACCAATCCATATATTATTTTCGTATTCATGCAGTACGCTTATAAAGTTATTGCCAAGGCTTGTCCTGTCGTTGGGATTGTGCTGAAACACTTTAAAATCGTAGCCGTCAAAACGGTTTAAACCGTCTTTGGTGCCAAACCACATAAATCCCTTATGGTCCTGGAGAGAGGAGGTAATGCTATTGTGCGACAGGCCGTTTTCGACCTGGTAATTTCTGAAATAATAATCCTGCCCGTAGAGGCTGTTTACAATACAAATAAGAATAAAAAAAATGTGAAGCTGTTTCATATTACCAAGGCGGAAATTTATGACCAAAATGTACGGAATTGATTTGTCCCGATCGTGTCAAGATATGTGCAAATCGTCTCGATTTCGGGTAAAAATACGAAGTTGAACCATTTAGAGGAAAATATGAGATGAACAGGGGCTCGTTTAAAGGGGACTTCCTATACTTTAGATTCCGGTAGAAATTAAGAAGGAAATACGATAATTGTTTAATCCCATTAAATGGGT
>NZ_RJTM01000084.1 GCF_003725735.1 Sinomicrobium pectinilyticum | reverse complement strand
AGAGGTCCCCTATGGGGGCTAGCCAAAGCCACCTTCTTAGAAGGTGTGATTTTTACTTTTCCTGTTGCCCAAAATAGCCTCCACATCCGTTCTGTGCAGGACTTCTTTTTTTATCAACGCTTCGGCCAGGTTATATAACTGTTCCCGGTGATCAAGGAGGATGCCGATAGCCTTTTCGTAAGCGTCATCTATGATTTCCTGCACTTCATCATCTATTTTCTGTGCTGTTTTTTCACTATAGGGTTTATAAATTGACTGTTCTGTTCTTCCCGTGGAATCATAAAAACTTATATTCCGCAATGTGTCGCTGAGCCCGTAGTTTATGACCATGTTATAGGCCTGTTTCGTGGCCTTTTCAAGATCGTCCAGGGCATTGGAGGAAACTTCCCCGAATGCCAGTTCTTCTGCGGCTCGTCCTCCCAGGGCAGTACAGATGGCATCGAAAAATTCAGATCGCGTAATAATCTGGTGTTCTTCTGGAAGGTACCAGGCCGCACCGAGAGATTTTCCCCTGGGAATAATAGAAACTTTCAATACGGGATGTGCATGTTCCAGGAACCAGCTGGCGGTTACATGACCGGCTTCATGATAGGCTACCCTTCTTTTCTCTTCCGGAGTAATAATCTTGCTTTTCTTTTCCAGTCCGCCCACTACGCGGTCTATGGCATCCATAAAATCCTGTTTATCCACTTGCTGTTTTTCCCGACGGGCAGCGATGAGGGCAGCTTCATTGCAGATATTAGCAATGTCGGCTCCCGAAAATCCCGGGGTTTGTGCGGCAAGCGAAGCCACATGAACATCATCTGACAATCGCAGCGGTTTTATGTGTACTCCGAAAATAGCTTCCCTTTCCTTCAGGTTGGGCAGTTCCAGGTGGATGTGTCGGTCAAACCTTCCGGGACGGAGCAGGGCGGGATCGAGGATATCACCGCGGTTAGTAGCAGCCAGAACAATTACCCCGGTATCGGTATCAAAACCGTCGAGTTCTGCAAGCAATTGGTTCAGGGTGCTTTCCCGTTCGTCATTGGTCTGGAAAGCCTGTAGTTTGCCTCTGGCACGGCCTATGGTATCGATTTCATCTATAAAAATAATACAGGGCGCTTTCATTTTGGCTTTTTGAAAGAGGTCTCGCATTCGCGCTGCTCCTACACCCACGAACATCTCTACGAATTCTGAGCCCGAGAGGGAAAAGAAAGGAACCCCGGCCTCACCCGCCACTGCTTTGGCCAAGAGGGTTTTCCCGGTTCCCGGGGGACCGACAAGGAGAATACCTTTGGGCATTTTAGCGCCCAGTTGCCTGTACTTTCCGGGAGATTTGAGAAAGGTAATCAGTTCATGTATTTCTTCCTTAGCTTCTTCCAGTCCGGCCACATCATTAAAGGTTACTTTACTTTTTGTCCCTTTTTCCAGTACCCGCGCCCTGGACTGACCAAAATTAAAAACGGAGGACCCCTTTCCCTTTGTGCCCGGAAAGCCTCCGCGAAGTATAAATATCCAGAAGAGAATCAGCAGTCCTATGGGGAGGAGCAGTATAAAATGCTGCCACCAGCTTTCCCTGGTTTTGTATGTTACGGAGACCTGTGCCGCTACGGGGACATTTTCCTGGGCATTTTGCAATTGAGCATGAAAAACCTCAACCGATCCGATATTGAAGTAATAGTGGGGGCCTTTTACCGGTTTTTTGGAGAAAACATCTTTAGGGATGTTTTTATATACGGATTTTTCAAGGCTTTCTTCCCGGATATATACTTCTACCCGTACATTGTTGATAACGTCGAGCCTGGCTGCATCACCGGCGGCCAGTATTTCTGTTTCGAACTGTTTCCAGGTAATTTCTTTGACAGCCTCTGTGCCTTTTGAGAACCACAACCATATCAGGACCGCAAAAAAGATCATATATATCCAGGTCATCCCCGGGCGGGAGGAGGAAAGAGGGTGTTTTCCGGATGATTGTTTTGCTGACATGGTCTTTTTTTGTTTCAATGATGGAGTATTACGTTTTTATAGGAGTGTTCTCTGGTGTTTTCCGGAACTGTCGGGGGTGCAATCGCACATATTGCATATTACCCCATACTCATTTTCCATGAGTTAAACGGTGTCTTTGTTCTGGTCTGCAGTTGGTGTTTCCTCTCGGGCATATCCTGGAAAGAGCAGGAGGGCCACAACGTTTGCGGATAATAGGCAAAGGTATCTCATGTGTATTAGCTCAGTTTTGTACATGCATCACCAGAAGCGGTGTCCTGGAGTAAAAGGTGATCCCTTTTATCACGGGTTTTTTCATTAAACGGTGTAAAATGCTGTGTTTCCGGTTTACCAGGGCAATGAGATCTGCATCACGACTTTCGGCAAAACAACTGATTCCCACGGCAGGTTCTATATTGGTGAGGGAGTGAAAGGTATATTTTGTGTCGGTCATATCATCTTCCAGCAATCTCCTGTTCGCTACCTGGATTTCGGTCAGCTCTTCGTTTTTTCTGATATGTAGAATACGAATGGTGGCATTGAACTTTCCGGCAAGATTGAGGAGCGGTTCGAGCTCATTCTTTTCACAGAGAATTTCATAGGAAGTAGCAAATATGATTTCTTTCAATCCCAGGAACTCCCCTTCGGAAGGCACGGCTATGACGGGGCAGGAAGTTATCTTTTCCATAACAGTTACAGCATTACTGCCGTAATTGCTTCCCCGGGTATTTCCGGCCCCTTTGGTACCCATGACGATCATGTCTATCCCTTTTTCTTCCACAAGGTAATTTATGGCATCCGTGAGAAAATTGTTTTTGGAAATCCCTTCGAAATAATGCCGGGGATTTTTGGCAAATACCAGCCGGCGAACAATATCGCTTATGCCTTTCTGACTTTCCTTATACGCTACATCATAGACTGGATTGCCCGCTTCCGGATACATCATGTTTACAGTAGAATAGCTGTAGACCTTAAAGACATTGAGAATGTAAAACATACATTCTTCATTTTTGTATAACTCCGTGGCATAATTGATGGCATTCCACGCGTTGTCCGAAAAATCTGTGGGCAGGAGGATTCGTTTCATCACACTACGTTTTAGTTTTGATAAAGGAAGGAGATAAAACCGAATTGTAACATGACGAATATCATCTGGTTGAAAAAAGATTTCTCAAATGTTATGCAGAAGAATGGATACCCGTTTTCCCCATTATTCACTAAACCAGGGGATATCATCTCCCGGGTTGACCATACCGAAGTCCTTGTTGCAGATCGGTTACCCGTCTTTGACAATACCAATTGCACAACCGGGGGCTGCTGTTTCATTGTACCTGGAAGAAAGAAACGGATCTGTCCGGGTTAGTTTTTCGCTATGATTCCGGGCAAAAGAAATTCCGGAAAGAAAAAGACAATCATACATTTTGTAGAACAATTGCAAAAAAATATGTGGAAACTGATAAGGTATGTACCGGTATCGTGGTGGAAATTTTCTATAGATATAATGAAGAGCAGACGGGGTTTTACCGATGTCGGAAGTTCCCGTACAACAGTAGATAGGGACTTGCTCCATTACCGGATTGCCGTCCGCATTCCGGAATACATATGAATTGGGCGTAGATAAGGGTACTCCTTCCTGCTGAAACAAGAAATATGGCGTCACGGAAACAAATCAGTTAAAGCGGTTAAAAAAGCCGGAAGAAGAAAACCGTAAGTTCAGGCAAATATATGCGGACGCCGGTTTAGATAATCAAATACTCAGAGACATTCTGTCAAAAAAAATTATGTCCTTCAGACAAGAACCACCGGGCGGTTTACCAAAAGATCATATAGCTATTCAACCGGTCTCATCCGTTGCAGTGGATGAATAAGAATACTAACAGGGCCATCTCCTTTTGTGCGGACATTCACGATCAACGCTTTATGGTGCGCGAAAGGGATACGAAATATCCCCAGTTCGATGTCCTTTCCGGAAACCTCAATTCCGACGTAGGGCAGGGGAAATACAGTATCGATTACGATGCAGAGGATGATATACTGTCCGGGGTCAAACATGCCTATGTAAGGGTGAATGTTTACGGAGATCAGGATGATAGAAGGTTTAAGGTGGAATATGTTGGATTTGACGGCAAAACATTTTTTGAGGAGATCATCCATGAAGATATGCTGACAAGTCAGAATGACGATGCGCTATGCCTGGCCCTGGACATGAACAACAGGTTGGTCGATTCATCAGCTTATGCCCATAACATCAGGGGGCGTAATTATACATTCAGCACTACAAAAAAAGATAAGGCTAACGGTGCCCTTGTGTTTTCTGAAAAAACAAGTGTTGAAATACCTTTTTCCAATGTTCTGTCCTTTCATGACAAGTCCTATACATTGAGCTTCCGGATCAACCCGGAAAGGTTTTCTGCCGGGGGATCATCCGTTTTGTCAAATGCCCGGGACGGGCAGGGGGTTAGCTTTGGCATTTCCGGCAAAGGTAATCTGACATACAGGGATCACGCAACAGGGAAGACTATTGAAAGTAAATATCGTATCCGGCCCGGTACATGGTCGGTCATGTGTGACATGGAATACAACAATGTCAGGCGGTAACTTTCGCTCTACTGCAACGGCTTGCCGGTACGTACCTGGCATGATGTGGTTTCTTCCGTTCCATCGCCAACAGGTCTGTTAATCGGAAATAACTTCGAAGGCCGGCACTATACAGGAGAGATAGACCATATCGGGTTACATGGAAGACTGATGGATGATGCATATATTCTTTTAAAAAAATGAGTCAATCGGAATGATACAGGTTTTTCATAAATTATCTGGTCATTGGTCAGATCCTGGCGTTCTTATAAGATTTGATGATATATTTATCATCATGTAGGGGATTTAAAGAGTAATCCGGATTTGTTCACATATATAAAGAGTTGAAGATATTTATGTTGAGAAATATATGGTAAATTGTCCCGACCTGTTATGCATTCCGGACTTACTGATTTTAAGTAATCAACAATAACATCGCGGTAATAAACGTTATTATCCCAAAATATATACAATGAAAGACCTTTTAAGCAAAATTCAAACAGAAATCGAATCATTTAATGTAGATGCCAGTGCACAATCGGAAACCGGCAATAAGGCAGCCGGTACCCGGGCCAGGAAATCTTCGCTGAACCTGGAAAAGCTTTTCAAGGAATTCCGTAAGGAGTCTTTGGAGGCATCGAAAAAATAAGCACATTACATATTAAACGAGAGCCATCCTGGAAAGGGTGGCTTTTTTGTTTTCAGCCTGATTTGATGAGGAAATATAGGAACGTATTATTCCGTTATTTCAATCTTGTTACATTCACAATCTTCAATTACACTTTCATAATAGCCGTCTCCTGTAATTCTGGGCTCACTCACAACGTTATACCCATCGGAACGCAACAGTTCTGTGAGTTCATTTACAGACTTTCTATTGCCAACGGAAATTGCGAAGTGGGATAACCCTAACCAAGGGGCATGATTTGATAAAGACGCTTTGATATCAGGATTGTGCATGAGTTCGATCCTCGTGTCCTCACCTTCAAAAGATAAAAAATAGGATGAGAATTTTTTTTGCACATTGATATACTTTTCGCTGCATTTAACACCAAAATATTTGACATAGAATTTTTTAACTTTCTCCAGGTCATATGTCCAGATTGCTATATGTTCTAATTTCATCACAATAAATATTAATACAATACAAAAGTAGTCAGAAGGAATTATCGGTAATTGTATATTTTATACACCTCAGAACAATCTGAAATTGTAATTGATACCCCGACTTTCTTTATCCGCCTGTTCAACGATTGCAAGATATTGAGATGGTGTATTATTCAGGAAGATTTTAAATTCACGGATAAAATGGGCCTGGTCAAAATATCCGGATGCTGTAGCAATGGAAGTTAGTTTTTCATCCCCATCAATTAAATTGCAAAGCGATTTTCGGAATTTAATCAGGCGTTCGAACTTCTTTGGTGAAATACCCGTTATTTGAGAAAATTTTCTGTTCAAAGAAGTGTAGTTGGTATTTTTTTGTTTACAGTATTTCTCAATGGAAAGGGTTTCTTCATGCCACCTGAACTGTTTGTAAAAATCGGTTAAAAGGACGAGCGTATCACCGGATTGTTCACGGAACAAACCATTCAAAAGTCTGTAAATCTCTTGAATTAATAAATGGTTTGAACCTAATGAATCGTTAGTAATCCCTTTTGTTCTTTCAGTATCTAATGGCAAATTAACGGAATTGTTAACAAGCTCTTTTCCCGGAATTTGAATGAATGGATATAATCCATAAGCATAAAACCGTATGCCAATCAATTCGGTATTGGCAGGATATTTCAAAACCGTATTTTTAAATGAAATTCCCTCGACCTGATGATTATCAATTAAAAAACCATTTCGTTCATATGTTGAATTGTTCAGTACAAATATTAAGTTTATGTACTGCCCCGGGGGAGTTATTAATTCTACTTCTTTCCCCTTGTTTCTCAATGTCCAGATTCTTTCGATCAAATCGGGGAACAGTTCGGTTTTATGTGATTCTATCTCGAGCAATGAGGTCTTTTTAAATTCTATATGAGTAGGTTATTACAGCTCCCGATCAGGATTTTAAAAATAGTTGAATTTCTGATATAATAAAAACGGTTTGGTTGTCCTGATATTTACGGACCACAAAAAAATATTGAAAAAGGCCAATGAAGCTGTGGAAATGGGGGGTGTTTGCGGATCTCATTGACCACCCCGTCGGGCAGACAGTTCATGAAACTTTTAGGCCATTTTGAAAAAAATACAATAAAATTTTGCGAAACCGAAAAGTTGCGTATATATTTGCAACCAATTGGTTTCTTAAAAAGAGTTTATTATAAAATGAAGCGAGACGTTTTTCAAGCTATTGCAGACCCGACACGCAGGGCAATCCTCGTATTGATTGCGACACAGGCATTAACGCCCAACGCATTGGCAGATGAATTTGATATGACACGTCAGGCTGTTTCCAAACATATTAAAATCCTGAATGAATGTGAATTATTGGAACAGGAAAAAGTAGGCCGGGAGATCTTCTATCAACTGAAAGTTGACAAAATGAAAGAAATAGATAAATGGTTAGAGCAGTTTAGAAAAATTTGGGAGACCCGTTTTGACCAATTGGACAATTTATTATTAACCATCAAAAACAAGAAAAAATGAACAGTAATCTATTATTTGATTTTTCCGTGAACAAGGAAAACAGCACCATTCATATAAAACGTGAATTTGATGCCAACCTTGAACTTGTATGGCAGGCGTGGACAACTGCTGAATTATTAAATGAATGGTGGGCACCTAAACCATATCATATCGAAACCAAATCGTTGGATTTAAGAGTAGGCGGAATGTGGCTCTATGCAATGGTGAGTCCGAAGGACGAAAAAATGTGGTGTAAAGCGGATTACAAAACTATCGAAACAAATAAATTGCTGTCTTGGTTAGACGCTTTTTGTGATGAAAACGGAAATGAAAACACCGTTAAGCCACGTTCTTTATGGACGAACAACTTTACCGAAAACAACAGCATCACAACGGTAAATATTACCTTAAAGCACGACAAACCGGAAGACATAGAAATGATGATTGAAATGGGCTTTAAAGAAGGACTTACAATGGCTCTTGGAAATCTTGATGAACTTTTAATCACCTTAAAAAAACAACGAAAATGAACCACCAATTTAACTTTACAGTTGATAAAGCAACAAAAACGGTATCCGTAAGCAGAGAATTCGATGCGGAACTTCCATTGGTTTGGGATGCGTTTACCAAGCCTGAGATCCTCGACCAATGGTGGGCACCCAAACCCTGGAAATCCAAAACGAAATATATGGATTTTAAGGTTGGCGGGCGAAGATTTTATGCTATGGTAAGCCCGGAAGGACAAGAGCATTGGTCTGTTCAGGATTTTACGTCCATCAGCCCCAGGACCAATTTCAAAATGATGAGTGCTTTTGCAGACAAAGATGAAAACCCTGACCTGCCGGGTTCTGATTGGGATTTGGATTTCAGCGAACAAAACGGAAAGACTAAAGTGAGCATTACTATTTATAACGCATCACTTGCCCGGATGGAAAAGATGATTGAAATGGGGTTCAAGGGAGGCTTTACCGCAGGTTTAAATCAATTAGACGAATTATTACATACTTTATCGTAAACATGATTTTCGTTTTCAAGACATCTGTCAAAAACAAGATACAGGAAAAAAAGCTTAAATCACAAATTGACAAGGTATTGCCAAAAGCAAAATGGAATTTCGACCTTGAAGATTGCGACAATATTTTGCGTATTGAAAGCGAAGAAAATATTGTTGCGAAAATTACAACTTTGCTGAAAACTCACAATTTTGACTGTGAAGAATTGGTGTAAAAAACAATGAAGTGCCAATAAAGATGGTATTGCTCATGGCTTTCGGATGTCCTTTCGGCCAGTAGTTGTGAAAGTAGTCTTCAAAGTCTGATATAAACCTATAATTTAACTCGTGTATATTAGGCGGTATTTTTTTGTCTGCCTTCCGGTTACAGGTAGAAATAAAGCGTACAGGTTCCATCGGTGCGTGTATACTCCTTGTTCATTCAATTCTACTGTTAATCCCATGCATTCAATTCTTCAATAACTTTTGGGATTGATCCCAAATCATTTCAAATAAAGTGATATTCCAAAAATCGTAAAACCCTGTAAATTCTGTGATTTACAGGGTTTTGACATTCTTGGAGGATTTTAAAAGTGACCCCGGGATATCACAAATCATAGGTGTACTTGCACGGACGGATACGTTTTTTTAGAGACCTGTAGACCATAAAGCAGTATGAGACCGGGGATATAAGTAGCATTCAAAAGGTAACATTCAGTTAACAAATACAGAACAACTAAGCCAAGGTATATTTCTAAATTAGGACTGCAAATTTTGTTCAGGAAATGGCAGCTAAAAACGACATTTTTTTCCGGAAACTGTTTGAGGAGACTCATGCCAAGGCATTTAACTTTTTAAAGGCCCTGAGCAAGGATGAAAATGTGGCCGGTGAAATTACCCAAATCGCCTTTGTAAAAATATGGAAGAACATAGATAAGTTTAAAAAACACCCTAATCCACAGGTGCTGGTCCGTATTACCGTAAAAAACACTTTTTTGGACGAAATACGTAAGCAAAACAGAATGAATGCCCTACCGGTATTTATTGAAGAAAACGAACATCTTCATCAGACTATGGTCGATCCCATTGAGAATGACCAGAACACAGGGGAAGCATGTACAGCGGTGCACTGTGCCATAAAGAAATTACCGGAACGGATACAGCGTATTTATACCCTACACCAGTTCGAAGAGCTAAGTCCAGTCGAAATAGCGGATACCCTTCAACTTTCGGTCACCACTGTCAGGACCAATTTGGAAACAGCCAAATTTTTCCTGAAACGTGAACTTAAAAATTTCGGGACATAAAAAAATAATGATCTCACCACGTTTAATACCTTCGGTCCTTCCGTCCCATCGCGGGGTTTGCTCCTAAGGTAGCTATAATTTCGAGATTAAATGTTCTGGTACTTACATGAAATACTTTCAGGGCTTCCTAACCTATATTTCGTTAGCCTACTCCTGCGATATAACGAAGTCTGGACATACAGTGTTGTATTCTATCCTGGCCATGGACATCAACATTCAGACAAACTTTTTATCCTGACAAAGGCAGACGTTCCGGTTGTATTGGACGTATCACTATGGAAATCAAGGGGCTCTACCCCTGTCCGGAACCTTTCCGTTCCCAAATATTTTTCCTCCATAACATTAACTTGATTTTCTCATAACGTTAAGTTCTTTTCTTTTGTCCTTCTCAAATCGTTTTATATATGAATAGGAAGAACAATGGATTTACAACTGTTACACAAATACCTGAACGGCAAGTGTTCGGAAGAGGAGATTGCAAAAGTGGAAAAGTTTCTCCGGGACAACCCCGGAGCGGCTGACCGTATACTGCAAAAAGAATGGGATAATGCATCCAATCTTATTGCAGAAAAAGATTCAAAAGCTATCCGGGAAGTCGTTTTTAAAGTGGTGAAAAAGGAGACGGACAAAACAGCCGGGGCAAAACGGTTCCCCTTTCCTATAGTCAAAAATTCCTTAATGATAGCGGCCTCCCTTCTTTTACTCATAACGGCGGGACTTTCCTTTTTCCTGTGGCAACAGGGGCGTGCAGAACATTGGACGGTAGTCCTGAATGAAAGACATAAGGTGAAAGAAATACGGTTGGAAGATGATACAAAAATATGGCTCAGGCCGGGGTCATCTATATCTTATTCTGACAGGTTTGGTGACAAGGAAAGAAATGTAAGACTAAAAGGGGAAGCCTATTTTGATGTAGCCAGGGATACGCTGAGACCATTTAAGGTACAGACCGGGAGGGTGATAACACGAGTGTTGGGCACCATGTTCAACATAAAGGCCTATGACTTTGAAAAGGACATCCAGATCGTGCTCTCCGAAGGGGCCATACAAGTGAGCCTTGATGATGAGCATAAAGGGCTTATGGAACTGGTACGCATGCAGCCGGGAGAATTGTTCCGCTTTGACCGGGCACATAAAAACTTTAGTAAGGAAACGGTACAAAACACCTCTGAAGACCAATTCAAGGGAGATAAACTCGTATTCCATAATATTACTGTGGAAGAGGCCCTGAACAGGGTGTCACAATTATATGATATACCTCTGGACCTTGAACAACTGCCCGAAGAAGACCGCAACAAACATATTTCCGGGGTGTTTGAGTTTACCTCACCACAAAGCGCTGTTAAAAAGATACTGTTTATCCATCACTTGCGATGGGTACGGCAGGACAACGGAACGGTGCTGATACTGGGGAGGGAATAAAATATAGAACATAAAAAAAAGCGTTGCTACCAACAACGCCTTTTGTAACGTATGCAAAGAAATTAATAACAAGGATCAATCGCAAAATCAAAACCATTAATTATTAACTAATCTATACATACTGTAATTCATGAAGATCAAAATTAAGCAATACTGTTTAATTATAAACAGGTATTCAGGAAAACTATGCCTTATATTTTTCATTTGTGCACACCTATTCAGTACCAGGGCAATGGCTCTCGAAGTATTTTCTCCGGATTCCTGCCAGGGAGGAGGGCAAAGCCTGAAGGCATTTATGGAAATATTGATTGAGGAAACAGATTACAACTTTTTATTTGATGCATCCCAATTAGAAAAGGCTACCTTAAAAAAAGATATTATTATCAAGGGCAGACCTATAAGAGATATCCTTCAGGATATTAACAGGCAGGTCCCCATAGAGTACAGTATAGAAAACAACGATGTTTCCATACGGCTTGTTCCACAAGTACAGGTACAACGGCAAAGAACAGGACGGCTGAACGGGCATGTTTACGATGACCTGAATATGCCACTTCTTGGAGCCAATATTGTTATAGAGGGTAAAGGACTTGGAGTTTCTACCGGGTTTGAAGGAGATTACAGTATACAGCTCCTCCCCGGAATCTATACTATTCAGGTAAGCTATATCTCTTTTACGACTCAACGTATCACTGATGTAGTGGTGGAAGCCGGAAAAACAACCACTTTGAATGTCGTGCTCAAACCTCTTGAAAATGAGCTGGAAGAAGTCGTGGTGACCGCTACTTACCAAAGAGCATCCATTGAAGGATTGTATGCCCGTCAGAAGAATTCAGCTTCGGTCATTGACGGGATATCTTCAGAACAGATTGCCCGTACGCCCGATAACAACGTGGCACAGGTGTTAAAACGTATTTCAGGTGTTACTGTGGATAAGGATAAATACGTCACTGTACGTGGAATGAGCGAACGTTATAACAATGTACAGCTCAACGGGGCCTCCATGCCCAGCACCGAACCCAATCGCCGCAACTTTGCGTTCGATGTCGTACCGGCGACACTGATCGATAACGTCACCATTGCCAAAAGTTTTACACCTGATATGCCGGGGGAGTTCGTGGGTGGTCTGGTAGAAGTAAATACCCTCTCGGTGCCCGACGAACATTTTCTGACCATTACGGCGGGTACGGGTATGAACACCAACAGTACAGGCCAGGATTTTTACAGTAACAACCGCTACGCTTCTGACTGGGTATTTGGCAATATAAGTGACCGGAAGTGGTATAGCGGGCGTACCCCGGAAGCTGCATTGGAAAATATTGAAAATGCCGGACAGATCAATAACTACGGTTTACGCAAATATACAGCTGACCCGGTACAAAGCTATGAGGTGAGTGGGGGTAAACCCTTTGACCTCGGTAACGACAACCGGTTCGGGGTAGTGGCCGCGATCACCTACAGGAACGAACAGACCATTGAAGACATTAAAGAGATACATACGATTTCGCGCGACAGCCTTTATAAGGATGGAAGTTTCCGGAATAAATTTGTGACCGCCGTCGGAACGGTGGCCAATCTGGGATGGGAAATGCCAGGGCACAAGGTCAATTGGCGTAACCTGTATAACAGCCGCTTTACACACACTAACCAGCAGCGTTATATGAATAAATATTATGAAGGCTACAATTTTGCCGAGCAATATAGTGCCCCCCTAATAGCCAATCTATGGCAGACCCAGCTGGATGGTGAGCACTTTTTGATAGACCAGCACTTGCAGTTAAACTGGAATGCCTCCTATAACAAGGTGATCCGTACCAGTCCAGATGACCGCCTGATATCGGGAAGAGTATTAGGATCTGCTGTGGATGGCGAAGATGTGTATAATTGGGTGGATGGGTTTCTTCTCCAAAGTTCGGGGAATCCGCAAAATATCCGTGACGGGCATGTGATGTACAGTAAGCTGGAGGAAACCAAGAAAAATGCCGGTATAGACGTGGCTTATAGCTTTGATGTGGGCAATAACCGTCAAAAATTAAAGGCTGGTTACCTCGGCACCTTTCGTGATGCCGATTTCGGACAACAGTACCTACGGGGGAAGTTTCTCGTAGATCCACTGGACTACTATGGACTATCCCCCCAGGAAATGTTTGCGCCCCGGCATTTTACTGATGGCAGCCTGACCTATGTCGTCTCGGGGATGCAAGGTGTCAGGCCCGATTATTACACCGGAAAACAAGAGGTACAGGCAGCTTACCTGCTCGGCGAGTTTGCCCTGCTGCAAAAACTGCACATAATGGCCGGTATCCGGTTGGAAGATGCCAAGACGGAAGTAAATACAAAATTATATTCATTGGAGGAAGGTGTTGTCGATAGCCTGGCGACGGTAAATAAGACCGACTGGCTTCCGGCAGCTACCCTGGTGTATAAGGTAACAGGTAACCTGAATGCTCGCCTGGCCTATGGCCGTACCCTGGCCCGGCCCGACTTCCGGGAACTGTCCTATAACACCTATTACAATGTGGACGACCGGGTCATGGTGATCAACCGGGGTTTGCTAAAACAGTCACTTACAGATAATTATGATCTGCGTCTGGAATGGTTTCCCCGGCCGGATGAGGTGATCTCGGTAAGTGCTTTCTACAAGAAATTTACCAATCCTATTGAATTGGTTACACATCCTACTTCAGATCAACAAAATTTTTATATGTATTCGGTGAACCTGGATGAGGCTACTGTCAAAGGCTTGGAATTCAACCTTCGCAAATCCTTCGGATTTATTGCCCCCGGCACCTTGCTCGAAGCGTTGTATCTCAGTGGCAATGCTTCCCTCATTGAAGGGGACGTAACGTATAATCTGGGGAACCTGCTGGAATTGCCCGAAGGCAGCCGGCCCGACCGTGACCGACCGCTGCAGGGGCTGTCACCTTATATGGTCAATGCCGGCCTCGGCTACGAAGGCCAGGTATTCGGCATAGCGGTAAATTACGGACGGGAAGGACGCAAGCTGGTCACTTCCGGCGATTATGAAAAGCACGACCAGTACCTGGATCCCAGGGATATCCTCGACCTGCAACTCTCTGCCCGTTTCCTGCAGCAAAAAATGGAAGTAAAATTTAACATATCCGATCTGTTTAACCAGGATTTTATAATATACCGAAATAGTGATTACGACCCAACGAACGACCAGTCGGTAGACCCGGGAACCTACCACGACCGAACCGGTCTGGGTATGGATTATAACAAGGGCGACTGGGTGATGAGCCGGGTAAAGAAAGGTACAAACCTGTCCTTGTCCGTCAGCTATAAATTTTAACGAGGCTCCTTTTTTCATAAGGAAATATGAAAAACGATCGGGAAATATATAACGGCTTAAAATACTGCAAGGATAAACAACAAGAATGATGCATACTTGACCATAAAACTTAATACCAAAGTGCGGTTTGCTGGCAAACACCACAATGGGAATTGCCCACCCATAAAGCAACGTAAGCAGCAAGCCCTAACCCAAAACCTGAACGAGGCAACTATGAAACAAAAGAAATCCAAAAAAGTATTGAGCTAACCACCAGGTGGTTGTGCTCAACAACAAGGGTAATCAGCCTATTTTTTTGAGCACTGACGACTTGTTTTGCTAAAACAAAATCAAAGCAATCGAACAAATTTCAACGGGTCTTCACTGATGATTAACGTAAAAAGGGAGATCCGAAAATAAAAAACTTTTAAAAAACATTCAAAATCGAAAACCATGAATTTTAAATTTTCCAGATTAATGGCTTTAAGCGCGGTGGCAGCCATAGTTACCGTCGGCTTTCAATCTTGTTCTTCAGAGGAAGAGAATTTGGACCCTGTAAGTGTTAAAACCCGTGCTGTGGTGACCATCCCGGCCAACACGGTGATCAGTAGCAATACCACCTGGTCCAGCGCCAATGAGTACCTGCTCCAGGGAAAGGTCTGGGTGAGCGGTGCTACCCTGACCATACAGGCCGGTACGCTGATCCGCGGCGCATTTAATTCCAATCCTGTAAATGCCTCTGCGCTGGTTATTACCCGTACCGGAAGGATTGAAGCCGAAGGGACAGCGACTAACCCTATAGTAATGACAGCCGAAGCAAACCACCAGGAAAAAGGTGGCTGGGGCGGTTTGGTAATTTTGGGTAATGCCCAGATCAACCAATCCCCCAACCAGCAGATCGAAGGAATCTCAACAGGGGTCGTTCCTACCGGGGTGAACGCCACTTACGGGACTAACAACGCGGGAAATAATGACGAAGATTCCGGTACCCTGCGTTATGTCCGTGTAGAGTATGCCGGCGCTTCCATAGCCGAAGCCAATGAGTTGAATGCCTTTACTTTCGGCGGTGTGGGTAGTGGTACTGTAGTTGATCACTGCCAGGCCTACTATGGTGCAGATGATGCTTTTGAGTTTTTTGGAGGCCGCGTCAATGCCAGATATCTGGTAGCTACGGCCTGTGATGATGATGCTTTTGATTTTGACTTCGGGTACCAGGGCAAGATCCAGTACGGGATCGTAACCATTGATGGTTCTGAGAACTATTCCAGCGACCCGAATGGAATCGAATGCGATAATGATGGCAGCGGTAGCAGTAATACACCGTTTACCCACCCGGTACTGAGCAACTTGACTATTGTAGGGACTATTGACGGTGGAATTGCTGGTGGTGGTAATCCAACTGGCTCTTTATACAATGCAGCCCGTTTTCGTCGCAATACACAGTATACCCTGGTAAACAGTATTGCTTACGGGTACCCGACAGGGATTTGGAATAACACTGCCCAATCATCCAGCTCCATTACCATTGCCAATAATGTAGTGGCTTCCGTGACGGCCAATCGCGAATATGTCGGGTTTTCATCAACACCGCCGGCTACTGGTAATATTGCCTCTGCGGTAAATTCAATTACGTTGGATAGTCCTTGGGGTAACCCTTATACAACGGATGCGCTTAAACCAACAGGGGGTGCTGCCATTGATGGAAATTATTATACGCATACCGATCCCTTCTTCGATAATACCCAATATAAAGGTGCCATTGATAAAACAGGGAGTAGCTGGTTAGCGGATGCCGAGTTTGACGGTTGGGTGATTAACTGATAATTGCCGAAGTGGGAAAGCTATACAAACTGATTAGGCTTAACACAGATATGGCAGGGCAGGGCGCTTTACTGTCCTGCCAAATCTTATAATTTTAGAAATACCATAACTAATGAAGAAATTTACACTATTGTTCTTAGCAGTCCTTATAGGACTTGCTGGCTGTGAGAAAGAGGATGCTGATTTTATAACGTCGGATTATTATTCCCTGAAAGGATCAAGTTATCCGCCGGATAGTGGTACCGATGAATACATATCCTTATTCAACGGAGATACCATAGGTACCGCAATCCCTTTTACAACTTTTCTTGCGGCTGGTGAAGGAGGTATACTCGAACTTGTAAAAAAAGGAGAAACTACGCCTGAATTCTCTCAGGAAATCACCCTATCGGAGAATATGGAGTTGGAATTTATCAAATTACCGGGCGATCCCGTGATGCTATATGAAGCTGATCAGTATACCACCTTTTCGTTCAATTTGAGCTATTATAGCATTGAAGAAAGACAAAACTACATGGACTATCAATTCCTGTTTAACGGTAACAGCATCATGTTAAGTAGTAACATCATCCGGCTGGATAATCTAAAAGGTACACTTGAGTTCCGGAAAAAAGGAGAAACGGTGTTTAAGGAGGAAGTAACTGTTACACCGGAAGAAACATTAAACTACTTACAATTATCTGAGAGAGAATACCTGCGAATACTAAGTGGGGATGAAGAGGCCCCGGCACCGGGCGCGTGTAAGATCCGGTTCTTCTATTTTGCCGATGATTTCCCCGGCGTAGAAGAGTTGGAAATTACACTGTACTATGTATGGAGAAACTATGATACGGAGGAATTGGCAAGCTTTACCCTGCAACCGGGTGTTATGACGGATTATACCGGGGAAGTCGACTGGGCACAACGCTCCGCCGACGGCCAGCGTTTACGTGGTTTATCATTCGACCTGAAAAATCCTGCTACGGGGGAGATACTGGCGGAAAAGATACATTGTCAAGTGGGAAGGGGATCAGAAGGCCTTTATACCGTTAAAATAATTGACGATAGTAGCTGGAATTTTAATGTTATTGTTATAAGAGACTGAACCGATGGATTACCCCATAAGCAAGGAACGTACACCTATCCTGAGAAGTAATTGTAGTACACAAGGCGAAGGGAGAAAGGGGAGTAAACCGTTGGAAACTTAAAAGGTTGTAATATGTTACCTTATAATTTTAGGATAAACATGAACATTGATTTAATATGATTTTGATTTAGGCAAACTACTCTGGACTTACAAACCAACTGATAATGAAAAGACAATACGAATTCCCTTTGGGCCTTTCTATAATCAAAGTTAGCATGACTGTCTTGTTTCTCGCGGGTTGTACACAAGACGACAACCTGCCTGATTTGACCGAACCTGTTTCCTATACCACTTTGGTATATATGGCAGCGGACAACTCTATGGATAGTGAGGTGGACTATACTCTGGAACAGTTGAAAGAAGGCATCCCTAAAAGTGGGGGGATAGTGTTGGTTTATCTGGATAGGGAAGGAGAGGCACCGCGGTTATTTCGTATTTTGGAAGACGGAACGGAAGCCCCCTTAATGCATTATGAGGAGGAAAACTCGGCAAGCGCCGAAACCCTGAAAAGGGTGCTTGAAGAAACTAAAGAGTTGGTCCCTGCCGAACGGTACGGACTGGTCTATTGGTCGCACTCCATGGGCTGGATGCCCCGGGATTATGCCAAGACCCTGAGACCGGTTTCGGAGCGGGGTGCTGTTTTTCCGCGTACACGCTACCTGGGGATAGATAACCATCCCGGTGAGGGAAATACCTTTGCCACGGTGATGGAGATTGACAGGATGGCGGCTATTCTTCCTGACCATGAACTGGAATATATCTGGTTTGATGTATGCCTGATGGCAGGGGTGGAACCCTTGTACCAGTTGCGTAACAAATGCCGCTATATGGTGGCTTCACCTACCGAAGTGCTCATGGAGGCGGGGTATGATGCGTCGGGCGCACCTTATGGAGCAATATTATCATATTTATTCGGGGGAGAGGAGGACCTGGAAGAGGCATGCCGACTCTATATAGAGCATTATAACAGGAAAAAACAGGAAATTCTCCGGTCAGCAACGATCAGCCTGGTTGATGCCGGTCAATTGGAAGGCTTATATATCATAACTTCTGATATATTGGAGGGGAAACTGGAAAGTGCCTCGGTAATGGAAACAAGGGATTTGCAGGCCTATCACCAGGGAAACATTCCTCCCGTGTTTTTTGATTTCGGGGATATGATTGGGCAGCTTGGTACGACGGCACAACAGAAAACGCTTCGGGAGCAACTTGAGCGAACAGTTATTTATAAGGCTGCAACAGATCAATTTATTGAATTGCCTATTGATCCGGAACATTTCAGTGGTTTAAGTTGTTATGTGCCTTTAAGCAAATGGAGATCTAATCCGGAATATGCTTATTATTTCAACCTGGACTGGGGTGGGGTTTATGGAAATGAATAAGGACAGGAAAAAACGGAAAACCGTTTGCACAATTGCGTATAGAATTTATGGACATAAAATAAGAAGAGAGAAAAGTAGAATGATATGTGAGATGTAGCGAATTTGTTGTACCGTGACAATTTTTCTTGATAGTATGGAACATCCTGCCCTTTTTTTAATTCCCTATAATAAAAACATCAACCAAAACAAAAATGAGAATACCAACTCAAAAAACATGGGGCCAACGCTTTTTGGGGCGGCTTTCGGCACAACTCTTTATGGAATGTCATACCACGGCCGCAGGGGTTGCCCAGGACGGCACCATATACTTGGGAGATGACCAACGTGACCTTATCTGGAAAGTGGATCCCATGGGAGAGCCAGAAATATGGATCGGTGGCCGTGACCACTATGAAGATGAGCCTAGGTTCGACCGGCCCACAGTGCTGGGCCCGGACAGTGAGGGAAATTGCTATGCGGAGGACAGGGATGGTCGGATCCGGCGAATATCCCCCAAGGGAGCGGCAACAACATTGCCCGCACCATTGTGGCCGGAGGACGTCCATGGATGCAGGACCACTGATATTGTCTTGAGGTTCCGTTATGTAGAATGGGCTTTCCTGGAAGGACAAATATATATTCTGGACTTGGGCAAGGAAGAGCATACCTATCTGTCCTTTGGGGAGTATGAAAAAGTACCAGTACTACAAAAAATAGTATTGAAGTGAAGGTAAAATTCCGGAAATGTTCATTATATCTGAATGTTCATGTATCATGAACAAGGGTTAAAAGCGCATAACAGTATGCTCGTTATTTCGGCTCTCTCTTTTCTTATATAAAAACCTGTAAGGCAATTAAGTAAACGACGACAAATGCTTACTAACGATTGAAATCGCATATAACAAGCACTTTAGATTTATTCATTTCACCCTATAATCTCATCCAAAACTTTCCCATTAGCACAATTTGCTTTCCGAAAGCCTTCCTCACATTTATGAGTGAATTTAAAACTAGTCAATGCTAAATGACTTTGTCAAGACTCAACCTAGGATATATTTAAGGGGAGATTTGGTGGTAATAGAGAAATTCTACCGTGATTAAGGAGATCCCGAATCTCTATTGCATTATGTCCGGAATGACCCGATAATATGGGTGAATAGAGGAAAACAGAAAAGGCTTGAATCACACGATTCAAGCCTTTTCTTCGTAGCGGATAAGTGTCAAATATCGAATTATTTCCTGCAGGATTTGAAGTCACTTGAGTAAATGCGGTCATTCTGATATACTGGGTGCATCACTATCGTCCTCCTGCATAAAAGCGGAAAAGTCTCTTCTGTTTAATCCCATTAAATGGGG
>NZ_RJTM01000083.1 GCF_003725735.1 Sinomicrobium pectinilyticum | reverse complement strand
TGGCTCGTTTGAATACCTCGTGTCCCGATAATTATCGGGATTGCCCCGAGGTAGTTGATTTATGTTAATTATAAATATCGAACTTGACAATCTATATTAACTGTTTATAATCAGGAAAAATCCCTGGCTTTTAAACTTTGACCTCTAATTTTCATTCTCCGAATGCACTTTCCCGTTTCTCCCGGAAAGTCCCTAGTACAATCTCCTTAATTTCGTAAGTCATTTTTCTTATAGGAATATTACGGTAATTACTTAATATGATAATAGTGATTTTATCAGTTTCATAGTAATGATAATTCGAAATAAAACCATTCATTGTACCTCCGTGCCGGATTAATTTACCAGGTTCTTTCATTTCAGTCGCCCTTTGGTAAGGTTGTACTCTGAATCCATAGCCATAATATCCCCAATCTTTGTTACCACCATCAAATAAGGTGCTCTTGCTTTTTTGTGAGATCAGTTTGCCTTCATGCAAGGCATTGCTCCATTTATATAAATCGGTAATAGTAGAATAAATGTCGCCTGAGCCCATTGCGTATGATACCACGTTGTAGGCCCTCCTGAATGTGCCGTTTATATTCCGGTATCCTACCGCCCTGTTTTCTGGAATATTCTGAAGGCGCTCGATGCCTGTGCTGTTCATACCTGAAACAGCAAATATATTTTCCCGTAAGTAATCCTGGTATTTTAATTTGGTAACATTTTCAATTACCATAGCTAACAAAGTGTAATTGATATTGCTATACTGGTATTTTGTGCCTGGCTTAAACCCTCGTTTTGATGTATTAATAATGTTTAATAGTTCAGCAGGAGTAATATCCATTAATTCGTAGTTTGTCAAAGGATCCAAACTAGGGGCCAGGCCTGACTGTTGTTTGAGCAGGTGATGAATTGTGACCCCTTTTCCAAGTTTGTATTTGAGATTTGGTATGTATTGCAGTACCGGGGCCGTCAAGTCTAGCAAACCCTGTTCTACCAGTTGCATAATTGCAACAGCTATAAAAGATTTGGTTAATGAGCCTATCAGAAATTGTGTGTTGAGGTTGTTTGGGATTTCATTTTCAACATCATACATTCCATAAGCTGCCATATGTACAATGGAATCACCCTTCGCGACCAATACTGTTCCCTGGAAATCCAAATCATTAACAGAAGCTTTAATATATTCTTGTATTTCTTCATGTTTAATTTCGGTTTCACCGCTTATTTCCTCGGGTTGCTCTCTAATTTTTTGACTTTCCATTGAAAAGATGACACTGGCAATTTTCCACTGATTATTGGTTTTAATCAGTCCCCAGCTTTCCTTACCCCAATTTCCTTTTTTACCATTAGCCCAAAAGCTATAGTCAAATGTGACTGATCCTATTGTACCATCTTCTACAATCACAGGGTTAGAAAAGAACTCTGAGCTGCTACTATTTTCACAAATACTCCTAAACCAAGTTTTATAATCAGACACTTTATATTCATTAACCGAAGCGTTAGCTGCATTTCTGGCCTTTTGAGTGACAGGCTGATAAACCCCTACCCAGGTTATCGGTACATCAGCAAATAGGGAATACATTTTGATGCTGTCCTTAGTCTCGATACTTTCCATAAAGGAGCGAAGCAGATCCTCAATCTGTTGTTTATTATTTAACTGGCTGGATTGTGCAAAGCATCCGGTGTACAGAAGAAGATACAGAATTATAAAAAGAAAATTTCTCATATTTTAATTGTTGAGGTTTCTAAAAAGTTAATCTGAGAGTTTTCAGATCAAATAATGGCTTCAAACATCGGCATAAAAAAATTATCAAATTTGAATTCTCGGCAAACAATGTGTACTACAACCTCAATAATAGAAATTTCACCATATCTGCGATAATTGATCGTTTGTATATAAAAAAGGACTGTTTGTCTCGAAATGAAAAACGAACCCTCCTTTTTCATATATTTACTTCCATGCTCAGTAGGTTGAATGACAAAATATCTTTAAATGAAAAATCATCCTTGAAATTACACTTCATATTTTGGAGCGTAATTTTCATCTTCAATCTTTCAACCCATCTATTTATAGAAAAGCCAGATTCAGTTAGCGGTGCTTATACTATTGGTCAAAAAGCACTGATACTTTTATTTCATTTGTCGGCTGTAATAGTTACTTGTTATTTTATTGTATTAAGGGTTTTGCCTTTATTATCCCGGAAGAACCAAATAGGTAGAGCCGTATTAGAGATGGTTATTGGGATTTATTTGATATGCATTCTCAGTCGTAGTTCCATTGTTTATGGTTTGGAGCCTATGCTGGGAAGAAATTTTGTAGAGCAAGAAACATTATTTGAAATTGCATTTGATATTGATATTCTCATTCAGCATTATCTTCCCGGCATTATAACGGGATCCGTTCCTTTTTTTCTCGCATATTTACTAGTTGACCGTTATCAGATACAGCAAAAACATATGCAGGCAGAGAAAGACAAAAGAGCAGCTGAGCTGTATGTACTGAAATCACAGCTTAACCCGCATTTTTTATTTAATACCCTGAACAATATATATTCTTTAACAATCCAACATTCTCATCTTGCTTCAAAAAGTATTGAAAAGTTATCTTATATTTTGGACTATACCCTGTACAGGTGTAATGATGATTTTGTGTCTCTGGAAAAGGAATATGAATTGCTGAATAACTACATTCAACTGGAAAAAATCAGGTACAATGACCGCTTGGAAATTCAAACTGATTTTTATTACGATTGCTCATATAAAATTGCTCCTTTATTACTGCTTGCAGTGGTGGAAAATATGTTTAAACATGGTGTAGAAAAAACAACAGGCATTGCCATTTTGCAAATAAAGTTAAATGCCACGAACAAAAATTTGTTGCTGGAGACTAAAAATACCTTTGACCAATCAGAAAGTGATGCACAAGGGATAGGGTTAAATAACGTGCAACAGCAACTCCAATTACTTTATCCCGGTAGGCACCACATGACGATAGAAAAAATGAACAATATTTTTATATTAAAATTACAGATGCAACTGCAATGAAAGCAACCTGTGTTATAGCAGATGATGAACCCCTTGCCGTCCAATTATTGCAACAATATTTGCATGAATTAGGCACACTGCATTTAATTGGTACCTGTAGTAGTGCGATGGAAGTGATAAATATGCTTCGTCGAAATCAGGTCGATCTGTTATTTTTAGATATTCAAATGCCCAAATTGACTGGCATTGAATTATTGAAAATATTGAAAAATCCCCCTGCAGTAATAATAACCACAGCCCATCGGGAATATGCTCTGGAAGGATATGATTTAGACGTTGTAGACTATCTTTTGAAGCCTATCACCTTTGATCGATTTATTGCAGCAGTCGAGAGATATTATACGAGAAAAAAAACCAGCCTAAACGATTCCCTAACTGTCTCATTATCTCCTGCTGAAAATCTTCTCCTTCTAAAGCTGGGGAGCAAAAGTCAACAGATAAACACACAAGCTGTTTTATATTTAGAAAGTCTAAAGGATCATATTAAAATTCATTTTGAGCATGGAAAAAAACTAATTGTAAAATATAAAATTAGTCAGTTGGAAAATGAATTACCATCCGAATTTATTCGAGTACACAAGTCTTTTATTGTTAATAGTAGAAAGGTTACAGTATTTAGCGCTTCCCAGCTAGAGATAGGGGATATTTGTATACCTGTGGGACACAGTTATAAAACGACCGTTAAAATGTTCTTAAATGGATTGTAAGCTTTACATTACCGTCAACAATTCGGATAACAGAAATTATAGGTGTACTTGCGCGGATGGATACGACAAGAAAAATTCATTGACCTCATAGAAAATCATGGGAACTTGAAAAAAACATTTAACATCACAGATGAACAATTTTGCAAAGACTGGTATGAGTTTGTTAAGAATAAGTACCTAACATAAATCTTACCGAAAATAATGGTTAAATTTCATAGATGGCTCTGGGGCTAAAGACATAGATTTCCACAGCATTTTCATTTTGGCCAATAGACGATTACTCCGGATTCAATACAAAATCTATAATAATCTTTGTAGGCAGGACTAACACATGCATTTGTTACAAGTTAATCCCTACACTTCCAGACTCACTTTTTTGGGTAAAAACTGAAAAATTTGTGCCGTCAAATAACAATTAAATTAAAAAGAGACGTTTTCCAAGGAATATCACCCCAAATATTGACATTTAAAACCAATTCATTTCAAACAAGATGATGTTCCTAAAATCATAAATCCTTGTAAATTATTTGATTTACAAGGATTTGTTGCCGTTTTGCGGCTCTTAAGAGTAAACCTGGCAGAACAATTTTCAAACTGGTTTTTGAAGGATTCGAAGAAATTAACAATTAAGAAAGTTGAATAATTTCAAGATTGCAAAAGTGATTAGAAAAAAACTAAAAACGCGGTTTTTTCCCTTTTCTTCGGGATTGTTGTAGTCCTTGAGATTGAAAGGATTGGACAGGCAGAATGCATTGTAAGAATTCAGGAAGAGCTATCGTTAACCGATTCGGCATATGATTTTTATAAAGACGCTAGCCTCGGGGAACTTGCAACATTATTTGCACATAAACTCAAGGAGAAGTAAATCCTGTTGTCCGTTGTTCATCCTATCGCCTGGCGGTATAGTGTCCTTCAATCCGCCAGGGTGTAATTTTATGGCAATACGATGAAGTTAACATATTTCTTCGAAAAACAAATTTATATCAGAAGCTGTAGGACATCCTTTTCGGATATCCGAAAAGTTATGGATAGATCCCTGCTAAAACTTTCAGGTCAAGTATGGCGAGGTTGTAGTTCAGTTGTGCCGCGTAGGCATTCTGTGCTGCCTTTTCCAGTTCCACCTTGGTTTCCAGTAACTCCTTTTTGGTGATCAGTCCCGTTTCCAGTCCGTCCTTTTTGATTCGGTATTCTTCTTCCCGGAAACCATATGCTTGGTGTGCTGCGAAGAGGAGTCGTTCGGCCTGCCGGGCATTGCGATGGGCTTTCCCAATTTTATTTCTGATCTCATTCCTGGTATTTTCTGCAAAGAGGTCCGCTTGTAATTGTTTGGACTTGTTTTGCTGCAATTCTGATTTTCGCTTGCCAAAATCCAGGAAATTCCACGTGAGATTGGCGCCGACAAAATAGTTGGTCTCCGGCAACTCTTTTATGATCCCCTGGTAAGTTACGCCTCCGGTAATACCCAGGTTTGGCAGGTAAGCATTCTTGGCCGCCATTACTCCATGTCCGGCTTTTTCCAATTGATGTTGGGCTGCCTGTAGCTCAGGGTTGTTTTGCAGGGCCTGTTCCTGGTATTGGGTTTCGGGTTGCAGGACATAAGATGTTTCGGGAAGCGGAGCAAGTTCAAAAGAGATGCTATCGGGCATGGAAAGCGTATTGCGAAGGTCAGCCAGGTAGTTTTCCCTTGCAATTTCGGCTTCCAGAAGATCGTGTTCTTTTCCGGCCTTTTCCGCTTTTAGTCCCAGGGTGTTCACTTCGTGTATTTCCCCGGCGATCCGGGCGATTTCTGCGTCGTACAGCCGGGCATAGGCCAGCTCTACAGCAGCTTGGGCCTCCGCTATTTTTTTCTCCTGTATTTTTATGGCGTAAAAGAGTTTTTCAACTCCGGCCTGTGCTTCCAGGGCAGCCTTTTTCGCTTTGCTGTTTTCCATTTTCGCTTCCGCACGTACTGCTTTTATACCGTGATGTACCCTAAAGAGTTGAGTAAGGGGCTGATAGGCCAATATCCCGGCCGTAAAAATATCCTGCCTGCCTTCGTACAGCGTAAAATCGTTCCAGGGTATGGGAATGTTCAACAGATCGCCGACACCTCCCCTGGGAATCACGAAATTGTTCTCATTAAAGGAATGCAGGTAGTTTCCGCTGGCATAGAGCATGGGTTTTCCCTTAGCGGCCATAGCCTTTATTTTGTAACTGCTTTCGTTTGCCTTTTCTTTCTGTATCCGGAGGAGCTTGTTTTGGGAGAGTACTATTTCCCTCGCTTCTTCCAGGCTCAATACCCGGGCTTGCTGTCCCTTTATAGCCCAGGGAAATACGATCAGGATCAATAGGAGACGTATGGAAATCGGCAAAGTGTTCATGTCTTATTTTTCATTTGAAACAGGGTGAACAATGTCTTTAGGTTTTATCACCAAGGCATAGAGTATCGGAATGGTGAGCAGCGCCATGATCATGGACCAGATGACCCCTACGGCGAGTACACTGGCAAGCGGACTCCACATGGGGGACCCGGAGAGGATCATGGGCAATACACCGAATGCGGCTGCCGTAGCGGTAAGGAAAATAGGCCGCAAACGTCTTTTTCCCGCTTCTATGGCGGCTTCCGGTATGGAGTCCCCTTTGGCGAGGAGCTCGTTTGTATGATCTATCAGAATAATGGCATTTCGCACCACTACACCTGAAAGACTGATAAGCCCCACAAAGGCCGTAAAACCAAAATTATTTCCCGTGAGCAGCAAACCCAGAAATGCGCCGAATAAGCTCAGGGGAATGGTGAGCATCACCAGGAAAGTCTCTTTCAGGTTCCTGAACTGGATAAGCAAGATGAGGAAGATAAGTACAATGCTTATTCCCAGGGCTACGACCATCTGACTGAAAGTTTCTTGTTTGTTTTCGTATTCTCCACCATATGTTATCTGATACCCGGCAGGGAGTTCCATTTTGTCGATCTCTTTGCGGGCACGGCTAAGGACCTGTTCCGGTAGCACGTTCTCTTCATTTTCGCTCAATATGGAAAGAGTACGAACCCCGTTTCTGCGCACAATACGACCTGTATACCATTGCGGGCTAAGTGTGGCGATCTGCCGTAGGGGAACTGAACTCCCGGTTACGGGAGAAGGGAGATAGGTGTTTTCGAGCTGGTTAAAATCTTTCCGGCTTTCTTCGCTCAACCGCAATACGAGGTCTACAGGCGTGCTGCCTTCGTACATGGTGCTTACCGGGGCACCGGAAAAGCCTACATATAAAGTTTTGGCCACGCTTTCCGTGGTAAACCCAAGCCTGCTGGCTTGCGGTTTCAGTTGTATGTCTATGCCGTAATAATCTTCGTGAAAGTTATCGCGTATATTGATGCTTCCAGGGATGTCTTCAAGTATATGGACAACCCGGTCGCCTATTTGTTTAATGGTTGCAAGTTCGTCCCCCGAAATGCGAATCTCCACGGGGGCAAGATATGGGGTTCCCTGTTGCATCAGTCTCACTAGTGTACGCCCTTCCGGGATAAGATCGTCCGCTCTTTGTGTCAATTCCTGTGCAAAATCTTGTGCAGCGGCATCGTCAGTGGTGTTGACAAGTATCTGCGCAAAATTGGTGGCGGGCACTTCGGGAGAAAAATTATAGTAGAACCGGGGTGCACTGCTCCCGGTAAAGACGGCATAAGAAGTTACCCTTTCGTCTTTGGCCACTTCTCCTGCCATACGTTGAATAGCTGCTTCTGTCCTTGCCACTGTAGTACCTGTAGGCATCCAGAGGTCAATGACAAACTGATTGCGTTCTGCTGCCGGGAAAAATTTCTGGGGAATAAAGAAATACAGGGCGACACCGATAACGATCATAAACAGGCTGCCGGAAACCGTGATCCTGTGATGTGCCATGCACCAGTCCAGCGACTTGTCGTAAACATTTTGCAGGCGGTCCAGCATGGAAGGCTTTTTGTCCGGAGCCGTTTCCGGACCATCCTGGTGCAGTCCTTTCTTTATGAAGGCATAACAAAGGATGGGAGTAAATATCATAGCGACGAGGAAGGAAGAAGCCAGGGCAATGGTCACCGTAAGTGGCAGGGCCAGGATAAACTCACCAACCGAACCACTTAATATTATCATGGGGATGAAAGCCGCAATAATGGTTATGGTAGCGGTAAGTACCGGGATAACAAGATCCGTGGCGCTGCGCCATGCGGCTTTGGAGGGGGACATCCCTTCGTCCAGGAGTTCCACATAGTTGTCTGCGATCACTATGGCATCATCTACAACCATACCAAGGACCACGATAAGAGCGGCCAGGGATACCTGGTGCAGTTCTATACCGAAAGCGTGCAGCATGGCAAAAGTCATAGCGATGGTCATGGGAATGGCCATAGCGGCAACCAGGGCTATGCGGAACGGCAACAAAACCAGTATAACAATAACGACGGCAGTGATGGCAATGAAGAATTCGCGAATAAAATGGCTTATATTGTGGTCTACAAGAGCAGGCTGATCGATAACCTTGACGATATCGACATCCGACGGTAACTGTTCCAGCATTTCAGCGATCTTTTTTCCTACCTCTTCCCCGAAGTCTACAATATTGTTGCCTTCCTGCATTTGCAGGGACAACATCATTGCGGGGATGCTGTTTACTGCAGTATAGGAATCTGCTTCTTCATATCTGCGTTCTATACGGGCTATATCTCCAAGGTGGATCACGTCACCATTCTTTGCCGTTCCCACCACCTGCCGTGCAATTTCCTCTTCCGTGTTGTAGTAGCTGGTAGTGTAAAAAGGGACTTCGGTTGCATCGGTCTTCAGGTTACCGCTGGGATAAATATTGTTTTGCGATTGGAGTATTTTGATGACATCGGTAAATTTTATACCGTACTGCGCCAGTTTTTCCGAGTTGGAAGTGATGACTATTTCCTCTTGTCGTTCTCCGATGCGTTTCATTTTCGATACGGCCCGGATGCCGCGCAGTTTATCTTCGAGTTGCCGCGTGTACTCCTTAAGTTGCCTGTAGTTCCTTTTTTTTGACGTAATCCCTAAGACAATGGCTTCTGTATCCCCGAAATCGGAATTGACCATAGGCCCCATGATCCCCGGTGGTAATTCGGTTTGTTTGGTGATCTGGAGAGCGACGGTGAGTTTGTTCCAGAACATATCCGGGGTCTGTACCCATTCTTCCAGTTCCACCTGTATGATCATAAGACCGTCGCGCGAAGTGGAGAATGTTTTGCCCTTGCGCACCTCGGAAAACTGGAACAATGTTTCTTCCACTTTCCTGGTGAGCTGGTCTTCGACCTGGGAAGAATTGGCTCCCGGGAAAAAAGCCAGTACCAGTCCCTGGCGTACGGTGATCTTGGGATCTTCCCGGCGGGGCATGGTAAAGAGGGAATAGGCACCTAAAGCAAAGACAATGACCAGCACGGAAATGGTGACTTGCGGATATTTCAGGGAAAAGCGTACGAAATTCATAGACCTTGTTTTAAGGTTACGTCCATACCGTCGTATAGTTTCTGCTGTCCCCCGGTTACGACCTGTTCCCCTTCTTCAAGTCCGGAAGTGATTTCCATTTGGTCTTTATACAGTTTTCCGACGGAAACACTGCGTTTGAATGCCCGGTTTTTATTTTCGTCCAGGATGTAGACATAGATACTGTTATCCGGGTCCCTTAAAATGGCATGCCCGGGAACTGTTAAAGCCTCGGTCTTTTGGTTGGTATCGATCAGGATTTCAGCGATCATCCCCGGCAATATCCGGTGTCCCGGATTTTCCAGAAGTATCCTGGCATTGTAGGTACGGGTGGTGGCTTCGGCTGCTAGCCCCACTTCGATAACCTTTCCTGTATATACAGTGTCCAGGGCCGGAATGGTAACCCTGGCTTCCTGGTGAAGTTTAATACGATGAATATCGTTTTCCGGTACGGCAGCATTGATCTTTACCTGATCTATATCCGCCAGCCCGAAAACAGGCATTCCCTTGTCGATGACTTCTCCTTCGGAAACCCCTTTTTTTAACAAAACCCCAGTAATGGGGGCATAAAGACGGGTGTCTTTGACATTTTTCATGCGGAGCTTATGTTGTGCCAGGGCCTGTTGCAACCCGGCCTTTACTTCTACAAAATCGGCTTCGCTGATGCTGTTGCGATCGTGCATGATCTTCAGGCGGTCATATTTATCCTGAACTTCCAGTAGCTTTCCGTTAGCCGCCTCAAGACCTATGCTATAATCGGTATCGTCCAGGCTTGCCAGCAAGGCCCCTTTTTGAATACTTTCACCTTCCTGTATGGCGACGTGATTCACTCTTCCTGCGACCATGAATCCCAATCGTAAGGTCTCCTTTCCTTCTACGTTTCCGCTGAGGGAGACCAATGTGTTGACCGAGTGTTTTTTTACCACAGCGACCTCTACCGCTTGTGGAGAAGGTCTCTTGTTGTTTTTCCTGTCTGAAGTACAGCCGCTAAAGAAAAGTGCAGATAAAATGATGAGAAAATAGCTCAGGTGTAGTGCGACTACTTGGTTAATACGCATTGTTGGTAAGGTTTAGTTTAC
>NZ_RJTM01000074.1 GCF_003725735.1 Sinomicrobium pectinilyticum | reverse complement strand
TTGGCTCGTTTGAATACCTCGTGTCCCGATAATTATCGGGATTGCCCCGAGGTAGTTGATTGTATATCAGGCCCTATTAACATATTCATAATTACGGCCGATAGCATAAGGCTTTGATTTTTCCTTTTCCGTCAACATTTAAAATTATTTAACTTTAAACACAATTATAACCATGCAAAACAAAAGAAGTATGCGAAATGTACTGGTACTGTCTTTATTGGTAGTATGTCATTTATCGTATGCCCAATGGAAGCCTGCCGGAAACAAAATAAAAACGGAATGGGCGGAAAACATAGATCCGGAGAATGTACTCAGCGAGTATCCGAGACCTATAATGGAACGTAATGAATGGCAAAACCTTAACGGGCTTTGGAGTTACAGCATAACGCCGCGGGAGAAAGCACGTCCTGAAGAGCACCAGGGGAAAATACTGGTTCCTTTTGCCGTGGAATCCAGCCTGTCCGGGGTGATGAAGGAAGTAGGGGCTGCCAATGTGCTTTGGTACAACAGGAATTTCAGTGTACCGGCTGCATGGAACGGAAAGAAGGTCCGGCTGAATTTCGGGGCGGTAGACTGGCAGGCAGATATATGGCTTAACGATATTAAGATAGCTACGCATACCGGTGGTTTCGAACCTTTTTCGATAGATATAACACCTTTCCTGAAAGAAAGCGGTGACCAGGAACTGACCGTGCGGGTTTGGGACCCTTCTGATGAGGGAACACAGCCCAGGGGAAAACAGGTGAAAAAACCGGAAGGCATCTGGTACACCCCCGTAACCGGGATCTGGCAGACCGTTTGGCTGGAACCCGTGGCGGAAAAGCATGTAAAAGACCTGAGGGTTATTCCTGATATAGACCGAAATGCCGTAAAGTTCACCGCAGATGTTGCCAATGCCGAATACGGGGACCTTATTGAAGTGACGGTATCGGACGGTACGACGGAAATAGCCAGCGTAAAGGCCGTAGCCAATGAAGAATTCGAAATTACAATAGATAATCCCAGGTTATGGTCGCCGGAATCCCCGTTTTTGTACAGGACCACAGTGAAGCTGATCGGCGGGAACAAAGATGTGACCGATGAGTTTAAAAGTTATTTTGCCATGCGTAAGATCGCTACGAAACGGGACGAGAACGGGGTGGTTCGCATGCAGTTGAACAACAAGGATTACTTCCATTTCGGCCCGTTGGACCAGGGATGGTGGCCTGACGGGCTGTATACCGCACCGACTGACGAAGCCCTGAAATACGATATTGTCAGGACAAAGGAAATGGGCTATAATATGATCCGTAAGCATGTAAAGGTAGAACCTGCACGTTGGTATACGCATTGCGATGAACTGGGAATACTCGTATGGCAGGATATGCCCAACGGCGACAGGCAGAAAGACTGGCAGATGCGAAATTATTACGAAGGTAACGAATACCGGAGGACGGCAAAGTCCGAGCAGATATACCGCAAGGAATGGAAGGGGATTATGGATTATCTCTATTCTTACCCGAGTATTGTAGTGTGGGTGCCGTTTAATGAGGCATGGGGACAGTTTAAGACGGAGGAGATTACGGAGTGGACCAAGAGCTATGATCCGAGCAGGTTAGTGAATTCCGCAAGTGGCGGAAACCACTTCCGGACAGGAGATATCCTCGACCTGCACAACTACCCGCAACCGGACCTGTTCCTTTACGATGCCAACAGGGTAACCGTACTGGGAGAATACGGTGGTATAGGATTGCCATTAAAAGGACACCTCTGGGATACCGGCAACAACTGGGGATATGTACAGTTCAAAAATTCCAAAGAAGTTACGGATGAATACGTAAAATATGCCGAAAAACTAAAAAAGCTTATCCCGGCCGGGTTTTCCGGGGCAGTATACACCCAGACCACTGATGTAGAGGGAGAAGTGAACGGATTGATGACATACGACCGGAAAGAAGACAAAATGGATGTTAAAAGAATCCGGAACGTAAACCAGGAAGTTATTAATATGCTGAAATGATTTAGATATCAGACCTGTTTCTGCAGGTCTTTAAGTACAACAACAGTAAAAGGAGGGAGAAAACGGAAGTGTTCTGTTTTTTTCCTCCTTTTATTATTGAAGTCTTTATTAACGTATATGATAAAAATTGTTTTTACCGGGTTTCTCGGAGAATCAGTTTACCCCAGCCATTTCAACTGGCTCAATGCAGAACCTAAAGGGAGCCTGATTTTCCTCGATTTGCTCCCTTTAGGGCAATGTCATTTAGTTAGTGTTATAATAGACTGAAAAAGAAGTATGTTTAGAAAAAAACAAAAGGCTCCTCCCTTCATCCCGATGATTATCGGGAGAAGGGAGGTACCCGAGCATAGCGAAGGGGGGAGGGTTTGAAATCCCGGACCATTGGTATAACCGTAAACACTTGTGTATGTATGCCAAGGCCTGCGCTTGTCAAAACTCCCCGTCCCGCAAAGCGGTCCACCCCTCTTCATCACAAGAGGGGAGCCCTAAAAAGGCAAAAAAAATGAACAAATTTACTTAACTAAATGACATTGGCCTTTAGGGCTGGGGGTAACAAATCGGGGACCTATCGGAACTCATTTTGTAGTTATAGAAACTAAGAGGGATGAAATTATAAGCCTGCCGTTTTTCCTTTTTTATCACTACACACTGTTTTTCCGCAAAAACTCCGCAGTAGAAGCTAACCATATATTCGTTTTTGTTCGATAAGCAATAATTATAAGTTCCTGTAAATGCTTATTCCGTAGTTATGTAACATGATAATTATGAAATATTTAAAATTTTAATCTTTTATTCTTGCAAGTTTAAAAATAATTATTACTTTTGGTCAACCAATCTGGTTAACCAATCTGGTAAACCACATTACTTAATCGAATATGCTGGATTTAAAAAAGGAATATTTAACAGAGACACAGGAAGAATTCCAAACAGATGAGGAACTTATTATCAATAAGATAAAAGACCTCATTACTTCCCGGCAACTGGAGTCCGGGGATCGTTTGCCTTCGGAGCGTAAGTTGTCAGAAAAATTTAATGTTAGCCGTAGCCAGGTAAGGTCGGCCATACAGAAGCTGGAATTTTACGGGTTACTGAAGACCCTGCCCAAAAGCGGAACTGTGGTATCCAACCTGGGGGTTACGGCATTAAACGGAATGATGCGGGATATTCTGAAGCTGCAGAGACCGGATTTCAAGTCATTGGTGGAAACGAGGATAATGCTCGAAAAAAATGCGGTATGGCTGGCAGCACAGCGAAGGAGCGAAGAGGATCTGCAACATATCGAAGAAGCTTTAAAAGCTTTTGAAAGCAAGCTTCTCACCGGTGAAAGTGCCGTGGAAGAAGATATGATGTTTCACCTCAAACTCGTGGAAGCCGGTAATAACAGTGTGATGCACTCCCTGGTACTGATCATCGTCCCGGAGATAATCACCTATTTTATGAGTAACAAAATATGTAGTCATGTAGAAGCAAAAAAACTGATAAAAGAACACGAGGATATTTTCAACGCCATTAAAGAAAAGGATCCCGAAAAAGCGGAGGAGGCCATTGATACGCACTTCACCGATCTGAAGAACTATTGCTACAGCTAAGTAATATTAAGTACGAAATTAAAAAGGATGAGCCGCCTACTCACCCTTTTTAGATAAAACTTCTTGTGTCAGAAGAATAATAATAGTGCTGATATTAAGTACTACTATTATCTGCAAAATTAAGGAAAAGATTATTTTAACAAAATTATCTGTTTCATAATTCCATGTTTTGCGATAGTGGGGGTGCTTGGTATGCGGCAAACCGAAACTATTCAAAACTAACCAGATTATGAAAACCAGATTTTATGTACTCTTCTTTTTTCTGAGTATTGTGTCCGTACATGCCCAGGATTCCTTTACGCTTACCGGAAAAGTTATCTCCGCGACAGACGGGTTACCGGTTATCGGGGCCAATATTGTTGTGGTCAATGCGTCAAGAGGTACAACTTCCGACTTCGACGGTAATTTTTCTCTCCCGGTCTCCGAAAACGATGTAGTCAGCATTTCTTATATAGGATATGTTACCGAAAATATTATCGTCACCAGCCAGAACAATATTACCGTTACCCTGGAAGAGGACACGGAGCAACTGGATGAGGTGGTGGTGATCGCCTACGGAACGCAAAAGAAATCGAGTTTGACCGGCGCCGTGGCCAGCCTGGAAAATAAAAACCTAGACGAGTTGCCTTACAGCAGGGTAGACCAGTCCTTACAGGGAAAAATAGCGGGGGTACAGATCCAGAACGTATCGTCCGAAGTAGGTACCGCACCACAGATTAATATTCGGGGCCTCAGCTCCATCAGTGCCAATACCTCTCCGCTGATCGTTGTGGACGGTTTTCCCATTGCGGACGCCCTGGAGTTTATAAACCCGAGCAGCATTAAATCCGTTGAAGTATTAAAAGATGCCAGCTCTACCGCTTTGTACGGTTCCAGGGGAGCAAACGGGGTCATTCTTATCACCACCAAAAACGGGAGCTTACAGCCAAAATATGTTTTCAAAACCTTTACCGGGTTTAAAAAAGCCTACGAGCAGATAGACGTTCTGGATGCTTATGAATATACGGATATGCTGCTCAGGGAGCGGCAGATGATCGAAGATTACACGGCCATGCAAAACGGCACGGCACCAACGGTACTAAGGCATTCCGACCGGGAAATGGCACAAAGGATCATTGCCGACAAGACCGGGGGGACGGACTGGGCGGACGAATCCCAAAGGGGAGTGGCCCATATAAAGAATTATCAGTTCGATGTATCCGGGGGAAACAGTAACACCCGTTATTATATCTCTTCTCAGTGGATCGAAGATGAGGGGCTGCTGAAGGACAACTTTAACAACAGGCTGAACCTGCAGGGGAGATTGAGTACCAAGCTCTCTGAAAACCTGGAGATAGGTTTTAACTTCCGGCCTTCGTATTCCAGGATGAGACGGTCTACCGTTCCTTTTTCGGATTTTTCCCGGGCTCTGCAGTGGGGCCCCGTAAAACACAACGAATTTACTTCCCGACTTACCGGGCAGCGACTGGGTTCCTACGCACATCCGCGCCATTTTAATAATACCACCTACACCTATACCGATGAAAACGGGGAGGAAAGGACCTTTACCGTGCCGTCGCTCTGGGGGTCCAGTAATAATAACCCTATTGCACGCATGGAAAACGAAGAGCGGATGCAATACGATTACCGGATGGTCGCCGATGGATTTACGAACTGGGATATTACTGACGATCTCAGGTACCGCGGCTCCGTAGGGATGTATTTTCAGTACCGTGATTACGAACGGTTTCGCAAATCCATAGCAGACAGAACGGGACAGTCCCTCGGGATCAACACCACCTATATGCGCAACCGGGTCATTACCGAACATACCCTGAACTACAGGAAAAAACTGGGAAATCACAGATTGGACGGACTGGTGGGAACAACCTATGAATACACGGGAATTAAAAGAAGCGGGATAAGCGGTACACAATTTCCCACCGACCTTATAGAAACAATCAATGCTGCTACCGTCATCGATGCCAATGACACGTATACCAGTAAGGAAGAGATCTCCCTGGTATCTTTCCTGGCCAGGATCAACTACGAGTACAAGGGAAAATACCTGGCTTCCGTTGCCGCGCGTTACGACGGTTCGTCACTCTTCGGGCCGGAAAACAAATACGGATTTTTTCCCTCCGCTTCCGTAGGATGGAATATACACAAGGAAAATTTCTGGAAGGAAAAGATCCCCTTTATCAATGAATTTAAAGTGAGATCCAGTTTTGGTATGACGGGGAATAACAATATAGAGAATTACGCTTTTGCCAATCTTCTGTATCCCGCCAATTACTCTTTCGGAACAGGTAGCGGATCAGTCACCTCCGGCCTGGGAGAAACCTATCCTACACTGGGGAACCGTGCCATAAGCTGGGAACAGACCTATCAGTACGATACCGGGCTGGATATCAGTTTCTTTAAAAATAAATTGTCTCTTACCGGAGATTACTATTATTCCATAACAGACAAACTTTTGCTGCAACAAAATGTTTCCTTTACCACGGGACGTGACAATTACTGGAATAATGTGGGGAAAATACAGAACCAGGGACTGGAATTCGCTTTATCCGCCAACCTGTCGTCCGATAATTTTTCCTGGAACGGTAACATTAATTTTTCCACGAATAAGAACAAGTTGATCTCCCTCGGGGGAGAAGAACAGTTCATCAACCAGGGAGAACGGAATGAGCAGTACATTTCCCGTGTAGGAGAAGAGGCCATACAGTTCTATGGGTATAAGATGGTAGGTATATGGCAGAATGCCGAAGAACTGAATTCGCTGCCCAGTTCGTCCGAAGATGCCGTGGGAGGTATCCGGGTAGCGGATATGAACGGGGACGGGGTGATCACGGCAGATGACCGTACAACACTCGGAAGCCCCTTTCCGGACTTCACCTGGGGTTTCAGTAACACCTTTACATTCAAAGGATTCGACCTGTATTTTCTTTTGCAGGGGTCGCACGGTGCCGAAGTATTTTATGGAGACGGGTATTATACCGAACCCAGGTACCTGCACAAAAATTTTGTGGAAGGGCGATGGTTTAACGAAAATTTTGCGGCTACCAAGCCCAGGGAAAAACTCGGAAGGGACTGGATACTCACCGATTATCTCATCCAGGATGCCTCATATATCTCGCTCAGGGAAGTGGTATTGGGATATTCCCTGCCGCAATCGGTAGTAAACAAGATCCGGCTGGATAAAGTGAGGTTTTTTGTCTCCGGACAAAACTTACTGTACCTCATGGCCGATGATTTCTTCGGTATCAATCCCGAGGCCATTTCCACTGGCGGAGTCTACAATTCACCGCTTATTTCAGGGTATCAGCGCGGAGCATATCCCATACAGAGACAAATAACCCTGGGACTGGATATTAATTTTTAAAATAAAGGGACATGAAAAGAAACAGCATATATACAAAAGTACTGAGCCTTATAAGTCTGTCCGTGGCTTTCTGGTTTGTTTCCTGTGATAAAGAACTGAACCTGCAACCGATCTCCGAAATAAGTGCCGATGAATTTTACAACAATGCCGAAGATATCAATCTGGCCGTAGTGGGGATATACAACGGCATGTACGATGTCCTGGACAAGGAGTGGATACTTACGGAACTCCGTTCGGACAATACCTATATGAGCCCGAGGAACAGTGAAACTGCCAATGTACCTTTCCGCCAGGTCGATCGTTTTGTACTGACCTCCCAGAATATTCACGTAGAAGATTACTGGAGGGCGTGCTATCGTGTCATTTCGCTGGCAAATAACGTGATCAACCAGATCGATGTGGTAGAAGATCCCGAACTCGCCGGCCGATATGAAGGGGAAGCCCGTTTTTTCCGTGCACATATGTATTTTAACCTGGTTCGTCTCTGGGGAGGGGTTTTTCTCGTAGACCGCCCCATTTCCGGGGCGGAAGCCAAAACGATGGACAGGAGTACCACGGAGGAAGTATATGATTTCCTTTTGGAAGACCTGGAATTTGCAGCCGAAAACCTGCCCGGTACGGCCGATGGTTCTGAGCTGGGAAGACTGACCAGGTGGGCAGCGAAAACCGAACTCGGTAAAGCCCTGCTCACCCGCGGAGGTACGGAAAATATAAACAGGGCGGTGACAGAACTGTCCGACGTGGTGCATAACAGCCCTTTTGCTTATCTCGACGATTATGCCGGTGTTTTTGACATATCCAACGAATACAACAGCGAAATCCTCTATGCCGTAAGGTACCAGACCGGAAGTGTTGGCCTGGGAGCGCCCTTTGCCAATTATTTTGCCCCTATGCAAAGCGATGATTTTGTGGTGAGAGGAAACGGTGATGAGCTCAATGTACCTTCCACAAGTCTGTCACAGACCTACGAAGCCGGTGATGAGCGAAAAGCAGCTTCTATGGCGGATACATGGATAGGTTATAACGGCATAGTAAACGAGAGCAAACACATTATCAAATACAATTCCGATTTCGCTACGGTAGACGATGCCGGGAATGACTGGCCGGTAATTCGCTTTACCGATGCCATGCTTTTGCTTGCCGAAGCCATAAATGAAGTAAACGGGCCTACATCCGAAGCCATTGATCTGCTCAACAAGGTACATGAACGTGCCGGACTGACGGCTTACGACAATTCGGAAGTGGGAAGTTATTTTGATTTCAAACTCGCCCTCGAAAAAGAGAGGAAACTGGAATTCGCCTTCGAGAACCAGAGGTGGTTTGACCTGGTACGTACGGGAAGGGCCATTACGGTAATGAACACCCATTTTGCCACGGAAGACCAGTATAACGATCCGGACAGGCCGCAGTTCAACACCAATCCCATAGAAGAATACCAGTTGCTGTTGCCCATACCGCAATATGAAATAGACCTGAACCCGGCCATAGCCCAAAATATCGGATACTGATATGAAGAATGTATATACATGTCTGCTTTGTATACTGGCTTTTCAGTGTCTGCACGCAACCGGCATCAGAGTTAGCACGGAAGAAGAACTCAACGAGGTGATAAAACAAGCCGTTCCCGGAGATACCATTGTCATGGTGAACAAAACGTGGACCAATACCGAGATCCGTTTTTTTGCCGGGGGAGAACCCGGAAAACAGATCGTACTGAAAGCGGAAACCCCGGGGAAAGTTGTCCTGAACGGAAAGTCGAGACTTATGATGTCCGGTAAATACCTTGTGGTCCATGGGTTGTGGTTCAGGGACGGAAATACTATGGGAAAACCGGTCATATCGTTCCGGAAGAACAAAGAAGAGACTGCTTTTTATTCCAGGGTAACCAATTGTGCCGTGACCGGCTATAATCCCGACGATCGTTCGTTGCAATATCAATGGGTGGAGCTCTGGGGGCAGCATAACCGGGTGGACCACTGTACGTTTCAGGGAAAAACAAACCAGGGCCCGGTACTTATCGTGGGACTGAAGGATAACAGGATTAACCTGGAAAACCATCACCGGATAGATAATAACCTCTTCGGCCATCGCCCGCCCCTGGGATCTAACGGGGGGGAAACCATTCGGATAGGGACCAGCCATACCTCCCTGGAATCTTCCGGGACCGTAGTGGAAGAAAACCTCTTCGAACGTTGCAACGGGGAAGTGGAGATCATTTCCAGTAAGTCCTGCGATAATATTTACCGGAATAATCTTTTTATAGAAAGTGAAGGCGGACTTGTCTTGCGGCACGGCAACCGCTGTCTTGTGGAAGGAAATATCTTTTTCGGGAACAATAAACCCCATACCGGTGGGGTCCGTGTTATCAATGAAGGACATATAGTACAGAATAACCTGATGATGGAACTGACCGGAGACGGCTTTCGCTCGCCCCTGGTGATTATGAACGGGGTGCCCGATGGCCCGTTGAACCGCTATAACCAGGTAAAGGATGCCGTAATACAGAACAATACTTTTATTAATTGTGCCCCCCTGGAATTATGTGCGGGAAGCGATGAAGAACGTACGGCTACCCCGGTAAACACCGTCTTTGCCAATAACCTGTTCTACACCGAAAAACAAGGGGAGATATTTCGCATTCTCGATGACATATCAGGGATTGAATTTTCCGGAAACAAAGTTCAGGGTCCGGTGACCACTAAGGTAAAAGGAGTAGAACGCATACAATTACAATGGAAAAACCTGGAGACATATCCCATTCCGCTGAGCGATTCTCTACTGGAAGCAGCACCCTCCGTAAGGCCCGTACGAACTGATCTTACGGGGACCGTGAGGACGAGGATAAGGGCAGGAGCGGTAATTCCGGGAAACGAGAGAGTTCCGGTGGCATTGCGCATAAAACCGGGAGTGGATTGGCCCGTGGAAAAACCTTCTGTAAAAACAGCATCCGAAGTGCCCGGGGAATATAAAGTTATTGAAGTTGCCCCGGGAAGGAATACCCTGGAGAAAGCGGTAAAAAAGGCTACGGATCACACGGTATTGCAACTGTCCGAAGGTATCTACGAAATAGATAAAGGCATGCCTGTTACTAGCAAACTTATTATAAGGGGAAAAGGAAGTGCCAAAACCGCGATCCGGATCAGCAAAGACGGGGATGTCCCCAATTACTTCTTCCGGGTACAACAAGGAAAATCCCTGACCCTGGATGGTGTGGAGATAGACGCCGGCAGGGAGAACCCCGTGAAATACGGGATCATTTCACCTGTGGAACCCAGTTCCGAAGCATACCGGCTGAAACTTAACGATGTTTACCTTCACGGTTTTACACAGGAAACCGGGGCGGTATTCAAGGCATATAAAGGCACTTTTGCAGATACCATCCGTATAACAAACAGCCGGATAGAGGACAGCCACAGGGGCCTGAACCTGAGTTATGAAAAAGAGGATAAAGGAAAATACAATGCTGAAGTTATAGATATACAAAATACCCTGTTTAAAGACCTGGGACAGTTTGCCCTTTATTATTACCGGGGCGGAAATGACGAATCTACCGTAGGAGGGCAGTTGCATATAGATCATTCCGTGTTCTATAATGTGGATAATAATGAAAAAGGAAGGATACTGCGAACCAGGGGCATCGTGTATGTAACCATATCCAATTCCGTATTTGCCGGAAGCCCGGAAGCAAAACAGGCCGTGGTTTTACAGGGAAGTAAAAACAGTATGGTCAATACGGTTATTTACAATTCCGGGGAGCTTAAACTTTCCGGGGGAGCCATTTCCGCCAATATTCTCAGGACCAATCCCATGTGGACCGACACCAGGGCCTTTAAGCCGGAGGAAAAGTCTCCGCTTAAAAATGCGGCGACGGATAAAAGAGATATTGGATTACTTCAAATGAACTAAAACCGATAAAACTAACTAAAACACCGACAGTTATGAAAATAAAATCAGCAACCTTTATCGCAGCAGTTTACGCGCTTGCCGTTATGATCTGTGTTGCCGGATGCGATGCCGATACGGAGGTGGACCAGACGGTAGAAGAAATACTTTCCGCGCAACCTACCATAGCCTCGTTCAGTCCCGCTTCCGCGGATATTCAGTCCAGAGTGATTATTAAAGGGACCTATCTGAATTTTGCCAATAAGGCTTATATCGGAGATACCGAATGTAAGATCACCCAGAGAATTAATGGGGAAACCCTGGAAATAGAAGTAGCCCCGGAGGCGAAGAGTGGTATTCTACGAATCACCACCTCTGCCGAAAAGGAAGCCTCTTCTTCAGAACAACTTTCCGTAACCTATCCGCAGCCGGCAGTTACCTCGGAATTTCCGGAAGGAGGAATGGTCAATGAAAATATTGTCGTTGAAGGGACAAATCTTCAGACGATTACCAGGGTTACCTTTGGAGGAGCCGAAGCCATTATTCAGTTTAAGGAAGCCCAGGCCCTGGTGGTTTCCATTCCCAATAACGAAGGAGAAGGACAAGAGGTAAAGATGTATTACAACACTTCTTCGGGAGAAACGTCGGCAGTCCTGAACAATGATTTTAAAATTACAATCCCCACCCCGGTAATCAACAACTGGCCACAACTGATGAGCCGGGACAATGAAGTCTTTATCACCGGGGAAGATCTGAACCTGGTCACTTCGGTTAACATAGGCGGCGAAGAAGCCGTAATAAATACTTCTTCCCCCACTGCACTGAGTTTTAATGTACCGGAAGGCGTCCAGACCGGGTACAGGGATATAGAAGTTAACTACGGTACGGACAAACAGGTGGTACGTGAAGCAGTGCCATATATCAACGGGCAGTACGAAAACTATATAGAATTCGATTCTGATCCTGAAAGTGTTTTCGTCATTGACCTGAGCAAGGACCCCCTGGCTGTTCAACAGCTTAACGGAAATGTAGAACAACCGCCTTTCCCCGGGGAATCCTACTATAATCTTCAGATGAATACCGGTACCGGAAGTACCATTGCCAGGATGCGACTGCACAACGAAACGGCAAACGATACCTGGCAGAATATACTGGATTCCGGGAACTTCGGAGATAATCCCGTATTGCACTTCTGGATAAATACCGAAGGAACATCGCCCATACTGAAACTCTATATCGGCGGGACCTCCAATGCCAACCGGAGGGAGCTTTCCGGCGATAATACCAATACGGACGGAACATGGAAGCTGTTTGCCGTCAGGCTTAAGGACTTTATCCCGGACCTGACTTCCGTAGGTTCAGCTTTCGAATTCCGCCTGAACACCGGTTCCGGAGCGACTACCTTCCCGGTAATTGTCAATCTCGACTGGATTATAGTAACCGACCAGGTACTCACGGAATTCGGGGCGGAAGATGTGACCGACCTGTTCAAACCCGCAGGATAATGATGCAAAACCAAATAAAAATCGCGATTTGAAAAATACAGTTATTCAATGTATAGGATTATTGGGGATGATGTTCTTCGCCCTTGTCCTCAGTGCACAGTCTGCCAGCAAAAACAATCCCCGGCTTCTATTGTCCGGGGACACTGCGGGGGCGATCGGCAGGGAAACAGATAACAATCCCCTGCTGGAAAGATCATTCCGGTATGCGGAACAAAAAGCGGATGCGGCGCTCCGGCATCCGGTTGAGGTCCCTGTCCCGGCAGATCCCGGAGGTGGGTATACCCATGAAAAGCATAAAAAGAATTACGCGGACATCTACAATGCCGCCCTGGTTTTTGCTATAACCAAAAAGCCGGAATATGCGGAGTTCGTCAAAAATATGCTGTTGCGGTATGCCGAACTCTATCCCGGATTGCCATTACATCCCAAACGGAAGGAAAACCACCCGGCAGGGAAATTGTTCTGGCAGGGACTCAACGAAGCGGTATGGTTGTTTTACAGCATCCAGGCCTACGATCTTGTAAAGACCGAAATAAAGACAAAAGACCGGGAAATAATAGAAAAGGAACTTTTCCGGAATATAGCGCACTTTATCAGTGTGGATTCTTATGACACTTTTAATAAAATACACAACCACGGCACCTGGGCGGTAGCATCGGTAGGAATGACAGGATATGTGCTGGGAGACAGGGATATGACTGAAAGAGCAGTAAAAGGGAGTAACAAAGACGGTAAAACAGGTTTCCTGAAGCAACTGGACGAATTATTCTCTCCCGACGGGTACTATTCCGAAGGGCCGTATTACCAGCGTTATGCCATACTGCCGTTTATGGTCTTTGCCGAAGCCATAGAAAAGAATCAGCCCGAACTGAAAATATTCGGATACAGGGACGGCGTATTGCATAAAGCGGTGGCTACATTGTTACAACTGACCAATCAGAAGAATGAATTTTATCCTATCAACGACGCCATAAAGGATAAGACCTATTTCAGCGAAGAACTTGTTTTCGCTACCAATATAGCCTATGAAAGATACAGGGATAAAAGCCTGCTGCCTGTAATCCTTCAGTATGGAAAAGTAAGTCTCTCCGATGCGGGGTTTATCACCGCAAAGGCTGCTTCCGGGGCGGAGAATATCCCGTATGAGAGATTCTCCCGGCTTATAAAGGACGGCCCGGAAGGAGATGAAGGAGGTGTAGCCCTGCTTCGTATGCCTAATACATCCGGCACACAACTGGACGCCGTTTTTAAGTTCGCTTCGCAGGGTATGGGGCACGGTCATTTCGACAGGTTGGGGCTGCTGCTCTACGACGGGCCGAATGAGGTCTTACAGGATTACGGTGCGGCCAGGTTTCTGAATGTGGAAGCCAAAGATGGCGGCAGGTATCTCAAAGAGAATAAAACCTACGCCAAACAAAGCATTGCGCACAATACGCTCATAGCTGACGAAACATCGCATTACCAGGCAAAAGTAAGCGAAGGTTCGAAGAACGTTCCGGAATTGTTGTTTTACGATTTTCAAAAGGATATACATATTGTTTCCGCAAGAGAAGATCATGCCTATAAGGATATAAAACTGGTACGTACTATTGCCATGCTTACTACAAACGAAGCACCGGAGCACCCTTTTATCATAGATGTTTTTCAGGCCGTATCGGATACCCCGCATCAGTACGATCTCAATTTTCAGTACTCCGGGCAGTTAATGCGTACAAGCTTTGACTATACCAGGGATAATAGCCTTACCGCTTTGGGAACTAAAAACGGTTATCAGCACCTGTACAAAACAGCACAGGGAAAACCAGGAAGTGGCCGGGCCGTATTTACCTGGCTCAAGGACAAAAAGTTCTATTCCATCACGACCCTTACGGATACCGATACAGAGGTGTTTTTCACGCAGACGGGTGCCAACGACCCCGATTTCAACCTGAGAAGTGAAAAAGGTTATCTCGTACGTCAGCCTGGTGCGGGGGAACATGTGTTTGTAAGCATCATAGAACCTCACGGAAATTTTGATCCGCAACTGGAGACCGTACAGAATCCCGATTCGGGTATTGAAAAACTGGAACTGGCATACAAGGACAAAAAATACCTGGCCGTAACATTCCGGTTTAAGAAACAAGAGGAATATACCCTGGTCCTATGCCACGAAAAAACAGAAGATAATTCGGAACATCAATTGACAATCGACAATAAAATCATACGCTGGAAAGGCGCATATACCATAACCAAATAAAAACAAGCTTCATGAAAAACCAAAAGATCATCAGTGATGTTTTTTTCCAGACCGACGGTAAAGAATGGGAAAATGTAGACCAGGGGGTCTCCCGCCAGTTCGTCGGATACGATACGCAGATAATGATGGTAAAAGTAAAATTCGAAACCGGTGCCGTAGGCTATGAGCATCAGCATTTTCATGCCCAGACCACCTATGTGGCTTCCGGAAAGTTCCGGGTGACCATTGACGGGGAAGAAAGGGTATTGTCCGAAGGGGATGGCTTTTATATTCCGCCGAATGTATTGCACGGTGCCGTATGCCTGGAAGCCGGTATGCTTATCGATGTATTCAGTCCCGTACGGGAGGACTTCCTCGATATTAACTTTTTAAAGAAATAGATTTTGAAGATCAAAGGACTACGATGGTGGATCATTGCCCTTATCGGCCTGGCAACCATTATCAATTATATAGACCGTTCCGCCCTGTCCATTATGTGGCCTGCTATGGGAAAAGACCTGGGGATGGATGATGCGGACTACGCACTCATACTCAACCTTTTTATGATAGCTTACGCCATAGGACAATCCGTATCGGGAAAGATGTTTGACAAGCTGGGTACCCGTATGAGTTATGTTATTGTCATAGCCGTATGGTCGTTATCTTCTGTGTTCCACTTCGCGGTAAGAGGAATTTATTCCCTCGGTTTTGTCCGGATGATGCTGGGTATTTCCGAAGCGGGAAACTGGCCCGGGGCTGTGAAGAGCAATGCGGAATGGTTCCCGGTGAAGGAACGTGCCGTTGCCCAGGGAATTTTCAATGCCGGAGCTTCTCTCGGATCAGTCGTGGCGCCACCGCTTATTGCCCTGCTTTATGTAGGGTACGGATGGAAAGTTACTTTTATCCTGATCGGAGCAATGGGACTGTTATGGATAATTCCCTGGCTGATCGTCAATAAAAAACTCCCGGAAAAACACCCGTGGATAACCGAAGAAGAACGCGCCTATATCACAGAGGGTAGAAACATGGAGGATTCCGATAAACAGGCTTCCAGGCCTTTGTCCCTCAAAGAAATTCTGTCCCATAAGGAATCCTGGAGCGTGGTGGTGTCGCGTTTTTTTCTGGAGCCCATCTGGTGGCTGTTCGTAGGGTGGATGCCTATATACCTGCAAAATACCTACGGTTTCGACGTCAAACAGATCGGATTGTTTGCCTGGGTGCCATACGTAGGCGCAGCTTTAGGAAGTATCGCCGGGGGATGGTATGCAGGCAGGCTGATGACCCGGAAAAAATCGGTGGATATAGGCAGGAAACGGACGATAAACATTGCCGGGATCATTATGTTTCTCGGGTTACTGGCCACTATTTTTCTGGCCGATACTCCGATGAAGTTCGTCATCATAGTAGCTTTTGTATTGTTCGGGTTCCAGTTCGGAATCAGTAACATACAAACCCTGCCCAGTGACCTGTTCGATGGAAAATCCGTCGGCACGCTGGCGGGTTTCGGGGGGATGTCCGGTGTGCTGTCCGTAATCGTCATGAATTTTCTGATCCCGGCAATTACAAGGGAATCTTACATCCCGGCCTTTGTAATTATAGCCGTTTTTGTTCCTCTCGGAATCCTGGCAGTACACATTTTTTGCAAAAAGATCAAACCAGTAAGCATCATTAAATAATTAAAAAAATCAAAATTCGAAATGAAATTAAAAGGAAAAGTTGCGGTAGTCACCGGAGGAGCGCGGGACATAGGAAGAGCAGTCTCGGTAAAACTGGCCAAAGAAGGGGCTAAAGTAGTGGTGAATTATTTTGAGAGTGAATCGCATGCTGAGGCCACGCTGGAAGAAGTCCGGAAAGTTGGCGGAGAGGCCATTGCCGTATACGGGGATATGACCAAACAGCAGGATATAGACCAAATGGTAGCCAAAACCAAAGAAGCTTTTGGCAATAAGGTGGATATTCTCGTCAATGTTGCAGGCGGACTCTTTGCCCGTAAGACCATTGAGGAGATGGACGAAGCTTTTTATGATTTATTGATGAATGTCAACCTGAAGACCGTATTCCTGGTTACCAAGGCATTCAAACCCTTGATGGAGACCGGGGCATCTATCGTGAACTTTTCTTCACAGGCGGCCAGGGACGGGGGTGGGCCCGGCGCCAGTATGTATGCTACTTCCAAAGGAGCGGTAATGACCTATACCCGTGCCCTGGCCAAAGAGTTCGGGCCGGAGGGAATCCGGGTAAATGCCTTGTGCCCCGGAATGATCGCCACCAAATTTCACGATGATTTCACCAATGTTGAGGTAAGGACCAAAGTTGCCGGGGGAACACCATTGCGGAGAGAAGGAAGAGCAGAGGAAGTAGCCGACCTGGTTACCTACCTGGCGTCTGAAGAATCTTCGTTCCTGACCGGGAATAATATAGATATAAACGGAGGACTTGCCTTTAGCTAGGGATGATATGAAACCGGAGAAAAAACATAAGATCGTAACCTTCGGGGAGATATTGATGCGCCTGTCGCCACAGGATTACAACTGTTTTGTACAGGCGCAGCAAGCCGATATTTTCTATGGGGGTACAGAGGCCAATGTTGCTGTTGCCCTTGCCCGCATGGGGTGTGAAACTTCACACGTAACGACCCTTCCCGATGACTTTACGGGAGCTTCGGCCAAAGGACATCTGAACAGGTATGGGGTAGATACTTCCTTTGTAGCCTGCAACAATGCTCCCCTGGGCATATATTTCCTGGAACAGGGTGTGGTACACCGGCCGGGAAGGATCGTATATAACCGTAGTCATTCCTCTTTTGCCGAAACGGACCCGGATGAATTCGATTGGGAAAAGATTTTGGACGATGCTTCCTGGTTTCACTGGACGGGGATCACTCCTGCCATATCTTCCGGTGCTTTCCGCGCTTTGAAAGATGCTTTGCAGGTAGCGCATAACAAAGGAATAACCGTAAGTACCGACCCGGTTTACCGGGGTAATTTATGGCAGTACGATGCCGATCCGTCCGCGACTTTACGGGAAATGGTTCCCCTGTCTACGGTTTTTATGGGTGGCCCCGAAGAGATTAACATGCTGTTCGGTACGTATTTCGAAGAAGAGGAATTCGAAGATGCTGCAAAATTTTTGATGGCGGAATGCCCTGTGATACGAAATGTGGTTCAAAAGACCAGGAGTTCTGTCAACGCGTCACGTCATGAAATAGCTTCCAGGTGCTGGGATGGAAAAAGGTTGTATGTATCCGATCCCATTGAAATTACCCCGGTGGTCGACCGGATAGGGACGGGGGATGCCTTTGCAGCCGGGCTTATTTATGGCATGCTGCACTATAATTGGGACGAAGCATTGCAATTTGCCAATGCTACATCCGCATTAAAACATACTATTCCCGGGGATGCCTGTCTGCTTTCGGCAGATGATATAACAGGTGTAATCCGCTCCGGGTTTAACGGAAGGATCATACGATGACAAAAACAAAATTTAAAAAGGAGACGGTATTACAGACATTCGGAGCATACCCTTTGGTACCACTCTTTTACGAGGAAAATATCCGGATTTGTAAACAATGGATCAAAGCCTGTTATGACGGGGGTGTCCGGGCAGTAGAGTTTACCAACAGGGGGGAACGAGCCCTTGCTGTGTTTACGGAGTTGGTAGCATGGACCGGGGAGGAGTGCCCCGGACTGGTCCTGGGGATAGGAACGATAAAAGACAGGGAAACTGCGGAAAAGTTTATTGCCGCCGGGGCTGGTTTTGTGGTAGCCCCTGTTGTGGATACGGAAGTAGGGGCGTATTGCATACAACAGGAAGTAGCCTGGATCCCCGGATGCGGAACGCTCACCGAAATGTATAATGCGCACAGGTACGGGGCGGATATAGTAAAAGCTTTTCCGGTGCGCGCGCTGGGAGGCCCGGATTTTATCAAAGCCGTGCTGGCCCCATGCCCGGAACTGAAGATCATGCCCAGTGGCGGAATAGATGCAGATCCCGGAACCTACCAAAAATACAGGGATGCAGGCGCTTTTTGTGTCGGTGTGGGATCTTCCCTTTTTTCCGGTAACGGAGCTGTTGTGTTGAAGTCGGAAGTGATCCGCAAAAGATGTCAAGAAATGCTGAATGTGAAGATTTGAAAAATGAGAAATATATATTAGTCCATGACAAAATTAGATTTTGGCACTATTTGTCGGAAAATCAGTTTTACCCTAGCCCTAAAGGGAACCCGATTTCCCTCGATTTCTCCCTTTAGGGGCGGGGTCAAAAATTGAGGGAAATCTTGCGGAATTGAATTTTGTCATGGACTAAAGAAATATGTATCAACCTTAAAATAACCAATAAACCAATCCAATACTTTAAAAAGCAGATTTATGAGAACTAAAACACCTACGTTAAAGACGGCTGTCCTGCTAAAAGGAACCCTGGTGATGGCCGCTTCATTATGCCTGGCATGCTCCGGGGATATAGAGGAAGGACTTGCCGGAGAGAACATTCTTTATATTCCGGAAGAAACAGATACTGCCCTGTATGCTGATATTGATTTCAGCCACTGGAAAATAACCTTACCCGTTGACCTCGATAATAATGGCAAACCCGATGAATACCAACCGTCCGACCTGATAGACTACGGTTACCAGGATATTGCGGAATTAGCGCCCTTTATGTATGATGATACTACGGATACTTCTATTGTATTTTATACCTATCCGGCGGGGGCCACAACGCCAAACAGCAGCTATCCTCGTACCGAACTGAGGGAACAGATGACCCCGGGAAATAATTATAACAACTGGTCGCTGACGGAAGGAGGGACTATGAGGGGAACTTTGAAAATAGACAGTATCTCTCCCGATACCGTGAATGCCAAGTACGATTATCACCGGGTTATCGTCATGCAGATCCACGGTATCATTTCACAGGAAGATATGGCCACTTATGGTTTCAGCAGTAATCACGCACCACCTTTACTCAAAATGACCTGGATAGACGGGCACCTGTTCGCCTATAAGAAAACCCTGGTGGACGAATCCACTTCCGGCATTGATCTGTATGACGACAGCAGCCAGACCTGGACAGACGTTAAGCACGATTTCGGAGAAGTGGGGAACGATACTTTTACCGTGGAAATAGAAGCTTCATACGGAGAACTGTCGGTAACCGTAGATGACGAAACCTATGTTTTTGACGATATAAGTATGGAAAAATGGCCTTTCGAAAACTATTTCAAAGCCGGAAATTACCTGGTAACTACCGATACATCCGGTTTTGCAAAAGTTAAATATTACGATCTGGAGGTCACACATCCCTGATAAAAATCAATAATAGCAGAAAATGAGAAAATTAGTTGTTTGTTTAGCAATCATTCTATCCGTGATTTATAATGTGTCCGGGCAGAACGCGGAGTATCTGCCGGTAGATTACCCGGAAAATTACACCGCAAAAATAGATGTAGTATATACCGTTGTTGACGGCTGGGAAGGCAGAATGGATATTTATTACCCTACCGATGTTAAGACCCCTGTTCCGCTGGTGGTCAATATTCACGGGGGCGGATGGAATCACGGGGTTAAGGAATCCCAACGCGGTTACGGCTCGTTTTTCAAGAATGGTTATGCTGTTGCCAATGTGGAGTATCGTCTTGTAGACGTAGCCACTGCTCCCGGCGCCATAGAAGATATTCGCTGTGCCCTGGTATATCTGCACAAACATGCGGAAGAAATAAATATCGACACGGACAACATCGTATTGATGGGCGGGTCCGCCGGCGGTCATCTGGCCCTTATGGCAGGATTGCTGGCAGATGACAAAAAGTTTGATACGAATTGCAGTTACGATAAATCCCTGAAAGTTGCCGCGATCATCGACAAATACGGCGTCACGGACCTTACGCCGCTTTCCGGGTGGAAATCGGCCAGGAACTGGTTGGGAGAAGGTCGTAACGACAAAGAGTTCGTAAAATCAGTTTCTCCTTTGTTTTATGTAGACAGGAACAGCCCGCCCGTATTCATTGTTCATGGAGATGCCGATCCCATCGTGCCATACGCTCAGTCCGTCGCTTTGTACAAAAAACTGACGGAGAACAGGGTAAAAACCCGTTTTATAACCATACCCGGAGGGCAACACGGCAAATTTACCCAAGAAGAAAAGAAAAAGGTCAGTGAAGAAATGTGGACATTCCTCCATAGTGTCATTCCTGTGGAATAAAATATATCCTGTTTCGGATAAAGTGGAATAAAGATCACCACCAACCGGACTTTTTTCAATAGCGGAAATCCCGGCTATCTCAAGCGAATGAGATAGACCGGGTTTCCCATTTTTGGGGCGGGTTACCTGAAAAGCAAAGTTGTTATAATCTCATTGAGAATTAAGAAATCTTAAATTATAGTTAGATAATGGATATTAATACTGCAGAGGCCTATCTTTGTGGGAAAACAAAATTTAGTATAAAATGATTGGATTTAGAAAAAACTTGATTTTTACTATGTTCTTACTAACCGGTCTGGGATTATCCGCCCAGAGTTTAAGAGTAGCCAGTTATAATCTCAGGTACGATAACCCGGGTGATTCTCTGAACAACTGGAAATACAGGGAAGAAACCGTAACCAACTTAATAAAATTTCACGATTTTGATATTTTCGGAACGCAGGAAGGCCTGCGGCATCAGCTGGAACAGTTAAAAGAGGACCTGCCGGGATATGATTTTATCGGGGTGGGGCGTGATGACGGAAAAGAAGCCGGTGAACATTCTGCCATATTTTACAACACGGAAAAGTTTGAACTGGAAGACAAAGGCAATTTCTGGCTTTCCGAAGATACCACCAGACCAAATAAGGGCTGGGATGCCGTATTGCCGCGTATATGCTCGTGGGGGAAATTCAAGGTAAAGGAAACCGGTTTTGAATTCTATTTTTTTAATGTGCATTTTGACCACGTAGGGACAGAAGCACGGAAAGAAAGCGCAAAACTTATCATGCGAAAGATGAAAGAATTTGACGATACCGTTCCTGCCATCCTTACAGGCGATTTTAATGTAGACCAAAACAGTGAAAGCTACAAGGTACTGAACGAGTCGGATAAATTGACCGATGCCTTTGAAAAAGCGGCTTTACACTACGGTGCGCAGGGTACTTACAACGGTTTTAAACCGGATTCACGTTCCGATAGCAGGATAGATCATATCTTTATAACCGATGATTTCCTGGTGGATAAACACGGTGTGCTGACCGATTCTTATAAAACAGATGAAAAGGAGTTACAGGAACTGGTCAATACCGGCAATTATCCGAAGGAAATATCCCTGTACGCAACACAGACAAGGTTGCCTTCCGACCATTATCCGGTACTGGTAGTATTGCATTATAATGCGAACTGATTGGATTTAAACAGGTGGTGCCGTTATTTTATCTTTATACGGAATAATACACTGTCCGTCTACCCGAAAACCATGATTTTCAAGCCTGTTTCTGCCTGGGTATTGCATAATTCAAATAAATGATGCAATTTTGTGCCCGCAAATGAATTATTAACCTGATAAAAAACGAAGAAAATGCTCATGATCCGAAAGTACTTCACAGCAAAACCTTCCGTACACACGGATGTGTTTCTTCGTGGTTTTTATCTGTCTTAATCCGATATAGAAATACAGCAGATATATGAAAAACCCGAAGAGAAATCCTCGGGTTTTTTTGTTCCCGGTATTTTACCGCAACTTCCAAGATTCCCGACGATTTGAGAACTATAGTTTGCCCCCCGGGCAAAACAAGATGCCGGTTTATGGAAAAAACCGGTTTGTTATCGAATATTTAAAAAAGAGACATGGGAAGTAAATTATCCGGGAAAGATCTGATTAAATTAGGGTTCCCGAAAAATAATACAATCAATATTGCCTTAGGGCAAATTCACAGATACAGGAAGAAAGAAAAAAAATCAACGATTCTTAAGGAAGCCGGGCAAGTGCTTCTTAATCCTGAAAAGTACAAAAATCACGGTACCTGGGGGAAACTGGCCGAAGGGCTGATAGCTCCTGTAGAAGTGCGTATGCATGAACTGATAAATCAAAGAGCCCCGTTTTCCATATTCGGGGAAAATGAGATAGACGAACAAGCAAAGCAACAGTTGTACAACGCTCTGAAGCTGCCTGTTACCGTACAGGGAGCCCTGATGCCCGATGCGCATTCCGGTTACGGATTGCCTATAGGTGGAGTGCTCGCAACAGACAACGCGGTGATACCATATGGTGTTGGTGTAGATATAGGTTGTAGAATGAGTTTGTCTGTGTTTGATATACCCGCAGGTTACATACAGGGAAAAAAAGAACGTTTACAGGGCGTACTGAAAGACCATACCAAATTCGGAATGAAGGAGACCCATGACAAAAAAATGGACCATGAGATCTTTTCACGTCCGGAATTTGTAGAGATACCGCTGGTGAAGAAACTTTTGGATAAGGCCTATAAGCAACTCGGTACTTCGGGAGGGGGAAACCATTTTGTAGAGTTTGGTATAGCGGAAATAAAGAGGGAAATACCAGGTTGTAAACTGCCGCCCGGAGAATACCTGGCCTTGTTATCGCACAGCGGCTCCAGGGGACTGGGAGCATCCATAGCAAAACACTATACCTATCTGGCAACCAAGCAATGTCCGTTACCCAAAAACGTACAACACCTGGCCTGGCTGGATATGGATACGCATGACGGACAGGAATACTGGGCCGCGATGAACCTTGCGGGTGATTATGCAAAAGCATGTCACGATAATATACACCTCCGGCTTTCCAGGGCTTTGGGGAAACGAATTGCCGTTACCATAGAAAACCATCACAATTTTGCCTGGAAGGAAAAAGTGAATGGAAAGGAATGTATTGTTCATCGCAAAGGTGCCACTCCTGCGTCTGAAGGACAATTGGGAATTATTCCTGGTTCCATGACTGCTCCCGGATATATTGTTATAGGGCGTGGAAATGCGGATAGCCTGAATTCGGCTTCACATGGTGCAGGAAGGCTTTTTTCGCGTTCCAGGTGTAAAAGCATGTTTACCCGGAATGAAATGAAAAAGGCCCTGAAGGAAAACGATGTTACCCTTATTGGTGCAAGTGTGGACGAAGCCCCTATGGCTTATAAGGACATCAATACTGTAATGCGGCTTCAGGAAGAACTTGTAGAGGTATTGGGAAGTTTCAGGCCCCGGATCGTAAGAATGGATAAGTAATGGAAACAATGATACAGATCACCGCCGGTAACGGACCGGCGGAATGTACGAAGGTGGTGGCCCAGGTGCTGAAAAAATTCCTGGACGAAGCGCGAAATGAGGGGATAGAAGCAACCGTTATCGAAAAAGAAAACGGGGAAGAGAACGGTACTGTAGCCTCAGTACTCCTTCTTCTGGAAGGGAAAGATGTACGGCATTTTTGCAAAAACTGGGTCGGTACGGTGCAGTGGACGGGGAAAAGTCAGTACCGGAAGCACCATAAGCGAAAAAACTGGTATATTGGTATCTTTGAAATCGAAAAAACAGATGCCGAAGAAGTATCCGAAAAGGATATAAAATACCAGGCATGCAGGAGTTCGGGTGCCGGAGGACAACATGTAAACAAGGTGAGTTCTGCCGTAAGGGCTACACATATTCCAACAGGAATAAGTGTTCAGGCCATGGACTCCCGTTCGCAACACCGCAATAAGGAGCTTGCCCGTATGCGTTTGTTCCGCAAACTGGAAGAAGAAAAACGGAAACAGTACCGGAAACAGTTTACGCAATTAAGAGACAACGGGCTGCGGGTAGAAAGAGGTTCTCCTGTCCGGGTGTTTACCGGTTCCGATTTTAAAGAACAGAAGACCAATAAGAGTTATAAAAAGCAAAGACAACAATTAAAAAATAAACTGAGAAATGACATCGATTCATAAATATCTGCTCCAGGCCATGGATAATTATCCGTACAACCTGGAAGACACCCTGGAGTCCCTGGACTTTGCGTTGTCTTACGATGAAAACAATACTATGGTATTGTGCCTGTATGGTCGTATGTATGCCGAACAATTGCAGCAGTACGAGGAGGCCAAAGCCTGTTTTCAGAAAGCATTGAGCATAAATGTCAATGCTATTGAGATTTATCCGTATTACATCGAGACCCTCTTGTTCAATGAAGACTTCGAGGAAGCTGAAAAGCTTATCGCATTTGCCCTTACCGTAAAAGGTATCCGAAAGATAGATATCAAATGGAGGGAGGTATTGCTTTATGAAATGAGAACAGACCTGGAGAATGCATTGCAGCTGGCAAAACAATTGAAACTGTATACATTTGATTCCGGCTGGAACGGAACTATCCGCGAAACCATAAAAAGACTGAAACAGAAAATAAAAATTGTTTACGGGGAAGACGATACCGAAAAGCCTGAGAAAAATACGGCTAAGAAAAAGTGAAACGATTATTCAGACTTTTAAGACGTATTATGCTCATACTCATTTCTGTTGTTATCCTGTTCCTGGTCTCGGTTTTTATATACATACAGCACCCGAAATTCGGCAAGGCCCCTTCGGGGGAAAGACTGGAGCGAATAAAACAATCCCCGAATTATAAGGACGGGGCTTTTGTAAACCGTACGTTTACCCCTTCACTGACCGAGGGATACTCGTTTGCAGGCGTACTGTTCGATTTTCTGTTCAGGAAAAAACCGGGCCTGGTGCCGGATGTCCGTATACCTTCCGTGCGGACTGACCTGAAAGCATTACCGGCTGAGGACAATGTGCTGGTATGGTTCGGACATTCGTCATATTTTATGCAGGTGGACGGATTGAAGATACTGGTAGACCCGGTATTCAGCGGGAATGCCTCTCCCGTACCGGGATCGACCAAGGCCTTTAAGGGGACTGATGTTTATATGGTTTCCGACCTCCCGGAAATAGACTATCTCTTAATAACGCACGATCACTACGATCATCTCGATTACGAAACGGTGAGTGCTTTGAAAGACAGGGTGAAAAAAGTGGTCTGCGGACTCGGAGCAGGTTCTCACCTGGAACATTGGGGCTATACGGCTGAAATGCTGGAGGAAAAGGATTGGGACGAAACGGTGGAACTTTCATCCGGAGCTAAACTTCATACACTTACTGCAAGGCATTTTTCGGGACGTACTTTTAAAAGAAATAATACGTTATGGCTTTCCTACCTGCTCGAAACGCCGAAAAGAAAAATATTCCTGGGAGGAGACAGTGGTTATGATGGACATTTTGCCGAAATAGGAGAGCGGTTTGGTACCATAGACCTTGCTATATTGGAAAACGGACAGTACAATGAGGCCTGGCATGCCATTCACTGCCTTCCCGGGGAAACCCTCAAGGCAGCAAAAGACCTGAATGCGAAAAGGCTGATGCCCGTGCATTCCTCCAAATTCGCCCTGGGAATGCATCGTTGGGACGAACCCTTAAACGAGGTCTCGGCGGGGAATAAAGCCTATGGTTTTCCACTGGTCACCCCATTGATAGGAGAGGCGGTAAACCTGGATGACGACAGCCAGGAATTCCGGGAATGGTGGAAAGCGATCAAATAGCTTTTATGGTTTATTCCGCAGAGATTATTCTGTTTCCCATGTTCTATTGGGCTCGGGGCCCATTTCCAGGAGAAGTTCTCCGCCCTTCAAAAGTTCTTTTGCAGGGAACCAGTGCTGGTTCAGGGGCTTACCGTTAAGTGTAGCTTTCTGAATATATTTGTTCTTGTGACTGGTATTTTGCGCCCTGATGACAAATGTCTTTCCACGGCCGTAGCGTTCACCGAGATCGATGGTGATTTCGGAAAACAGGGGACTTCCCAGTTCGTAAACAGGGTCGACCCTGCTTCCGCCATCCGTCTGAAAAAGCCCTATGGCATTCATAACGAACCAGGCGCTCATCTGGCCCTGATCTTCGTCTCCCAAATAAGCATTTTCCTTGCCATATCCGTAATAACGCTCCAGGATACGCCTGCTCCATTTCTGGGTGAGCCACGGTTTTCCGGCCTGGTTAAACAGAAAAGCAAAGTGCATGGATTGCTGGTTGCCCTGCACTACGGGATAATCCCAGTACTGGTCATTCGGACCGTTAAACCTCCATTTATCACTTTCCTCAAAACCCCATTCCAGCCGTTCCAGGAATTTATCTTTTCCTATCTTACCGATAAGCCCGGGAATATCCTGGGGAACAAAGAAGGTAAGCTGCCAGGCGTTGCCTTCAACATAATGTTTGTTGGCACCGCTTTTGAAGGGGTCAAAGCCCTGCATCCAGTTCCCTTTCGCATCTTTCAGCCTTGCAAAACCGGTTTCCGGATCAATGACGTTTTGCCACCATGTACCACGCTCGTTAAATGTGTGGTATATATCCTTTTTTCCGAGGGCTTTGGCGAACTGACCTACCGTCCAGTCATCAAAACTGTATTCCAGGGAATTGGAAAAACGCCCCTGGTCATAAGGCACATAATGATGTTCCAGATAGGTTTTCAGGTCCCGGTTACCGGCATATCCGCCGCCTACTCCCGAAGGCATTGAGGTTTGCATTTTTTGCATGGCTTCCAACGCTTTGTCCGCGTCAAAGTCACGGATTCCCATTTGATAGGCGCCTACGATCAGGGGTATTTCGTGTTCCGCCACCATTACGGGAATATATTCCATCCCGGCGGGGCCTTTGGCTAGCCAGCCATTGTTGTCATACATGGCCAGTTGCGATTTTACCCATTGCGAGGACCATTCCGGGGTAACCAGGTTCCAGAACTGGTTCAGGTTCCAGAAGGTATTCCAGAAAGCATCACATCCCAGGGCAAGTTGGCCGGGATCGTCAAATTGTATGATCTCCTCGTCGGCATTTCGCCAGCGACCGTCCACATCACTGTAAATATTCCTTCCGGCGAGGCTTCGGTACATATTGGTATAAAACCTTTCGTATTCCCTTTTGTCATCACTTTGAATTTGTATTCGCGACAGCAATTCGTTCCATGCGGCCCGGTTGGCTTCTACCACCGCATTAAAATCCCAGTCAAAAGGAGTGGTTATTTCGGTCCGGAGGTTCAGGGCTGCATTGTCTGTACTTACATAGGAAATACCGGTTCGTAACTGCACCTGCTTCTTTGTCCGGGTATCGAATTCGACATACATCCCGGCCTGTTGCGGATTTTCCGTTTTCAGGTCCGTATCCTTCGCTGTAGTATCGTTAATCCAGGAACCGTAATTGGCTATCGGCCGGTCGAACTCCATAACAAAATGAACGATATATTCCTGGTTTACACCGCCGGACCAGACGTCACGGGAGACCTGGTGGCTGTAGCCTTCCAGTTTGAAATCATCCACTTTTTTGATTTCGGCCTTAACTACTTCATAACCGTATTCGGCTGGAATGGTAAGGTCTATCATAATCCTGCCTTCCGGGCTGTTGTTATAGGTGTATTGCTGAAAACTGCCCCTGGTGGTTGCTGTTATGGCTGCTGTAATATCGGTATCCGTGAGATGTACTTTGTAGTACCCGAGGGGGGCTTCCTCACTGGTAAGGTCAAACCTGGAGCGGTAACCGCTTTCCGGGTTGCTTTCATCCCCGACGGTGGTCTGTAATGTTCCGGTAGTAGGGAAGGTTCCCAGCCCTGCCATGGTCCATTCATGGATATGACTGAATGTGCCGATGGACTCGAAAGTGGGATTGTATCCTGCCTGCCAACCGGAATTCTGATTATCCGGGCTTAGCTTTACCATTCCGAATGGCATCCAAGGGCCGGGAGCGATCATCCAACGGGAGTGCCCCGTACCTAAAAGTGTATTGACGGCATCGGCCGGAGTGGCCTGTTTCTGTGGACTACGGTTAACAATACCTTTTTGCAACAGCAGGTTCCCTGACCATATTTCGAAATCGCTTTGTACCGTATTTTTCACGGAAGGCATGGGAATTTCCAGTTCGTAAGTGTCTTTGGTGATCGTCTTGGAAAAAACAGGTTTTCCATCCAGTTTAAACTCCAGTTCCGGTTCTCCTTCCAGGCGGAGGAGGCGGACCAGTAATGGTTGATACGACTTACTGTTTTTCAAACGTTCATAAGCGGCGGGTTTTACACTTTTGATTATTAAGGAGCCGGACTTTTGTAATTCCACGGGCTTTGTTGCCATGAGTTTCACCTGGTCAAAAGCGATCCATCCACCTTCGACCACGGAGAAGGATATTTCATTATTTCCCTCCCGGAGCATATCTTCGGGAATATCGATATCAAGGGATTGTTCCCGGGAAGGAGATGCTTTTCCACTTGTCAGGGCCATTCCCGTTCCTCTTTTCAGGATAAATGACCGCGGATGACCGTTAATAGTAATTCGTAGTGCGGGAGCCCGTAGTGTATCCGTATCCAGCAGATCTATATGTAAAGTATAGGCTGTACCGGGTTTTGGTTTCTGCAGCCCGAATTCGGCATTGAGTACATGAGAGCGTATCCCCGCGGTGTTACTCGTGCCTCCCCAGGAGTTTTCCGGTCCGGGGATCACAAACGGCCAGTCTTCTTCCGGTTTGTGGTGACCAATGACAAAAAAACGGTCTTCAAAGCCGAAATCCTTCTCCACAAATTTCTGATACTGGTCCGGATACAGCGCAAGACCCCGGGCGGAATTGTCCGGTTGCCCTATTTCCCATACCACATTTTGCTGCGCAAACAACAATAAGGAGTTCAGAATAAAAAAAGGAAGAATCATTTTTTTTAATGGAGATACTTGGGGTGAGGGGGCAGGGCCGGGGATGGTCATTTTAAAGTAATATTATGTTGGAAAATATTTTAATTAAAAGTTCATATGTTTGAACATGTTGCAAGTTAAAAAAAATGTTGGTTTCGAAATAATTTTTTCTTCTTTTTTCATGACCGGGATGTAAAGTGCTGACGAACAGCTTCCTTTAAAACAGCGCATCCGAATATTTGCAGAAAATATTCGGATGCGCTGTTTTATGATATCGGGGAAAACCGTCAGGATTCGCAGCTACTGCAATTCACCAGGTTGTTTACCATTTCTTTGGAAACACTCTGACTTCTTTGGTAATACAGTGTTTTCACTCCCAGTTTCCACGCTTCGATAAGGAGTTTGTTAACTTCCTTGATAGGCACGGCAGAAGGGATATTTATGTTCAGGCTCTGGGACTGGTCTACATATTTTTGCCGGATAGATGCCTGTTGGATGATCTCCAGCTGGCTGATTTCCTTAAATGTCTTAAAGACTGCTTTTTCCCTTTCGTCCAGGCCTTCCAGTTTCTGAACGCTTCCGCTGTCGAGCATAATGTTCCTCCAGGTATCCTCGTTGTCGAGACCTTTTTCCTGCAACAGTTTTTTCAGGTACTTGTTTTTACGGATAAAATTTCCTTTGGAAAGTCCCGCTTTATAATAGTTACTGCTAAAAGGTTCTATTCCGGGAGAGATCTGCCCGAGAATGGCGGAAGAAGAGGTTGTAGGCGCAATGGCCAGGGTTGTGGTATTCCTTCGTCCGTATCCTTTCAGTACTTCGGGTTCGCCGTATATCCTCGCCAATTCTTCGGTGGCCTTGTCCGCTTTGTCCCTGATATGTTTAAAGATCTCGGTGGTCTTCATTTTAGCTTCCATGCCTTCAAACGGGATCATACTTTTTTGCAGGTAGGAATGCCAGCCGAGTACTCCGAGCCCAAGGGCCCTGTGACGTTTTGCAAAACGGTTTGCCGAAGCCAGGTAATAATTTCCTTCCGTCTTTACTATGAATTCCTGAAGGACGGCATCGAGGAAGAATATGGCCAGTTTTACCGCTTCGGTATTTTTCCACTCGTCATATAGTTCCAGGTTCATGGAAGACAGGCAGCAGATAAAGGATTCGTCCTGGGAGGAAGGCAGCATGATCTCCGAGCAGAGGTTGCTGGCGTTGATCCGCATATCGTGGTCTTTGTATACCTGTGGCTTGTTACGGTTTACGTTATCGCTGAAAAAGATATACGGCAAACCTTTTTGCTGCCTGCTCTCCAGTACTTTAGCCCAGACTTTCCGCTTGTCCATATCTCCGTCTATCATTTCCTGCATCCAGTAATCGGGCACACAAACACCGAAGAACAGGTTCTGAATGGGATTCCCTATATCTTTGATCTTCAGGAATTCTTCTACATCCGGATGATCTATATCCAGGTAAGTGGCAAAGGCACCGCGGCGTACACCTCCCTGGGAGATGGTATCCATCGCGGTATCGAACAGCTTCATAAAGCTAACGGCACCACTGCTTTTTCCGTTGTCGGTAACCGCACTTCCCCGGGCACGGAGCGAACCGAAATAACCGGAAGTACCTCCCCCGATCTTGGTTTGCATGATAACCTCGCCGAGTTTATGGGTTATTCCTTCTATATGGTCGGGTATATGTACGTTAAAACATGAAATGGGCAATCCTCTTTCCGTACCCATGTTGGCCCATATGGGAGAGCTGAGGCTCATCCAGCCGCGTTCTATCATTTCCTGGAAAGATTCCTTTAATTCCGGTTTGTACAGTCTTTTGGCCGCGGCAGTGGTGATCCGGTCAATAGCGCCTTCAACCGTTTCTCCTTTCAGTAAATATCCCCGGTTGAGTATTTGTTCACTTTCTTCGTTTTTCCACCAAAGCTTTTCTCTCAGCGTAATATCGTTCTCGCTGGTCAGCGGTAATTCTTTTGTGATCATGCGTACATTCGTTTAGTGTTTAGAATAAATCGTCTGCGGTAATACTTTTGTCATGTTTGGTATAATCCACCGGTCTCTTGGCAAAGAAGTCGTCCAGACTGTTTGCAAAAACTTCTTCTTCGAACCAGCGCATGGGAGCATATTCTGCAGCCGTGATATCGTATATCCTGCCCAACCCTATCTTTTCCATACTGTCGTCGATACGGAATTTCATAAAGTTGATCAGGTCTTCTTTACGGATGGTTTCCAACTCGCCGTCCTCAAAGATCCAGTCGAGTATTTTTCCTTCGACATCCAGGGAGTGTTTTACGGTTTCTCTGATATGCGAAACGGTTTCCTCATCAAAGAAATCCGGGTATTCTTCCCGGATCTTGTTTACGATATAGATCCCTGCATTAGCATGTATCTGCTCGTCAACAGATGTCCAGGCAATAATATTGCTGACGTTTTTCATCAGTCCCTTAAAACGGGGAAAGGAGAGGATTATGGCAAACTGGCTGAAGAGCGATACGTTTTCTATAAGGATAGAAAACAGGATCAGTGATACTACATATTGTTTATCGTCCTGCGAATTGGCATTTTTAAGCGCCCCGGAAAGATATTCCACACGGTCGCGGATCACCGGGACTTCCAGCAGGTTCCGGAATTCGTTGTTATATCCCAGTACTTCCAGCAAGCGGGAATAGGCTTCGGAATGCCGGAATTCGCATTCGGCAAAGGTACTTCCCAGTCCGTTGAACTCGGGTTTCGGGAAGTGCAGGTAGATATTTCCCCAAAACGTTTTTACGGCAACTTCTATCTGGGCAATGGCCAGTAAACTGTTTTTTATTGCGGTTCTTTCCGCCTGGTTCAGGTACGAATGAAAGTCCTGCGTGTCCGCAGTAAAATCTACTTCACTGTGTACCCAGAAAGACTTGTTAATAGCCTCGGTAAATTTTAACACATCGGGGTATTCAAACGGTTTATAGTTCACTCTTCTGTCAAAAATTCCCATAATACTCGTGTTTAGTATTTCTTAGATTTAAGTAATAAGTTTGAAATCAGATTCCTGGAAAAACAAAGGAGAATTCCTTTATCTTTTTCTATGAGAAAACTAAATTAAGTCAAGATCAGTTTGGTTTTTCTTAAAGTACAAAAAAGATTTGAAAAGGTTATTAACACTTAGTTAATGTTCTATTATTTAAGTTTTTATACCTTTATCTGTTTTACCCTTTTCTTTATTAAATCGCGGAATAACAGCCGTATATCCCATGTTTTCAACAGACAATCCGAGGGCACTTATTCTCCCTTTTTATTAAATGCAATTATGTTGCATTTAATAAAAAACGTTTATCTTTGTAATAAAAAATGAGGTGGATGAATGGCAATACCATTTCCAGTAAAAAATTAATTTATGAAAAACAGGAATCAGTTTGAAGTTATTGTTATAGGGGGAAGTTATGCCGGTCTGTCGGCAGCGATGGCCCTGGGAAGATCACTGCGTAAAACCCTTATTATAGACAGCGGTAAACCCTGTAACAGGCAGACGCCTTATTCACATAATTTTATAACCCTGGACGGAACGCCTCCTGCGGTTATTGCGGAAAAGGCCAAAGAACAGGTTCTGCAATACGATACGGTTATTTATGAGAAGGGGCTGGTAACACAGGTAGAAAAGGAGGGCACCGGATTTACAGTGAAACTGGACAACGGGGAGTTCCGCACTGCCCAAAAAGTACTTTTTAGCACCGGTGTCCGCGATATTATGCCTCCCATTCCTGGGTTTAAGGAATGTTGGGGCATTACTGTGATCCATTGCCCTTATTGTCACGGTTATGAAGTACGGAATGCCAGAACGGGAATACTGGCTCATGGAGAAAAGGCTTTTGATTTTAGTAAGATGATCCGGCACTGGACGGATGACCTTACCTTGTTTACCAATGGTGAGGCCGGGTTGACACAGGAACAAAGAGAACTGTTGAAAAAACTGCACGTCGAGGTCGTGGAAAAGAAAATCTCCGGGTTGACGCATGACACAGGTATGTTAAAACATATTGATTTTGCGGACGGGACTGATTTTGTGCTGGACGCCTTATATCACCATGCGGATTACGAACAGCATTGCAAAGCCCCGGAACAGTTGGGGTGCCAATTAACCGAACAGGGGCACATCGAAGTGGATTTCTTCGGAAAGACTACGATAGAGGGTGTTTTTGCTGCAGGAGATAACACCACTCCCATGCGGGCGGTTTCCGTGGCTGTGGCAGCCGGGACAAAGGCAGGCGCCTTTATAAATAAGGAACTTATAGACGAGGCATATAAATAAACTATTCCTGGACTACAAGTCCGGAGGCTAGGAAGCGGCAATCCTGCCCGTCCGGCGGGGAAATTGCCATAGTTATTAGGTTACTGGGTTATTTAGTCAATACGCAATAACTGAATCACTCAGTAACCTAATAACCACAGGATACCGCCAAAAATTTATAGAAACTAAAGTCTCTGCAATAAATTGCAGGCCTGCCGAAGGCAGGCAGGGTTTTAAACCTAAAACAGAGACCAATAAACAGGCCAGAAATATGCTCCCGACGCTGCCTTACTTTCCGGATACCGCTACTAGGGCGATGGGGCCATGTTTTCGGAAAGTATAAATGCAAGTCTTTTTACGGATTGTACCGGTTCTGCCTTTTTTCTCAGGGGATTACCAATATACAACTCGTAGACAGGCTTTCCTTTTTCGGGGAAAAAGACCCTTTCTACGGAGAATATTTCCCGGGGAATATTGGCTCCGAACCACAGTGAGTCCGCTTTCTGTTTCCAGGTGACTTCGAAAAGAATACTGCCTTTCGGGTATTGTTTATCCCTGTTTGCCCCGGCGTAAGCATATGCGGTTTGGTTACCGTATAAAGTAGACATGGTACCTTTAGCCGGGTTGATGGATGAGGTAATGGCTTTTTCCGCCAGCGGATTTTCCGGTAGCCGGTCTTCTGTGCTTACAGAGGCGTCGGTATTGATATTGGAAGGAGAGAAGCTGCAACCGGTCAGCCAGGTTATACTTAGCAGGAATATCAATTTTAATGTTTTCATCATTCTAAAATTTATTCGGGTTTTGTAAAGATTGCCGGGTTTAGCGGGGTGGTAAATACGTAGTCGCTGTTTTCTACCGGTCTGTGGCAGGTAATACATTCCTCTGCGAAATTTTTGTTCTCACCATAAGGAGCCAGGTTATCGCCACGCCATCTTGCCCAGCCCCAGCCTTTCGTATCTCTGTATTTCCGGGAGTCTTTGATCATAAACTCGACCTGGATGAAGTCCCCGGTGCGTACAACACCGTCTTTTACCGGTTGTTGTTTCCAGGCGGTTTTGGCAAAAATGCTCCCGTCGGGCCAGGGGTTGGTATGCCCGGAACGAATGGCTTCTACAGCTATGTCATTAGCGTAAATGATGCGCATACTGCCGTTATCAAAACGATCGGTTGTACTGATTACTTTCCAGTCCCTGTACCCCGGAACATAGTTTATACCATTCGGTGACGGGGCTATACCCGTATCTTTTTTCCCCGGAGGAAGCATTTCCGGGGGTTTGTTTTCCATTGTTTTCGTTTCCCTTTCGGCATATTTTCTGGGGGTGAGTGAATTTATGTAGGTTTTTAACGTACGTATCTCTTCTGTGGTCAATTCGGCGTCCCGATGTAGCAGCGTGTAGGAGGGAAGCGGCATTTCACCGGCAAGGACCTTGTTCAGTGCATAATATAACTTAGCGTTCTGTTGTGGGGTAGGCAGGCTGTCCCATTTCGAAAAGTCGAGGGCTTCCCGTCCTTCCCGTATATGAGAAGCTACCAGGTAATTAGCCGGGGTGATCCGGTCAAACCAGCTGAGGTCCGGTTGAGAGGAGTGGCAGTCAAAGCAGGAATTTCGTAAAATGTTTTCTACGTGGTCCGGTACATTGGTCAGTAGTTTAGAGCGGGAGTGACTTTTCTCCCCGGAAATATTTTCCGGATCAGGCCCGAAAAACTGGGCGACCGTAAAGCATGCCAGTAAAATGAGAAGTATAAAACCGATTTTTTTCATTGCTCGTTACGTTTATTTTTCGGACAAAATTATATGGAGAAAGCTGTGGAGCAGCGTATAAAATGATGAGAGGGGAATTATTGCTCCCGAAGCCGAATATTGGAGCCTTAAAAAAATGGTGTTCTTTACCGGACCCCGGCGGAACCATCCAAAAATAAAAGACCGCCCTTTCGGAGCAGCCTTTTATGATCTCCCCGAGCGGGGAGGGGAATGATAAATCTATTGCAATGAAGCTTTGATTACGGCAGCAGCCTGGAGTATTGCAGTCTGTACCGCAGGAACATCCGCAATAGGGTTGAGCAGGCCATAGTCGTGTATAAGTCCGTTATATCTCGTTAAGGTTACGGGAACACCGGCTTCGTTGAGTTTCCTGGCATAAGCCTCACCTTCGTCTCTCAGTACATCGTTCTCGGCAGTTTGTACCAGTGCAGGAGGTAATCCTTTCAGTTCGCTGAGACCAGCCTGCAAAGGAGATGCGTAGATATCTTTGCGTTTTTTGGTGTCGGGCAGGTAATTGTCCCAGAACCATTTCATCATATTTTTTGTAAGGAACCTTCCTTCGGCATAGAGGTTGTAAGACGCGGTTTCAAAATTGGCATCGGTCACCGGCCACAGGAGTACCTGCAACTTGATTTTCGGTCCGTTATTATTTTTAGCCATCAGGGCAGTAACGGCAGCCATATTTCCACCAACGCTGTTCCCCGCTAGGGCCAGGTTTTCACCATCCACGCCTATTTCTTTACCGTTTTCGGCTACCCATTGGGTTGCAGCGTAAATCTCGTTAATAGCTGTGGGGTATTGTGCTTCCGGAGAAGGTGTATAGTCAGGGAAGACTGCGACGGCACCGCTGTTTACCACCAGGTCGCGAACTAACCGGCGGTGTGTGGGATAATCTCCCAGCACCCATCCGCCACCGTGGATAAAAATAAACACCGGTGCATTTTTCTTAACCCCTTTGGGTTTGGTAATGTGAATGTTTACTTCATGCCCGTTTTGGGAAATGACGCGTTCGGATTCTTCTATGCCGGAATAATCTACGGATACGGATTTTTGTGCACCGATCAGTACCTCCCGTGCATCTTCCGGACTGAGGGTTTCCAATGGTTTGCCGTCGCCGGAGTTTAATGCGTCCAGAAAAGAACGTACTTCAGTGAAAATCTCGGGGTCTTTTTGTCCTTCATAAGGACGTTTTTCCTGTGCCATGGCTGATGTTGTTAAGGTTAAGGTAAGTAAGATAAGGCTTTGTTTGGTTTTAATGAACGTTTTCATGATTTTTGTTTTTAGTGATTAAGAAATTAGTTGCGCTTGTAATTCAATCTCAAAATTAAAGGCCTGACCTACGGGGCAGGTTTCTTCGGCTTTTTTGGCGATGTCCTGAAAAGTATCGTTGCCAATTCCCAGAACTTTGGCCTGAAGTTGAAGTAAGGATTTTGTGATTTTTCCGTTGTCCAGGGTCACGGTAGAGGAAGTGCTCAGTTCTTCCACTTCATATCCCGCTTCGGTGAGGTCCAGGCTCAGTTTCATGGTGAAACATCCGGCATGGGCTGCGGCCAGAAGTTCTTCGGGATTGGTGCCTTTACCTTCGGCAAAACGGCTGTTAAATGAATACCGGGTTTTGTCCAGGACAGTACTACCGGTGGTTAGATGTCCTTTTCCTTCTTTGATGCTACCGTTCCATACGGCTTGTGCTTTACGTTTCATAGTTTATTTCATTAATAGTTAAACACACTAGTGTCCACTAAAAATTAATATACGTTCTTTGAAACCCTTGTAATCCGTAACTTTCA
>NZ_RJTM01000073.1 GCF_003725735.1 Sinomicrobium pectinilyticum | reverse complement strand
TTTCGCAACACAAATATCTGCAACCCTTTTTTATTTTTAAAAAAAGTTTAAATCACTTCATAAAAAAAGCCCCCGAAGGGGCCAACACAGATGATAAAGAACCGGAATTTCCATGAGGTTATCCGGCAACAACTATTTCCCGGAGTTCCTTCAAACTACGGATCACGAAGTCCGGGTTTGCGGTACGCAACTGCGTTTCGTCCTGCGCTCCTGTGGTTACGCCTATGGTCAATCCGCACCCGGCATTTTTTCCTTCTTCAATATCTATTGCGGAGTCCCCTATTTTCAACACTTCCGAAGCGTCTTTTATACCGAATTTTTGCATGGCCAAGAAGATCATATCCGGATAAGGGCGGTTCTTGTCCACATCACCGGCAGTGACGAGCAGATCGAAATCCCTTCCCTCCCGCCAGTTCAGTTTTTCCAGCAAGCCGGTGGCCGTTTTCCGGTCATACCCCGTATTGAGCACCACCTTCATCCCTTCCGACTTCAGGAAAGAAAAAGCAGAGACCGCCCCGTCAAAGGGAGATATCTCCATACCGGCATAAGCGAGCTTCAGTTCCTTTCTGAAATCCTCGAAAACAGAACGGGCAATTTCCGAATTATCCCTTATGCCTTTTTCTGTCAGGATATCGGCTATGGCCTCATATTTTTCCTTTCCGGCACCGTGAACCAGGACCGTTTGCAGATCCGTGTCATACCCGGCTTCCACAAGGACTTTCCGCAGGGTCTTATATACTATATTGTCTTCATCGATCGTAGTTCCTGCCATATCAAAAACGGCCAGACTGTATTTCTGCATGCTTAAAAAATTTTATAAAAGTTGTTTTATATGTTCTGCGGCAAACCCGGGACTTGCCGTCATTCCCTTTCCGCCTATGGCTGTTACAATGTGTATGTTGTTATCTATGGTGTGCTGAAAAATATCCCCGGTCCTGCATTGAGCATACATGCCAAACCATTGATATCGGATATCATAAGAGGGCAGATCAAATATTTTCCGGGCTTCGGCAAGGAGAAAGCGATTAATACCTTCGTCGATATGATACCCCAGGTTCTCTATGGCCGTTACGGCGGCATATTCATGGGAATCCCCGATAATAACCGAGCCGTCCGCTGCCTGTTTAAACAATAAATGCACGCCCCACTTTTTCTCCGGGCTGTCACAATCCTCCTCTGCTTTTATAGCTGCGTAAGAGGGACATTCCCGGAATGCTTCGTAGCGACGGATGGAAAGCCCGGTGAGTACGCCCCCCCTCATTTTCAAGCCTTTCTGCGGTACGGTCTGCAACATTTGTAACTTGGTGACCTCCATATCGGCAGCGGCAAACAATCCGGGATACAGTAATTGAAAATCACTTCCGTTGCAGATAATTACTTTTGATGCCCGGAATTGTATGCCCGTCGCGGTATATACTACCACTTCTTCTCCGGAGGAATCGCAACGGGTGACCGGGGTACTGAAGAAAATATCCGCGGCGAAAGAATTTTTCAGATACTCCTGGACCCTGTGAACCATTTGCAGGGGTTCGACGGTAATCTCTTCCGGAAAAAACAGGCCGGATTTAACATAATCTTCTCTGAGGCCCGGGTATTTTTGCAGGCACTCTGCTTTGGTAAGCAAGTGCGAAGTATAATCGTTTTGCCGGTTTATGTGGTGCAATTCTTCCAGAAGCAACTGCTCCTGCTCGTCCGATGCCAGGTAAACCGAACCGTTCTGCCTGACCGTAATATCAAATTCTGACTGGATGAACTTATAAACAGCAAGGCTTTCCCTGCCGTATTCCTGCCATTTGCTATTCATCCCGGAAGGAACGACCTGTCCGAAATTACGCACCGTGGCCCCTACGGGCCTGCTGTCCTTTTCCAGCAGAGCCACCTTATACCCATTTTGCAGGGCGTGGTAAGCGTGGAAGGTACCTAGGGCACCTCCTCCCACTACCAGCAAATCATACTTCTTTTCCATGTAAATGTAAATTGTGCAGATGGATATCTTTTGTTTGTTTTTGTCTGTACTTAAAATAGGCAAGAGAGCTGAGCACGGCCATCCCTCCCAGCACGGCAATGCCATAACTTCCATAAATGAAAAAAGACATCCAGGAAATACTGGCCTGGCCGAAATTCTTGTAGAGGAGCACCAGAATACTCCCCAGGTACCCGAAACTGTCCGCTATATAAATGAGATAACCGGCATTTCCCCTGGTGCGGAAAGCAGCAACCATACGGTCAAAAAATATGCAGTTGAAAGGCACATAGGCAAGGTACAATCCAAACCCTACCACCACCATCCACAACCAGGGACCGAGTATTTTCAGCTGGAAAAGAAATGTTCCCAGTCCAATCGCAGTCACTCCGGTAAGCAATAGATAATGATACCCCGTAAATGCCTTGAAATTGTCCCTCACCAACCCCATCAGACTCAATATTCCCAGTACCAGAAATGCCACAGGCAATTCGGCAAGCGTATACACGGAAGCATCGCCCTGGAACCCCAATGCATCCCAGAGTTCTCTTGAAAAATTATCCCTGAAATCGCGAAAGGCGGTTAAAAACGTATAAAAAAACACCAAAACGACCAGGGGAAACCAAAACATACGGAGTACCTGTTTACGGTCGGCACGGGTCATAGGAATCCGTTCATTACGAAGCCTGATATCCCCGGAAGTGGGTCCGGGAATTTTTTCCAGGAGCCGGGTAAAGAACAACAACGGCAGCAGGAATATGGCCCCGGTAACGGCCGGCATCCAGAATTCTCCCACGCCAAACCACAGCATAACCGACAGTCCTATCGACTTCACCACCCCACTGGACACAATAAAACTTGAACACAAAGCCAGCCCGAGGAATTCGGTGAGCCTTCTCCCTTCCAGGTAAGAAAAGACAATCCCCCATATCAGCCCCAGTGGAAGGCCGTTGAAAAACATAAAAACAATATTGTACGGTGCAGGTACTACTGCAAAAATTATAAGACTTATCTCGGCAAGTCCTATAAGTGTTAGAATGTAAAGTGCCCTCCTGGTATTTTTTAATTCGGAGATCAGCCGTATCCCTAAAAATTTAGACAGCATGTATCCCAATACCTGCGCAATGATCAGCGCTATTTTATAATCCACACCCCAAAAATGCTCTCCTTCGTATGTTGCCACTGTAAAAGGCTTCCGGAAAGCATACATACAAAAATAGGTGCCAAAAGCAGCTATTATGGCATAGGTCAGAAAACGGGTGTCGGATTTTTTAAACAAAATATTTACTTATAATAAATTATAAAAGCAAATAAAGCCAAATAATTTACTATTTGTAAAAATTTAAAATCAACTAAACATTAATAGATTGTTACGGGAAGCAGAAACGGGAACAATACTATCTCAAGTTAAGGCAGAAATTTCCGGATATAAGCCGGATTGGGGTAAGCAGGGAATTTTTACTCGAGGAATAACACCGGTTATCGGATAAGAAAAAAAGGCACTATATGTGATTATCCGAATTTCAATATTCTTTATGGCCATTCCAATCCCAAAACTGACAACTACCAACTAAAAGGCTCTCATGACTTCTGTACCCGGCCCCGGTTTCTTTCCCAAATTATTCCAACATCTCCATGTTGATTTGTGGAATGGAAAAAATAAAAATACTTTATGTTAAGCATACCGGCTTGTTGTTTATGACCATTATGCTCACTTTAAATGCCAATGCTCAAACAGATGATGCTACGCTACCCCACAAAGTTTCCCATGCCGAACCGCTGTACATGGACCTGGTGCGCGACCTTGGGGCAAGAAAGGGAGAAAAAGAAATTAACATAGGTGTGGATTTTGCAAAAAACAGAGACTACAACGAATATGCTTTCCTGATCGAATACGAATTTGCCCCTGTCCATCGACTGGGGCTGGAAGTGGAAGCGGATTTTTCCTTTTTTAAACGAGCTGGGGGCGATGCCGAAATTCCCGAAAACAAACTGGAGTGTTTGCGGTTTTCCTCGCAATATTCTTTCCTTGTCTCTACAGAACACCAAGCTACCCTGGCTGTAGGGTACACCCAAATCTTGGAATTCATCGGTTTTAAAAACTACGGAGACGATCATCTCATTAAGGGAGTAGCTTATAACCCGTTCTTTATTGCAGCCAAACGCTGGGGATCTGATTTTCATACGCTGGTCTACACCGGACCGGTGGCAGAACAGGATCTAGCCGAAAACATCACTACTATTAACTGGCTGATCAATACCACTTTTCATTACACCATTCCGGGAACCGGACATTTTATCGGAATAGAAATAAACAAGGAGGTAGAAGGAGGAAGATTTCAAATGACCCTTCGTCCACAGGCAAAAATAAAATTAAACCACAGGCTCGCTATCGGGTTGGTAACCGGACTTCCCATAACCGAAGCCCGGGAAGGTTCCAGTTGCTTTTTCCGGGTTATTTACGAACCCTGACCTACACTCCTGCTGCTGATGACCGGCAGGTAATGCCGGGCCTAAGCTTTCCGGTAAGTATATACCGTATAGCCATACAGGTACTGTGCCGTATGCTTGGCAAGGTAAACCGCAACCAGCATAGGGCCGAAAAGTACATAGCCACCCTTTACGATACTGCATGCCAAAAAAAGTGCTGTTAGCGGGGCATGAATAGCAGCACTGAGCATGGTTGCCGCCCCGATCAGCGCAAAATTCACGGGAACCAGATCCGTTCCGAAATACCGGTTTCCGACAAGTGCCACAAACAACCCGATAAATGCCCCCGTTACTATGCTCGGTGCAAAAACCCCTCCGTCTCCTCCTCCTCCCAGCGTCAGGCTTGCGGCAAGAGGCTTAAGGAATATTAATAGAAGTAAAAGAGGGATGGTATGCGACATACCGGTCATTTCAGGATTCATCACCAAAAATTCCGGTACGGCATGATAACTATCCCCGTACAGTTGGGGGAACATAACCAGAAGACCTCCTAACAGCAATGCCGCTATACAGATACGTGTACAGTTGTTTTCCAGGCTACCAAGTCGTTCTTTAAAAAACAGGACTGTTTTGGTGAAGTATACCGCACAAATACCACCCAACAGGCTTACCACTATAAAATAGGGCACAGCCTGCCATTTCCAGAACAGGACCTCCGCATCAAACAGGTATTCCCGCCCTTCGAGGTACATCGCTCCACCGGCTACGGCACTTCCTATACCCACTGCTACCCATATTAACCTGTCCCTCTTCCGGGCAATGACCTCCAGGGCGAATAATCCTCCTGCCAAAGGGCTGCTGAATAGGGTAGCTATTCCGGCAGCCACTCCGGCACAGATCAATGCGGAACGATGCTTTTTAGCCGATTTTCCGACCCGCTGCATATTTGCGCCGATGGCTGCCGTAGCGACTACGGTAGAAACTTCTATACCCGTTGATCCCCCGGAAATAACCGTTAAAAACCCGTTAATGTAATGGGATGGCACCTTATACCAGGGCAGTGATTCTTTGCGATATGAAAGTGTATTGTAAATTTCTTTGATTCCCTTGTTCTTTTTCCCTTTGAATACCCGTTTTCTCAAATAATATATAAGTATAAGCCCTGCAAGGGGGAACAGGAACAAACCTGCCGTGTATACCGCGGCGAGTTCCAGCATGAATTCCTCCGCTATTTCGGTCAGGTGTTTAAGTGTAGAAGCCAATACAACAGCCAAAGCGGCAACAAGCAGTGCGTTCCAGAGAAAAAACAACAGGCTTTTTGTTTTTACCGACAACATATCGTTTTCAATTTAGGACACAAAACTATAGGTTTTTTGGTTCCGCACCTTCCTGACAACGACTAAAATTCCCATACATTCCCGGTAATCCATCGCACAATTACCGGAAACTACCTTATTTGCCTTAAATTTGCCTTCTTTATAAAAGTATGAAGTAGCCCTTGATAACGGCACTGTACAGCATATAAAACCACATGATAACAATAAACGAAACCCATACATATCCCCCTAAAGATACCCTGTTTGTTTTTGCCCTGGAATCGGAGGCGGGGACAGCTTTTAACGGTACCAATAAACTGATTACCGGTATAGGAAAGGTAAATGCTGCCTTTGAACTTGCCAAGGCCATACATATACGAAAACCCCGGTTGATCATCAACCTGGGTTCGGCCGGAAGCAGGCATTTCCGGAAGGGAGAAGTGGTTTGCTGCACTACATTTGTACAGCGTGACATGGACGTCAGAGGCCTTGGTTATGCTTTATACGAAACCCCGCTTTCCGGTATCCCTCCCCTGCTGGCCCACGGGTTAGAACTGGACGGGCTCCCGCAGGCTATTTGCGGAACAGGGGACAGTTTTGAAATGGACCACGACGCCACCGAATACAATGTAGTGGACATGGAAGCTTACCCGCTGGCCCTCATAGCCATGAAAGAACATATCCCCTTCCTGTGCCTGAAGTACATCTCGGACGGTGCCGACGGTTCGGCCGCAGAGGACTGGACAATCCAGGTACACAAGACATCCGAGGTATTCCGCAGACTCCTGCTTCCGGCAGGGAAACAACAATAAATTGCAATAACATTATCTCCCCTGACATCCCTTAAAGGATCTCCTCCGCCTTCCGGGATTAGAATATTATTTGTTCAGCGTAAACCGTAATAATTTCGGCGTTATTTTCAATTGCACCCATGCCCAATTGTTCGTATTGTCGGAAGAAATCTCTCCTTTGACCGTACCCATACTGTCGGATGGAAACATTTGGGAATATCCCAGGTTCAGGAAGACATTTTTTAGAATTTCCTTCCCGAAAACCAGGTCGAATTCAGTGCCCAGGTACTGGCTTTCCCCGGGGGACAAATCTGCATTGGAAGTAAAATAATGTCCTTTTAAAAGTAATGTGGATGCCGGAAACTTAAAAAGATATTTCACATAAATATCATTTAAGCCTACATTATCCGCGTGGTTCCCCACATAAAAATAGTCCATGAAGCCGTTGAACTTATGGTTGGTACCGTACAACGGAAAAAACGAATGGCTATCCCCGGTTCCCTGCATATCGGTTCCGCTCAGAACTTCAATTCCTGCCCCCAGGGTTCCCGTTGTCATGGTGTATTCACCGTTGAGGGAAAATTGGTACGCACTCAGGTCAATTTCCCGTGAGGCTTCTCCGAACTGGTAATAAAAGCTGCCGGAAAATTTCCATTTACGCAAAGGATAGCGGAAATAAAAGCCGGTGGTCTGACGATTGTAAACACCATCGGCCACAGATTTTTCTTCATCTTCATACTTTTGAAACCCGTTATTCAAAAACAGAAAACTCAGTTGCAGGTTTTGAAATGTTTTTCTGGCATAGAGGTACTGCATCGTTTTATACGTATAAAATCCGGTTATATCATACCGGCTCCCGAAAAGTGATTCTTCTTCCTGGCTGAACGCCAACCCGGCATCCATACTAAAGCTGTCATTTTTATACTTCAGTAACAATGCATCGTGAAAACGGCCCTGCATGGCCCAGTCCACTTCCCCGAAGATCCTCTGGTTATCATAAGAGATAACCTGTCTGCCCAGTTTTACCGAAAACTTTTCCAGGAGACCTATTTCCGCCCAGGCCTGGAACAGGGAAAGGGAATGATTTGTATCCGAAGGGTCCAGTTGACGTGTATCTCCCCAGGTACTGACATCCTGAATACTTAACATCACCCTCAGGTTATCCGAAAAATATCCGGTATTCAGCCGGGACCTTTGGGTAACAAATGCCGCCGGTTTGGCTCCATCGGGGAATAGGGTGCCGTATCCGTGCCGGTACTCAAACCTGGACCTCACGTCTGCATCCAGATCCAAAATCTGGGCAATGCAGGGCACACTCAATGAAATCATTAAAAAAAGTGTTGACAAAATTCTTTTCATAGCTAAAATTTTATATTACATTCAAACATACATAATAATTTCATAAACTACGTATTAATACTTATTTTTATTTTGCAAAATACGTATAATACCGTATATTTGTCCTGTCTCTAAAAACACGTGATGATCTCAGTCAACCAGGCCCGGCAATTTATTCGGGACCATAGTCCCACTCCGGTAATTACGGAATCTGCTACAGGCACTGCTCTTGGAAAAGTACTGGCAGCTCCCGTGTATGCCCCTTTTGACCTGCCGCATTTCCGGCAATCCGCCATGGATGGTTATGCCATACGGCATGGCAGGGAAAACTACGTAGTAAAAGGCGAATCAAAAGCAGGGGACAACTGTACCTTAAAACTCGCTGAAGGGGAAGCCTGCAGGATATTTACCGGGGCAATGGTTCCCGAAAATGCAGACACTGTGGTTATACAGGAACACACGACGGTATCCGGGCAAAACCTCATACTTCATAAAATTCCCCGGGCAGGGGCCAATATCCGTGCAATAGGAGAACAAATACGAAAAGGAAGCCCGGTCTTACAAAAAGGGACAAAATTGAATTCTGCCGGTATAGGCATGCTAGCCGGTTTCGGAATAGAAAAGGTGGAGGTGTTTGCTGTTCCCCGGATCGGTATTATAGCTACCGGAAGCGAACTGCTCTCGCCTTCCGACAAACCCGAACCCGGAAAAATATATGACAGTAATACCCTGATGCTGAAAACGGCATTAATTGAGAACGGTTGTCCCGGGGTAAATATTTACCGTGCAAAGGATGAAAAAACGCACACAGAACACATCATAAAACAGGCGTTGCAAGAAAATGACATACTTCTCATCTCCGGGGGGATCTCTGTCGGGGAATACGATTTTGTACAAGGTGCCTTACGGGCAAACAGGGTAAAAGAAATATTTTATAAAGTGAACCACAAGCCGGGAAAACCGTTGTGGTTCGGAAAAAAAGATCGTAAAACCGTGTTTGCACTCCCGGGAAACCCGGCCTCCGTCCTAACCTGCTTTTATATTTATGTACTACCGGAGCTAAGGAGACAAAGGGGAATTACTGAACCTGAAAACAAATGGTACCGGGCCCGGACAAAAAGTAAAATACTGAACCCGAAGGAAAAAACGATGTTTTTAAGAGCATATATTGAAAACGGGATTGCAGAAATACCGGACGGGCAAAGCTCTGCCATGCTGCATGGTTTTATCACCGCAAATGCCATAGCCATGATACCGGAAAATACCTCTGTCCTTCATGAAAACCAATCTATAGAATATATGCTTATGGAATATAACTGATATCTTACAATTATGCCTGATGGGGCCGGATTTTCTCTTTTCTGTGCATCTTTGCGCATTCTCAGTGTACTTTTGTACAACAGGATGCTCCCGTCAGGTTACTGCCAAGAATCACTTGGAAATTAAAAAATACCTGTTGCCATAAACGAGCAATTATGATGAAAAACACCAATAACAATTCCCCTTTTGTAAGCCTTGTGGGCGCAGGTCCCGGAGACCCGGACCTGTTAACGCTAAAAGCGGTTAAAGCGCTGGAAACGGCCGATGTAATCCTGTATGATGCACTGGTAAACAAGGAGATCCTCCAACACGCCGGTGCAACCGTTAAAACGATCTTCGTGGGAAAGAGAAAATCGTTACACGCCTGCTCTCAGGACGAAATAAATCAATTACTGGTTGATGAGGCGCGGAATTCCGGGCATGTCGTAAGGCTGAAAGGCGGCGACCCTTTTATTTTCGGGCGGGGTGGTGAAGAAGCGGCTTATTTGACCGAACACGGCATCCCGTTCCGCGTGATTCCCGGTATATCGTCTTCAGTTGCCGTTCCTGCAAACATCGGCATACCGGTCACGCACCGGGGGATTTCGGAGAGTTTTTGGGTAATTACGGCTACCACTTCATCCGGAAGACTTTCGGGCGACATAAAAATGGCAGCCCGGTCCGGTGCCACCGTTGTCATCCTGATGGGAATGAATAAACTTGCAGAAATAACAGAGGTATTCAAGGCCGCGAAAAAGCCGCATACCCCCGTAGCGGTTATCCGCAACGGCACCTGCAACAACCAGGAATATTGTATCGGTACCATAGAGAACATTCTGGATAAAGCAGAAAGGGAAAAAATCGGACCCGGGATCATAGTTATCGGCGAAGTTGTAAAACTACATCACCTGCTGTCACAAGATAGTTTTTTACCTGTAGCATGGCATACGGATGATGAATTTATTTACCAGAATCTGGGTTTAGATACCGTTCCGGCTTAAATGGTACACTCAAAGATTATTGTTTGAACCCGCTAAAGACCTTTTTCCCGAACGAAGTTTTGGAGGCTTCACAAACCGGGCATTTATAATTTTCCGGAAGATCTTCAAAAAGAATACCGGGAGCTATCTCCTGTGTGATATCTCCGTAAATTTCATCATAAACGGTTAGGCATTCCCTGCACTGAAATACTTCTTTACGCTGCTCGGTTATTTCCCTGTCCGCTTTTTTACCATCCTCCTTTTTACTTCCCAATTGCTCGAAATACATCTGACTAAGTTCCATTAAAAGCCCCGGAAGCGCATCCTGGTCTATATCCTGGACATAGGTAATGTATTCCTTGGTATTGGGGTCAAAATCTTTGGCAAAAAGCAGGTTGAAGGTATCCCGGATACGGAATCCGTTAATTTCGGAAGGTTGTATATTCTTCTCTACTACTATGGAAGTAAAATAATAGTAATGCCTGGTATGTTCACTAATAGTAAAAGTAAGCCCGTATGTGGAAATATCATTCTGATCAAAGTTGGCAACCAGGTATTGTTTTAATTTCAGTAATTCTTCATTGGCTACCGGTAAATGCCAGTTTAGTTCCAGCATGGAATGCCTTACGTTTATACCAAACCTTCCCAGCAATTTTTCCCACTGTAGCTTAGAACGTTCCGGTATTCCTTTAATGATGAAGGATTTCCACGGGGTAATACATATTCTCCCAATTTTTAATTCGGAACACAGATCACACATGGCCTTTAAGAACTGCAGATCGTAGCGGTTGTTTCGCCAGTACAATCCGAGCCAGTATTCCCCGGTGCCCGTACGGTTCATTCCTTCGTAATACGGAAAAGGGTAAAAAGGTACCTGCAGAGGTTTATCTATTGTCTTATTATCCGTTTCGATCGCATCATTCAGAAGATCGAAGAGGGTTTCTACATTTTCGGGCTCTTCCTGCAGCAGGTCTTCAATGGCCTCTCCTATCCTGGCTATGTCCCAGCTGTAGATAAGCGCCGGGTACATCTCCATGTTTTCCCAGTCGGGAAGCCGGATATACAGGTACCAGTAATCTTCCCTTTCGGAAGCGATGAAATTAAGATGGCCCATAAATAACGGGACCAGTCTTTGTTTTGGTTCGGTAATATTAATCTTCAGTTTCGGAAAATACCTGATCTGTTCCAGGATATACAAATACCGGTCGCCGGTAATCCAGGAAGTCGTCGGAAAGATGTCAGTGGAAACATAAGAACACACTATGTTTTCGCTCCGGAACCCGGAAGTGGAATCCAGGAGGTTAAAGTCTTTAAAATCGAGTCTTTTCCCGGATTCGCTTTCCCGGTATTCCGGAAAAAGGATATCCTGTCTGGACCCGAAGGAAATACTTTTTAAGCCGGACAGCTCCGCATTTTCCACTACTTTTTTTAATTCGGCAGGAGACAACACCCCTCCTTTGATCAATAACCTGGGTATCTGCTTTCTCATACCAATGCTTTTGAATTATGCAAAAGTTCTCTTACTTCCGATTTACAGCTTCCGCACCCGAGGCCGGCCCCGGTCTGGTTGCACAATTCGGTAAAATCCCTGCATCCCCCGGAAATAGCTTCTTCGATATTTCCTGTCCCGACCTGGCTACATGAACAAACCAGTTTTCCTTTAACGGGCTTACTTCCTCCCGACCCTCGCAACAGCACTTCCCTTTTGTCTGCCAGTTCCATTTTACCTTCTATCAGTCCTTTGAATTCGGCAAATTCGTTTTTATCCCCCATTAAAATGGCGCCCACCAGCAGATCATGCTGTACTATACATTTCTTGTAATATTTTTTTTTCAGGTCCAGGAAAACAATTTCCTCGTAACTATCGTCATTTTGAGGGATCTGGATATCACCCACACTGCATACATCGAGATTGCTGAACTTGAGGATATTCATTAAAACCGACCCGTTATACGAACTGCTGATATCCCCGGCCAAAAAATTGGCCAGAACCGCAGCCTGTTCTTCTGCTGCGGAAGTTATACCAAACATTTTGTCTTTATATTCCGCAATTTCGCCGAGTGCAAAAATATCGGCATCCGAAGTCTGGAGGTGCTGGTTTATCTTTACGCCCCTTCCGCAGACTATACCCGCTTCTTTTGCTATTTCAATATTGGGGCGCGTACCTATGGCATAAACTATGGCATTGGCATTGAGTATCCGGCCGCTTTTGAGGGTTATGTTCAGCTCCCCGGAATCCTCGGTGTTAAAGACCGTACTTACTTCGTTATCAAAATACACCTGGATACCCCGTTCGTGAACATCTTCCTCCAGGAGCTTGCTCGACGTAATATCCAGTTGCCTTTCCATGAGCCGGCTGGACCTCTGAACAACCGTAACATTCACCTGGTCTTCCCGGAGTGCGGCAGCCAGTTCCAGCCCCAGCAGCCCCCCGCCTACAATGACCACATGCCTTTGCTGCGGATCGGGATGCGTGGTTTCCATGAATGCCTTAAAATCGTCCGCATCCTTTTTATTTCGCATTGTAAACCTGCCCGGAAGATGCAGCTGGGCATCTTTGGGGGCAAAGGCGCGGCTTCCGGTGGCCAGGATCAGTTTATCGTACGGATGTCTTTCCGCATTCTGGTCGATCACCTCTTTGGTATTCCTATCGATCTTCTCTACGGAAATTCCCGCTTTGAGATCGATATTGAGTTTTTCCAGGGCTTTCTCTTTTACTTTCTGCAACTGTTCCCAGCTCAGGTTTTCCGTAATATACTCCGGCAGTAAAACCCGGTTGTAGAACGAATCGGGTTCTGAGGAGAATACGGTGATTTCGTCCTCCGAATTGTGTTCCCTGTAATTTTGCACAAAGCGGAATGCGGCTGCCCCTGCGCCTATAACTATGATTTTTTCTTTCTTCTTTTCATACTTATTAATGCGTACGGCGGTATACTTAAAATCGGGCTCTTTGGAAATGGGGTCTACGATACCGCTGGTCAGGTTATTGGTCCTGTTCAGGTCGCTTTTTAATTTCTTGCCCCAGTGCATCGGGATAAAAACGACACCTTCCCGGATATTTTCGGTGATTTTCGCACGGAGCCTTACCTGCCCGTATTTACTGGTAACTTCGGTCACATCCCCGTTCCGGATACCTTTTAAATAGGCATCTACCATATTAATTTCCAATACCGGATCGGGGTAATGTGTTTTTAATCGTGCCACCTTACCCGTTTTGGTCATGGTATGCCATTGATCTCGTACTCTTCCCGTGGTCAATACCAGGGGATAATCGGGCTCCTTCTGTAAAAACCCGGGATTGGTGACTTTGGGAATATTGAAAACAGCCTTTTGTGACGGGGTATAAAATTTCTTGTCCTGAAAAAGCCTGGGCGTACCGGGATGCCGGTATTCGGAAACCGGCCATTGAAACGTGCCTTCGTTCTTAAGGCGATCGTAGTTTAAGTACGAGATGTCTATATGGGTTCCTTTGGTCATCTGGGCATATTCCTCGTATATTTCGGGCGTATTCCCATAATTAAACCCTCCGAATCCCATACGTTGTGCAAAGTCACAGAGGATATCCACATCCGGTCTTGCCTCGCCGGGCGGATGGATATATTTGGGAAGGTAAGAGATCCTCCTTTCCGAATTTGTCATGGTCCCTTCCTTTTCCAGCCATCCCGCTGCCGGAAGCACCAGGTCCGCATGTTCGATGGTGTCTGAATTCCCGGATATATCCTGAACCACCACAAACCGTGCCTTCTTTAAAGCTGCTTCTGCTTTTTTGGAATTGGGAAGGCTGACCATAGGGTTCGTACAGATAATCCAGATGGCCTTGAGTTTTCCGTCCTCCAGGGCATCTATCATTTCGGTGGCCGTATACCCGGGCTCAGGATTGATTTTTTCCACGCCCCAGAAGCTGGCTACTTCCTCCCTGTGTCCGGGATTGGCCAGGTCTTTATGCACGGCAAGTAAATTGGCCATTCCTCCTACTTCCCTTCCTCCCATGGCATTGGGCTGCCCCGTTAACGAAAAAGGGCCGCACCCGGGTTTGCCTACCTGTCCGGTAACCAGTGACAGGTTGAGCAGGGCATAATTTTTCTCACTACCTATTATGCTCTGGTTCAGCCCCATTGCCCAAAAACTCATAAAACCGCCCGATCTCCCGATCATCATGGCTGCTTCTTTGATATCTCCTATGGTTATCCCGCAAATTTCAGCCGCTTTACTGAATGAAACTGCCTGCACGGCCTCCCTGAACTCCCTGAATCCTTCCGTATGGTTTTTGATAAAATTCTTATCTACATATCCTTTTTTAAGAAGGTACCTCCCTATGGCATTATAGAGGTATACATCTGTTCCCGGCAAAATTTGTAAGTGCAGGTCCGCAATGGCTGCCGAATCTGTTTTCCGGGGGTCCACAACAATGATCTTAACATCAGGGTTTTTCTGTTTGTGATTTTCAAGTCGCCGGAAAAGGATCGGGTGACACCATGCCGGATTGGCCCCGGCAATCAGAAAAGTATCCGCAAGTTCTATATCCTCGTAATTTCCAGGTACGATATCTTCACCGAAAGTCTTTTTGTACCCTACGACGGCAGAGCTCATACAGAGCCTGGAATTGGTATCAATATTATTAGTGCCGATAAATCCTTTTACCAGCTTGTTGGCTATATAATATTCTTCCGTCAGGCACTGTCCCGATACATAGAAACCAACGCTGTCCGGGCCGTGTTTTTCAATGATCGACCGGAAGACGCCTGCCGCCCTGTCCAGAGCCTCATCCCACGATACCCTTTCCCTGGGATGGGACCTGCTCCAGCGCATTTCGGGGTACAGCAGCCTGTCCGAAGTATCATTGACCACATAATGCAGGTTCATCCCCTTGGAGCAGAGCATACCCTTATTGACGGGATGGTCTTTATCTCCTTCCACTTCCACGCGGTTCCTTGCATTTTTACGTACAACGACCCCACATCCCACACCACAGTACGAACACGTGCTTTTCACTTCTTTTTCCAACATACATTGCCGGTTTTATACAAATTTGAACTATTTATACAACAGATAAAAGAGAAATCGAAATAATTGAAGTATAAGAAATTGTCCCTTGTTTTTTTTGAACAATCCGGATAAAAAGGGTACCTGTATTAAAAATTTGCAGGCTCTGCCCTCAGGGAATGTTTGATTTCTTCATTCGCCAGTTTTTCATCTCTGGCAGAAAACCTGATAGCAAACGAAACCACGCCGGAAATTATCACCAGTATTCCTATCAGCAAATACCCATGGGACACTGCTGCGGAAGATGCCGCGGCCTGTACCGCCTTAACGGCCTCTTTCCCCATTCCTTCACTTGCTGCGATGGCAGCTTTTTCTGCGCTCCCCGATTCAAACTTCAAAAGCAGGGCTGCAAGGAAAGCCCCCACATTGCCACCTGCCCCTACGATACCCGAAATAGTACCTATGGCCTTTTTATTGATAAACGGCACTACCGAAAAAGTCGCCCCTTCCGCCATTTGCACTGTAAGGCTGAACACAATCAGAATTCCGATTGCCACATACAGATTACCGGATATTCCCGAAAACAATACAAGTACGGCTCCCTGGACCATCAGGATTACGGATAAAAACCAAACCCGGCCTCTCAGTCCTTTCGATTTGCCGAACCTGTCCCCGAAAATCCCTCCCAGGGTACGGGCAAAAATATTCATCAGAGCAAAAGACAAGACAATATTCCCTGCAGTTATCCTTTCCAGTTGAAATGTATTTTGAAGATAATCGTCCATAGTCCCGTATACGGTCAGTTCAATTCCGAAACAGCTTGCGTACACGACAAAAAGGATCCACACCCTGTAGTCTTTCAGCACCTTCAGGAACCCGATCTGATCTTTACGGATTTCCGGCCGGTCACTTTTCTTCAGTTCGGAGAAATTTCCTTCCGGCGTATCCTTAGTGAACAAAAAATATACAAGCCCCATGCACAAACACAGGATTCCCGCAACAATAATGGCATAACGCCAGGCAGAAGCTTCCGAAACTCCCATCGCCACGACCAGGGCGGCGAGCAGGGGCATTCCCAGCCTGTTGGCCCCTCCTCCCAGGTTTCCCCATCCGGCGGAAGTGGCATTTGCAGTTCCTACAATATTGGAAGAGAACATCAGGGAGGTATGTACCTGGGTAATCACAAAGGAAGCCCCTATAAACCCTGTCAGGAACCTGCAGAAGAGAAATTGTAAGGGGGTCTGCACAAAACCGGTGAGAATAACAGGTATGGCCCCCAGCATCAACAACCCGGTATAACACTTCCTGGGGCCGTATTTATCACATAGTTTTCCTATCAGCAAACGGGCAAAAACAGTACCGGCAACCGCCAGTACAGTAGCATTCCATTTCTCAGCAGGTGTGAGGCCAAGATCGGCCACGACACTCGGCATAAAGGGCACTATCCCGAACCAGGCGAAAAAGCACAGAAAAAATGCAATGGAAGAAATCCAGAATGTCCGGATAGGAATACTTTTGAAATTCAACAACTCTAATCTGGCAGCTTTTTTGGAATCATTTTTTTTCATAACGCATATTATTTGCAACTAAATTAAGTAAAATTACTTAATTAACTACTTAATAATATACGTATTTCAAAAAATTACGAACTTATAAAAGTCGCTGCATATGAGGAAAGCGATATTGTAAATTGCAAAATTTTAAGCGGTTAAATTTCAGATATTATCAATCAGGATTCCTACAGGTTATATTCCTTAGCCTTATTGGTCAGTTCCGCAAGGTTCTTTACTTCGAGTTTTTTCATCAAATTAAACCGGTGTACTTCTGTCGTGCGTTTACTTATGTTGAGTTCTTCCCCGATTTCCTTGTTACTCCTGCCTTCCAGTATAAGGTCCAGTATCTGTTTTTCCCTTCTGGTCAGATGAAAAGGGGCCTTGCGGTCCGGGGTTTTTCCGGCCCCTTTGAAGGTATCTCCTCCCTTACCGGAAAAATGGTTGATCAGTACGGTGGAAATATCGCCGGAAAAATACTTTTCCCCATGCATTATTTTGTGCAGGGCCTTTAAAAATTCCTCTTTACTGGAACCTTTCAGAAGATACCCGTCCGCCCCCGCCTGTATGGACTGAACTACGTATTCTTCGGAATCGTGCATGGACAACATCAGCGTTTTAATACGGGGCTTCTTTTGCTTCAGTTCCCTGATCATATCAATGCCACTCATGTTGGGCATCCTGATATCCGCGATGACCAGGTCCGGGGTTTCATTCTCAAGAATGCGGAGGGCTTCGTCCCCGTCGGAAGCTTCGTTTATAACTTCAATTTCCTCCTGTTCTTCCAGCAAAGCTTTTATCCCGTCCCTGACCAGTACATGGTCGTCAACAAGGAATATACGTAATTTATCACTCATCCCGATTAAGATATTTTATCAAAACTAATGATTTTTTACGTATTTACAGTACAGACAGCGGGATGTTGATCGTTACGCGGGTTCCTTTTCCCTCCTGTGAGTTTATGAATAACCGCCCGTCAATATACCGGATACGCTCTTTCATGTATGAAATCCCCATCCCCCCTTCACCGTTCCCCGGCTTTAATTTCTTAGGATCAAAGCCTTTTCCGTTATCATCGATATTAATACTCAGGAGGCTATCGCTATGAGAGACACTTACGATAATCTGGGATGAATCGGCATATTTTATGGCATTGTTTACCGCTTCCTGTGTGATCCTGTAAATATTGATCTCGGCCAAAGAGTCCAGCCGGTGATCAAATCCCGTTTTATCGTAAAGAAAAATGGTCTTGCCCGTAAGTTTGGACAGTTCTTCCGTCAGTTTATTCAGTGCCGGTACTATACCGTGATCGCTTAATTCCGGGGGCATCAGGTTAAAAGTAGCCGTCCTTACCCCTTTTATAATCTTCAGGGTCAGATCCTTCAGGTTATCGATTTTCTGAGCTGCCCTTTCCGGCTTACCGATGTCTATGCTTTGCAGGTTAAGGCTCAACCCCGTAAGCATCTGTCCGATGCCGTCATGGATATCCTTGGCTATCCGGTTTTGTTCCTGTTCCTGGTTTTCGATAATTTTACTGGAAACCAGTTTCTGGCGGTTCATTTTTTCCTCAAATTGTTCTTTGGTAAGCCGTTCTATTTCCAGCTGGGCTTCTTTCCTGGAGGTGATATCGGTAGCAATGATCAGGATTTCCCATTTGTTATTCCCGGGGTTATAGGGAATCAGTGACATTTCCATCCATATATTTTTTCCTGAGGAAGAAGTTACCTTCACCTCACCCTGCCAGTTTTGCCTGGAATTCTGGTGCAACAAGGCCTCGATCTCTTTTCTGTCCGCTTCATTCACGGAAAACAGGTCCTGGAACTTATTGAAAGTGTGGAGTTCCCTGATCTGGAATATCCTGGAGAATTTCTCTCCCAGTTGTATTATTTCGCCATCGGGATAGACCCTGGCAAAAAGCAGTGTCTGGTTTATGGCCTGGTTAAGCACTTTCAACTCCTTGACCGACCTGTCCTTTTCCTGGCTCAGCTTATCCGCATGGTATGCCATTTTCCTGGCTTTTTTTTCGGAAGCAATAAGTTGTGAAATCGTATTTCTGACTGCTTTGGCCGTTGGAAAGAAAATAAAAACAAACTCGCACAGGAGTACGAGGAGCGTAAAACAGGTAAGGATGATTTCCAGGCGTTCCAGGCGCTTTACTTTTTGGCCGGCTTCTTTTTCGTACTGGTTGACAATCCGGTCCATTCTTTCGAGGAATGCAGACTCATTTTCCAGAATGTTTACTATTGCCGGCCTCAACACGCCCACATCGGCCGCTTCACCGGTTTCTACATACCCGATAATATAGTTGGCCGAACTTTCCATGTTTTCGAAATACGGGGTTATTTCGCGAAACATGTCACGTATCGTATCCGAATTATTCTCCGGCAGGCCGTATTCTTCATTTCCGTTTATCAGTGTCCGCTGGGAATCGGCCCATAACGAAACCGTCTCCCGCATTTCGGCCGCTATTTCCCGCTCGGGAATACTATCCCCCGCATGTAAAAGCTGCATGGTCTCCCTGGACAGTTTCTGGCTTAACATCCGCTGTCTTCCTGCAATATTGATCACAGTGGAATCATTTTCCTGGTCGTCCAGAAAACGATGAATAAATACCTGGCTTACCAAAACCGAAATAGCAATGGCACTTAGCGCTAAGATATAAAGGCGTTTTAACTTACTAAACGTATGCCACTCTATTGAAGACTGGTTGGCTTCCGACATTTTTAATACAATTACAAGAGTACTTTCCGGGATCTGTTCCGTATGATCTTCGGGAAAAGATCCGAAAGATCATTCCGAAAATCCAATATACACATTTTTATTCTCTATTTTCACAGGATAAACGGCTATTTTATATTCTTCCCCGTTTAAATTTGAACCGTCTTCCAGAGAAAAGGTCTTTTTATGCAACGGGCAGGCCACTTTGGGAATACCCGCAGATTCGCCGATCATACCTCTTGAAATTACCATTTCCAGTTTATGGGGACACAGGTTCTGGCAGGCATACCACTTCCCCATTCTCCCGAAATTAAAAACGGCGATCTGCTTTGTTTTGTATTTTACGCACACTCCACCGTCACTGGGAAAGTCGCTTATTTTCCCTGCCAGGAACCACTCCCGGATCTCCTGTTCGTTAACTGTCCTGTATTGGTCCAAAATTTCTTTCATCTGTTAATATTCAGTTGTTTTTCAAGGGTCAGACGGAAATCGAAAGTTCATAAAGTCCATCTGAATAACAATTTTGCGGGTTTATATTCCCATATCATATCCGTTGGTATCCGAAACCCTGTTACGGGCGTCGCATAACCACTACTTTATCTCCAGGGTTTTGGCATTTTTTGTTCCCGCATCGGGACAAATTCTATTGAACTATCCGTTTCATCGGAGTTTACGAAATGCCTGAACCTTTTCATCATTTCGGGGTCTTCGATAGCCTGCTTCCATTCACAGACATACGAATCCACCAGGTTTTGCATTTCGTCTTCCAGGTCCTCCGCAATACCGAGACTATCTTCGATGACAACCTGTTTAAGGTATTCTATCCCTCCTTCGAGTTTTTCCAGCCAGGGTGCAGTCCTGGTAAGCGGGGGTGCAGTTCTTATATAATACATTAAAAAACGGTCGAGATATTTTATACAGGTTTCATCATCCAGCTGTTCTGCCAGGAGTACGGCATGTTTGGGCGTGGCTCCCCCGTTACCGCACACATATAGATTCCATCCTTTTTCCACTGCGATAATACCGAAGTCCTTTCCCCTGGCTTCCGCACATTCGCGTATACACCCGGAGACCCCGCCTTTGAGTTTATGCGGCGATCGCAGTCCTTTATAGCGTTCTTCTATCCGGATGGCAAAGCTCACGCTTTCGTGCATACCATAGCGGCACCAGGTCGACCCCACGCAACTTTTTACGGTCCGTAGCGACTTGCCGTAAGCATGTCCGCTTTCAAAACCCGCCTCGATAAGTTCTCTCCATATATCCGGCAACTGATCCAGTTTTGCCCCGAAAAGGTCTATTCTCTGTCCTCCTGTAATTTTACTGTACAGGTCATATTTTCTGGCTACCTGTCCCAGTACCATCAGTTTTTCCGGGGTAACTTCTCCCCCAGCTACCCTGGGGACTACCGAATAGGTACCGTTTCGCTGAATATTGGCCAGAAATTTATCGTTCGAATCCTGTATTGTCACCTGTCTGTTGGCCGTTTCCATGTAAATGCTCGCAAAAACGGATGCCAGCACCGGTTTGCATATTTCGCAGCCGTGTCCGCTCCCGAAAAGGTCCAGCGCTTCATTATAATCTTTTACTTTATTGATCTTTACGAGGTCGTAAAGCTCCTGTCTGCTGTAGTTGAAATGTTCGCAAATGGTTTCTTTAACCTCTTTTCCCAGGGCCTTAAGGCTTTCACCCACCAAATCCGTAACCATGGGCTTACACCCCCCACACCCGGTCGTAGCCTTGGTCCGGTTTATGACATCCTTTACACTCTGGCACCCTCCGCTGTTGACCGCTTCGCAAATAGCCCCTTTGGAGATGCTTTCGCAGGAACATATTTGTGCCGTATCGGGCAGATCCATTACACTCCCGGCGGAAGTTTCCCCGCTTTTATTGGGAATAATCAGATCTTCAGGAGTTTCCGGGAGTTTCATTGTATTTATGTACAACTGAAAAAGAGTGTTGTAATCAGAAGAATCTCCTATTAAAATACCTCCCAGCAGGGTTCTGGACTCTTTGTCTATATTTATCCTTTTGTAAATACCGGAAAATTTATTTTCGAATACAATGGCCGACGCACTGTTACCGTCGACAAAAGGATCTCCGAAACTCGCTACTTCCGTTCCGATCAGCTTTAACTGTGTAGACATATCTATACGCTCCACCATGCGTTTGTCTCCTCCACAGATCTGGTTTACCGCAATTTCGGCCATGGCATAGCCGGGGGCGACCAGCCCGTATATCCCGCCATTGTAATAAGCCACTTCTCCTATGGCATATATAGATGCGTCGGATGTCTGCATTTTATTATCCACCCAGATACCTCCGCGTTCCCCGGTCCTAAGGCCGGCATTCCTTCCCAGTTCATCTCTCGGCCGGATCCCTGCGGAAATGACAAGCATATCGGTTTTTAACTGAGAACCATCTGCAAAATGCAGGGCTTCTATCCTGTTATTCCCGTAAATTTTGCTTGTAGATTTGTTCAGGTAAATCCCTATGCCCATAGATTCTATTTTGGTCTGTAACATGTTACTGGCCGAATCGTCCAGTTGTCTGGGCATTAAGCGCGGGGCAAATTCCACCACGTCGGTTGCCAAACCGAGTTCTTTTGTGGCATTGGCCGCTTCCAGGCCTAAAAGCCCGCCTCCCAGAATAGCTGCCTTTCCGCCATATTCTCTCCTGGCCTTTACAGCATACTGTTTAATAGCATCCAGGTCTTCGATGGTCCTGTACACAAAAACACCGGGGGTGTCAATACCCTCTATATCCGGGACAAACGGGGCCGATCCCGTAGCTATAATCAGGTAATCGTAAGGGTAGATATTATTTTTGTGGTCTGCAACTATCTTTTTCTCCCTGTCAATCTCACAGATCAGGGAAGAAGTATGTAGCGTTATACCGTTGTCTTTATACCACCCCGAAGGAGCCATACTGAGTTCGCTGGCACTTTCCACAGAAAAATAGGCGCTCAGATGAACACGATCGTAAGCAGCCCTGGGCTCTTCTCCAAAAACCGTGATCTCAAATTTTTCCCCCGAACCTGATGCGATAAGTTTCTCACAAAACTTATATCCTACCATACCGTTACCTATAACTACGATTTTTTGCATAACTAAGTATTTTATACAAAAATAAGTATTATTACTTAATAAAAGTAACTAGATCCAATTATTTATGGAATAGCAAAAAAACAATACCCATAATGAATAAAACGCATAAATTACCGATCATAAAAGAAATATAGTCAATATATATTTCTCCCGATCGTAACCTGTAGATATTAAAAAAGGTTGGAATAACTAAGTATTTTGTAAATGCGGGTTTCTTTTTCTCTTTATCCGTAACCGCAAAGTCGCGTAGGAAAGTATATACCGGATAAAGCATTACGGTTTCAGAAACCGTCCGGAATTTACAACAGTGTCTCCAGGAGATATCCGGTCACGGACCCGCCTATGACAATAAAAGCACTGTTCATTTTCCTGAAGGCAAAAACGGCTGTTAAACTGAGAACGGCTATTAAAATGGTACGCCAATCTGTTAAGGTATCTTTTGCCATCTCTACACAAACCGCTATGATAACGGCTACTGCGGCAATATTCACTGCATCCAGGAAGGCCGTGAATACTATTGATTTTCGCATTCTGGAAATGAAGGGGTTCAGTATGGCCACAAAAATAAAAGAAGGAAGAAAGATACCAACGGTAGCGACGACCGCCCCGGAGAAACCGTTTAACTGCCAGCCGATAAATGTAGCGGTGGACAGGACAGGCCCCGGGGTGAACTGCCCCACGGCAACGGCGTCTATCAATTCCTGTCTCGTCAGCCACCCGCCATCCACCAATTCGGCATCCAGGTAGGCAAATAACACATAGCCGCTTCCGTATAACAAAGCACCCACTTTTAAAAAAATCCAGAAAACCTTTGCTGAAGTTACGGATTTGGCTGCCTGAAAGAGTATGAGCACCACACTTCCGTTTAAATTATTTTTGGAACCGGAGATAAGATACAGGGCCAGTCCGGAGATCCCGCAGGCAAATAAGGCAAGAATCTCATGCACCCCCAGAAGGCATGCTATAAGTGTCATTCCTCCAAGAATACCAAGTTTTACATTTTTAAGGGCTTTTTGGCCAAGCCTGTAAACGGCTCCCAGTATTATGGCTATCACCGCCGGTTTTATACCGTAAATATAGGGTTCTACTTCAGGCAATTGCCCATATTGCTTATATAACCAGGCAAAGACCATAGTAATGGTAACGGCGGGAAAAATAAAACAGGCCCCTGCCGCTATCAATCCTTTCCACCCGGCCCTTTCATACCCGCAATGCATTGTCATTTCGGTAGAATTGGGACCCGGGATCAGATTGGTAGCTCCCACCAGATCGAGAAAATGCTGCCGGGACATCCATTTCTTTCTCCTGACCACTTCGTCTTCCATCATGGCTATATGAGCAGCAGGCCCTCCAAAAGCAATACTACCCAGTTTGAAGAACAAAAGAGCTACTTCTTTTAGTTTATCCGCCATTTTTCGAAACCATTTTGTCCACCGACCACAAACCACCGCCTTTTACAATAAGAAAAAAACTTCCCAGAAGCATGGCCCAGTCCGTCCTGCCGGCATGCATCATCTCCCAAAAACCTTCGTTCAGCAGGATTTCGCGTTTTGTTGTTGTTATGGCAATCAGCATTATCGCTACAAGAGGTACACCTGCCAGCCGGGTGAGAAAGCCCAGCAGGACAAGTATTCCGCAAAGCACTTCAAACGTTCCTACAAATCCCCCTAAAAAATCGGCAGCGGGAAGACCGATCTTTTCCATCCTGCCTGCTCCGCGAAGGGCCGGGAAAAGAAACTTCTGTAGTCCTTCCGACAGGAAAACGGTTCCGACCATAAGCCGGATTATAATCGTGGCTCTCGAATTATCGGTTCGTATTATTTTTTGCAACATTATCCTTTGTCTGTATGGTGATACATCCGTAATCCGTTAAAGCGTATCGGGGAACACCTTTGTGTGCCGCCCCGCATATTACAGGCTTTAACGGTTAATAATAAATCAAAGGGCGGGTAATTTACCTTCACCCGCCTTGTGGCTTATTTTTTATGTAGTTTATATGATAATGCTTCATGTCATGTCGCCTACATGAAGATGTCCTATGTTGTCTGCGTTAAAGTATAACATATAAGTTACACAATACGTTCATTACAGGTCAGGCCGAACTACACTTTCCTGAAACTGCAAAATACAAAATTCTGTATATTACCCGCAGGGGTCTCATGATCTGTATAGATACATTTTATTCTTTTAAAACAGTCTTTGAACAGGTTGGTCATGGAACTATCGGAATACTGTTGTATTTGTATTCCGCTGCATTTCTCCGGGCCTTTTTCGGAAAAAGTGCCGATTACCAGGAACCCCTCTTTTACCACATGATTCCCGACAATTTTCACATAATCCGAAATCTCCTTTTCATCCGTCAGAAAGTGAAAGGCTGCCCTGTCGTGCCAGAAGTCGTACTGTATGTCCGGTTGAAAATTTGCTATGTCTTCTACGATCCATTTTACTTTTTTCGCCTGTTCCCCCAATCTTGCTTTTGCCCTTTCAATAGCTGTTTCCGAGATATCCAGGACACTGATGTCCTGGTATCCCAGATGAAGCAGGTGGTCCACAAGAAAACTGTCTCCCCCTCCGATATCCAGGATTTTTGCAGTTTTCGGAATTCCGGAATCTTCTATAAAGCCGAGCGAAACTTCCGGTACAGGTGCGTACCAGCTAACTTCTTCGGGCGATTTGGTTCCATAGATCTGTTCCCAGTGCTTTTTTCTGTCCATATTCTGTCCATATGATGAATAAAAATAGTCATACTTATTGTCAAAGCCAAGATACTACTTAAAATTCGGAAACACCTTCTGATTTATATGTCCGGTAATGGCTGTCCCTTTTAAACCTTCTGTTTTATCCCATTAAAGAAGCCTGGTCCCTCAACACTTGTTCTTAATCAACAAAAGGCCCTTCACCTACATGATGCTGAGGATTGTTCGGCTAAATACGTCGCGGGCTTACTTCAAAGCCATTGGTATTAACGGTATCCGGTGATGGGAATTTCGCGTAAAGGGTTTCCTCCGTCTATATATAATTTTCCGTTTTCGGTCAGGGCTCCGGCTATTTTTGGCAGCGCCTGCTCCCCTTTCCCGGGATGTCTTCCGTCCAGCGCCCCCACCCGTACGGCAAATGCTATATCAAAAGGCTGTTCATCCGGTTCCAGAAGAAAATCTTCAACGGCTGCTTTTCTAAAACTCAACCGGCCGGAGCGGATTTCTTCCTCCGAATTTTTTACTGCCTGTGCGATGGCTTTTTCTGAACGGTCGATAGCCAGTACATACCCCTTACCTATGTGTTTTACAATTTCCCGGGCAGCGGCACCCGGACCGCAACCGATCTCCAGAACCCGTATGCCCGGCTTTAACGGTAGTGCCTCGACAACGGCCTTAAGACGCTGTGAGCATGTTCTTTTCTTATCCATCCTTAAACTTTGATATCATCCAATTCCCCTTGTTTTCATTATCCGGACCGGGAAATCCGTTCCTGATATGTTCTCTGTGGTATTATGCTGACCGGGCTGCGCGAACCTATGGATCACCACTTTCATTATCCCTGTCAAAACCCCATGAGCCCGGCTTTGGACCTGCTCGTAAAATAGTACCGGTAACATATTTTCGGTAAAGATTTTACGATTATTTGAAATCATTAGCTTATTTACAAAAAATATCGTACATTTGCAACCAGTTTATTAATTTTACTGACAACTATATTTTATAAAGTTCGTTGCACGTTGCATTTGACAGGTATCGGTTTAAGTTGGCTCTTCAAGAATTCCCATTTAACATTACTTTCTCATCTTTGTAATCCATAAAGCTTACTCTTATAGAATAAGGCGCAAATGTTTTCTGATCAAAAACATTGGAACATTTATTTATTGGAATTAAATTAAAAATTTATCAAAGAATTATTTTTTTCAGGATCAAAAATTTTCGATCCACCGGTTACAAGACAAAATCTCATTTCAAATTATTTAAAAAATACTGGGAAAAGCAGATTAAAGGATAGAACAACAATGTCCGGTTCCATCTTTATATATTTCCTGTTTTTTATTTCTCTCCCTCTTATCTTTTCTGTTTTTTATTTCTTAAAGGGGCCAGGCACCTTCTTTTCGCAAAATTTGAACCCATCATGGCAATTGTGGACGTTGCTGTGCATTAATATTGTCTTTGCAGCCTTTACTATCTCTATAATCCGCCTTCCGCGCCGGGACGGACATCCTTTTAATATCAAGAATTTAACAACAGTAAAGAATTCAATGCGACAGCCGTTCCATGCAGTGGAGATTATTCCGGATGATGAAGTGGATAAGAACAGCCCACACAACAAATTCTTTGCCCTAAAACAAAACGAATACTGATGAATTACAGAAAAAAAATAAATACGAGAAGACCGCAGCCCAATAAAAGGGCAGCCTCAACATTAAGTCCCCATGTACTGTTAAGACATGCCGAGATCGCCGGGGGTACGCCCGCATCCTATGTATCCGAACAAAGCTATGCGGATATGGACCTTCACCCTGCCCTGAAAAGCAACCTGTTGAAAAAGGGTTATAAGAAACCCACGGAAATCCAGGAAAAAACAATAGAGAACCTGGTCCACGGACATAACATGATAGGTGTTGCTTCAACAGGTACCGGAAAAACAGGAGCTTTTCTGATCCCAATCGTCCAGCAGTTACTCACTACGGACAACACTACCTACCTGATTGTCGTACCCACCAGGGAACTTGCACTGCAGGTCCGGGAGGAATTCGATGAACTCAGTAGGGGATTGAGATTTTCCGCCACCTGTTTTATCGGGGGTACGAGTGTGGGAAAAGATCTTGTGAAGGCAAGGAAAAAAAGTCATTTGATCGTAGGTACCCCGGGAAGGCTGATTGACATGATCAATCAAAGGGCCCTGAGCCTTAAGGGTATTACGGGACTGGTCCTGGATGAATTTGACCGTATGCTGGACATGGGCTTTGTAAATGATGTAAAAACCATCGTTTCCCTTATGCATTCCAGGAAACAAACCATGTTGTTCTCTGCTACGGTAAAACCTTCGCAGGAAGCATTGATCCGGGGACTTGTGGAAAATCCCATAAAAATTACGGCCAGCAGCGGAGCGGAATCCAGTAATAATGTAAAGCAGAGCATGATCAAAATCCGCGACGGTGAAAATAAGTTTGACGTTCTGTATAACCTTTTGCGTGAAGATTCGTTTAAAAAGGTAATACTGTTTGCCGAAACCAAGAGGACTGTGGACAAAATAAACAAACAACTCATAAAAACGGGGATTAATTCCGATGTAATACACGGTAATAAATCCCAGAATTACAGGTCAAAGGCCATCCAGTCGTTCAAATCCGGAAAGATCAGGGTCCTGGTAGCTACCGATGTGGCTTCCAGAGGTATCGATGTGGATAATGTTACCCACGTAATCAATTACCAGATACCGCAAACGCTGGACAGTTATATCCACCGAATAGGAAGGACCGGCAGAGCAGGTAAAACAGGTATGGCATATACATTTATTAATTAATTATTAAAACCATTAAATCATGAAAGAAGGAATTGTAAAATTTTTTAATACCGAAAAAGGATTCGGTTTTATTACTCCCGACGATTCTTCCCAGGACGTATTCGTTCATCACAGCGGATTAATCGATGAGATCAGGGAAAACGACCGTGTGAAATTTGAGACCACACAAGGATCCAGAGGGATCAATGCGGTTAATGTAGAGGTCCTGGACTAACCCCGGGGAAGATAGCCCTGGCAAGGACCTATCGGACGAAATACTCCTCAAATAGCATAAAAAATCAGGCGGATCTGAAAATCCGCCTGAATTATTATCAGTTCCGTATGCCCGGATATCCGCCATTCTGGTGGTACTACCCTGTTGTTTTACGGTCAAGCAGTATTCATCCTTATATTTATGAAAGTATTAATATGCCGGGGGTTGCATTTTTACGTCATCTTTATTAACTTATGTTACCGTTTTTATGATGACGAACAACACTAAATTTATCAGGTTATGTATTCAACATCACAATTATCCGCATCCCAGACGCCTTACCAGAATTTCATCAAAAATTTTGAAGATTCTCTGGACATTATTTTCAATCAAACGGCAGACATTAACCAATTAAGCCTTTCCAGGGGGTTACCTACCAAGATCTGGAAAGATATTATGAAACTGAACCCCTTATCGGTAGCCATTCCGAAAAATTACGGCGGAAGGGGTGTTTCGGTTAAAGAATGTCTGGGGGTACTGTCTGCGGCATCTTATCAATCCCTTCCCTTGTCATTGACATTCGGGATTAATATAGCCCTTTTCCTGGAGCCGCTGGCCAAATACGGCAATGATAGCATTAAGCCCGGGATCTATAAGAATTTTATGGACAAAGGGGCCATGGGAGGATTAATGATTACGGAGCCACAGTACGGTAGTGATGCGCTCAATATGAAAACCAGCAATCAACTCCTAGGAGAAGAATACCACATAAAAGGACTTAAACACTGGCAAGGGCTCACAGGTATGGCCAATTACTGGCTCATCGCCTCCCGGAACATAAACCACAAGAATGAGCTGGCCAGGGATATCGATTTTTTTGTTTCGGACGAATCCAAAAAAGACCAGAAGATCGAAGTCCTGGAATACTATGACAATGCGGGACTTTACATGATCCCCTACGGACGGAACAAAATTGACATCAAGGTACCCGCAAACCACAAATTGCAACCGCATTCCACCGGGTTAAAAATGATGCTCGACATCTTGCACCGAAGCAGAATGCAATTCCCGGGAATGGCCATGGGCTTTCTCCAGAGACTCATGGATGATGCCATAGAACATTGCCAGAACCGTATGGTGGGGAATGCTAACCTGTTTTCTATGGACCAGGTACAGTACCAATTATCCAGGATGCAGTCTTCATTTACCATATGCTCCGCAATGTGTGCCAAGAGCACCAATATCAGCGGTATTGAAAACGATGTGGCTTCCTCTGGCCTGCAGGCCAACAGTATGAAAGCTTTAATCACCGACCTCATGCAGGACTCAGCCCAGACTCACGTACAGCTCTCCGGTGCAAAAGGATACAGGATCAGTCATATCGGGGGAAGAGGTATTATGGACAGCCGTCCTTTCCGGATATTCGAAGGGTCTAATGAAATGCTCTACACCCAGATTTCCGATATTGTCCTTAAAGAAATGAAAAAATCGGGAATAAACCATGTAGCCTCTTTCGCAGCACAGAAAGACGAAACCCGGATGGCTGCCGAAGTATTTAAAAAAGAACTTGATTTTTCCATCGACGGCCCCTTACCCCAGAGGAAATCTATTGATCTGGGTAAAATACTGGCACGTGTTGTTTCCGTAAACGATGTCCTGGAACTGAACAACGCCGGATTCAGCCAGCAGCTAACCGACAACTGCATAGAAGTAATACGCGAAGAAATTTCGGTCTTAAACCATACCATGCACAACCATACGGGAACGAAAGCATTGGAGGATTATAAAGACAAGAGCAACTGGATGGATTTTGCCTGACTTTTTTAGTTGTTGGTGCAAGGAGTTATTTGATTATTGGGTTCATCAGTTATTCAGGCAGTCTTATAAAAGCCATGCAAAAAAGCGCCTTCTTTCAAATGAAGGCGCCATAAAAAAGGCTATGAAAAATAAATCTTCTTAACTAAAGAGGGGCCTGGGACAATCAGGCTTCTTTCCGGATCAGGACGAAATCCATTTTCCGGCTTATTCGGTATAAGTGAAATTTATCCTAAACCATGTCTGTTCACGATAAAATGTCCTGAGGCCAAAGCTTTTCCGATCCGGAACAGCGATTTTCTGCTTATGCCATCTTAACCAGGTAATATTTTTTTCGCAGCCAGAAAGAAACCCTTACCAGGAGGATCAGCGCCGGGACTTCTACCAGCGGGCCTATGACCCCCGTAAAAGCCTGTCCGGAATTCAGCCCGAATACGGCGATGGCTACGGCGATAGCCAGTTCAAAATTATTACCTGCAGCGGTAAAAGCCACCGCAGCATTCTTATCATATGTCGCTCCCATTGCTTTGGTCACAAAAAATCCGATGAGGAACATCAGTGCAAAATAGATAAGCATGGGTATGGCAATAATAACCACATCTGTCGGTATTTCCACTATTAATTCTCCCTTAAGGGAAAACATCACTATAATGGTAAATAAAAGCGCTACCAATGTAACAGGGGAAATAGCGGGAATAAATTTCCGGGTATACCAGTCCTCCCCTTTTACTTTTACGAGGATGAGCCGACTCAGGATACCGGCCAGAAAAGGAATCCCCAGATAAACAGCCACACTTTCGGCTATGGTCCCTATGGAAATATCCACAATGGCACCTTCAAAACCGAACAGGGGCGGAAGTTTTGTAATAAACAACCAGGCATAAAAACTGTAACCGAACACCTGGAATATACTGTTCAGGGCTACCAGTCCGGCGCCGTATTCGCTGCTTCCCTCCGCCAGATCGTTCCACACCAGCACCATGGCGATACACCGGGCAAGTCCTATAAGTATTAATCCCACCATATATTCGGGATAATCCCTTAAAAAGGTAATGGCAAGAAGGAACATCAATACAGGCCCTATGATCCAGTTCAGTAACAAAGAGACGGACAGGATCTTTACATCCCTGAAAACTCTTGGCAACAGCCTGTAGTTTACTTTTGCCAAAGGGGGGTACATCATCAGGATCAGTCCTATGGCTATAGGAATATTCGTAGAGCCACTTCTGTAGGAGTCAATGGTTCCGGCAACGGAAGGAAAGAGGTATCCGAGCCCGACACCAACAGCCATGGCCAGAAATATCCAAAGGGTAAGATAGCGGTCTAAAAAGCTCAGTTTCTTTTTCGTCTTATTCATTTTCTAGTTATTTATCTCAGAGAATACGTAAAAGAGTTCTGTGGCTATCTGTAAATTCCTTTCCCTGTATTTTTCCTTTTGCTGTGGAGTGCCGTCATAAACTTTAGGGTCTTCAAAAGTTACCGGTACCCTTTTTTCGGCCCCGGCGATAAAGGGACAGCCTCCGTCGGCCTGTGAACAGGTCATAACGGCTGCAAAACCGGATGCGGGATTAAAATCATCATCCAGTTTTTTAGAAAACCCGATTACGGGATGTTCATTGTCCGCATATTTGATGGCGTATACCGGGTTACTTCCCTGCGACAGCCTCTCGATTTTAAAACCCGTAGCTTCCAATATTTCCGCGACCATAGGATACAATGCCGTGGCCTCCGTGCCACCCGAATAGCAGTATACGTTCCGGATATTAAAATAATGTGCCAGCGTTTGCGCCCAGACCTGGGACAGGTGGCTCCTCCGGGAATTGTGCGTACAGATGAAATTGATACGTATAGCTTCACCTGTACCGGCTTTATGCCGGATAAAATCGATTAATGGTTGCAAGGTTTCTTTTCTACCGGCCGGAATATCGCCAATAGCCAAAGTGGCAATGGTATCTTCTATCGGTCCGAAAATCGTGGTTTTCGTATTCATATCTTGTTTTTGGAGAGTTAAGAGTTAACAACAACCTGATCCCGGGGTGCAGCCCGCTGCCTGCAGATCTTTATCCCCTACCCGGTTTGCCGCTTGCGGAATGCCGCATTTATCCCTGGCCAGGCAATCGGTCTGTTTGGCGGTAAGTAAGAAATTTTTTCCGTTAAAATCAAGCCCGAACTTCCCGATCGTATCCCCCTGGTATTCCACTTCGATCTCCAGGTCCCCGATTTCCAGTACCCGTTCCGAAAGCTCTATGATATGAACCAGTTTTTCGGGGTGCAGGCGATGATCGTAATCGTCGGCTTCCCATAATTGAAAGTTTACCACTTCCTCCTTGCGGACGGTACCGCCACAATCGATAAAATCCTTTTTTACCCTGCCTACCTCCGTAACGTGAAAATGACTGGGCACCAGAGAACCATCCGGTAACTGAAAAGCAATAGTTTCCAGTTCCCCTAAATACTGTTTTATTTCCGAAAGTTTCATAACATATTATTTATTTATCGCAATGAAGCGATGATTAAACTCAAATTTTTTAACAACACTCTTCCCCGTCCTGCAGGCCCTGACCCAGGAAATCCTGCATGAGCCTGCTCATACTGTTCCAGTTTTCTTTATCAATGCAGTAACATACGCGGGTACCTTCAATAGTTCCTTTAATCAGCCTCATGTTCTTCAGTTCCTTTAAATGTTGTGATATCGTAGGTTGTGCAAGGCCTATTTCGTCTACCAGGTCTCCGCAGATACAGGTATTGATCTTAAATAAATGCTGAAGAATGGCAACCCGTGCGGGATGACCGATAACCTTGGCAAATGCGGCAATCCGGTTTTCTTTCTCGGAATAGATATCTGTTCTGGTAACTCCCATCGGTTTGATATTAATTATATTGCAATATTACGATTAATTTTATTTTAAACAAAGATTTCATCTGTTCATTT
>NZ_RJTM01000072.1 GCF_003725735.1 Sinomicrobium pectinilyticum | reverse complement strand
TAATGGTGTTCGCTGATGTGCTTCGCAATTGTTTTTAATTGGTCAGATGTAATTCGCCATTAGACATTTCGTCCCGATAGTCCCGATCCCGATAGTTACCGGGATTATCGGGATCGGGACTATCAACTCAAACCGTTATGGCTCATTTCATAAAATATTATCTCCGGATTTTGTAAACAAAGAGGAATACAGTAACTCCTCTCTGTGTATAATCCCACCTGTTTTAAAGTGCCGGGGCTCTCTGATATTCTGCCCAAAGCTCATCCAGGGAGCGGGTTGTGCAGGTTTGCCACAAACCGGGGGTATAGGTTTTATTTCGCATATTTTTATCCAGCACAGATACGATATTTTTATTGTAATGTCTGGTTAACCATACCAAAAACCTGGCTGTCACCCGGTAGCTATCTTTGTAATGGTTCCCTTCCCGGTACTCCGGTAAAGACCAGCCTGCTTGTTTGTTATCTACTCCGTATACATACCGTACATAATCTGCAATACCCTCCGTTAACCAGCCCGGGCCACTATCCGGGGGATAATTCTGAACAAGATGCATCACCTCATGGGTTATAACATCTGTATCTCCCGGTTTTTTCTTCAACCATTCCGAACTTATGGTTACCTTACCGTTATGTGCATAAGCCACACCATCGTATGCCGTGTCTATCTTGACAAAAACGGTATCCGCTGTTTCCGGATTGAAATCTTTTGCCAGTTTGGGGTAAACTTTAAAGAAGGTCTTAATGAGACCGGACCTGACCTTATTACCGAGCCCGGGATCTTCACTGGCAAAGATCAGGGTTTTTCCTTTTTTGCTGATAACTTCTTCTGTCTGTGCCATCACAGGGGCCACAACAATAATCAGCATTACAGTACTTATGATTTTTTTCATTGTCAATGTTTTTTCAGTGTTCAAAACCTGATGTTACGTTTTCCGTTTTTTTGTCGAATCGGTCGTTCTATGATCGTCGTTATCCGAAATTACATTTCATTGGACAGGGAGAACGGGAAATCCTTTTCTTCCGTTCCCCTTTTTGTATCCGGTTCCGCTCCCATTTCCAGATCGATAACACTTCCCTTCATGAGCTCTTTATGGCTCAGATAGTTTTTGTCATATGTTTTGTTGTTGAGACGCATATGCCGGATATACCTGTTATCCGCGGAATTATCCGGGGCATTGATAATTATTTCATTACCGTTTTCCAGTTTCAGTGTCGCTTTTTTAAATAAAGGAGCACCCAGAACATATTGATCCGTGGCCGGGGTAACGGGATAAAAGCCCAAGGCGGAGAACACATACCAGGCAGATGTTTGTCCGTTGTCCTCATCACCGCAATATCCGTCCGGTGTTGGCCAGTACATCCTGTTCATGGTCTCCCGCACCCAATACTGGGTCTTCCAGGGCTGTCCGGCATAATTATACAGGTAGATCATGTGCTGTATGGGCTGATTACCATGTGCGTATTGTCCCATACCGGCCACCTGCATTTCTCTCATTTCGTGAATAATACCTCCTCCTTTGCGAGGTGTTATAGTGGAAGGTGTGGTAAACACGGTATCCAGCTGGCGAATAAAGGCGTCTTTACCTCCCATCAGGTCAATCAGTCCCTGTATATCGTGAAATACCGACCATGTATAATGCATGCTGTTACCCTCGGTAAAATCCCGTCCCCATTGAATGGGATCGAATTCTTTCACAAATTCACCATTCTGCAGTTTCCCCCGCATAAACCCGGTTTCCGGGTCGTAAACTTTCCTGTAGTTCAGACTCCGTTCCCGGTACAGTTCAATTTCTTTTTTCGGTCTTTTTAAAGCCTTGGCCAGTTGATAAATGGCAAAATCATCATAAGCATATTCCAGGGTCCTGGAAACATTCTGCCGTATATCCACATCGGCAGGTACATATCCGAGGGTATTGTAATACTTCACTCCTGCACGTCCGACCGCCGTCACGGGACCTTCGTTATTTGCACCGTGAGCCAGTGCTTCATACAAAGTCTCGATATCATATTGATAATTTTCCTTATTTTTCAGGTAAGCTTCGGAAACAATGGAGGCAGAATTATTGCCGATCATAATATTCCTGAGTCCCGGGCTGGCCCATTCCGGAAGCCATCCGCTCTCGTTATAGGCATTGAGAAGACCTTCCTGCATTTTTTCATTCAGGTCGGGATACATTAAGTTAAGGAACGGGAACAGTGCTCTGAAAGTATCCCAGAAGCCCGTATCGGTAAACATATAACCGGGGCGTACTTCTCCGTTATAAGGGCTGTAATGCACTACATTCCCGTCTTTGTCATATTCATAAAATTTTCTTGGGAAAAGCAAACTGCGGTAAAGGCAGGAATAAAAGGTCCTGTACTGGTCCGTAGTCCCCCCTTCCACTGTAATTCTCTTCAATTCCCTGTTCCACATATCTCTTCCCTTTTCTTTTAACCGGTCGAAATCCAGCGTCCCGGTTTCTTCCAGGTTCCTCTCGGCCTGTTCAAAGCTGATAAAGGAAGAGGCCACTCTGGCATTAACCTGTTCTCCTTTAGTTGTCCTGAATCCGATGACAGCCCCTGCATGATCCGATTCGGATATTAAATTATCGGTCAGGACGGAATCGCGGAAGGTCTTGTTCATTTCAAAAGCTTTGTCAAACACTATGACAAAGTAATTCTTAAAATTCTCCGGAACACCTCCGCTGTTCCTGGTGGTATATCCTATGATCTTTTGTTCTTCGGGAATAATCTTTACATAAGAACCTTTATCAAAGGCATCAACTACTATATAGGAGTCATTTTCCGGAAAGGTAAAGCGGAACCGGGCCGCACGTTCGGTAGGGGTAATTTCGGTAGTGACATCATGATCGGCCAGATAAACCCTGTAATAGTACGGAGTGGCTTTTTCCGCCTTATGGGAAAACCAGCTTTGCCGTTCTTCTTCCGTAAAATGGAGCTTCCCGGTAACGGGCATTATGGAGAATTGTCCGTAATCGTTCATCCAGGGCGAAGGCTGATGTGTTTGTTTAAAGCCCCTTATTTTCCTGGCAGTATACATGTATGTCCACCCGTTTCCGTTTTCCCCGGTTTGCGGCGTCCAGAAATTCATCCCCCAGGGCATGGCAATGGAGGGATAAACATTTCCACTGGAAAGCGAATAATCAGAGTCCGTTCCCATTAACGGGTTCACATAGTCGACAGGTTCATTAACGTCCGAAGCGGTCTGGCCGTTCAGCGTATAGCATATCATTAAAATGATACCCAGGCAGTTTAGATTTTTTAGTTTTTGCACGATAAATAATGAATGGTTTACGGTTAAAAGAAGTGCCTGAAAACAATGTATTAATTTTCAGGCACTTTCCCAGGTGAAATTAGTACCCCGGATTTTGCTCCAGGTTTGGGTTTGCAATAATCTGATCGTAAGGAATAGGATAAAGTTCGGTATGCTCATCTCCATCCGGAGTTTTGTCCCACCATGTCCCGGCAGTGAATTTTCCGAAACGGATCAGGTCCGTTCTTCTTTTCCCTTCGAAGATAAACTCCCTTCCTCTTTCGGCCAATAGTTCGTCCATAGTAAGGGTTCCGGTATTATAGCTTTCCCCCGGCCAGTCTTCTGATCCGAAATATCTTTTTCGGCTCTGGTTGATCAGGTCCACAGCTTCTGCGGTAGCAGTTCCGCCATTCTGACGCATCAGGGCTTCCGCCTTATTAAAATAAATTTCTGTCAGGCGATAAATAACATAATCGTTATTGAGATAATTATCATCTCCCTGTCTTCCGGAGCGGTATTTATGGAACCTGGCCCCGCTGTTTTCTTCCCCGTCGGTCATACTACCTTCCCCGGTCTGTCCCTGGCTGTTTTTTCTTATGTTATTAACATACACAAAAGGTTCTCCATTATATTCCTCACTTCCCAGAATAGGTTCTGTAGTTCCATACCGATACTGGGGGCCGAATAAAAACCATTCTTGTTTACGGATATCATTTTCCTGATAGGCATCAAAAGCCGTAGGGATAACCACAAAGGCATTGTTCCCCGAATAATTGACATCCAGGGCCGGTGACATATTGGAAAAGCCTGCGTAAAAAGCGGCCCAGTTATACCCGAAACCCTGTGTTCTGTCGAACGGGAACTGGAAAATATTTTCCGGCGAATCTTCGTTCGTATTGTTAAACGGGCCCAAAGGATCTTCGTCCAGTTGAAGGGTTCCTGTCAGCCCTCCTCCTTCTCCGTTGATCAGCTTGTCCGAATATGTTATACAATCATCCCAGCGGGCCTCTCCACTCCATATTTCGGCATTAAGATACAGTTCGGAGAGCATGGCATATGCAGATGCCTTGGATACCCGGCCTAAAAGCTCGGGGGATAAATTCTGCAATTTGTCCGCATTTTCGAGCAATTCGCTTTCCACAAATTCAAAAACTTCCTTTCTGGACCTGGTTTCCGGCTGTACAGGGTCTCCTACTTTAGTAACTACAGGTACATTACCCCATAGATCCATGATCTTCATGTAATGAAAAGCCCTTAAAACTCTGGATTCCGCAATAACAGACTCAAGTTCTTCGCTTGTCATTCCCAGGCTTTCATGATCCAACTGTTCTATATCTTCCAGTACCGCATTTACATATCCTACTCCGGACCACATCAAACTCCAGGTATTTTCCAACCTCGATTCCTGTGGGGTCCAGGTGTGATAATGCTGTCTGATGTGGTCTCCGTTATCATAACCATGTCTTCCTTTTTGCGGCCATGCAACCTGGTCTGCCGACAATTCGTTGTGATAATAATAGCCGCTTTGACCAGTAAATGCCAACCAGGCCTGCATGTGCGTAAACGGCCGGAGAGTTGCCTGTAAAACCTCAAGTTTCGAATTATAAAAATTGGATTTCGAAAGTTCCGAATAGGGTGTTTCATCCAAATCCATGCACCCCAGGCAGAATATCATCAAAGAAAAAGTGGATAATTTTGTATATGTGATTTTCATTTTTTTCAGTTTAAAATTGAATATTTATCCCTGTAGTAAGCGTTGTGGTCCGGGGATAATATTTTCTTCCGTCCGAACCATCATATATTCCCTCTATACCCGGGTATAGTCCCGTATCCGAAACTTCGGGATCCTGACCGCTGTAACCGGTAATAGTAAATACGTTCCTCGCATTGACATATAGTCTCAGGGAAGAAAACGGGCTATTGCTTCCCATTTTAAAATTATACCCTAAGGTTACATTGTCCAACCTCACAAAATCTCCTTTTTCCAGATAGTAATCTGAATATTGAGGTGCTTCAGTGATTTTACCGATATTGTCTACTGCAGATGAAAGTACATTTCCTGGAAGTAAAGTGGGATTGCCGTAAAAAAGATCGAGGGTGTTGAGAATATCATAATCAAATTTACCACGGAAAAACAGGGTAAGATCGAAATTCTTATATTTGAAAGTATTAGATAAAGATGCATTAAAGTTAGGGAAACCGTTGCCCAGAACAACATTATCTTCTTCTGTCATTTCGTCTGTCCTTCCTACGGAACCATCCGCTTTATAGAATAACCATTCTCCGTTATCGGTAAACCCGGCGAATTTTTTGCCATAAAAATTTCCTATAGACTGTCCTTCCTTATTCCGGATGGCATCACCGAGATTCCCCGGATTCCCGATATTTCCCCCTCTTATTTCCTCTGCAGTGTACAGATCGTTTGACAAGGATGCCAGCTCATTTTTCTGATAGTTTCCTACAAAATCCATATTCCAGGAAAAATCTTCTTTATTCATTACCGCAAAACTAAGAGCAAGTTCAACACCGCTGTTTTTCAGTACTCCTACATTGGTATAAAGGTTACGGTGTATATAAGACGGCTGAGATACTGCATAATCATAAAGCAAATCTTCTGTTTTCCGGTCATACACATCTATAGAGCCGGTAATCCTGTTCTGTAATAGCCCGAAATCCAAACCTATATTCCACTCTTTCTTCCTCTCCCATTTGAGGTCCGGGTTGGGATTCCTATTAGGACCATATGTCTGGTAATAAACCGGGGTTCCACTTTCATCAAAAACAGGATATTTCCCTCCCGTTCCCAGTATGATCATTGACCTATAGTTAGGTATCCCTTGGTTTCCTGTAATTCCGTAACCTACTCGGAGTTTCAAATTAGACAGAAAATCCATATTCTCCATAAATTCCTCATCGGAGATCAGCCAGCCTGCCGATACTGCCGGAAAGCTCCCCCATTTATTGTTTACACCAAACCTGGAAGATCCTTCGTACCGAATGGATGCTTGCAGGAAATAGCGGTCTAAATAAGAATAATTAAGTCTCGAAAAGAAAGCAATCAGTGTATTATCATCCTTAAGGCTTCCCAGGTTTATCGGAGGAAGAGAGTCGTCTGTTATAGCATTTCCGGAACCAAAATTCCAGTCTTCGAAAGCATCCGTGGTAAAACCGCTGTTATCCATAGAATACTCTTCTGTGGTGGTATATTGATAACTATACCCTCCAAGCATTTCAAAACTATGGTCATCTATGCTTTTTGTATAATTCAGGGTAGGTTCAAAAGTCCTGGTATAAGACACATGGTTTCCCTTCCGGGCATATGCCGTACCGTTATAAGAACTGCCTTCATTGTACTGGCTCCAATCCCGGGTAGAACGATAATATCTATCATTCCAGGAGTTCCTCTGGTAAGATCCGAAAACAGCGATGGTCATACCTTCTATAACCTCATAGCTCACCTTGGCATCACCGGAAAAAGTTACCTGGTCACGTTTGTTGATACGGTTCTCGTATTGAGAGAAGGGATTATACCCGTTTTGCGGCTGGTAATATCCGTACCTTCCCTCATTGTACAAGGGAGTCCCCTGTTCTACCGAATAAGGTGCGTATATGGGAGCTGTAGGGTTCCATTCGCTTACCAATCCAAAATCACCACCTCCCAATAGATTAGCGTCATTTAAATTAATGGTAAAGCTTCCCTGGAAATGAAATTTCTTATCTGCCGTAGATTGGTTAAAACTGGCCCGGAAGCCATACTCTTTCCTGGAGTTTTCCTTCGCTATACCATCCAACTCGCTCATATATAACGAAACCCTGTAATTACCGTTTTCACTTCCCCCCGAAGCGACAAAATTGTGATACTGACTTAAATTTGACTTATCCAATAGCTCATCATAAATATCCGTGGAATATCCCAGATCATTGTTCGGGCTTACAATTCCTCTGTCTATCAGCCCCCTGTATTCCGAAGCCGAAAGGAATTCGGGACGGTTCCTTACAAAATCCCTCGACAGATAGGTACTGTAATCAAACGTAGTTTTTCCTGCTTTTCCCGTTTTGGTGGTAATCAAAATAACCCCGTTGTTTCCTCTGGTTCCGTAAATAGCGGCGGCAGCTCCATCCTTTAATATATCGAAGGATTCAATATCATTCGGTTGTAACAGGTCCAGGTTCCCTCCGGGGATACCGTCAATAACAATCAGGGGAGACCTGTCCCCTGTTACCGACGTAACCCCTCTTATCTGAAAGCTGGCACTGGAATTCGGGTTATTTCCTCCCGGTTGTGTAATGGCAAGCCCGGGAATTTTTCCCTGAATAAGATTTAAAGGAGAAGTTACCACCCCCTGGTTAAAATCTTCAGCAGATACTTTAGCTACAGATGTGGTGACAGACCTTCTGCTCTGCGTACCGTAACCTACAACTACTACTTCGTCCAGAGACTGGTTATCCTCCGCCATTTTCACATTTATTGTAGCATTGTTATCTACCGTTCTGCTAACGGTTTTCATTCCCAGGTATGAAAATTCGAGGACAGCGTCGGAAGAACTTACCTGAAGGCTGTAATTTCCTTCAAAGTCAGTTGTAGTCCCGTTCTGTGTTCCTTTTTCCAATACGCTGACACCAAGCAAGGGCACTCCTGTTTCATCCGTTACTGTACCCGAGACGGTGAGTTGGGCACTATTTCTCCCCTCTTCGTGATAATCTGCGGCAATAGCAGTATTTGTTTGCAAAACCGCACAAATCAAAAAAAGATAAAGCAAGTCGAAAAACTTCCTTTTGCCTTTCCATACCATTAAACAATGGTAACTTTTGCCGGAAATATTATCCCGACAAATACTAGTGTTTCTTTTCATCAATAAATCAAGTTTATGGTTAAATATTTTGAGGCTTCTAAATTAGTAAATCGATTTAGTAAAGAAAATGTTAATCTTAAAAAAATTAAAATCATGTTAATATCATAACAAATGGAGAGGATTATATACTACAACATACAAAAGCGTCCGAAAATACTTTTCTAAAAAGAATATCTTTAGTACTTTGACACGTTTAAATATAAATTTGCCGGTAAACCATCATTGTAACATGCCCGGGACTGCAAAGCTAATTCTACCAAATGACCTCTAAACCTCGTCCAAAACTCAAAGACATTGCCAAAGAACTCCATGTCTCGCCTACTACCGTCTCTTTTGTCCTTAACGGAAAAGGCAAGGAAAAAAACATTTCGGATGTCGTTATAAAGAAAATAGAAGATTACATAAAGGAAATCGGTTATCAGCCGCATACCATTGCACAAAGTCTGAGAACAGGCCGCTCCAGGATACTCGTACTCATGGTAGAGGATATCAGCAACCCCTTTTTCTCCAGGATCGCCAGGATCATTGAAGATATTGCCCATACAAAAGGATATAAGATCGTGTTTTGCAGTAATGAAAATGATGACCTGCGTTCCCGGGAGTTAATCAAGTTCTTTCTCGAGCGCTCGATAGACGGTTTTTTTATCGTACCGTCCGCAGGCATACGGTCAACTATTCAGTCCCTGATAGACCACAATATCCCCGTTGTCTTATTTGACCGCTATTTCGAGGGCCTCCCCGTGAGCCATGTAATCATTGACAACGAAAAAGCTGCTTATGATGCCACTGCTCACCTGATCAAAAACAATTTTAAAAAAATTGTCTTTCTGACCACGGATAGCGAACAAACGCAAATGCTTAACAGGCAACAAGGATATGAGAAAGCAATAAAACAGGTGGGATATAAGCCTTACCTCTTAAAACTGCCGTTTACCAATGTAACAGCGGTAAACATTCAGAAGGCCTTTCTGGAAAAGTTCGAAACCATTTCGGAAATCGACAGTATCTTTTTCTCAACCAATTATCTTACCAAAGGCGGGATCGAATTTTTAAAAAAGACAGACCCCCAACTGATCCATAAACTGGGTATCGTCACCTTTGACGATAATGACTTCTTTAATATATACACCCCTACCATTACTGCAGTTTCCCAACCTCTGGAAAAGATCGGACGGGCCATGATGAAAATCATGCTGGACATTCTGCAAAGAAAAAAGGGTCAGGCAGAGATACAACACAAAATATTCCCCGCTGAACTGATTGTCCGGGAATCTTCCGGGCCTAAACTCCACAAAGAGAACATATAGTAAAAACAGCCGGTTTTCTTACCTTATGTACCCAATATCCACCGGTCAAAAAGTAAATTTCTGAAAAATCAGGGTCCTGGCTTTTCTTTCCACACTGATAACGTTGGTCCCGCAGGCCGTAGGGTAGCTTTTTAGCAATGTCTTCGTGGCTATGGCATCGATAAATGACGAAAAGTCCCGGTTGTAAAGGGAAGAGAATACGGTAAACCTGTCGAATACAATATTTTTATACCCCTTGTCCCCGGAGCTGAACCTGGAGTATAAACCGGCATATTGGTTACGGTCTGTCTGAAGTTTGTAGCTATTAAAAATTTTACTGTCTGTCACCCTGCCGTCCTCTTTTTTAAGGATGTAAAAATTACAGTACTTCTTTCCTTTGGTGGAATACGCGGAAATTCCCAAAAAGTGCGGGGTAACATCGAAGGTAAGATACCTGTTGAAACCGTTTGTACGCTTAAAATCCGCCCCTGCTATTGTATGGTATTGTTTCCAGACCGGATGCCCGCTCCGGTTGTATTTACACACTAAAAACCCGGAACCTCCCTTTTCTCTCCTTACGCCCGCATAAACGTAATATACCTTTTCACTGCTATCATAGACAACAGCCCCACGAGCCTCTTCGGTAGGGAGCTGATAGGCAAATACGGTCCTTTTATCACTATTAGCACCGGCCGGTTGACAGGAAGAAAACGAATCCCTGTTTAAATGCAGTGTGGCAAACTCTTCCTCCTCTTTATCATTGACTTCAAAATCAAGTTTTGCTTCGCTGTGTATATTCTCCCGGTAGTCATAGGTGGTACACACGTACTTCCTGGATGTGGTTTCGGCTTTGGTTGTCCAGGCTACTATAAATATCTCGTTGTCAAAATACAACAGTTTCGGTTTTCGGAATTCCGCTCCCCCGGGAAGATCCAGCTTTGCCCTGTTCTCATTGTGCCCGGACAGACTTTTGACATACAGGTAAACATCTTTATCTCTTTTACCGGCCCCTTCTTTTTTTCCAATAGTCACGAATTCCTCGTCATTTAAAAACTGTATGCGGTTTTCCACGGGATCTTTTCCCGGAAAACCGGACAATTCGCTTTCGTGTATACGATAAAAATCTTTGTCCCGGAATATGCCACCGTACCTGAAGATCGCATTTTTCCCGGTCTGTGACACGGCAATGAGGTCTTCCCCAGTGATCCTGTCTTTTCCCCGGAACCTGTATACCTCGTTCAGATCATTATCCAAAAGTGTAAGCCGGGTCCTGTTCGCGGCACTGCCGTTTTCCAGTATAAAAAAATTACCGGTGCCCGTAACATCACAATCCTGTACCCGGTAACTATCGTCAAGGGTAAATTGCATCGTTTTTTCCTGGGCCTGCAAAGAGATGATAAGGAGATAGAAAAATGTGGTGTAAAACTGTTTCATAACGGTTCGGCATTTTGTTCGTGGAAAAGGAATGCTGAGGCACAATTCCCTTAATCTTTTTTTTATTGATATTCAGTGTTTTTACAAGGAGTTCCGAAAATACATTGCAATCCTTTTGCGAAGACAAAAACGGGTATAGAACAAATTCTAAGACCATATAGAATTTGTTCTACGGCCGGGGCTGTTTTTTTCCGGAGGAGAAGAAAGCGGCATATTCTCCCGGAGGAAAATTATCCATCCGATGGCGAAGTTCGTCCATTTCCCGGCGGTTATACTTTTCAAATCTTTGTACTGTCAATAACGACCTGGATATTAATAATCAAATAAAATGCAAAGAATCGAAGCACTACAGCCGGAAACGGCTAAAGGAAAAACAAAAGAACTGTTTGACGGAATACACACCAAATTAGGTATGGTCCCTGCCATGATGCGGACCATGGGAAATTCACCCGTGGTATTGGAAAGCTACCTGACCATGAACGAAACGTTAGGCAAAAGTTCGCTGGGAGGTAAACTGGGTGAACTTATAGCCCTCACAATTGCCAATGCAAACAAATGTAATTACTGCAATGCTGCCCATAGCTTTATCGGGGAAAAACTGGCCGGGATAGAACCCCGGGCCATTGAAGCGGCGAGGGAAGGTAAATCCGCTATTCCCAAAACCCAGGCAGCGCTGACCTTTGCAAGGGCACTGCTGGCCAAAAAAGGGGAGGTAAGTGATGAAGATGTACAGGCCCTCCGGTCGGCAGGATATACGGATGCCGCGATAACCGAAATCATAGCCCATACTGCTCTGAATATTTTTACGAATTACTTTAACAATGCAGTCGCGGTAGCCATTGATTTTCCCGAAGCGGAATTAACGGAATCAGCCGCAATTTAACCATTCGATTATTCCGGGCGGATACATCACAGCCCGTGCCCGCCTTATTCTTCACTTTTTAAATTTATTTATAATGGAAATCAGAAAACCGGTCCCTCCTTTTTCACGGGAAACCGCCAAAGAAAAAGTACAACTGGCAGAAGATGCATGGAACAGCAAGGACCCCGCCAGGGTAGCCCTGGCCTATACGGCAGACTCCGAGTGGAGGAACCGGGCACAGTTCATTAACGGAAGAGATGAAATTATCGGGTTCTTGACCGAAAAATGGGAAAAAGAAAAGCATTACAAACTGAAAAAAGAGTTATGGGCCTTCAACGAAAACCGCATCGCGGTCCGTTTCGAATATGAATATGAGGATGTAAACGGGCAATGGTTCCGCGCTTATGGGAACGAGCTTTGGGAATTTGATAAAAACGGGCTGATGCAAAAACGATATGCCAGTATCAATGATCTGCCTATTCGAAAAGCGGACCGGAGACTATAAATATCACTTAGGGAGTAAAATAGTATTTTTACTTTTAATACCGTATTATTAATGCACAGTATCCATATGCTACAAACAAGCAACCATACACTCATAGATCCCAAAACGGGCAACCTGGCATTTAAGGTGATGACGTTTGAACACAATATATTCGAATCCTTACAACGGTTTAATTATTATACCCTCGTCTGGGTAACCGGGGGAACGGGCAGAGTACAGGCAGACCTGTCGGAATATGAGTTTACGGAGAATACTGTGCTTTCCTTCTCCTTGTATCAACCGTTTAAAATCCTGCCGGAAACGCAGTTAAAAGGTATTGTGATCCATTTCCACCCCGATTTCTTTTGTATCTACAAACATCATAAGGAAGTAGCCTGCGACGGGGTATTGTTTAACAATATGTACGGAGCGCCCCTGGTGTCCCTCCCGGAAACTTCACGGCAAACACTCCAACTATTGGCAGAACAAATGAAGGAAGGAATCCGGATAAAGGGATTTGCACAGTACGAGTTGCTGGTATCTTACCTGAAAATCTTTTTGATCATGCTGTCCCGGCTGAAATCGGAGCAATACCCTCAACAAGCAACTGATATGACGGGAGATGACGAACCTTTTGTACTGCAAAACTTAAAAGATTGTATCGAAGCCCATTATAAGAAAAAACATGCTGTCAGTGATTATGCCGATATGCTGGCCATTACTCCCAAGGCCCTGGCAAAAATTACAAAAAGGCACTATAAAAAAACCGTCACCGCCCTGATTTCCGACAGGATCATCATAGAAGCCAAGAGAGAACTTTACCTGACCAACAAAACGGTAAAAGAAATAGCCTACGACCTCGGATACAACGATGAATACTACTTCAGCAGGTTTTTTAAAAAGAATGTGGAAGTATCTCCCCAGGTCTACAGGGAAACTGTAGGGTCTGACCGGGGATAAACGGTTTGATCTGTTCCGGGCAATCCGTGAAAAAACTTTAGTAAAACGGAACTATAGGATAATTTGTTTCAGATGGTGAAGTGCCGGCCCTTCTATAACTTTTCCCCGGCTATCAAACCTGCTTCCGTGGCAAGGACAGTCCCAGCTTTTCTCAACAGTATTCCACACTACGGTGCACCCCATATGGGGACACGTAGCGGAAAGTACCTTCAGTTCTCCTTCGAGGTCCCTGTATACCGCTGCTTTTTCATTCCTGATCTTTATTACGGCTGCATCTCCCCTTTTTATACTGTCCAAAGTCTCTTTGTCATTTACACCGGGTTTGAGAAAGTGCGTCAGTACATCGGCATTTTCTTTTATGAACCTTCGGAAAGATTTGACCGGTGAACTCCGGGTAGACTTGTAAAAATAGGCATCATCGTTTTCTGTTCCGGAAATGGTATCGGAAATTATTTTTGCAGCCAATGTCCCAAATACCAGGCCATCGACGGAAAAGCCCGTTGCTACGAACTGGTTCGAATTTTTATTAAGCCTGCCTATGTAAGGCAAATGATCTGCGGGCTTATAATTCTGGGCACTCCACTGATAATCGATTTTATTTATATAGAAATTATCCTTCAGAAAGTCCATCAGTTCAATTACACTTTCCGGGGTGTCCTTTACTTCTCCTGTTTTGTGTTCTTTCCCTACCGCCAAAAAATACGTTTCACTTCCCCGTTCATAACGCCGGAAGGAAATTTTTCCTTTAGGGGTATACCTCCAGTAAATGCCTTCTGGAAAACCCGAATTGGCCACTTTTGTTGCCACCGCGTATTCCCTGTAGGGCAACAGAACGGAGTGATACTGTACTTTTTTGCCCTTGGGGACATGGGTTGACTGCACTACATACTTAGCGGTTACTTTCTTTTTATTTACCTCCAGCTCTATCTCTTCCTTTTTCTCCGTTATCTGGGTTACCGCAGAATTTTCAAATATCTTGCATGTGCCTCCTTCCGCAATTTTTGCTAATTCCTGCACGTACAGAAGAGGGTTAAATTGCGCCTGGTTGGGGAGCTTCAAACCGTTTTTAAAAGGGAAAACAATATCGGAATCATTGAGTTTGGTAAAGGAGGCATGTATTCTTTTTGCCGTTTCTTCCTCTTCCGATATCTTGTCCATACCACCGTCTTCGAAAAGGTACATGGACTGGTTCTGGTAATTACAATCTATGTCGTAGGTCAATATGATCTCCCTGATAAGTTCTATGGCTTTTCGCCTGGAAGAGATCAGTTTTTCCAGGTATTCCAGGTCGTATTTGGATGAAAACCGGGAAAATACGTCTTCTGTTATCTCGTACAAATTCCCCGTACTTTGTCCCGTAGTCCCTTTGCCTACGCTCTTTGCTTCCAGCACAATTACTTTAAAACCCTGTTCTTTCAGTAAATATGCCGTTGTAATTCCTGTTATTCCACCCCCGACTACTGCTATATCCGTTGTCAGGTTCTCCTTAACAGAGGGATAGGCATATGCCGAACTCCATATATTCCAAAAAGCTTCTTTATTCATTTTTTATTTTTTTAGGTAAACCGTTAATCATTGCAGTCCTTCCGACTTGCTTTTACCTCCTTGTGTAAAACAGCACCTCTCCTGGTATCAAAAACTGTATTACCCTAAAACTAGGTAAGATTTATATCTTAAAAGGAAATAATCCCTCAAATAATTGACTCAGATGACTTGTAACAGTGAAATTTCCGGTCACGCCCGTAAATACAGGAGTGTATTCTTTCTTCCCGAAATTTTTTCCCATACGCTCCCCTTCCTTACCGCAATGACCTTATACGCAATCTATGATAAAGAAACCCTCTTTGCCCTGTGACTGGTATAAGGGCATAAAAATGTACGAATCCCAGCGACTCGTTACTTCTTTACCGTTATGAACGGCCAGCAATTCTCCCTTCCTTATTTTTTGAAAATTGGAAAATCCCGGCTCCATCACAAACCGGTCTCCTTCTGCCAAAGCATATCTATGGATAATCCTGAAGGTCGATTGCTTTTGTATATCCTTCCGGAAAACCTCCAGGTATTCGGATAATTCGGGGATCTGGCCAAGGTTTAAGCCACATGCTTTTTCAATGGCAAGCCAAATGAGGCACTCCTGATTCTTTATGGCAGAAAGGGCATCGTGTTGTCCTGCCTCAAATACAAAGCCTGTTATTCCCCTTCTGCTCAGATATTGATCGATACAACCATCTACAATATCACTGAAGCCACGAACAACGGATACCGGAAACAAATGTGCCCACTTATCGTTGTCGCCGACATCCTGTACGGAAATAAAAGGCTGTGTTTCGGCCGAAGTGGTATGGCAGTCCAGGAAATAACGCTTTGTATGTTCCTTTTCCGAAAAGAGCCTGATAACGTTCAGGATATCGAGCATTTCTTTTTTCTCCTTCGTATCTGTTTTCCCGGACACAATGTTCTTTTCTGTCCATACACGGTTAAGATCTTCTTCTATAAAGCGTTTTTTAACTTTCAGCCCCCCGATATTTCCCCTTATTCCCACGACAGTCCCCCCGATTTCCGGCCGGAAATACTGCAATTCGGAAAATACTTTTTCCAGGGCAGCGACACCACTGGGTTCATTACCGTGAATACCTGCCGTTATAAATAATAACGCTCCCTCCCTGTTATTGGAATATGTGCCGATTATTCTTTCCATCATTTTATATATATGCCGGCTATTCCATTGTTGCCAATACCCGGTTACTGAACCTGCCTTTATACTTTTTTTTATAATAAAGCTTACGTTCGATAGCCTTTATTACGGTTTCCGAAAAATCGGACATGCCTATATCCTTGAACCTGTCCAGTCCCCCCGGGCTCAAGACATTTATTTCTATGAGCTTATCTTTTATAACATCGAGCCCCACCAGAAACAGGCCGTCTCTTATCAGTTTGGGAGAAGTAAGGCTAACGATCTTCTCTATGGCCGGGGTCAGCTGGCTGTTGCTGGCTATGGCCCCGACTTTAAAATTGCTTCGGAATTCTTCCTTGTTCTTATTCACCCTCCCGATGAGCGCTTTTTCCCCGTTTTCTTCCAACACCCTGCCGTTCATCAATAGTACCCGGATATCACCTCCCTGGTCTACTTCCGGAAGATATTCCTGGGCAATGACATATCCCTGCGCCAGAATGGTATCTATAATCTGATTGATATTCTTTTCTTTTTTGTCTATCAGGTACACATCCTTGCCCCCCGAGCCTTGTAGAGGTTTTAATACCATTTTCTTATCGTGTTTATCCCAGAACCTGAGGATCTCGCTTTTATACCGCGTAATGATAGATCCGGGTTTAATACATTTCGGCAGTTCTTCAAAATAAAGTTTATCTATAAAAGCTTCCGACAGGCCATAAGGGTCGTTCAACACAAGTACCCCCTCCTGCTCTGCCAGCCTGCCGAATGCTATCCCCGCCTGCTCCGCCCAATGCCTCATAGAATTTTCCTCCGTAGGATTATTCCTGAGAAAAAGCACATCCAGTTCTCCCAGGGGGATTTTACTTTTTATCATGTCGGCACTTTTCAGTTGTTGAAGGCACTCTTCAGGAGATAACAACCGGTCGCACTGTTCGATTTTATAGGCATAAATCTTCATACAGGAGTCATTACAGAAAATAAAGTCCCCCACATCCAGGGCATAGACGCTATGTCCCATCTGCGATGCTTTATTCATTAAGGTTACAGAAGTGCCACAACGTTCGGTAGCAAAATCATTTAAGACAAAACCTATTTTCATGATGAGATCATTTTAAAGAGAGGTAATCCCTCCCTGATGTTATTAAGTTTTTCCTGAAAAGACTCCCATTGCATGTACCTGGGAAGTAATTTCGGTTTTATGAGTATATCCCGTGTGGTCAGGTCCTTTACAACGTCCAGGTGCTTAATGGCAAATTTTCCCGCAAGCAAGGGTTCCAGTTCCCCGCCTTCCCTTAAATAATTCACCACCTGTAACAATCCGCGTAAATAAATTACATCCTTGAGAAAGCCCCCTCCCTGAAAAACCCTGGCTGTGATATTAAAGGCACGCTCCTTTGAAAAGTCGAATTCGGTATACAGTTTGAAAAAGACCTCGTGGAAATTGGAATCTTTAAGTAACTCGTTTCCGGCAACAACTCTCCCTGCCAGCATTCTCAACCGGTTACCTGTAAGGCCGCCACTGAAGTATTCCGAAAGTACGGAAATCCCTTCCTGCAACGTCTCATAATCGGCAAGTCCTATAGCCAGTTGGGTCAGGGGCTGCTCTTTACCATTGTAATACGTAAGGGCATGGGTCCCCACTTCATGCTGTATAAGTGCTTTTGCCTCTTTATGTGGCACCCGCAATGTGGTGGGGATGTACAGTTCTCCTCTTGATACCATCAGTATATTCAGGTCTTCCCTCAGGTGTATCCTGCTTTTAAAAAAAGAACCCCGCTGACGGTATTCCTCAAATTCTTCCATAGCGAGTGTTGCAAATTCCCTGGCGTTCAAAGCATCTTTGTCTTCTTCGTTTTTTTCGGGGATATTCTTTAAAATAGCTGTGGCTTCGGTTAAGAGGTCTTTGTTGACACCTTTGTAAATACGGATACTGTTATAAAAAAAATTCTTTGTCCCCCGCTCACCCAGCATGGATATTTGCTGGTCGAGTTCTTCTCTTTTTTCCTTGAAAATATAAAACAGGGCGGGGTCATCTATTTTCTCTATTTGCAGGTTGAATAATTTTCTTTTCAGCAAATCCGGATCGGCGGTCAGCAACCGGTAATGGTATTTGGACAATTTCTTGAAGTTGCTCTGAAAAAAATTCTTTTTAATCTGTTCGAGGTTTACCGGGGCCACCTGCATAAGGAACTGGTAAGTGTTTTGTATTTCCGTAAGCTGACGGTCCATTTTCAACACTTCTTCCTGGATCTGGCTTTTCCCCAGCGCCTGATAACTGGCAATACCGGAAGTGGTTTGGACACGCAGGTATTCAAAAAGCGTTTTTTGTATGGCCTTGGCAAAATCATTCCTGAACGTCTGGAAAAATACCGGGTAAATATTTCCGTCCTCATCGCGGTATATAGGAGGGACTTCGAGTGCGAGAAGCAATCCCGCACTTATTTTTGCATTTTTGATGTCTATAATAGGACTTTCTTCTTCCGCATGCCTTTTTTTGGTCTGTTCTATGACCACATCTATCGGTTTTACAAGAAAACCATAGGGTATATTTTGTAATTTCTCCTTTAAAACCTGCAACGTGGCCGGTAATTTATGAGCCGGGCCTTTTATAACAAAGGTGGTACTTTGGGGAGGCCCGCTGTAGATTTCAAAAAGCAGGTAGGAATTGTATTTTTTGGTAAAGAAGTTAATCAGTATTCTCAGCAATTTTGAATATTCGGAAAGGTCGTCTCCTCCCATCAGTAAATAAGATCCTATTGTTTTTACCAGCCGGCCTGTCCCTTCATCGTTGGCTTTCTTCCGGTAAATGAGAATAAAAGAGAGTTTTTCTTCTATATGAAGAAAGCCGTTATCCGGGAGAACCAGCTCAACAATAGCATCCTCTTCCAACTGTTTTTTAAATTTTTTATAGTCAATTTGATCCCATTGCATAGATGTGCTGTTGTTATGATTTTTAATAAAAAAAGGTGAGATTTCTAAGAGTAGGCCTAAGCAAATTACATATTCTCGTTCATTTTTTTATGAAAGAAAAGTTAATAATCAGAGGATTTAACCGAATGAGTCAAAAAAAACCTTGATGAGGTTCGCGACTGCTTAGATATTATAGCAACTTGCTCTTCCCTTTCGAATGTTCAGATAAAATGAAACCGACATGACTAAAATAATCTTTAGACACATAAGGCAATGATTATTTTAGTCATCAAAGGTTACATTCCTGTGCTGAGCTTGTCGAAGCATGACCATTTAAAACAATAAAAATAAACACATGAAAGATCAGACCATCTCATTCAGATACGGCAGTATAGTAGGAATAGCCTTAATAGCATATTTTCTGTTACTTTCCCTGATCGGGCTTCACATACAGCCTGTCTTCAGTGTTATGAATATAGTCATTACCGGGGCAGGGATATATTTGGTTATAAAGAACCTGAAAAAGCTCAAGGGAGAAAAGTTCAGGTACCAACACGGTTTTTCAGCCGGGTTGGTTACCGGTTTTACCGCTACTGCTGTTTGTGCCGTATTCTTTGCGCTCTATATTATAGAACTGAACCCGGGTTTTACGGATGAATTCATGACCATGTGGAAATTCGACTGGTTTGCGAAAAAGGGAATGCTGATACTCACGGTCATCCTTATGGGTGCCGCAACCACCATGGTACTTACACTGGCCTTTATGCAACTGTTCAAAGACAGCTGGAATACGAAAGAAGGAAGAAAGCATACCATTTCAAAAGACAAGGGCAAATCCGAAAAGCATGGATAGTGCCGCACTGGAAACAGGGAGCCCCGGGGTCAGAGGTCTATCTTCCCCTTGGTTTTATCCCCGGAATTATCTTCTTTCAACGATTTGTTTTCCACTAGGTTCTTCAGGAGTTCTATGAATTTGTTATGTTCCCTGTCCCAATAATAGATGGAAGCCGGAACTATTTTTATAGCAATCATTTCCACATCATTTATTCCGTCAAACCATTCATCATCCTTTTTGCTGTACAATTCCTCGAGAATACTTTTGTCGGTATAGATATAGGCTTTCCCGTATATACTTATGAACTGCATTTTTTCCGGGTGGCTGTAAAGCAGCTGTACCCTGATATCGGCCAGAATATTAGTGTAGTGGTTGCTGTTAAGGGAACTTAAAAACCAGATATTTCCGTTTTCCTCTATTTTCTTTGTATTCATCGGGTTAGCTCCGATCGGTACCGTTTTCAAGTCGGAAAGCAAAATGGCCACTTTGATATTGTCGACCATTTCTTTCATTTTTTCGAGAGCTTCCTTATGTGATAAATTTTCAGTTTTCATGGCATAAGTTTTTATAAGGTTTATAAATACTTTTTCAGGAGAATGTAACAAGTATGCGAACCGGTTTCGCACGGGTACCACAGGCTTAATACGTATGGTACGGTTTAGGAGGATGGCCCAGGGTAAGTACTGCTATAATTATTTCAATGGTCCCCAGTAATACGAAAGGCCATATCAATATATCCGAGAAACCGAATATCCACGGAGAAATTACCAGAAAAAGACCAGTTAAAATATCAATGGCCAGGTGCAGGTTCATGGGAATGATCTTTACAATTCCTCTTTCGTAATTGGTCGTCAAAGTAAGGAGTACGATCAGGATACCGACCGAAAATAATATGGTTGTCGGCGCCCCTCCGGGAAAAGAAAATAAAAGAGGGATTAACAACAGGAATATCCCCATCATGTAATCCAGCAGTCCGTGAACACGTGTTGTCATAATAATAGTGTTTAAATGTGCTTAGAGAAAAGAGAATACCAGAAACATCTTTCTTTAGAAAAAGATGGGCCTACAGTGCAGACAGGTTTATACAATGCCCTTTGCCTCCGGCATTCTCTTCATCCATTTTACAGTTACACCAACAAAGCTAAGCGTCTCTTTTTCTGATATGTATTGCAAAAAAATAAATAATTAACTCGTTTGGTTATTTGAAATAGGACGCTTTGAAAACCGTTTTTGGAGAATTCGCTTCCGGTGGACAAAGCCGGGGTACCCCCGTTCCAGAGTTGATATCCTCCATATCAAAGTTGACATCCCCGGGAGGAAAGTTGACATCCCCGTGCGCAAGGTTGGCATCCCCATACCTATAGTTAATGTCCCCGTGTGCAAAGCTGACATCCCCGTGCCTGGAGTTAATGTCCCCGGGAGTAAAGTTGGTATCCCCATGCGTAAAACCGCCCTCCTGTCGATAGTAAAGGATTATCCTGGCATTAACATGGCTGTTGGTTGTTAAGTTATTAGGCTATTAGGTTACTTAGTTAATTAGACAATACGCACTAAACAACTCACTAACTCCTCAACTACTACCTTTTGAGTCAAAATTTTTCGTATTACGGCCCACATGGGGCAATGGTAACTCCTAATTTTGTTTTACAACACTGTGAAAAAACAATTTTTGTAACAATATAAATGAAGAGCAACATGGGAAAACTGGAAGGAAAAACGGCAATTATCACCGGGGGAGCCACAGGTATCGGAGAAGCTATCAGCAAGAAATTCTCCCGGGAAGGCGCTAAAGTACTGGTTGTAGGTTTCCCGGACGATCCGGTAGATGATGTTGTACGGGAAATTAAGGATAAGGGAGGTGATGCTGCCGGGTATTCCGGCGATATTTCAGTTAAGGAGCATGCAGAAGAAGCCGTACGGGAAATCCTTAATCGCTGGGAAAAACTCGATATTCTCATTAATAATGCCGGGGTATTCCCGGAAATAAACCCTATAGAAAAATTCAGCACGGAAGCTTTTGAGAACCTGGTCAAAAACAATATCCGTACCGCTTTTCTGATGACAAAAGCATCGGTAAAGGAACTTCAGAAGACAGAAGGGTGCATTATTTATGCCGGCTCGGAATCAGGCACGCTGGGACTGCCTGAAAATGCCGCATATGGCGGAACAAAAGGTTTTCTCCATGCCTTCATGAAAGGTATAGCCGGAGAACAGGCTTCCCGCGGAGTACGTGTTAATTGTGTGGCTCCGGGCCCCATAGATACGGCATGGACGCACCGGGAAACCAGTGATATGGACAGGAGCATGGAAAAACTGACCGTAAACGCCACATTAATGGGAAGAAGGGGAACACCGGAAGAGGTGGCAAATGTTTATCTCTTCCTGGCCTCGGAAGAAGCTTCGTATGTTACCGGTGCCATCTACCCCGTAGACGGGGGGATCACCATAGCCAAGGGCCCTATGGGTGAAAAAGTACCTGACGGACTAAAAGAAAAAGCGACAAAACTGGCTTTACAACATTCTAAAGAAGGAGCTACAGATATGAAGTGAATTTACCGATTACACTTATCTCAACCAGTGGAAGATCAAAGAAAAATGCTATGGAAAGACAGTCGTGAGTTGTTTTACGTAAGTTAGTATATATGCCTCCGGAACTTATGACTTAAATATGTAGAAGGCATATATAGGGTGTAGGAGGTAAAAACCTCCTACACCCACTTTTTTCTCCCTGATCTGCCCTCCTTTGGTTTCCGGCAGATGAAAAATGTATTTCTTCATTATTATACCCGCTTAAACCCTTCTCTTACAATCACCTGTAACGGAATAAATTTTCTTCACAAAATGCTCACGGATTAATTTTTGATCGATATGGGTCAATTTCTCTTATGAAAGCTGATTAGATTTGATATAGAAGAAATTGAATAACTAAAAAAAAGAAACCATGAAAATTTTAAAGTTAACAGTCATAGCTATCGGTGTATTGGCATTGGTAGCCTGCAGAGACAGAAAAAACAAGGACCGTACGGACGATACTTATCCCGATACCACCAACAACAGGAGTTCAAGTGACATGAATGCCAATGAGAACGGGGATTACCAGTCCGGTTCTATGAGAACAAGCGTCGATAAGGAAGAATTGAACGCCTTATACACTCATGTACAGATGGATGATGAGCAAATCAAAAGATTTGAGAGGAACTACCAGACGCGTATAGACGACATGGGGAAGAACGCCCAGACTCCGGGAAATATCCGTGAGATAGACCGGGACAGTATTTTAAGGGAAATATTATCCCCCGAACAATACAAGAGGTACGAAGACTGGATCGAGGACCGCTCCAGGTAAAGGAAAGTGCGGATTCGACCTCCGGGTAAACAGAAGTTTAATTTTTGAAATCAGCAACATGAGCATACAAGCAGATGAACACGACCGGCAATTCCGGGGAAGAGGAAGTATGGACGATAAAGAGCAGGAACAGGAACAGGACGAGTTTCTGGAGGCTCACCTCCACGACGCCGAAGATGAAAATTCCGGTATTCGGGAAAAAGATCGGGAACTGGAAAAAAAATGGACGGAAATAAAAGATGATTTCCGGAAAAAATACAGCGACCTGAGCAATGTGGATGTCTCCTATGCTCCCGGGGAATTCGGCATCATGCTGGGACGCATACAGAAGAAGACCGGCAAAAGCCACGCACAACTGCGTGATGAAATTAACAGATGGAAACTGGGCGGAAGGTAAGGCTTTATATTTTCTCCCTGTGAACCTCTTTAGCAGATAACTACACCACTCCGCACTGCAAGTTCAGAGGTTTAGAAAGGCAATCCTGCCCGTCCGGCCTTTAGGCGGGGAAGTTGCCATAGTTATTAGGTGATTGAGTTATTTAGTCAACACGCAATAACTCTGTAACTCAGTAACCACAGAACAGCACAAAAAATTTGCAGGGACTAAGGTCTCTGCAATAATCCCGATATTCCTGATTATCGGGATCTTGATCGGGAACAGGGTTTTAACCTAAAATTGGGAGCAACAAAAAAAATGTAATCGGATTAATTTTTAATTTTTTCGAGGTAGTGTCCACTTAAAAAGAAGATTAGATTAGCAGTATCGTAAACAGCAATAAATAACAAAACTATGAAAACATTGGAAGATTTATTTGAACATCAGATCAAAGACCTGTATAGTGCCGAGGACCAACTGGTAAAAGCGCTCCCTAAAATGGCCCAAAAGGCAAAAACCGAAAAACTGAAAAATGCCATTGAAAAACACCTGGAACAAACCAAGGAACATAGGAACAGGATCGAAAAAATCTGTGACGAACTGGATATCAAGCCCCAGGGAGAAAAATGCCTGGCCATGAAAGGGCTTCTGGAAGAAGCGGAACATTTCATGAAAGACGATATGGATGATGATGTACTGGATGCCGGGATAATAGCCGAGGCCCAGCGGATAGAGCACTATGAGATTTCCGCATACGGTACCGCAACAAGATTTGCGAAGGAACTGGGACATGGCGACATTGCCAGTACATTACACAGTACGTTAACGGAAGAGTATGAAGCTGATGAGAGTTTAACGGAAATCGCAGAAAGCAGGGTAAATGAAAAAGCAAAAAGCAATGCGGATTAGAGTTGGTTGTCTTTGAATTTAATTCAAAGATGTAATTAGAGGCTCCCTTTCCTTAAGGGAGTCTTTTTTTGATTATATTTACGTTTAATTTTAATTCATCATTTTGTGATTATTCTATCCGTTTTCGTTCATGAATATCGACTGATTGTCTGAATTCATTTAAGTTATACAAAGAAATAGCACTTAATAACGTACCATTAACCGGGATTAATATGATTAGTGTATACTTAACCTATGATGCACAAGAAGTTTATATGAAAGTATTAGAAGAATGTCTTAAAGAAACTTCACTCAAATACGAATTAAATGGCTGGGGTGAAGTAAAATTTACAGGGCAACCCGACATTACGGAAGTTAATGAATTCAAAAACAAGTTACAGGGAACAGGTATTTATGTTATAGAAGATCCCCGGAATGAACTCATTCAACGCATAAAGGATACCATTTCGGAAATGATCTTATTACATGATAACTTCAAATCCAAAAAAATTTCCACCTACTTGACGGAGAAACTAAATTACTCATACTCTTACCTTTCCAAGATATTCTCCGAATACACTCATTATTCGATAGAACAATTTGTTATATTAAAGAAAATAGATTATGCCAAAAAATTGATTCTTGAGAATAAACTTTCCTTAACACAGATCTCCTATAAACTGGGGTATAGCAGTGTGGCGCACTTATCTCAACAATTCAAGAAAACAACAGGATTAACTCCTACAACCTTTTATAATATTATTGAAAAGAGAAAACAATAATATACCTTACACTTATACACACATTAATACATGAAAAGAACTTTTTTTAAACTAGCTATTGTTGATGATGATGAATACTCTATAAAACTATTTGAAAAAACTGTGAAGGAAATTAAACTATGGGTGGGTTTAATGGTTTTCCGTAACGAATCGGAACTCACAGCATATTTGAGCGATCGGCAAAACAATGTTCCCAACATTCTCTTCTTAAAATTAAACCTCCCGGATAAAAACGTTCTGGTTTATTTGCAGGAACTCAGAAAACAACAGCGGCTTCAAAATACGTTAATTACCGTTTACTCCGTCACTGCATCCGAAGAGAGCATTGAAGAGGTTTTCGTAAACGGTGCAAATATTTATATGGACCAGCCCCGCACCTATGAAGAATTTAAGACGGTCCTGGAAAAAGTGCTGAAAATCAACTTTCAATACCTGGAATCCAATTTAAATATCGAAAACTTTCTGTACCGTATATGAAAGAATGTACAGGCAGATGGCATTAAAGAAAGAGGTATGAGAAACGGGTAAAACCAGGAGCAGGAGCAGGTACTTATTTGCACCTAAATATTTGAATATAATAAAGTTACATCATTGCAAAGCATACTGTTTTTTTCATCTGTTCATTTTATTTATTTTTAATTGGTCAGATGTAATTCGCCATTGAACATGTCGTCCCGGTAGTCCCGATCCCGATAGTTATCGGGATTATCGGGATCGAAAGGTATCAACTCAAATTGTCATGGTTCATTTCATAAAAAAATATTTATTTTAAAAAGAATACCGAGGTTTGTTATTATCTTGTTAAATATCAGCAGTTTATTAACATTTTTTATAACGGAATTATATAATATAATACGGCAATTCTGTAATGGTATATCTGTAATCTTTTCTTTACTTTATTACATGTTATTTCACAGAAATCAATTTATTTTCAGACACCATAAACGTTCACACGAACAAGTTGAGTTTTGATTATCGTATTTTTAGTTCTTTGAAACAATTTAACCCCATTGTTTTACCAACTTAGATACCAACTCTATTAAAAAAGCAATCTTATCTCAATCACCGGCAATTTTCCCGTGGTTTTACGGGAAAGCAAAATCTCACCGATTTGATAATCATGGAATTTTTACCTTTCATGATATTCCGGGTTTCACCCCGGCAACAATAACCTTTGGGCTTAACCAGTATATTCGGGGCATCTTGTGTAATTGATAAAGATCCGGCCTGTGCATGTCTTCCTCCGCGGGATATACAGGCAACCTTAAGCAATTACAGCCGTGTTTCACCGGATTAACCCCTGCCCTGATCATACGGATCACCGTCGGATTTTGAAAAATAAGAATGTCTAACTCTATCGCATTAGCTAATAATGCCAGCATTTGAACGTGAAAAGACAGTCTGGTTGCTTCTTTAAATTAGAATTGACTTTACCTACCATCTTTTTGGGACAATGCGAGCATTGATGTGGCAAGCGATAACAAAAATGCTACCCCTTTACTATGAAAACCCCATTAATTATTGAATCGAAACAAACCGGAATTCTGGAGGCACTTGCCGCTTACAGCAATGAGGAAATCTCCAGGACCAAAAATGAAAAAATGCTTTCTTACAACAACCAGGTTGGAAAGATAAGAATAAAAGAATCTGTTATTAAAAAGGGACTGGTTTTTTCCCATTACAGGGTCTGCTTTAATCAGGACACAACTTATAAAGTTTTTACGGAAGAAAAAAGGTGTTTTTTATTTGCTTACAGTGTAAAAGGACAATTATTCCACAAGATCAGCAGCCTGGGAAATAAAGAAGAACACCTGGATGAATTCCAGACAGAGATCCTTCATATAAAAGCGGAAAATATCCTTCAGTACCACTTTAAGGAAAAACAGCCTTACGACTTTTTTGTGATATGCCTGTACGATATTGACCTGCTGCGCAGCAGGCTCAAGCAGGAGACCAGTCCGGACGGAAAGGAAACCTTCCGCTCCTTTCTGAATAAAACCCACACCTATAATTACATAGGTTCTTATAACCTCATGATTGCCGATTATGCCCGGCGCCTGAGACATATAGCGATAACAGATCTCTCAAAGCATTTGTTATTTGAAGGTATCGTAAATATCATTATAAGCCTTAAAATCCAACAATTCATTGAAGATGAAAGGAATAAAGAAAAAACGGCAGGCTCGTTAAACAAAAGGGAATGCAGGGAAATCCACAAACTTTCCGAATTTATCTATGAGAACCCGGAGAAACAATATACCGTGGAATATCTATGCAGTATCAGCGGCCTTGCTCCCTGCAAGCTGCAGGAAGGGTTCAAGGAAATGCACAACCGCACGGTAGCCGATTTTATAAGGAATGTAAGGGTGGAAAAAGCGGAAAGGCTTATCTCCAGTACAGACCTGAATATCTCCGAAGTGGTCTACAGCATCGGGTTTGCCAGCAGGAGCTATTTTTCCAAGATATTTAAAAGAAAATATAATTGCTCCCCGAAATTTTACCAGAAGAATAAAAGCAGAATGGCAGAAGTAAACGGAGCCATTTAGAAGTCATGCCTCCCTGCCATCTGCAGGGGGCGGGGTAAGAACCGGACATTCAATTTTTCATACGGAAGACAGATTGGTCCCCGAATCTTTTTACATAGTTTCCCCGGATACTGCTATCCATAAGAAATCGCCTGGCACAAGCTCAGGCGATTTCCCGTTTTTAAGGATACATGGGGCTTAGAATTATTTCATTTGAGGTCAACCGGTCCTGCCTTATTCCGGCATTTAAGGTAACCGGAGCAGTGAAACGCATATTCCTGGCGTTTGCCGGGTCGTTAGAGCCTTATCCCGCTTCTTCTTTCATGAGGATGCTTATATCCCCGTTGCGTTCCAGTCTCGCTATCTTCACCTTGCTGACATCCGTGGTATGTGCATTCAATCTCAGCGCCTGCATCAGGTCTTTTTCACTGAGGTTACTTTTACGCAATGCTTTCCGGATAATCACCCCGTTCCGTATTACTATTCTTTCCTTCCCGTTAATCATGCGATCGAATTTATCCGAAGTAGCGGCAAGCATGGAAAAAAGAGCATGAAGTATAATTAAGAAGACAGAGACAACGTTTATAGCCACAAACAGGTCTGCATCGACAATACCCCAGCTGAGCAAAGAACCGACCATCACGGCAAGTATCGTATCAAAAGCCGTCATTTTACCTATAAACCTTTTTTTCCCGATACGCACCATGACAATGCCCAGTATATACATCACAAAAGACCTCGTCACAACCTGAAAAACAGACGAATCTGCAATCCCGATACCAAAAAGCTGTTTAAAAAAAGATATGATTTCCGCCATAACACCGATACTCTCTTTTTGTATAAATAACCGGGATAATTTCTATACTACGGCCGGGCATTCTGACCGGAAAGATGCCATTTGTATTTTTCCCATATCAATACCTGCACACCCGGGGAATATCCGACCCGCGTCGGGAAACCCTCTAAAAGGAAATTATAAGAAGGATAGCTGAGGGCCAGGGTATCTACTTTCACCTTCTGTAAAGGCCATTCGATATGATGGATATTAAACTCTACTATATCATCCACACCATCCTGAAAAAGAACATACCGTTCCGTTAACCATCTGTCCAGTTCTGTTTTCTGAACAGGTGATGTCTCTGTCTCATACCGGATATGTAAATGGGACTGTTTTTCGGAATTCACACATTTAAACATATTCACAGTACTTTCTATCGTTGAATAGTAATACGGAAGCTCTGTTATAAATCTGGTTAATACGGACGAGAGAAACTTACTCGCTTCGAGGTTCAGAAAATAGATCCCGTCCTTATAAGAGTTTTTAACGTAGGTCCGTATATTAACCTCGTAAAAATTGGACAGCAATGGCAAAGGAGGAGCTCCCCTCCTTCTCACCCCCTGCGTTTTAAATGCCACTACCGACATCCAGGCCTTCCCCTGAAAAGTATCTATGGTCAATTGCCCGGGAACAAATCTTCTGAGTTCCGATTCATCGACTTCCCAATGTAAAAAAATCACATCTTTCCATTCCTGGTAATATTTCCAGTCCCCGGAAGGAGGTTTCCAGGTACGGTGATCCTGCATTTGAAGTATATCAAAAGTATCCATAACAATAAATGTTTTTCGATTTGTAATTTTTCATTTTTACCACGGTCCTGTGGTCTGTAACAGGGTTATTCCCGGTACGGGCACCGGAACATATACCTTACCCCGTCACTCAAATTTGTACCAATATTTTATTTCTTCACACCTCAAAAGAATATTTTATTGGCTCAAAAAAATATTAACCGCACGATCGCAAAACACACTATTAATTAATCGTTAAAGGCACAGATATTATTGGTAATTAATGTTTTATAGATTAAATTGAAGTATCTATTACCAATTCATGTAAAATTCAGGATTATGATAACGACAGATTTAAATTTCGAAACCTTCGCCCGGGAAGCCCAGACATATATAGATCAACTCGCACAAGAACTGGGACATCCCGATGAAAAGAAAAGGGTGCTCAAAATCTGGCGGGCGGTAATGCATACCATACGGGACAGGATACACCTGGGAGAATCTTTTGATATCATCGCCCCGTTGCCCATGATTTTAAAGGGAATATATGTGGAAGGATGGAAATACAAGGAGAAACCACCCTTAACGTATACTACACTGGAAGAAATGAAATCCAGTGTAAAAGCGCTTCAAAGCCATTACGGAGAACGTAGCTTTCCCTGGAAAAAATCTACGGAACAGATTATATCGGATACGCTGAACTCCCTGCAAAGATACCTTCCGAAAGAACAGTTAAACCACATAAAAAACCAGATGCCCAAGGAGATAAAGGAATATATGGACGGTAAAGTAGAAAATTAACGGGGGCGGAACTAGTTTAACCAAACGTGGATAATGTTTAAGCCTTTGGATTTTAAGTACTCAACCTGTTTATTTTGAATATTTTAAAGAGCTCCTCCCTTCAGATGAAGGGAGGTGGTCCCGATTTTAATCGGGATCGGAGGGTTTGAAAGCCCAAACCATGGGAAAAACACAAAGGTTTGGAGATAATTCCGGAGCCTGAGCCCGGTCAAACTCCCCGTCCCGCAAGCGGGACACCCCTCTTCTCCCGATAGACATCGGGATGAAGATGGGAGCCTTTTTTCTTACCCATTATTCATGTTAACCAATGCTTTCGGAAGTTGAGGAGTTATTGCGTTACAGGGGTATTTGCCGGGTGTTTTTCTATGGAACATCCCTGGTTTCTCCCGGGGGAAAGGTTTACGAAAAACGGACATTTTTAATGAACGGGATAATTCCTTTTCTCACTTCTGCACGGATATACTTGCCGGAGTAATCTTTGACCAGTTCATCATCCACATGCATCACGGCACTCCCGGATTTTATTTTCACACTTTTCACCCGGAGGGTCATCACAAAATTGGAAACACTGCCGGGTTCTTCCTTATTTTCCAGTGTGTTTGTCAAATACCTTTCCAGTGCTTTTCTTTTCTCCTCAGGGATCAGTACCAGGTGAAAGTACTCATCACTTACGGATGCCTCAGGGGCCAGCTCCACGTTGGGCCCTATATGTTTTATTTTCATAAGTTCTGCCAACAGGAAAGAACCTTTGATCGTTATTCCCCCCGTTTTTATCTTGATCTTTTCCGGTTTAAAGTCCTTTACGATAGAAATGAGCTGTTCCAGGGCCAGCTCCATTTTTTTTCCGGGGGAATCCGAATAGATATTACTGTTCTTCATAATGGAAAGCAGTTCGGGAAAAATGCCGAACCCAGCACTTTCAATAAAAAAATCCTTCTCTTTTAAACCTTCGATATCACCATAATTATAACGTTCTACATCCCCTTCGCCATAAGCTATCATTTTTAAAGGGGCCGTAAAAATATTTAAGGTCCTGGCAATGTTATTTGCTGTTCCGAACGGGAGAAGGACAACTGGACAAGTTACCTTTTCACTCCCCTTTTCCTTATTTAACAGGGCTTTTTCAAATACTTTACGCACCGTTCCATCTCCCCCGGCCAGGAAAACCAGGTCAGTTCCGTCAAATTCAAACGCTTTCCAGGCATCATCTTTGGTAGATATATAATTAATCCTGGGCGAGAACCCTTTAACAAGGTTTACGAGAAACGCTTTACTGTGATCTGCTTTTCCGGCAGTCGGATTATGTATGATCTGTAGTGTCTGCATAAGTACTTCATATTAAAATTGAAGTTATCCGGGAAATTTCCGATCTATATGGTTAAGATAATCAACCTGCCGCACATTTCAGAGGATTTTTTACATTTTTAATACCGGCCTAACGGATGAAATGAAAAAGCCCCTGTTCCTACTTCCGGTATATTGATAATATTATGATAAAGCCTATCCGCAAGCGCAGATAAGTCTGTTTTTTTTCGTAAATTAAAGTTTCAGAGAAAACTCAAAAACCATGAAAAACATGAAAATTCTAGTTACAAATGACGATGGTATTTACAGCCCCGGATTGAACTGTCTGGCCCGGGTAGCTTCTTCCTTCGGAAAAGTGATTGTCATGGCCCCGGATGTAGAACAATCCTCCATGGGGCAGGCCATTACCTCCGGAAGGCCCATAACCTACAAAAAATCGCCTATTACTTTTGAGGGGATCGAAGCATACAGGGTGCAGGGCACTCCTGCGGATTGTGTTGCACTTGGTATCCATTTGTTTGAAGATATCGATCTCGTATTATCCGGTATAAATATAGGTGCCAATCTCGGGAATTCCGCATGGCATTCCGGTACCTTGTCTGCCGCCCGCCAGGCAGTATTATTTAATGTGCGTGGTATTGCGCTCAGTGTATCCGTGGGAGAAAACGAACCGGACTTTCAATCGCTCGGGACTTTTGTCAGTACAGCATTAAAAGAAGTTATCGATTTAAACGAGCAAGAGCTGCTCAATATTAATTTCCCACAGCACCCGAACGGAAACATCATATGGACAAAACAATCCGTAAGGCAATATGACGGAAAAGTAATAGCCAGTAAAGATCCTATGGGCAGAAGGCATTATTGGTTTACTGTTATCCCCATTGAAAATGTGGAAAATGGCACGGACAGATGGGCCGTCAGACAGGGAAGCACGAGTATTACTCCTATGCGGCTGGATTTAACCGATAACCAATACCTGGATAAAAGAAGTAAAAATTACGAATAAAAAAGCCAGGCAATGCTTATAGCCTATCGGCTCATTTATCAAACCAACTACACTATATCCGGTAACCCTCAATTACTACTGTTACACTACCTGGCTATTAACCAACAATTAATTATCAATGAACATAAAAATTAAAAAGAAATCATTTTCTATGCAAAAAACTTTTCACACGCCCGGGCACATTCTTCACAGGCCCGCGCACATTTCTGGCAATGCTCTGCTTCGTGGCTTTTACATTCTTCGGCACACCTTTCGCAAATTTCCTGGCAATACCCCACCAACACTTCTGCCGGGTAATTAGTTGCCAATACATCTGCGGTGGCAGCACATACCGAAGCACATACCCTGTCTGTTCGTATACAATCTATCATTTCTTTTACATTCTCTTCCTCCAGGCAAGCATCTGCACAATAATTACAGTGATTTATACAATTGGAAAGAGAGGCCAATAATTCTGAATTTCTCATCATACCAAGTTTTTAAAAGTTTTTAATTCCGTTTATTTATAAAATACTTAACGATTTCATTACTAATGTATATTTCTTTTTTCAAACTCGGTTTACAATTTATTATACGAGCTATTTTTTTAAGGGATAGTATCAATAATCAATTAAATCAGGAGCAGCATCTTCTTCAATAACAAAAAAGACCAACCTTTTTTCTTTTTTGAGCGACGTTTCTTCATTTTTTCGTCCGGACAAATCTGCGCATATAAGCAATGTATCATCTATCCCGTTTCCACCGGATAAAAGATCAGGGGGTAAAATATTTATCGCGTCAATATTTAGTGCATTTGCAGTAATTCCTGTGGATTTTCTACAATACTTTCATCATACATACCGAAAATAATAACTGTCAGACATTGACAGTAAATAGTATGTAAGAACGCTGGACTTGCAATCCGGAGGTTTAGGAAGGCAAAAAATTGCCATAGTTATTAGGTCATGGAGTTGTTGCGTATTGACTAAATAACCTAATAACTCAGTAACTCAATAACCTATCCCCAGATGCAAGCAAAAAAAACAGGCAGAATCATCTTGTACATTATTCATTTGATTAACTAAATATTAAAGATTATGATAACAACAAAAACACACGGCTATATAGATTATCTAATGGGAATATTATTAATTATTCTGCCCTTTATAGCCAATTTTCCCCGGGGTGCGGCCACAACGATTCCTGTAATATTAGGTTTAGGTACGATCATGTATAGCTTGATAACCGATTATGAACTCAGTGTAGCTAATTTAATTACGGTAAAAATGCATTTGGCTCTTGACCTTATAGCCGGGGTTTTACTGGCGGTCTCTCCGTGGGTTTTCGGATTTTCCGAAGAAATTTACCTCCCGTTTTTAATTCTCGGGATAGGTGAAATAATTGCAAGTTTAATGACCTCCAAAAAGAGAAGATATCCTTTGAAACCTTAGGATAATCAGTGCATTACATCCGTTCGCTTTTTGTCCCGTATCCTGGCATATTACCGGTATTACAGCGTGTAAAAGGAACAGGGCCTTATGAAAACAAGGCAGTTGAACGGGATATTCTTCGGATTTATTTATTAATCATTTAAAATCAAAATTATGTTTTATCACGATGGTAAGTTACAATACGATGTTAAAGTCGATAAGCCCAATCCTCAGTTTGCCAAAATGTTACAACAGGCTATAGGCGGTATTGAGGGGGAAATGAAAGTGTGCCTGCAATACCTCTTCCAGGCATTCGGAGCAAGGGGGCCGGAGAAATACCGGGATATGTTACTGGAAACAGGTACAGAAGAGATGGCCCATATAGAGTTATTGGCCACTGCCGTAGCTCTCAACCTGGAAGGAGCTACCAACGATCTGAAAGATGAAGTGGCAAAAGATCCCTTTATGGAACAGATCATGGGAGGAGCCAATCCCCGTCATATTTTATCCAGTGGTATGTGTGCAATGGCCGTAGATAGCAGCGGGGTACCTTTTAACGGTTCCTGGGTTATCGGTACCGGAAATCTCGCAGCTGACATGTACGCCAATGTAACGGCAGAGTCCGCCGGAAGAACATTAGCTACCAGATTATGGCAATCTACGGATGATAAAGGAATGAAAGACATGCTGGCTTTCCTGATTGCCAGGGACACAATGCATCAAAACCAATGGCTGGCCGTACTGGAAGAAATAGGAGGCCTGGAAGGAAACCATCCCATCCCGAACAGTTTTCCCCGGGAAAAAGAAAATCAATACAATAATTATAATTTTCTTTCCACTCATATTAACGGGGAATCAAAAGCCAAAGGAAGATGGAGCGATGGTAAATCTATTGATGGCAAAGGGGAGTTCACTTTCGAAAAAGCAAAGCCACTGGGACGTAAACCTAATTTGGGAAGACCCCATCCCAATGCTTATGCCCAGAAAGAACAAATGAAAGCCAATCCGTCTATGGCAGAATCCGCCATAAACAAAATGAGAAACGATTAATTTTCATTTTTTCCATAAATCTACCCATAAACTCAACAGAGAGGGTAGATTTTTTCTTTGACCGGTGTTTCTACTACGTACCAAGACAACCGGTGATATAGATTTTCTACCCGAAAATCAGATCCCAGAGGTCAAACCGGGCTCATGCCAAAAAATGAGAACGAATGGCTTTTCTACCTGAAATAACTATTAAAAAAAATTACTATGAAAGCATTGGTATGGCATGGCAGGAACGACGTAAGAATAGACAATGTTCCTGATCCTGCAATTACAGATACAAACGATATTATTCTTAAAGTGACCTCTACTGCTATTTGCGGGTCTGACCTTCATATCCTGGACGGTATGGTACCCACAATGGAAAAAGGAGATATACTGGGGCACGAATTTATGGGCGAAGTGGTAGCTGCCGGGAAAAATGTCCGGAAGTTCAGGCCGGGGGACCGGGTAGTCGTACCCTTTACCATTGCCTGCGGACATTGCGAATATTGTAATGATACGCTATATTCCCTTTGCGATAATTCCAATCCCAATCCGGAAATGGCCAGGGCAAACCTGGGGCATTCCGTTTCGGGAATATTCGGGTACTCCCATATGCTGGGAGGCTTTGATGGCGGACAGGCAGAATACGTGAGGGTGCCTTATGCAGATGTAGGACCTGTAAAAGTACCGGAAAGCCTGAGTGATGATCAGTCCCTGTTTTTATCCGATATTTTTCCCACCGGTTATATGGCTGCTGAAAACGCGGATATTAACCGGGGAGATACTGTTGCGGTATGGGGATGCGGGCCCGTAGGACAATTGGCCATACAAAGCGCATGGATGCTGGGGGCCGCGCGTGTCATAGCCATTGATAACGTACCGGAACGTCTGAGCCTGGCAAAAAACTATTCGTTGGCAGAAACCATAAATACCACAGATCGTGATGATGTTTATGAAGAACTGATGGAAATGACCAACGGAAAAGGCCCCGATTGCTGCATTGACGCCGTAGGGGCGGAAGCCCACGGAGATACCATGGTGGGAAAAGCCATAGACAAAACCAAAGAGATCCTGCAATTACCCATGTCCAGGCCTTATGTACTGCAACAAATGATCATGGGCTGCAAGAAAGCGGGAACGGTTTCCATTCCCGGGGTCTATATCGGAATGGTTAACGAAATACCTTTCGGGGCGGCTATGAACAAAGCCCTTACCTTCAGGATGGGACAAACCCACGTACAGCGTTATCTGCAACCGCTCCTGAAAAAAATAGAAGAAGGGCTTATAGATCCCGGTTTTATAATTACCCACAGGATGAAACTAGAAGATGCGCCCCAAGCCTATGAAATCTTCAAAAAGAAAAAAGATAATTGTATAAAGGTTGTGCTGACGCCATAGCAATATGGCAAAAAGAATGTAATCATCCGGTATGATAAAATTACGGAAATCAAAGCCGCGCTAAAAGGTCCGAAAGCATATTTCCCGCTATTCCTATCCCGTATAAAATAAACGGGTAACGTTTATTACCTCCCCCATACCAACTGCATTATAATGATGACTTCCGGAATGCATTAACCTCTTTTTTAAAAAGCATAATTTTAAAAACAGTTTGTTTTTTTCCCGTAAACCAAACCTGATCTGCCTCTCAACCAATCTTCATCGTTTTATCTGGCTAATGGAGCGTCTTTGGTTTTCTTCATAAATATTTCTCAGTGGTAAAGAAAGGGAAAAAGCATACCTGGATTGCGGAAGAAGAAAAACATTTGCCCGGGTTAAGCAGTTGAAATTATGAAATACAACCTCATTATTATTCATTGGCCCCACCTGGGCGAAGAAACTGAAGTGATGAAAAGTAGTTAAAAATATGTAAAATAATAGGATAGAGTTAATTTTTTGTTCGAAAGCACTCACCTACATCTGCTACTTCCGATAGCTTAGCATAAAGATTAACAAATTAACATGCATTATCTCAAAAGTTAACGAAAAAGATTAATAAGTATTTAATCCCCGGACTATGACTGATATGGATAATTACAACAAAAATATATTGATAACGGGAGGAGCCAGTGGCATAGGAAAGGCAATTGCCACAAAATTTGCCGAAGAGGGTTATCGCTCCATTATCACAGACAGGCATGAGCCGGAAGAGGAAGAGGAAGAGAATAATTTCCACTTTAAAAAAGCTGATGTACGAAAAAAAGAAGAGGTCCGGGAATTGGGTGAATGGATAAAAGAAAGGTTTGGCTTTCCGGGGACAGTTATTGTCAACGCAGGACGTGGAATCCGGGAGAAACTTACCGAGGGCGATCCAGCCAAATGGCAGGAAATAATAGATACGAACCTCATGGGTGCCCTGCACTTTATAAGGGTCTTCGCCCCCGAAATGATAGAAAGAAAAAAAGGGAATATCGTTTTCATATCCTCTGTTTCCGCCGGACAACCCCACTCCTACGGTGGTATTTATGCCGCTTCTAAAACCGCGCTGGAGGTGATCGCCGAGACCTTACGGTTAGAGGCCCTTCCATTTATAAGGGTCACAGTCATAAGCCCCGGGATTACCGATACAAATTTTTTCTCCAACTGTATAGGGGGTCACCGGTCCGTTGAAGAAATGGGAATGGGAACAATATCCCCGGAAGAAATAGCCGATGATGTTTTTTACTGTATTAATAAAAAAAACAGCACAGGCATTAATAAAATAATAATACGCCCCATTGAACAATCATTTTAATTAAGGAAACTAACATACAAGATTATGAAAGATAAAATTTTGATTACCGGAGGAGCCGGCTTTATCGGGTCTCACCTTACAGACGAATTAATAAGCAAAGGATACCAGGTGAGAATCCTGGACAACTTATCCGAACAGGTACATGGAATAGCGGGAAAAAGACCGGATTATCTCAATCCGGAAGCCGAGTTGCAGATCGGGGATGTCAGGGATAAGGCTGCGGTTACAGAGGCCTTGAAAGGAGTAAAAGCCGTTTTCCATTTTGCCGCCATGGTAGGGGTCGGACAAAGCATGTATGAAATCCGGGATTATACGGAGGTAAACAACATAGGGACCGCAACACTGCTGGAGGCCCTGATAGACCACCCCGTAGAAAAGTTAATAGTAGCTTCAAGTATGAGCATTTACGGGGAGGGCCTCTATAAAAATGCCGAAGGGGAATATAAAATGGAATGCCGGCGGAAGTTTTCATCGCTCAAAAAGCATCAATGGGAAATGTACGAAAACGGGGAAGTATTAGAATCCGTCCCCACCCCGGAAACGAAAAGGCCCAATCTCTCTTCGATCTATGCGCTCTCCAAATATGACCAGGAACGGTTGTGCTTAATTACCGGCGAAGCCTACAATATTCCCACCACCGCTTTACGGTTTTTCAATGTGTACGGTACACGGCAGGCACTATCCAACCCCTACACAGGTGTGCTGGCCATATTTGCAGCCAGGTTGCTTAACGACAACCCTCCCGTCATTTTCGAAGACGGGAAACAAAAAAGGGATTTTATCCATGTAAAAGATGTAGCCCGCGCCTGCCGGCTGGCTATGGAAGTACCGGAAGCAAACGGAGAGGTTTTTAATATAGGGAGCGGAAACCAGTATAGTATTGCCTACATCGCACATAAACTTGCCAGGGTCATGAAAAAAGATATTACCCCGGAAATTACCGGTAAATATCGTGTGGGAGACATCAGACATTGCTATGCAGATACAGCAAAAGCAGAAAAAATATTAGGATTTAAACCCGAAATAAATTTTGAAGAGGGCTTATACGAATTATCCGAATGGCTCAAAGACCAGATCGCTATCGACAATGCACATAAAGCGAGCAATGAACTTTCTACCCGAGGACTAACAGTTTAAAAGTATATAACATGAAAACGAAAAATAACAAAGCCCAAGCTCCCGTACTAGGTATTCTCGAATGGTTCAGACCGGGAGAATACGAAGAGGTAAGAAGTGCTTTAGAAGATCTGAAAACTTTGGGAATAACACATCTCAGAACAGGGATTTCCTGGGCTGACTGGCACACCGAAGGGGCCAAAGAATGGTTCGACTGGCTGTTTTCCGAATTAAGCCGGGAGGTAGAGATCCTCCCTTGTTTTCTCTATACTCCCCCCTCTTTGGGCGAAACCCCGAAAACCTCCTCCCCTCCCAAATACCTGAAAGCCTATGCCGATTTTATTGACATTATGATCTCGGAATACGGGCAGTATTTTGAATGGGTAGAACTCTGGAACGAGCCTAATAATAAAATAGAGTACGACTATACGCTGGACTATTCATGGAATAAATTTTCCAGGATGATAGATATGGCTGCCTATTGGGCCAAGGAAAAAGGAAAAAAAACCTTACTGGGAGGAATGAGTCCTATAGACCCCAATTGGCTGCAGATGATGGCCGAACAGGGAACCCTGGGAAATATAGATGCCATAGGGATTCATGGCTTCCCCCATGTTTTTGATCAGCAGTGGGACGGCTGGGAAATCAATATAAAACACGTTAAGGACGTACTCAAACGCTTTGATCTCAAAAAGGAACTCTGGATCTCGGAAGCAGGGTTTTCCACGTGGCAGCACGACGAAGTAAAACAATACGAAGAATTTAAAAAAGTGCTCAGTACGGAAGCCGACAGGGTTTACTGGTATAGCCTGAAAGACCTGGCTACCAAGAATGCTACGGTGGGCGGATTCCATCTGGATGAAAGAGAATACTTTTTCGGGTTGAAAAAAATTGACGGGACCAAAAAACTTCTTTACAGGTTGCTGGAAAAAGGAGGTGTGGAAAATATTTTTTCGCACACGTATATTTCCAAAACATACGAACCTGATACTGCGGAAAACTACAGCTTAATAACGGGAGGTGCAGGTTTTATAGGTACCAATCTGGCTTCCAGGCTGCTTTCGGAAGGTAAGAAAGTAATGATATACGATAATCTTCACCGGGACGGGGTAGAGCAGAACTTACAGTGGTTAAAACACAAATACAAGGAGAAACTCATAATACAAATTGCGGATATACGGGAAAAAAGACTGCTTCAGAAATGTGTTGAACCCGCAAATGAAGTATTTCACTTTTCCGCTCAGGTCGCCGTAACACATGCTGTGCAAAACCCTTTGCAGGATTTTCAGGTCAATTTGAGGGGGACTTTTAATTTGCTGGAAGCCATAAGAGAATCCCCTCATCAACCTCCGCTCATTTTCACTTCTACCAATAAGGTGTACGGAAATCTGAAAAGCCTGAAAATGGTCTCCACCCCTACCCGGTATGTCCCTGATGACAAACACGTAAAAAAATATGGCATGGACGAGGAAACACCTCTCAATTTTCATAGCCCTTACGGTTGTTCAAAAGGAGCTGCCGACCAGTATATCCTCGACTATGCGCGCTCCTACGGACTGAAAACAATAGTCTTCAGGATGAGTTGTATATACGGTCCTCATCAATTCGGCACAGAAGACCAGGGGTGGGTTGCACATTTCCTGATCAGTGCTTTGGAAGGAAAACCCATTTCCATATATGGAGACGGAAAGCAGGTACGGGATATTCTGTATGTCCAGGATCTGGTAAACGCATTCACGCTTGCCGCAAAAAATATGGAAACACTTAAAGGAGAGGCTTACAATATCGGTGGAGGGCCCGAAAACAGTGTTAGCCTGAGGGAAGTCCTGAAAATCATAAAGGAAAAAACCGGAAAAGAGATCAATATGTCCTTTTCCGAATGGAGAACAGGAGATCAGTATTACTATGTATCCGATACTTCAAAATTTAAAAAAGCTACGGGTTGGTCTCCCGAATATTCGGTAGATATGGGGATACAAGCCCTGCTACAATGGTTAAGTGAAACCCGGCACATTAAAATCGACAAATCATCATCCATTAAAGCCATTGCGATATGAGAATAAGTAACACAATACAGGAAATGCCTCCCATGCCTTCCGAAACGAACATATACAGGTCCGTTACGCTGGAAGCCCCGAAAAAAGCGTCTGTAAAAGAATCTGCGCTTCCGGAACCGGGAGATGATGAAGTGAGGGTAAAACTGGAAGGCTCCGGAGTATGTGCTTCCAGTATCCCCGTATGGGAAGGAAGAGACTGGTTTGATTATCCGCTCTCAACAGGGAACCCCGGACACGAAGGCTGGGGTGTTATCGATGCGGTCGGCAAAAATGTGAAAAGCCTCCGGGAAAGACAAAGGGTTACCGGTTTGATGTACAATACTCATGCTACACACGATATAGCACATCCCGATATGCTGGTGAAACTTCCCGATTTTCTGGATAATAAGCCCTTTCCGGGAGAACCTATAGGATGTGCCCTGAATATCTTTACAAGGAGCAATATTACAAAAGGCGACACGGTAGCCGTTGTGGGATGCGGTTTTTTAGGGTTATTGCTCATTCAGCTGGCAAAAACGCAGGGGGCAAAAGTAATTGCCGTTTCCAAAAGGAAATACTCCTTACATGCGGCCGGTTTATACGAGGCGGATCACCTTGTTGAAATGGATGACCATTACCGGGTCATCGAAAACATAAAGGAACTGACGGACGGGAAATTTTGCGAACGGGTCATTGAGTGCACAGGAAAAGAATGGCCCCTTAACCTCTCCATTCAACTTACCGGTATTAGCGGAAAATTAATTATTGCAGGGTTTCACCAGGACGGCATGCGAAACATTGATCTGCAAACACTCAACTGGCGTGGGATTGACATGATCAGTGCCCACGAGCGCAATCCCAAACGCTATATCAAGGGCATTAAAAATGCCATTATAGCCGTCCAGACGGGCGCTCTGAATCCTTTTCCCCTGTTCACCCATACATTTTCATTGGAGGAAACGGAAAAAGCGTATCAGAACCTCGTACAAAGGCCCGATGGTTTTATAAAAGCCTTGATTATCAACTAATAATATTCTTTTCACTCATGATTACAGCACTTTCATCAACAAAACCAGAACAAAAACCTCTTTCTCTCGGCTTTTTAGGGTTGGGCTGGATTGGCAGAAACAGAATGGAGGTTCTGTTAAAGAACACCCATTCCGAAGCCAGTGTAATTGCAGAACCAGTCCCTGAAAATGCAGAACAGGCATTAGTTTACGCCAAAAATGCCAAAGTAATGGATGCTACCGATGAAATATACAACAGCCGGGAAATCGATGGAATTGTCATTGCTACGCCAAGCGCCATGCATGCCCGGCAGAGTATCGAGGCCTTAGAGGCGGGGAAAGCCGTATTCTGCCAGAAACCCCTGGGAAGAACTTCCGCAGAGGTCAAAAAAATAGTTGCAGCTTCATTAAAAGCAGATAAGCTGCTATCCGTTGATTTATCTTACCGGTATACAAGTGCTCTTCAAGCCATCCACAAACTCATTAAAAATGATGAGATCGGGGATATTTACGCCGTCGACCTGGCTTTTCACAATGCCTATGGCCCTGACAAGCCATGGTTTTACGATATAAAACAGTCCGGGGGCGGTTGTGTCATGGACCTGGGGATTCACCTCATTGACCTGGCATTGTGGAACCTCGGTTTTCCGGAAATTACAGAAATTACCGGTAACCTTTATTATCAGGGTAAAAAACTGCACTCCGCAGAAAACCAGGTAGAAGATTTTGCAAGTGTATCCATGACTTCGGAGCACAACACCATTATTAACCTGGAATGTTCCTGGAATATTTCCGCAGGAAAAGATGCCGTAATCGAAGCCACATTTTACGGAACAAAGGGCAGCCTGGCCTTTAGGAACATCAACGGATCTTTTTATGATTTCGTAGCGGAAAAATACGCCGGTACGCAAACGGAAGTTTTGGTGAGCCCTCCCGACGACTGGAGCGGCCGTGCAGGGATCATATGGGCTAAAGCCGTACAGGCGGGAAAAGGTTATGATTATAAATCAGCCAGAGAATACATAAAAGTAGCCGAACTAATAGACAGGATTTATGGAAGATAGAACATTCAAAATATTGATGACAACCGATACACTCGGCGGAGTGTGGAACTATTCGCTGGAACTTTGCAGGGAACTGCAAAGGTATGATATCCAGGTACATCTGGCATCTATGGGGGCCTATCCCACAAAAACACAGGAAAAAGAGGCCTCCGATATACGGAATGTAGTCTTTTATAAAAGTGATTATAAACTGGAATGGATGGAAAACCCGTGGGAAGACATCAGAAAGGTCACCAAATGGATTACGGCGATATTCCAGACCGCACGGCCAGACATCGTTCACTTAAACAACTATGCGCAAATAGTACATTATTGGGACTGTCCCATTATTACCGTGTACCACTCTTGTGTACATACCTGGTGGCAGGCCGTAAAAGGAACAACAGCTCCCCATGCCTGGGACTCCTATAAAGAACTGGTTAAAACCTCTTTAAACGCTTCGGATGTGGTGATCAGCCCTACCAGGTCGCTCCTGGAAAAAGCAACTGAAATACATGACATTACCTCAAAGACCAAGGTCATCTACAATGGCCGGGACATAAGTTTCCCGGAAACACCGAAAAAAGAACCATTCATTCTATGTACGGGAAGGATCTGGGACGAAGCCAAAAACTTAAAAGTCCTTTCCGGACTGGCAGATAAAATTACCTGGCCGATATATGTTGCGGGAGACAACGTAAATCCCGGCACAGGCACGGAAACGCGACTGGATAATGTAAATATCCTCGGAAAGCTCTCTTCCGCCGAACTGGCCGACTGGATGCAGCGGGCAAGTATTTACCTCAATCCTGCCAAATACGAACCGTTCGGGCTTGCCGTCCTGGAAGCGGCAGCAGCCGGTTGTGCCCTCGCCTTGAGCGATATAAGCACACTCCGTGAACTTTGGGGAAACAGTGCCGCCTACTTCAGTGCCGACGATCCGGAGGAAATGGAAAAAACAGTAAAAACGCTTATTCACAACACTACCTATAGAAAACAGCTTGCCGAAGCCTCCGGGCAAAGAGCAAAAACATACAATACCCGAAAAATGGGACATGAATATATAAACCTGTATTATCAACTCTTATCAGATAAAAAAACAGTATTAACTCATTAAGCCATAGTCTATGAAAATCGTAATGTTTTATCATTCATTGTATTCTGACTGGAATCACGGTAATGCTCATTTTTTAAGAGGTATAGTAAAAGAACTGACAAAAAGAGAGCATGAGGTAGAAGTTTATGAAGCTGAGAACAACTGGAGCCTGACAAACCTCGTCAAGGATTACGGCATTGAAAAAATGGAGGAGCTTAAATTGCATTACCCTTCATTGAAACCGCTGTTTTATTCCTCAGAGGAAAAATTGAATTATGCCGCCATCTTAAAAGATGCAGATGTCGTAATTGTTCATGAATGGAATTCTCCGGAACTGGTTGCCCGAATAGGCGCCCAGAAAAAACAATATGGATTTAAACTTTTATTTCACGATACCCATCACCGCTCAGTCTCGGATGAAGATAGCATGCAGAAATACGATCTCGGCAACTACGACGGCGCACTTGTATTCGGGGAAGTCCTCAGGCAGATCTATGAAGATAAAAAATGGACCGATAAGGTATGGACATGGCATGAGGCCGCAGACGCGGATTTCTTTAAACCGAACAGGGAGGAGAAAAAAGAAGGAGACCTGGTTTGGATAGGAAACTGGGGAGACGGCGAACGCACCGAAGAACTGATGGAATTTTTGATCGAACCCGTAAAGGAATTAGGCATTAAAGCCAAAGTCTACGGAGTGCGTTATCCCGAAGAAGCCAAGAAAATACTTCGCGAATCAGGTATCGAATACGGAGGCTGGCTACCCAATTACAGGGTTCCGGAAGTCTTTTCAAAATACAAGGTAACCGTACATGTCCCCCGGAGACCGTATGTGGAAATGCTGCCGGGAATACCTACCATCAGGCCGTTTGAAGCACTCTCCTGCGGAATTCCCCTTGTCTGCTCCCCATGGAACGATTCCGAAAACCTCTTTACGCAGGGCAGGGATTACCTTATGGCCAAAGATGGTAACACTATGGGATACAGGATAGCGGAGATCCTGAAAAGTTCACAACTGGCACAGAGTTTATCCGATTACGGAAGAGAAACCATTATAGAAAAACATACCTGCGCCCACCGAGTTAATGAGTTAGAAGAGATATTAACCCAAATCAATTGATATGAAATGCCCATGACCAAATTTTCGGACACCAACCTATATGATTATAGGGCATTCTATCTGACCGCTAAAAAACAATAAATATTAACAGATAAAAATAGCCATGGAAGACAGTAAATTGAATATAGCCTTTTTTGGATCCAGCATAGTCTCTGCGTATTGGAACGGGGCTGCCACATATTACCGGGGCATCGTAAAAGCCCTGCACAAAATGGGGCATAAAGTAACTTTTTATGAACCCGATATCATAGACCGTCAAAAACACAGGGATATTGAAGATCCGGATTGGTGTGAAGTTTACGTATACCCCCAGGACAAGGTAACTTTAAGGGCCCTGCTCAGAAAAGCACATGAGGAAGCCGATATAATTATCAAAGCAAGCGGGGTAGGCATTTTTGACAGTTTCCTGGAAAAAGAGGTCGCTTTGATGAAAGAAAATGATAACCTCATTGTTTTTTGGGATGTAGACGCACCCGCTACACTGGACCGGATAGAAAAGGACAAGAACGACCCTTTTCTCGAATTAATCCCACAATATGACCTGGTGCTTACCTATGGCGGAGGACAGCCGGTAATTGACGCTTATACGAAAAGAGGTGCCAGACAATGTATCCCCATATACAATGCCCTGGACATCAGTACACATTACACAGTGGAACATGAGCCGAGGTTCGAAGGCAGCCTGGCCTTTCTGGGAAACAGGCTTCCGGACCGCGAAAAGCGTGTAGAAGAGTTTTTTATACAGCCTGCTTTAAACCTTCCTCATTTAAAATTTTTACTCGGAGGAAGTGGCTGGGAGAGCAAATCGCTGCCCGAAAATGTCAGCTATCTGGGACATATATATACGAAAGATCACAATGCATTCAACAGTACGCCCACTGCCGTATTGAATATAAGCCGTGACAGCATGGCAAAATACGGCTTCTCTCCTGCTACACGTGTTTTCGAAGCAGCAGGGGCGGCGGCTTGTATTATAACCGATTACTGGGAAGGAATAGAAATGTTCTTTGAACCCGGCAAAGAAATCATTGTAGCTAAAGACGGGGAGGATGTTGAAAATATCCTGAAGGCACTCACCCCAGCCATGGCAAAAAAAATCGGGGAAGCTGCTTACAGGAGAGTTCTGGATGAACACACCTATCAGCACAGGGCTCAACTACTGGAATCCGTAATTTCCAAAAAAAATTGTGCATTGAACTGAAAAAATAACCTGTTAAAAAGAAAGATATGAATTTTGTTATTATAGGATTATCCGTTACGTCCTCCTGGGGAAACGGACATGCCACTACCTACAGGGCACTTCTGAGAGAACTTTCTTCTCTGGGCCATGATATTCTTTTTCTTGAAAAGGACGTTCCCTATTACGCCAGTAACCGCGATATGGCACGCCCTGAATTCTGTAAGCTGGGGCTGTATAAAGACAACTGGGAATTAAAAGAGCGATACGAATCCGAAGTGGTCAATGCCGATGTCGTTATCGTAGGGTCTTATGTTTCCAACGGCGTTGATGTGGGTAAATGGGTTACGGAAAAAGCCAAAGGGATAAAAGCCTTTTATGACATAGACACTCCCGTAACCATATCAAAACTGGGTAAAAGAGATTACGAATATATTCATCCGGAACTAATCCGCAAGTATGATATTTATCTTTCTTTTTCAGGTGGCGGAATTCTGGAGTATATCGAAAAACACTATCACTCCCCGAAAGCCAGGCCTTTATACTGTTCTGTAGATCCCGACATTTATTTTCCGAAAGACGAAGAAATAAAATGGCAGATGGGATATTTGGGGACCTATAGTATAGACAGGCAACCTACTATTCACAGGCTCCTTAACAAACCCGCCGCATTTTTCCCCGAAGGAAAATTTGTCGTTGTCGGCCCCCAATATCCCAAAGACTTCAAGTGGTCGGAAAACGTAGAGCGGATAGAACATTTACCGCCGACGAAACACAGGAAATTCTACAACGCCCAGAAATTCACCTTGAATGTCACCCGTGAAGCCATGATAAAGGTGGGCTACTCCCCCAGTGTGCGGTTATTCGAAGCTGCCGCTTGTGGCGTTCCGATCATTTCTGACTTCTGGAAAGGTATCGACAGCATATTTGAAATTGACAAAGAAATCCTCATTGCAAAAGCGGCTTCCGATGTATTAAAGTATTTCGAAAGCATCGGTGAAGAAGAACGGAAACAGATAGGAACAAATGCCCGTCGTAAAGTTTTGAAACACCATACAGCCAAAACAAGAGCTAAAGAACTGGAAAGTTATATAAACGAAATTTATGAACCTTCAAAAATGTAATATCCCATGACGACGGAAAACGACATAAAAAAGCTTGGGCCTTGGTTTCACAACATACATCTGCCCAACGGAAATCAAACTGCTCCCAATCATTTTTTAGGAGATTTTCCGTCGTTTAAATGGGAAAAAATAAAAGAAATAATCCCCGAAAACCTCACGGGCTGGAAGGTCCTGGATGTAGGCTGCAATGCAGGGTACTATACTGTTAAACTGGCCATGAGAGGGGCAAATGTAACAGCAATCGACCTCGACGCCCACTATTTAAGACAGGCGGAATGGGTAGCAAAACAATTTGGTTTAAGTGAAAAAATAACCTTCAGGCAAATGCAGGTATATGATATTGCCCGTACCGATGAACAGTATGACCTGGTCTGGTTTATGGGAGTACTCTACCATCTGCGTTACCCCATGTTTGCCCTGGACATTTTATCTCAGAAGACCCTGAAAATGATGGTTTTACAAACACTTACCGTCCCCGGAAAAAAAGAAATCAGTATGCCGAAAGATGTGAATCTGGATGAAAGAGAGATCATCAGGGCCCCGAACTGGCCTTCGCTGTCTTTCATCGAACACAAACTGGCCGGAGACCCTACCAATTGGTGGGTTCCCAACCATTCCGGGATCAGGGCCATGCTCCATAGCTGCGGGTTTGTAATAACGGCGACAATGCCCGAAGAAGAAACCTATATAGCCATGAAAAGTGAAGACGCCATAGCCAGTACGGACACCTGGAATCATTCGGAATACCTCTCTGCTATCGGGGAAAAATGGCAGAAGGAAGTAAAGAAAAAAACCAATAAATATTAAACCCAAAAATCAGTAAAAATGGAAAAGTCACAGGCAAATACAACTACGGACCATCGCATAATCAAGCGATGGACAGAAGAGAGAAACGGTAAACCGGCAATTGTCGAAGGCACAGGCAATACGGATGGCCCGGATGGACTGCTAAGAATAAAATTTTCAGATCAGGACGACAAATTGGAGCCCATATCATGGGATGATTTTTTTGAAATATTCGAAGATAACGATCTTGAGTTTTTATTTCAGGAAGAAACCGCAGCAGGTGAGAAAAGCCGCTTTTTTAAATTTATAGAAAAAGGAAATAACAAATAAATCAAATATTATGGAAGACCGGGTATTAATAACAGGTGCGGCAGGATTCATCGGTTCTCACCTATGTGATAAATTCATTGAAAAAGGATATCGGGTCGTTGGTGTGGATAATCTTATAACCGGTAGTTTAAAAAATATCCAGCACTTGTTCAAATTACCGAATTTTGAATTTTATCATCACGACATCACCTCTTTTATCCACATAAAAGGGCCGATAAAATACATATTACATTTTGCTTCTCCGGCAAGCCCTATAGATTATCTGAAAATACCTATACAGACATTAAAAGTAGGATCGATAGGAACTTATAACCTTCTGGGTTTGGCAAAGGAAAAAGGAGCGCGGATCCTCGTGGCCTCGACTTCCGAAATATACGGAGATCCGCTGGTCCACCCGCAAACAGAAGAATATCACGGAAATGTGGATACTCTGGGCCCCAGGGGAGTTTATGATGAGGCAAAACGTTTTATGGAATCCATTACAATGGCTTATCACAGATTTCATAATGTGGACACCAGAATTGTGCGCATTTTCAATACCTACGGTCCCCGTATGCGTATAAACGACGGGCGGGTAATTCCGGCCTTTATAGCTCAGGCATTGAAAAAGGAGAAATTTTCATTGTATGGTGACGGCATGCAGACACGGTCTTTCTGCTACATAGACGACCAGGTTGAGGGAATATACAAACTGTTGATGAGTGATTACATATACCCGGTGAACATGGGAAATCCGGAAGAAATTACCATACGGCAACTCGCTGAGGAAATAGCATTTTTAGCACAACATAAATGTGAAGTAGTTACCAAACCCATGCCGAAAGGAGACCCCTCCAGGAGAAAACCCGACATTTTAAAGGCTACCGAATTACTCCATTGGTTCCCCTTAACCACACGGGCAGAAGGCCTTAAAAAAACGTATGACTATTTTAAGAAACAACTGGAAGAAGAATTGATTACCACGGAACCAAGGGATTTTTCTTCATATAACAAATTTTAAATCTCGTAATTATAAATGAAATACCCCCACCCTAACATCATGTCTTCGGTTTTACCAGAAATCGTCGACATAGATTTCAGTCAAGTTAAATAATTGTATAACCCTTTAAAATGAATATCATGAAGATTATCAAAGTTATTGAAGTTATTGCCAGTTCAGACAGAAGTTTTGATGATGCGACGGAAAATGCTTTAAAAGAAGCGGCCAAAAGCGTCCAGAATATTAAATCTATTTACATCAAGGAAATGAAGGCAAAAGTGGAAAACAACAAAATTGCATCCTACGGCGTAAATGCCAAAATCTCTTTTGGTGTGGAAGACAAGCAATAACCATACAGAATTTCTGAGACTTTTTAAGCGGAAAAAGGATTATAAATATTCTTTTTTCGCTTTTATAACGAAAAAAATACCGTTCAAAACATTTATGTCAATCACGTAAGATCGTCCCATATTATGTCCATACTCCCAAATAACATGCAACGCTATCAGAAGTTTATAAGCTTTATGCTTAAATACTGGAATAGCGGGTTATTTGAACAGGCGACCACCAAAGCTTTTGAAGATAGAACAACTGAGGATAATAACCGGAATTTCAATCAGTCTCCCAAAGAATTGGTGGAGGATTTAAAAAAAATGGGGCCTACCTATGTAAAGTTAGGCCAGTTGTTATCTACCAGACCCGATTTGCTTCCTGATGCCTATCTACATGCCCTGACGGATCTGCAGGACAAAGTTTCCGCAATCAGTTTCAGTGATGTAAAAAGGACAATAGAAAATGAATTACACACCGGCCTGGATAAAGCCTTCAAAAGTTTCGAAAAAGATCCCTTGGCCTGTGCATCTATCGGGCAGGTCCACAAGGCTGTCCTGTTTTCCGGTGAAGAAGTTGCCGTAAAAATCCAACGTCCCGGGATAAAACAAAAATTTGCAGAAGACATTCAGACGCTGGAAAAAGTAATTGCCCTGGCAGTAAAGCATACCGAAGTAGCAAGAAAATATGCTTTTGGTGATATACTGGATGAACTCAGGCAAGTATTACTGCAGGAACTGAACTATGAACTGGAGGCCAGAAACCTCATTGCACTCCACCATAACTTAGCCGAATACGAAGAATTGATCGTCCCCCTTCCCTTCACCAACTATTCTTCGCTACGGGTACTCACCATGCAGTTTATCGAAGGGAAAAAAATCACCGATGTCCCTGTGGCCGCCATGAAGTCCGATCCGGAAGATCTGGCCCGTAAACTTGTAAATGCCTACCTGCAACAAATACTGAAAGACGGTTTTGTACACGCCGATCCTCATCCCGGAAATGTCCATTATACGACCAATCATAAAATAGCACTGATCGACCTGGGAATGGTGGCAAGGTTTTCTAAAAACATGCAGGAATATCTCATACAATTACTCCTGGCATTAACCAATAAAAATGCGCAGGGTACGGCAGAGATCTTACTTACCATCAGTGAAACACAGCAGGAAAGTGATATTCTCAACTTTAAGAAGAAAATCATATACCTGGTCGTAAACCAGCAGCTGAATACCTCGGGAGAAATGGAAACAGGCAGGTTGCTTATTCAATTAAACCGCATAGCGGCAGAACATTATGTGAAATTACCTGTCGATATTAATATTTTAGGGAAAGTACTGCTTAATCTGGAACAAATAATCACCACATTACATCCTTCCTTCGATGTCCGGAAAGCCATTAAAGAGAACCTTTTTAAAATCATCAGGAATAGCATAAAAGAGGAAACCAAACTGGAAAATCTTATTTCACTATTTATAGAAGGAAAGCGGTTGGCCAAAGATATGCCCCGGCGCCTGAATGAAATTTCCAGACATTTTGCCAATAATAATTTTAAAGTAAAAATAGAAGCGGTCGATGAAAAACGCATTACGGATGGCTTCCAAAAAGTAGCCAACAGAATAGCGCTGGGTTTAATTATTGCCGCTATGATTTTAGGCGCAGCCATACTGATGCGGGTCCCCTCGGATTTCGTGATTTTCGGTTATCCCGGGCTCGCCATGATATTCTTTCTGTTAGCCGCTTTGGGAGGAATAATCCTTTCGCTGGTTATCATATTTAAGGACGAAAATTAGCTTTAAAAGATAGCACCTGCAGAAGCTAAACAGGAAAAAACACATATGGTTTTAAGATGATTGAGCGAACAAATTTTCCTCTGTTAATTAGACCATTCCTTTTATATTGCTGCCCTTCAGAGTAAGCCAAAGGCTAAAATACAGGAAGTTGTCCGTATAAGATGGGACATAAAGCTTTAAACACAGAAAATGACAAAAATACAGGAGATAAAGACAATAAAAGAGTATGGCAGAGGAATTATCGGGGGCCTCCTTTTCAGTCTGCCGCTCCTTTACACCATGGAGCTTTGGTGGATAGGATTTTTAGCTTCTCCGGAAAAACTGCTGGCTTTTATCGGGGTAACATTTATCCTGCTCCTGGGGTATAACAGGTATGCCGGCATGAGGGAGGACAGCAGTTATTCGGAAGTCTTCAGGGAATCGGTGGAAGAAATCGGGATTGCTTTTGTGGTTACCTTTCTTTTTTTGCTTCTCATAAACAAAATCAATTTTCAGATGTCTTTTGATGAGATGATAGGAAAAGTCATTGTAGAATCCATGATTGTAGCTATTGGCATCTCCGTAGGGACCGCTCAACTAGGACAGGAAGATAAAGGAGATACCGGGATGGATAAAGAGGATAAAGAGGATAAAGAAAGTGACAAAAAGCAGGACCCGTTGCAATTGTGGATCCTCTCTTTCTGCGGAGCGGCACTCTTTTCCTCATCGGTAGCCCCGACGGAAGAGATATTGCAGATTGCCGTCGTGAGTGAAAATATACATTTGCTCCTCATGGTACTCACCTCTTTATTGCTGAGCTTTGTCATCCTGTATTACAGTGATTTCAAGAATTCAAAAGCGGCTAAAGGAGGGCTCCGGGAAATTTCGTTACACATTATGATCGCCTATTCCGCAGCGCTTTTTATTTCTGTTATCTTCCTGTGGTTTTTTGGAAGAACAGGAAGTAGTTTCAACAGTAGTTTTGATATTCTCCTGGCCCAGGTTATAGTACTTTCTATTCCCGGCCTGATAGGCGCTTCGGCAGGAAGATTATTGATCAAATAAAAAAAGAATATGGAACAGGTTCAGAGAAAATATAACCGTATAGAGCAAATATCCTTTTTTCTGGGAGTACTTATTCTCGTAACCCTGATCGGCGATTTGACATATCAGCTGGCAACAAATGAAAATGCACCTCCGCACCTGCTCGTTATCAGCAAATACGAACCTTCCATGCCAGGATATACCTATAGAGTAGAAATCGAAAATACCGGGGATAAAACTGCAGAAGCAGTAAATATTCAATTGAGTCTTTTTCAAAACGGGAAGTCAGCCGAAACAGCTACCCTGGAATTAAAATACGTACCCGCACAATCCAAGGAAACAGCCTGGGTTTCTTTTAACAATGAAAAGCAAACGTCAGATTCGCTGAAGGTAACCTCCCTTACATTCGTAAAGCCTTAAAGCAGTGTCATTTCTCCCGGACAGACAGTAAATTTCAGAAGCATTTCCGCTACCTCGTCTGTACCTCTACCACCACGACCACATATCATCTCATAATGATAACCGTGTTGTTAGTTATGGATGCTATAAGGATATACATTAATCCCATGGAAACAGCAAAAAAGAGGTGTGCCAATAACAGGTGGACATAAAATTCGCTGAATCTTATTTTAGGTGGATCATTATTAAGCGAAAACATGAACAACCATGAACATACACCGATAACCCCTATGACAATTCCATAGACAACACATATGACCAGGGAAAAATCAACGATGCCTGTACTTAACAGGATTTCAAAAATCAGGACAAAAAAGAAACCTATGGCATAGTGAAGTATCCATCCCAGGATATTTTTTTTAGAGGGAGAGAGGGGGATAATTCCCGAATTTTTCACTAACAGGTTCAGTAGTTCGGGTTCTTTGAATTGAGAAGAACGAGCCCGTGCGTACCTGTAACTGAATAGCGTCATCACACTCGTACTTACAATTGCCGTTATGATTAATTCAAATATATTCATTTGTCCTTTTTAACTTTAATGTTAGTTCCCCCCTCTCTCATCTGAGCGTACGGCCGGGGCATGTTCTTTATGTCTTTCCCGTACACTTGTCACATAATTTAACGTGCTCGTAATACTTAGTAGCTTTTTTAAGCGCTGATTGTGAGTTCTTTTGCCAGCCTAATTTAATCGGAAAAGGCTTCTCTTTCATTGTACACGCAAAGGTATGGACAAGGTGGTTCCCGTCCGGCTTGGCTTCGCTGTCCAGATAATAAAAGGCTTCCATGACATCAATTTTATGCATAACACGAAGATAGGTTGATCCTGCTTCATTTTTTAACTGTATCGATTTAACTAATAATGCGATCCGTTTTCACCCGTATTTCAATCCGTCAGCAACTTCTTGAATTAATTTTTTACTTCATTGAGTTAAGACATTTTATTTATTAAACCGACATTTCGTTATCATTTTCAAACCGGGAATTATTCATAAAAAGCATTTATAAAATTCAGTGCCATGGAAGAAAAGAAAGATAACCGTAAAACAGAACAGCTGGAGCAACACAAAAATCAGCAAAAGGATAAATTTATAACCACCAACCAGGGGGTTCGGGTAAACGACACCCAAAACTCCCTAACCGCAGGAGAAAGAGGCCCTACCCTGATGGAGGATTTTATGTTCAGGGAAAAAATGACACATTTTGATCATGAGCGCATACCGGAAAGGGTTGTCCATGCACGGGGAGCGGGGGCCCATGGTTATTTCCAGGTTTATGAACCGATGAAGGCCGTAACCAAGGCAGACTTTTTGCAGGATCCGGATGCCAAAATTCCTGTTTTCGTACGGTTTTCTACAGTGGTAGGATTCAGAGGATCCACTGATCTTGCAAGAGATGTAAGAGGATTTGCAGTTAAATTTTATACCGACGAAGGAAATTACGATCTGGTGGGGAACAATATTCCTGTTTTTTTTATTCAGGACGCCATGAAGTTTCCGGACCTAATCCATGCGGTAAAACCGGAAGCGGACAATGAGATACCCCAGGCATCCACAGCTCATGACACCTTCTGGGATTTCATTTCATTAATGCCCGAATCTATCCATATGATCATGTGGGCCATGTCCGACAGGGCGATACCCAGGAGTTACAGGATGATGGAAGGATTCGGAGTGCACACTTTCCGTTTTGTCAATGACGCGGGAAAATCAACACTTGTAAAGTTTCACTGGAAACCTTTACTGGGCGTACACGGAGTTCTGTGGGACGAAGCCCAAAAAATTTCAGGAGAAAATCCGGATTTCCATCGGCAGGATCTATGGGAAGCCATCGAAAACGGAAACTATCCGGAGTTTGAACTCGGGGTACAAATGGTTGCCGAAGAGGACATGGACCGATTCGATTTTGACCTGTTGGACCCTACCAAAATTATTCCGGAAGAATTGGTACCTGTGGTAAGGATCGGGAAGATGGTACTCAACAGGAATCCCGATAATTTCTTTGCGGAAACAGAACAAATAGCTTTTCATCCCGGGAATATAGTACCCGGCATCGATTTCACCAATGATCCCCTGCTACAGGGAAGGCTCTTTTCCTACTTAGACACTCAATTAATCCGTTTAGGCGGCCCGAATTTCCATGAGATTCCTATTAACCGTCCCATCTCTTCAGCCCTGAACAATCAGCGGGATGGCTTTATGCGGCAAGAGATCAATAAAGGAAAAAATCATTACCATCCCAATTCCATAGAAGGGGGCTGTCCTTTTCAGGCTAAAATGAGAGAAGGAGGATTTACCACATATACAGAAAAAATAGAAGGAAGGAAAGTGCGTACACGGAGTAAAAGTTTCTCCGATTTTTTCAGCCAGGCCACACTGTTTTACAACAGCCAGACGCCTATAGAAAAAAAGCATATGATAGATGCTTTCAGTTTTGAACTGGGAAAAGTAAAAAGAGAGAGGATCCGGGAAAGAATGGTGGGACTTCTTACCCAGGTCGATCATGAACTTTCCGAAAAAGTGGCTGCCAGACTAGGTATGGACTCCCCTCCCGAACCGGAAAAACCAATCAACAAGGGAGTCCCTGCGGATGCCGGTGCAGAGGAATTCGAACCTGTTTATGTAGAACAGAAAATCAAATCTTCCGAAGCACTGAGCATGCTTAAAAACCCTGTTTCCTTCATCGTTTCCCGCAGAATTGCTTTTTTATGTGCAGATGGAGTTGACGGTAATGCCATCCGGAATGCGAGGGAAAACCTGGAAAGCCAGGGTGCTAATGTTCAGGTAATAGCCCCTCATTCCGGTATGTTAAAAACCGATTCAGGAGAAAAAATAAAGATTGACAGTAGCTTTATAGCAACTTCCTCTGTTCTTTTTGATGCTGTTTACATTCCTGCCGGCAAACAAAGTACTGATGAACTTAAAAAGAATATGGAGGCTATTCATTTTATAAATGAATCCTATAAACATTGTAAAGCTATTGCTATTGAAGGTTCGGCAAAAGAGGTATGGGAAAAGACCTTTCCCGGCAGTATGATGCCGGACCTCCCCCAAGGGAATGATGCGTTGAAAAAAGGAATTTTCCTGGACAGCAAAATAGAAGATTTTATAGAAGGGGTCTCCAAACATCGTTTTTGGGAAAGAGAAGTCGCTGAAATGGAAAAGTAGTTCTTAAAAAAAGAACTCAGGTTTTAGCGAAAAAACATATAAATACCATGCATAACAGCATTCCAAAATTTAAGAAAATGGATAATAAACCCGACAAATTTCCGGAACAAAGCCAATCCCAGCCGGGGAAAGAACATCAAATGCATCCGCAACCTGAAATCATACAAAAAGGCTATCGGGGAAGCGGAAAACTGGAAGATAAAGTGGCGCTGATCACCGGGGGGGATAGCGGTATTGGGAGGAGTATAGCAGTACATTTTGCCCGCGAAGGTGCAAATGTGTGTATCGTATACCTGGAAGAGGACAAGGATGCCATGATGACCAAAGAGCTTGTAGAAAAAGAAGGCAGGGAGTGTCTACTCATCAGGGGGAATCTTATTGAGGAAAAATTCTGTATAGAAGCTGTACGGCACTGTATCTCTACTTTTAACCGTTTGGATGTTATTGTTAATAACGCCGCTAAGCAATTTACTAAAAGCAGTATCTCCGAAATCAGCTTTAAACAATTACAGGAAACTTTCGGAGTAAATATTTTCCCCTATTTCTCTGTTGTTAAAGAAGCCCTGCCTCATCTGAAGGAAGGAGCTTCTATCATTAATACGACTTCCGTTACCGCATACAGGGGCAGTGAGCACCTGTTGGATTATGCCAGTACCAAAGGAGCTATAGTAAGTTTTACCCGTGCACTGTCCAAAATGCTCGCAGAAAAGAATATACGGGTTAACGGGGTAGCCCCGGGGCCGATCTGGACCCCTTTAATACCGGCTACTTTTGATAGTGTTAAAGAATTCGGGCAACATACCCCTCTGGGACGAGCGGGACAACCGAGCGAAGTAGCCCCTGCCTATGTTTTTCTTGCTTGCAGGGATAGTAGCTATGTTACGGGTCAGATAATACATGTTAACGGGGGAGAATTAATCGGTAGCTAACAGTAAAACATATTGGATTATATAATTATTTTAGGATTAGTTGCCGGCGTCTGTACGACAATTGCCGTGATCCCGCAAATAAAGAAATCCTGGAGAAACAAAGAAGTGGAAGACATCTCTCCGTTGATGTTCATCATTCTCGTAACAGGACTATCGCTATGGACGGTATATGGCATTATTAAAAAAGATATTCCCATTATCCTGACTAACGGGACTTCGCTTATGTTGAACGGGATTATGCTATATTTAATGATGAGATATAGAAAAAAGTAAATATAAAACAGTATTTTAGAGAAGTATTCCTGCTCTCATGCAAGTTTTTTCACTTTCGGAAACGGATATGCTTTGTCAAATATAATCAGGAACCGGCTTATTCTCAATATATCCGCAATCTTCTTTTCACGCTGATATTGAGTTTACGGTTTAGAAATAATCAGGTAATGGTAATAGAGATAATTATTTCTGAAATAGATTTTTACATCACCCAAAATATTCGGGAAAAAAGGATATTATCGGGTATGAGCCAGCAGGATTTATCTTGTACCATAGGTGAATCGGAGAGCTATTTCCGCAATGTAGAAGATCCGAAACACCCTCAAAAAATGGACCACAGGATGCTGGCGAAAGCTGCCAGGGCACTTAAGATCGAACGGTACGAAGATATTTATCCCGAAAAAGTCCCGAAACATGATCTGGTCAAAATAAGATTAAAGTTGTTGAAGAAGGAAAATGACGAGAAAGAAATTGATGAAAACGGTAACGTTATCCCCAATATGGAGATCATATTTACCAAATATCTGTCCGAAAAAGAAATAAACGAATTTAAGATCAGGGAAGGAAGGGATAAATTTTTAAAGATAATTTCAAACGGATCATAGAAAGCCTGGCTGCAGAACCCCTTCTGTCCCCCATTTCTGCAATTCACTTATATTAGTTCATTTACATCTTGTCGAGGAGATATTTTTATTTTGAATTTCGCAGCGCTTTTATCAGTTCTTTCTTATTCATTTTACTCCGGCCTTTTATCCCGATCTGTTTTGCCTTCTCATATAAGTCCTTCCTGGAGCGCTCTTCGTATTTTTTAGCCCTACCGCCTTTTTCACCGGAATCCGGGGTATTGGCTATCCGGGCAGCTTTGGTCTTGCTCATGCCCTCTTCCCTGAGTTTCTCATATTTTTCATCATCCTTAATCTGTGGTCCATGATCTTTTGCCATCACTCGTAGTTTTAAATGTTAATCACTATTAATTTAAAAAAATATAATGGTCAGGCCATATCATATCAACGTTTTAAGAAAAATTTATACATATCCCCCTCTAAGAGCTTACGGAAAAGGAATTCCATACCGGTTTTTGCCCGCATACCTTTATTTACTCTTTATATATTCCTATCTTTGATAGGACCGACATATCCTCTTCTGTTCGGTTAATGACCACTATTCAAGAACAGAAAAATAACTTGTAGTTCAATAAAAAAGCAGGCCATGTTACGTTCCATAAACCCATATACCCAGAAAGAAATTTACCATACCGAAGAATTCACTTCGGCACAGGTCGAAGAGGCTATTAATAAGGCAGATCATACATTCGGCTCCTGGAAAACATTATCGTTTTCGGAAAGGAGCAAATTAATGCTGGCTGCCGCCCGGGAACTGAAAAAGAACAAAAAAGAGTATGCGGAAACCATAACCGCAGAAATGGGTAAACCCATACGCCAATCTGTGGCGGAAGTGGAAAAATGTGCCTGGGTATGTGAATATTACGCCGAAAAAGCGGAAAAGCACCTGGCGGACAAAATAATTCACACAGAAGCAGAAGAAAGTTATGTCAGTTATGAACCCATAGGAGTTGTACTGGCCGTTATGCCCTGGAATTATCCTTTCTGGCAGGTCTTCCGCTTTGCCGCCCCCGCATTGATGGCCGGCAATGTAGGCGTACTCAAGCATGCCAGCAACGTAATGAAAAGTGCTGCAAATATTGAAAAAGTGTTTATAAGAGCCGGTTTTCCCGAAGGATGTTTTACCAACCTTCCCATTGGCAGTGACAAGGTTGAAAATATTATTAAGAACAGGAAAGTAAAAGCAGTTACCCTTACGGGAAGTAAACCCGCAGGAGGTGCCGTAGCTTCCGCGGCAGGCAGGGAAATCAAGAAATCGGTACTGGAACTGGGAGGAAGCAATGCCCTGGTAGTTTTCGATGACTGTGATATCGACAAAACGGTTAAAACCTGCATCCAGGCCCGGTACCAGAATACCGGACAAAGCTGTATTGCGGGTAAAAGACTGCTCCTGCACAGGCCCATCGCCGACGCGTTTACGGAAAAATTCCTGCACGCCGTTCGCGAACTGAAAAGCGGAGATCCCATGGACGAAGAAACATATATCGGGACCATGGCACGCGAAGACCTTGCCGGGGAACTCGAAGATCAATTAAACAAATCGGTTGCACAGGGTGCCGCAATATTAATCGGAGGAAAAAGGGAAAAAGCGTATTTCGAACCAACCGTAGTTGGGGCAGTAACTCCCGAAATGTCTATTTTTAAAGAAGAAACTTTTGGCCCGGTTATCGGAATAACGGTGTTCGAAACCGAAGAAGAGGCCGTTGCATTGGTAAACCGTAGTGAATTCGGGCTGGGCGTCTCCCTCTTCACACAAGATTTCCACCGCGCAAAGAAACTGGTCCCTCAATTTGATGACGGAGCAGTATTCATTAATGAGCTCGTAAAAAGTGATCCCCGTTTACCGTTCGGAGGCACTAAAATTTCCGGATATGGCCGTGAATTATCCATGGATGGAATACAGGAATTTGTAAACAAAAAGACCGTGTATTTCCATAAATTCTAATATAAACCGTTTTCGGTAAACCGGGGCCTAGATGAAAAAAGTAAGATTATCGGTATTTGCAATACTTACTGTATTTCCATCAAGGCCGCAAGCCCCAAAAAAGATCGTAAATCTTCCTTAAAGATTTCCCTCTATCCCTTTGAATACTACCGTAGAATTATGTCCGCCAAAACCAAAAGCATTACTCATAGCCACTGTAACTTCTTTTTCCAGGGCCTTATTGGTCACGATCCGGAATTCTTTGGGAATGGCTGCGTCCAGTTCCTCCACATTAATGGTAGGCGGAATGATATTATGATTGATGGATTTGATACAAAGAATAGCTTCTATAGCCCCGGCGGCTCCCAGTAAATGTCCTGTCATGGATTTGGTCCCGCTGATATGCAAATTCCCGGAAAAACCAAATGCCGTTTGGACGGCATTGAGTTCGGCTATATCCCCCAGGCCCGTAGATGTGGCATGAACATTCAGATAATCGACCTCTTCCGGAGACAAACCTGCTTCTTTTAAAGCCAATTGCATAGATTTTGCCGCGGCAATTCCTTCCGGATGCGGAGATGTCATATGATAGGCATCTGCAGTCATTGCCGTACCCACCACTTCGGCATAAATTTTAGCGCCGCGCTTTCTGGCATGTTCGTATTCTTCCAGGACCAGTGCCCCGGCCCCTTCTCCCATTAAAAAACCATCGCGATCCTTATCAAAAGGCCTGCTCGCCCTTTCCGGGTCATCATTTCGTTTGGACATAGCTTTCAAAGCAGAGAACCCTCCTATGGAAGCCGGGGAAATTCCCGCTTCCGAACCACCTGTTATAAATACTTTTGCCTTACCGAGCTTGATGTAATTATATGCATCCATAATAGCGGTATTGGAAGTGGCACAGGCTGAAACCGGTGTATAATTAATCCCCATCAACCCCAATTTCATGGAAATCATACCCGAAGCCATGTTCACCAATAACTTGGGAATAAAAAACGGGCTGAAACGCGGGCGGTAATCACCTTCCACGTAATTTCTTACTTCTTCTTCGAAAGTAATCATACCTCCTTGCCCGCTTCCCCAAATCACCCCGATATCGAAAGGGTCCATTTCATCCACACGCAACCCTGCGTCTTCCCAGGATTGCATTGCCGCATAAAGTGCATATTGCGTAAACAGATCACTCCTTTTGATCTCGTTCCGGTCCAGGTATTTTTGCGGTGCAAAATCCTTGACTTCGCATGCAATCTGCGTTCTGAACTGCGATGCATCAAAACGGGTGATCTTCGTAGCACTGCTTTTTCCGGCAACGCTGTTTTCCCAAAATTCCTTAACCGTATTTCCCGAAGGGGTAACAGCTCCTAATCCTGTAACGACAACTCTGGTCATATTTAACTGATATTTCTTAATGCTTCACTGACTTGTTGATCGGCAAAGGTAGTTGCTCCGGCCGGAACTTCATACTGATCTTTGTGAAAAGCTTTGGATGAACTGCAAACTACTCCTGTAGAAGCAATCTCCTGCTCTCTTTTTCCGGTGGCTATCAACCCGTGCATTTGTGGCCCGGGGAGCAAACAGAGCCGTTTGTTCATTAGTATCACCATAAAATCCCGCTTGAAGGATTAAACTGAGACAATCCTTTAATTAGCAATTATGACATTAATATCCCTGCTTTCCAAAGCTTTTACCACTCCGGAGGGCACATCGGAATCTGTTATTATATAATGTACCTGTTCCAGGCTGCATACCTTACCGAGTCCCCTTTTCCCGAATTTGGAACTGTCGGCCAGTACGACCAATACCTGCGCCGACTCGATCATCTTCTTGTTCAGCGAAGCCTCCGCCAGGTTGGTAATGGACAGACCGAAATCGAGATCTATTCCGTCCACGCCCAGAAACAGGATCCCGGAAGAAATCTCCCCCAGCGTGTTTTCGGCAGTGGTCCCCGCTACCGAAGAAGAATTGGGCCTGATGATCCCGCCGAGCTGTACGATCTCCACATTGGGACGGTTACACAGGGCCATGGTCACCTTTACGGCAGGAGTGATCACCGTAAGCGGTTTTGCAGGGTGCAGCATATTGGCAAAAGTATATACCGTGGTCCCCGACCCGATAATGATCGAATCGTTGTCCTTAATCAGGTTCAGCGCCACTTTGCCGATCTTTTGTTTGGCTTCGGCATTGATGTGTTCCTTTTCATCAATGGTACGTTCGTTCATATAAGGATTACTCATAGAAGCCCCTCCATGCGTCCTGAACAATAACTTTTTGTCTTCCAGAATTTTAAGATCCTTTCTTATAGTAACCCCGGAAACATCAAGCAAAGCGCTGAGATCGTTGATCTTTACCCGCCCCTCTTCCTTGAGTTTCTGAAGGATCATTTCATGTCTATCGGTAATATCCATACTTCCTATTTTAAACAGTTGATTTAATATAAAATTAATAATAATTACAAAAGGTTTCACAAAGGGGCAAAAGCTAACTCTAAGTTAACATAACATGTTTAAATCACCACCGTGTTTAATCATTTATTAACTTTCATATTGTTTTATTAATGTTTTATTTCATTTAAAATACTAAAATAACAACTTTCATTATATTTAATTATGTTATTTTTAATTTTATTTCATTACTTTGCGATACCCAAAGCAAAGATACATGTCTTTTTGAAAGCCGAAATATTTATGCATTGAAAATCAAAAGTCCAATCAAAACACACTATTATTATGAAAACCAGACTGACCGTCTACCGCAAAACACGAAACGTGCTACAACTGCTGCTGCTCTCCTTTGCAGTATTCTTTTTCCCGGCCTGTAACCACATCGAAGCTCCCGACGACCCCGAATCCGCGGTCCAAAGTGAAGAAATGGTGACGGCCAACAGTGCCGAAGACACTTTTTTCCAGATCGCCGTCCTTCCGGACACCCAATATTACACGGCCCTGAAACACGGCGGCACCATGGATATGTTCCGCGAACAGATCGCCTGGATACGCCGCAACCGGGAAACCTCCAGAATTGCTTACGTTACACACCTGGGCGATGTAGTAGACCACGGCAGCACGGACAACGATGTGGAATGGCAACGCGCCTCGACAGAACTCTACAAGCTTGAAGAAGACAATATTCCCTACGGTATAGCTGTCGGCAACCACGACCAGACGCCTTACGGCAACCCGTCCTCCCCCGGTACCGCACACGGTTACGGTGTTTATTTCGGAAGAGACCGCATGGAGAATTTCCCCTGGTACGGCGGTGCGCAAGGCAGTTCCAATAACAATGACAACCACTATGATATTTTTACGGCGGCCGGACAATCCTTTCTCGTCATATACCTGGAATTCAACTCTCCCGGCCAGGAATTCTACAGTTCCAGCCGCGAGACCATCGTCATGGACTGGGCAGACCAGGTCATATCGGCCCATCCCGGTCACAAGGTCATCGTGGTGAGCCACAGCCTGCTCCGGAAACCTTCCGGCAGCAACAGCGATATCATTGACGGACAGGGAAACAACAGTGTAGCCAGTTCTTTCTCCAACCAGGGCGAGGTCATATATGAACGAATGAAACATCACGACAACGTATTCCTCATGCTGGGAGGACATGTCTCGGGCGAAGGCTTCAGGAGGGACGAATACAATGGCCATGTCATCAAATCCTATCTCTGCGATTACCAGTCGCGAAGGAACCCGCCCTATACCGAAAATGACCGGAACGGTGGAAACGGGCTCATGCGTATCATGCGGTTCGACCTGGCCAACGGGACCCTGAGCATCCGCACCTTTGCCCCGAGACCGGGCGCCAACATCCTGGAAGAAGACGAAGACAGCAAATTTACCACCTCCCTGTATAATTAAAGAACCTTAATTAAATAACTAAACACAATCATCGCTAACAAACCAGAACTATGAAAAAATCGCTGAAAATTTCTTTCATGTTCCTGCTATGCCTGTTCGCTGTGCCGGGATTTGCACAGGAACGCACGGTAACCGGAAGTGTAAAAGACGAAGAAGGCGTACCGCTCCCCGGAGTCTCTGTACTTATCAAAGGCAGTTCTACGGGGACCGCCACTGATTTTGATGGTAATTTTTCCCTGAAAGTACCCGGGGATGGTTCCGTACTGGTGTTTTCCTTTATGGGATATACCAAACAGGAAGTGACCGTCGGAACGCGCTCGGAGATCGGGGTTACCCTGACCCCCGACCTCACCTCCCTGGACGAGGTTGTTGTAGTAGGCTTCGGCAAACAGAAAAAGGTGAACCTGACCGGCTCGGTTTCGGAAATTTCCGATCAGAATATTTCCAACAGGCCCGTAGGACAGGCTTCGGCCGCATTACAGGGACTGGCTCCCGGTGTTACGGTAACACAATCTTCGGGGAGGCCCGGGGGTGATGCCGGAGCCATACGTATCCGGGGGATCGGAACCCTGAGCAGTGCCAATCCCCTAGTCATGATAGACGGCGTTGAGGGAAATCTCAATGACCTGGACCCGAATAATATAGAATCCATTTCCGTATTAAAGGATGCAGCCTCGGCTTCCATATACGGTTCCAGGGCCGCCAACGGGGTAATCCTGGTCACTACAAAACGATCTGACAGTGACAAGCTCGCCATAAATTATAAGGGATATGTAGGCTGGCAGGACCCCACAAATCTCCCGGATATGGTCGATGCCATCGACCATATGAGGCTTACCAATGTGGCTTACGTAAATACGGGCAGGGAGCCCCTGTATCCGGAAGAATTGATCCGGGAATATATTGCAGACGGAGGAGTGGATACCGATACATACCCCAATACCGACTGGCAAAAGGAGGTCCTTACCGGGTCAGGGCTGATGAACAGCCACTTTGTAACGGTTAGCGGCGGCGGAGGTAAAGTCAGGTTTATGACCTCTTTCGGCTATTTCGACCAAAAAGGGATCATTGAAAACTCGGGCTTTACCCGTTTGACCCTCAGGAACAACATGGATATAAATTTCTCCGAGAAATTTGATATGAGTATCGACCTGCAGCTCCTGGCCAAAGAGACAAAAGAACCGGGACGGAGCACTTCGAGCGTATTTCACTGGATGAACCGAATCCCCGCAAATCAACCGGGGATCAACCTGGACGGATCTTACGGTGAAGGCTGGAACGGGGCCAATCCCATTGCCTTCAGCAGAACGGGCGGTCTCCGGAAGAACAGCAGCTACCCCAGGATACAGATCAATTCCTCATTTAACTACAGGCCCGTCAACGACCTGGAACTTTCGCTTACCATAGCCCCGAGGTTTGCGGAATACAGTAATGACGAATTTTACGGCGCCATAGATACCTATCATCCCGACGGAACCGTGGCCAATACATCCCCGGCCAGAAGTACACTGACCAGAGAGGTCAGCAGGTCACTTTACAATAACCTCCGTGTCACGACAACCTACGATAAAACGTTTGGGGATCACAATTTCAAAGTCTTGCTGGGAGCATCCCGCGAGGATTATCAGAATAAGTACCTTTCCGCATTCAGGGATGACTTTCCCCTGCCGGAATATCCCGTACTGGACACCGGGTCCGCCCTGAACCAGCAGAATTCAGGAAATGAAGCAGAATGGGCCCTGCAATCTTTCTTCGGAAGAATAAATTACGATTACAAACAAAAGTATTTGCTGGAAATAAACAGTCGTTACGACGGTTCGTCCCGTTTTTCCAAAGGCAACAAATACGGTTTTTTCCCCTCGGTATCCGTAGGCTGGAGAATTTCAGAAGAAAGTTTTATGCAGCCATTAAAAAATACCCTGACCGAACTGAAACTAAGAGGCTCGTGGGGAATGCTGGGCAACCAGGATATAGGGAACTACCCTTTTACGACTTCGATAGATATCGGTACGTATAGCTTTAACAAGGAAATTGTGAACATAGCCGCTTTAAATACCATGGCCAATTCCGAAATATCCTGGGAAACCACCGAAATGATCGATTTCGGTCTCGATTTTACACTGTTCTCCAAATTGTCTGTTACCGCAGATTACTATTCCCGGGAGACCAGGGACATCCTGTACGACCTCAATATCCCCCTGACCATAGGTCTGGCCGCCCCTACCCAGAATGCAGGTGTGGTGACCAACAAAGGCTGGGAAGTCGGTGTTACCTACCGGGAAACCATTGAAGACTTTCAATTTGATGTCAACCTCAATATTTCCGATGTCAGAAATAAAGTGGTAGACCTGAAAGGGGTAAACCGTACGGGACTGACTGTTAGCCGGGAAGGTCATTCCATAAATTCTATCTGGGGCCTGGAATCACTTGGCCTGTTCCAGTCGGAAGAGGAAATAGAGAACCATGCCGCACAATTCGGTAATGTGGCTCCCGGCGACATCAAATACAAAGATCAGAACGGGGATGGTATCATCAATGACGACGACAATGTGATTATTGGCAGCACCATCCCCAGATATACCTTCGGGGCCATCCTGAATGCCGCCTATAAAGGATTCGATTTCAATGCTGTTATTCAGGGCGTGGGAAAGGCAGACGGATATCTGTACCAGCAGGGCATCATGCCCTTTTTTAACGGCGGAACGGTACAGGAGCAGCACAAGGACTACTGGACCCCCGAAAACACCAATGCCGCATTTCCCCGCCTCACCATCAGCGAGGCGAACAATGAAAAGAACTCCAGCTTTTGGGTGAAAGACGCTTCTTATGTACGTCTAAAGAACATCCAGATAGGCTATACCCTTCCCGAAAAGATATCAGCGAAAATAGGAATGAACAAAATACGACTGTATGCTACCGGTCAGAACCTGTTTACCATTGATAATTTCTGGAAAGGATATGATGTGGAAGCCCCGATAGGCAGAGGGGATGTATACCCGCAGGTAAAAGTTTACAATATAGGTTTGGACATTAACTTTTAAATTGCATAAAATGTTTAAAAAAATACAATTTTGGTTTTTTGCAGCCGGTCTGGTATCCTGCCTGGCAGCCTGCAGTGACGGGTATCTGGACAGGTACCCGTTGAACGGGCCGTCTTCGGAAACTTTTTACAGCAACGAAGACGAATTGATGATGGGACTGTTTGGCGCTTACAAGGCCCTGAATTTCAATCCGAAATCAAGCCGTCCCTGGCCGGTTATACTGGATGTCACAACGGACCTTAGCTGGAACAGGAGCAATCATGAAATGCAGCATATCGGAAACGGCAGCCATGAGAGTGACAACGGTTCTGTTCTCATATTCTGGAGGGAATTCTACCAGGCGATAGGCCGTGCCAATTTTCTTCTGGACAATATCGACCAGCTGAAAGATCAGATCTCTGCCGAAACATATAATCGGACCAGGGCCGAAGCACGTTTTATCAGGGCGTTGTGCTATCATTACCTGATCGAACTTTTTGGTGATGTTCCCCTGATAACAGCTACCCAAACCATAGAAGAAGCCCAGGTGCCCAGGAACCCTAAAAACGAAGTCGCGGAATTCGTAATGCAGGAAATGACCGAAGCAGCTTCGGATCTCCCGGAACGGTATGGCGATGATGCCTACCACGGCAGGGCTACCAAGGGAGCAGCTTTGGCCATAAAGGCCCGAACCGCTTTGTATAATGAGAAATGGGATATTGCCGCCGCAGCCGCCAGGGAAGTGATGGACCTGGGTTATGAATTACACCATGACTTCGGAGAACTCTTTACCTATGACGGTCAGACCTCTGACGAGATCATATTCTCCCTGCAATATTTAAGGGGAGTCATGACCCACGCAACAGCCAACTATCTGACCTCCCGTCTGGCAGGCGGAGTTTCCAACGAAGTCCCCTCACAAGCCGTTGTGGACTCCTACGAAGCCAGCGACGGACTCCCCATTGATAAGTCCGGACTGTACGACCCGGAAAAACCGTTTGAGAACCGCGACCCACGCTTGTATGAGACTGTTGTTCTCCCGGGATCGGTCTTATTCGGATACCAGTTCGAGACCCATGACGACAGCACAAAGGTCTGGAATTACAATACTAATCCGCCGACAAGGGTTAACAATATAGATGCCTCCCATGCCTATGCCACATATACGGGATATTTGTGGAGAAAATATACGGACATTGAAGACATGCCCGATGATACGAATTCACATATCAATATCATCCTGATACGTTACGCCGAAGTTTTGCTTATTTATGCCGAAGCAAAGATCGAGGCCGGCGAACTGGATGATTCGGTATACGATGCGATAAACCAGGTAAGGCAGAGACCGGGTGTGGACATGCCGCCCATAGCACCAGGTAAAACACAGGAAGAGCTACGTTCCATAGTGCGAAAGGAGCGCAAATACGAACTGGCTAACGAAGGGCTCCGGCTATTTGACATCCGGCGGTGGAGGATCGCCGAAGATGTTATGCCCGGGCCGTTCCTGGGCAGGATTCCCAACGAATTTCTGAGCGGTACACCGGAGATCGACGAGTACGGAACACCCGATTATTCCAACGTACCGAACGGCGCTGATCTCAGGCATGTGGAAACCAGGAATTTTAATCCGTCACGGGATTACTTGTTTCCGATACCTAATATAGATATTTTAACCAATGAGGCATTGGAACAAAACCCCGGCTATTAAGCACAGGATAAGTTTCGATTTAAAACTTATTTTTAATGGTTTTGGAAAATGTCCAGAATAAAAGAATGACGAACCCATAAACAAAATATGTATACAATAGATATTGTAGTATTAGTCATATACCTTATAGGCCTTATAGGAATGGGAAGCATTTTTTCCCGTTTGAAAAACACCAGCGAAATGTTCGCTGCGGCCGGAAAGTCACCCTGGTGGCTCTCCGGTCTCTCGTCGTTTATGACCACCTTCTCGGCAGGCACCTTTGTGGTCTGGGGCGGTATAGCCTACCGCTTCGGCATGGTAAGCGTTTCCATCCTTACGGTTATCGGTATTGCCGCCCTGTTTGCAGGCTGGTTCCTGGCCTCCAGGTGGAAAAAATTCGGCTACGTCTCCGCAGCAGAATTCCTCAACGACCGCTTCGGCAAGTCCTTGGTGCACTTTTATACCCTTCTGCAGGGACTGGTAGGACTGTTTACCATGGGCGGGGCCGTTTATGCCCTTTCCGTAGTGATCACAGCACTCGTTCCCCTGCCGGGGGGACATCTGCTTGCCGACCCGGAAACCGGGTACCTTTCAGTTACTTTTACTTCCCTGATACTTTGTGCTCTCGTAATTCTTATCACTTTCGGAGGCGGACTATGGGCCGTACTGATGACCGATGCCCTGCAATTTATTATTCTCTCAGCTTCCGTGCTCATCGTGGTGCCCCTGATCCTGTCTAAAATCGGCGGGCCTTCGGAGTTATTCCGCTCCGCCCCGGGCGGCTTTACCCAATTGGTCAACAGTGAGTTCTCCTGGTATTTTCTACTGGGCTGGAGCGTGGTCTTTTTCTTTAAGATCGGGGGCGAATGGGCCTATGTTCAACGGTTTGTATGTGTGCCGAACAGCAAGGATGCCAAAAAAGCAACCTATCTCTTCGGAATCCTTTACATTGTCAGCCCTTTTATCTGGATGATCCCTCCTATGGCCTACCGTGTTCTCAATCCGGATGCAGATTATGAACAGGCTTATATCCTCGCCAGTCAGGAGGTCCTTCCGGCAGGCATGCTCGGGCTGATGATCGCCGCCATGTGCTCGGCAACAGCAAGCATGGCCACTACCCAGCTCAATGTTTTTGCCGGGGCGTTTACCACGGAATTTTACCAGCGTATTTTCCGGCCCTATGCCACTGACAAAGAACTCGTAAAAGCCGGCCGGACCTTTACCCTGCTTCTCGGCACGATCATCATAGCCGGGGCACTGCTCATTCCCGCCCTGGGCACCTATACCGGCTATATCCTGGCTTCCGTGGCCATACTTACCGGGCCTCTAGTACTACCGACCATCTGGGGGCTGTATTCAAGGAAAATCGGTATCCGTACGGCATGGACCGTAACCATAACAAGCATCGTATTGGGCCTGACCGTCAGGATTGGCTTTCAACAAGGCGGATTCCTTACAGGACTCGCCTTCCTCTCCGGTATGGCCTCTGTCGTACAGGGACATGAACGCCTGACAGAAGTCATCGTGGGAACCCTGCTACCCTTATTACTTCTGGTGATATGTGAGATTTTCAGCAAAGAAACCAACCCTGGCTGGGACAAAGTACAACATAGCCGGAAAACATATACGGAGGGCATATCGTCAAATGCTTCTGCCCTGCCTGCCAGATTATGTGCATGGTCTTCCATTATTGTAGCCATACTTATGGCACTGATAGCCCTGTCAGGTGATGAAAAAGCGGTGCTTGTACTCTCTTTCAGCATAGGGCTTATGCTTTTGGGCTCGGTTATCCTCTGGTATCAAAAGAAAAAGACCAAACACAACATTATCACCTGATAAAAACTAAATAACTGACATATTATGAAATATATAACAGAAAAAGGAAAAGAGATCCCCATAAGAACGGAAGCAGATATCATTGTCGTAGGTGGCGGGCCTTCGGGAATTACAGCCGCACAGGCCGCAGCCGAAGACGGCTTAAAGGTCATACTCATTGAAAACCGCAGCTTCCTGGGCGGAAATATGACCATAGGCCTTCCCGTACTGGGATTCCTGGGGCAAAAGGGCAACCAGATCATCAAGGGCCTTCCCCAGCAGTTCATCGACAGGCTGGCCGCACAGGATGCTGCCAGTGAACACCGCCCCTGCCCCCTGCACATGAGCATCACCCTGGTAGAACCCGAAGCCGTAAAAAATACGGCATTGGAAATGCTGCTGGAAAGCGGTGTGGATGTCCTGCTCTACACCTATTTTGTAGATGCCGTTGTGGAAAACGACCGGATGAAAGGTATCATCATAGAAAGCAAGGCGGGAAGGGAAGCCATCCTCGCCAAAACGGTCATCGATTGCAGCGGTGATGCCGACGTTGCTTTCCGGGCCGGTGTTCCCTGCGAAAAAGGCAATGAAAAAGGCGGGATGCAGCCCCCTACCCTCATGTTCTGTATGGGTGGCGTGGATACAGAGAAACTGCGGATGAGCATCGCCAACGAACACCGCACCTACCTCACCGATTTCATACCTGCGGAATACTTCGGGCAGAACCACCAGTTCATCGTCGTGGGACTCCGCGACCTGATGAACAAGGCCCGCAACGAAGGATTTACGCTCAATACGGAAAGGACTATTATCATCACGGGGCTCCGGAAAGGCGAGGTATGGATCAATATGTCCAGCGTACACGGTGTGGACGGCACAAAACCGGAAGACCTGACCTACGGGGAAGTCAAAGGCCGGGAACAGATCAGGGACATTCAGAAATACCTCATAGAATACGTTCCGGGATTCGAAAAGGCATTCTTTACCAAAATGGCACCGTTCCTCGGTATCCGGGAAACCCGGAGGATCGTGGGCAAATATGTAATGACCAGTGAAGACGTGCTCGGCTGCAGGCGGTTCGACGATGCCATTGCCGTAGCCAGCTACCCGCTGGACCTGCATCATCCCCACGACGGCGGTTGTACCCTGACCTGGTGCGGGGACTGTTATGACATCCCCTATGCCTCCCTGGTGCCACAACGTATCGAAAACCTCCTGGTGGCCGGAAGGGCCATCTCCACGACACACGAAGCCATGTCCGCCATAAGGGTCATGGCACCCTGCATGGCCATGGGAGAAGCCGCCGGGAGAGCCGCAAAGCTCGCCATTCGCAACGGGGTATTACCCTCAACTCTTGATGTCCGCCTCGTACAAAAAGAACTCCTGGAAAAAGGGGCTTACCTGAATGAAGAAATCGCTTTAAACCGGCAAACATTATGAAGTTGTACATAACAAAACACCGGGGCTTATGTCTGATCCCGGTCGGAATACTCCTGCTGATGTTCTGCGTTTCCGTCTCTGCCCAGGAAAGCAGGACCGCCTTTAAGGTGATCAGCGCCAATATCAGGGTGGCCCTGTCTTCAGATGCAGACAAAGGGCACGACTGGGACAGCCGGAAAGAACTGCTCTTCGATATTCTTAAAAATCACGAACCGGACATTATCTGCCTACAGGAAGTCCTCGAAGTCCAGAACAGCGATTTCAAAACAGCTTTCCCGGACTTTACCATTATAGGGTTCGAAGGCCCGGAAATGGATGTCCATACGGATGGAGAATACCACGGCATAGCCAAGAACCCCATCGCATTTTCCAATACAAGGTTCGAACTGGTGGCGGCCGGGCAATACTGGCTTTCCGAAACGCCGCTAAAAGCCGGAAGCATTTCCTGGAATTCGGCCAGGGCCAGGAATGCTAATTGGGTGCGGCTCAAAGACCGGGCGAGCTCCCGGGAATTCCGGGTGGTAAGCCTCCATCTGGACCATAAAAGCCAACCGGCAAGGGAAGGCCAGATCAGGGTAGTGACGGACGAAGCCACGCAATATCCGCCCGATTTTCCCCAGATACTCGCGGGAGATTTCAATTCCAGTGCAAAAAACGAAGTGCATCGTATGATCAGGAATGCCGCCTGGAATGATACGTATGCTGCCATTCATGGCAATGCGGAGCCCGGCTATACGGTGCATCTGTTCAAGGGCGATACATATGAGAAAAAAGATAAAGGCCGTAAGATCGACTTTATCTACACCAGAGGGACCGGATGGCAGGTGAAGGATGCCGCCATCATCCGGGACCATGTTGACGGGAGGTACCCGAGCGACCATTATTTCGTATCCGCGGATGTTTTGCTGGATTAACTTTATACGAGGGGTCCGTTCCCAAATCTTTTCGCCATAAGAAACTAATAAAACCGACTAAACAATCCTTAAACACATGAAAAAAATTAAAATACCATTAATAGTAAGGACGGTTTTGATCTTCTCTTTTTTGCTGATGAATGGAAATGTACCGGCCCAGAAAGATACCCTGTCAATTCTTCATATTTCCGATCTTCACGTGATCTTCAATCCGTATGCCTATATCCCCGAGATGATGGAATACAGGAAAAAGAAGCAATATGATATGGGTGAAACCCGTCTGAGGAATTTCCTTGAAACCATACCGGACAGGACAAACAGTGACATGGTCGTTGCTACGGGAGACCTGGTCGACTTTTTTGAATCAAAAACCGTGGACAGCACCACAATAGATATTCAGCCGGCAGAATTCTCCGGATTGCTCAACGACTATCAGATCCCCGTCCTGTTAACATTGGGCAATCACGACATTTTTACATTTGATTGGGACAACAGCCGGGACTATAAACTTTTACACAATCAGAATCATTCTGGTCGTGCACGGTCTTTATGGATCAAAAATATTCCCTGCTTTAGTAATGGGACCTATTACAGCAAAATGGTCAGTGCGGGGCAAACCGATTATCGGCTCATTTTTCTGGATGACAGTTTTTACCAGTTTTCACCGGAGGATAAAACAAGGATAGTTCCTTATCTCGATAAATCACAACTTTACTGGTTGAAAGATCAGCTGAATGCATCGGAAAATGATATCGAGATCATTTTTATGCATATTCCCTTCGGTACAAAAGACGAAAAGTATAAAAACAATGAGCTCTATACGGTCATTGCTCAAAACCCATCATGCAAATTAATAGTCGGAGGGCACCACCATAAGAGTATTGTTAAAAAAATCCCGGCAGGTACGCATAATCAAATTATCCAGGTACAAACCGATGCCCTTGTTAAAAATACGGAAAACTGGAGGTTGATTCGGCTCACCGAAAACAATATCCTGGTTTCTGAAACGGGAAAAACCGAAAATGAATTGACAATCGATATTAAATAACCCCTCACACAAATAAAAATGTATTTAAAATCCGTTTCCATTTTTGCAGTTCTCCTCGTGTCTTTTTGTTCGCGTGCACAAACCGTGGAGATAAACACTTTGAGCTTTGAAGAAGTATCGGACACCAGGGCCTATTTTCAATATACGGAAAACGTATTTCCCATCATCAGCGCCCATCGCGGGGGAGCCCGGGCCGGTTACCCGGAAAACTGTATCGCTACCCTGGAATACACCCTGAGTAAAACCCCGGCCATTTTTGAAATAGATGCCCGTATGACCAAAGATGACCAGGCGGTATTGCTGCACGATAAAACCCTGGAACGCACCACTACGGGGAAAGGCAAACTCAGGGATCATACCCGTAATGAGATTAAAAAGTTCCGGTTAAAGGATACGGAAGGTAATATCACACCTTATGCCATCCCTACCCTCGAAGATGCCATCGTATGGAGTAAGGGAAAAACTCTGATCAACCTGGATGTCAAGGACGTGCCCTTAAGAACAAAAGCGGAACTGGTAAAAAAACACAATGCCTTTCCGCATGTGATCTTTACGGTACATAATGCAGATGAAGCCCGGTTCTTTTACGACTTCGACAACCGGAGCATGTTTTCTGCTTTCGTAAAGACCAAAGAAGCTCTGGCCTCATATGAAGAGGCAGGTATTCCATGGGAAAATGTCCTGATAGCTTATGTAGGGGCAAAAAGTACGAAAGCAAACAAAGAACTGTACGACCTGCTCCACCGCAGGGGTGTGATGATCATGGTGAGCGCTGCACCTGTTTACGATAAAATGGAAAAACGTGTGGATGCGTACCGGAAAATCCTGGAAGACGGGGCGGATGTTATCGAAACCGATCGCCCTGCCGAAGTTGCCGAAGCCATCAAAATGCTATACCCGGAGAAAAGCAGCAAATACAATTATTGGAAAACCCAAAAAATAAAAGAATGAAATACTAAATCATAACTTATGTTTTATAATCAACCACCAAAACTTTCTTTGAAATCATTGTGGAACAAGGCCGGCCCGCCCAAACAACTCGCCTGGGGGTACCTGGGAGTTTTGATCTTTATGATGGGAGACGGTGTGGAACAAGGCTGGCTCAGCCCCTACCTGATCGAAAAGGGAATATCCATGCAGTATTCGGCTACCCTATTTACCATGTACGGGGTTGCCATTGCCGTATCTTCCTGGTTCTCCGGCGTACTGGCGGAAGGGTTCGGTCCCAGAAGAACCATGTTAACGGGTGTTGTACTTTATATTCTCGGAACGATCGGTTTTGTAGGATACGGTCTTCCCGACCTGGATTACGGTATCATGCTTTTTATGTATACTATCAGGGGGTTCGGTTACCCGCTTTTTGCGTATTCGTTCCTGGTATGGATCACGTATCGCAGCCCCCGGAAGAAGCTGGGAAGCGCCGTAGGCTGGTTCTGGTTTGTCTTTACAGGAGGGCTGAATGTCCTCGGAGCCTATTACTCCAGTTGGGCCATCAGGGAGCTCGGTTATCTGAACACCTTATGGAGTTCCGTTTTCTGGGTCCTGGTCGGGGCATTCTTTGCTATTATCATGAACAAAGACAAATTTAAAAGTTCCGACGACAAAAAGCGAAACACCAGGAGACAGGAATTGATAAAAGGATTGACCATAGTCACGGAGCAACCGAAAGTCCTTGTCGGAGGAGTGGTCCGTATCATTAATACCACTGCCCAGTTTGCCTTTCCGGTATTTATTCCCACCTATCTGGCCGGGTATGGCTTTACCACCACGGAATGGCTCCAGATCTGGGGAACGATCTTTACCGCCAATATTGCCTTTAACCTGATCTTCGGCTTTATAGGCGACCTGTTCGGATGGCGTAATACGGTGCTGTGGTTCGGCGGTGTGGGTTGCGGGATCAGTACGCTGCTCTTTTTTTATTCACCGGTCCTGTTCGGAAACAGTTTCTGGCCGGTGATGCTATGCGGCATATTGTGGGGCATTTTATTAGCCGGGTATGTCCCCTTGTCGGCACTGGTCCCTTCCCTGGTCAAAAAAGACAAAGGAGCAGCCATGTCCATATTAAACCTGGGAGCCGGTCTTGCGGTTTTTGCAGGCCCGGCCATTGTAGGACTGTTTATCGGCTCGCTCGGGAATGAAGGCGTAGTATGGATACTGGCCGGGCTTTACTTTTTAAGCGCCGTACTGACCTGTTTTATAACTCTTCCGGAGCATGCAAAAACCGCTTCGGGAATCACAAAAACAAACGCCATACGGCCGGCAGAATAAACTGATGTTTTCCGCCGGTCCAAAAGTGACTATACATTTAATTAAAATCTGGATAAAATGAAATGCCCATAAGCAAAATCAGCATACTAACCGATATGATTACTTTGGGCATTACTTACGGTTTTAAACATTTAATGGATGGAGTTCGTGAAATTGAAAATTTGCTTGCCAAATTAAAAATCGGCGAAGCCAATCTCCGATTTCCATCTGACCTATAAAAACAAATAAAAAATAAACAGATGAAATTATTGATTACCGCACCTTATCATGAAAAAGCCTTAAATGAACTCAGGAATGCCTTCGGGGAGATCGTATATAAACCCTGGAAGCCCCACGGAAGGGCCTACAACGAAACGGAACTCCTGGACCTGCTGAAAGAACACGGAGCCGATGCCCTGATCACCGAACACGACGAGGTCTCGGAAAAGGTCATCGAAAGTTTCCCGAATCTCCGGTTCATCGGAGTTTGCCGGGGCACCCCTTCCAATGTCGCGGTAGCTAAAGCCAAAGAACAGAACATCCCCCTGTTCCACACCCCCGGGCGCAATGCACAGGCCGTGGCCGAGTTGTTCCTGGCCGGGGTCATTACCCTCCTGCGTAAAGTGGTACCCGCAGTCGCATGGCTGCAAGGTGAAGAATGGGAAAAAGGGGCACATACGTCCTACCTGCAGTTCAAGGGTAATGAAATGGCTAATAAGACTATCGGACTCGTAGGATTCGGCGACATCGGCCGGAAGATCGCCGGAATGACCACCGCTTTTCCATGCCATATCCAGTATTACGACCCTTATGTGTCTACAGATAACCCGCTGTATAAAAGCGTCTCCCTCGAAACCCTGTTCGAGACCAGCGATATTGTATCCATACATTTGCCTGTAAATGACGAGACCACAGGCATGATCGACAAACGTCTCTTCGATAAAATGAAAAAGGATGCCGTTTTTGTCAATACGGCACGGGCAGCCGTAGTAGACCGGGAGGCCCTGTTGGAAGCTTTGGAAAACAGGCACATCCTCGGTGCGTACCTGGATGTGTTCGACCATGAACCTCCGGACGAAACAGATTACAGGATCATCCACCTGCCCAATGTTTTTGCCACCCCACATATCGCCGGGGCCACGCATGAAGTGGAAGATCACCATTCGTTTATCATGAATGCCAGATTGCTCGAAACCTTTCAAAAAACTAAAACCAAAGCTGTTTAACCGATGAATACCGACAAAACATTCAATTACCTGGTTACCGATATCGGAACGGGAAATGTACGGGTAGCCCTGATCGATTCCCACGGGAAACTAATCGGTATAGAACGCGACGAAGTACATTATCACCGGGATGATACCCATCCCGAAGCCCTTTATTTCGATCCCGAACAATTGTGGGAGCAGATCATGACATTGGCCGGAAAGCTGTTGTCCCGCTTTCCAGATATTAAGATCAGGGCCATAACGGCATCGAGCCAGCGCGAGGGTATCGTTCTCACCGACCGGGAAGGCCGTAGCCTTATCGGGCTTCCCAACCACGATCACAGGGGACGGGAATGGGAATCGGTCATCACCGACCCCGAAAAGATATACCGTCTTTGCGGAAGGTTTCCCGGTTCCATTTTTTCAGCATTAAAACTGTATGGTATTAAAAAGAAACGCCCCGAATTGTTCAACGCCACGGAAACATGTATGAGTATCAGCGACTGGGCGCAATACCGGTTTTGCGGGGTCGCGGGATACGAGCATTCCCAGGCTTCCGAAACACTACTGTATGATATTTCGGCCAGGCAATGGTCTGCCGGGTTATGCAGGGAATTTGACATCAACCCCGGTATCCTTCCCCCACTGAGGGAATCGGGGACCCTGCTCGGCAGCGTTTTGCCCGAAATTGCGGAAAAACTCGGTATTTCCGGGGAAACCGAAGTGATCGTCGGCGGTGCGGACACCCAACTGGCCATTCACAGCACCCGGCCCGAGACCGATGATGTGATCGTTGTGGCGGGGACCACGACCCCCGTTGTAAAACTGCTTCCCTCCTACACGCTCGATCCGCAAATGAAAACCTGGACCGGAAGGCATACCGACCCCGATCATTTTGTACTGGAAACCAACGCTGGGGTCACGGGCCTTAACTACCAGCGCTTAAAATCCCTGTTCTATCCCGATTGCGGATACGCCCGCATCGAAGAAGAGATGAGTCCTTACAACGATCCGTCGTGTGTAGCCTCGCTGGGATCCCTCATTGCTTCCGAAACAAGTGCGATCACTACCGGGGGATTCCGGTTCATCACTCCTGTTCCCCATCACCTGAAGCGGTCGGATTTTATGCTGGCCACCCTGTGGGACATGGCTTTCTGCATTGCGGAGAACTACAACTACCTGCAATCGGTAAACGGCCATGATAAAGACTATATCTGGGGATGTGGCGGCGGATTTCAGAGTGCTACGTTTGCCCGTATCCTGGCTGATGTGTTACAGAAAAAAATAAGGATACACACCGGCTCTGAACACGCCACAATAGCGGGGGCAGCTTATTGTTGTAACCAGACATACGGACTGAAGGTACAGCCCCCGGAGGATTCCATTACCGAATATTTTCCGAAAAACAAGGTACCCGCATCCGTTTCGGAGGCGTGGCGACAAACCAGAGAAACTTTTATCAGATAAGACCAGCAAAAAACATGCGATATTTTTTAGGAATTGATATCGGCACCCAGGGTGCCCGGATAGCCGTAACCGATATTTCGGGAAACCAGGTGGTTAACGGAGAAGAAATTTTTAAACTCACCGAAGATTCCCGGCAGGAACAATCCCCGGAAATGTGGTGGGACTGCTGCCGCTATCTCATACAAAAGAACATCAATGACGATATAAAGAACAGTATAGAAAGTATTTCCGTTACCTCTACCTCGGGAACGGTCATCCCCCTGGATCGGGAGAACAGGCCCCTGCACCCGGCACTGATGTACAGTGATAAAAGGTCGGCCGTACAGGGAAAACGCTGTATGGAAGTTGCCCGGCAAAACAGTAAGGGCTATACCGGGTTTAACGCTTCGAGCGGGCTGTCCAAAATGATCTGGTTTGCCGAAAATCACCCCGGAAAGACGGAAAGCATAGCCCGGTGGGTTCATGCTGCTGACTATATCACGGGTAAATTATCTGGCGTCTGGGGGGTAACGGACCATACCAATGCCCTGAAATCGGGATACGACACTGCAAACGAGATTTGGCCGGAATACCTGTTTTCGGAACTCGGGCTTTCCGGGGCATGGATGCCGGAAGTGCTTCCGTCAGGTACGGTTATCGGCACCATGAGCCCGGAAACCGCACAAGCCCTCGGTTTTAAGAACCGCCCGAAAGTAACGACGGGGATTACTGACGGCTGTGCTTCCCAGATCGCTTCCGGAGCCATCTACCCGGGGACGTGGAATACCACCATCGGCACCACGCTTGTGATCAAGGGCGTTACCCAAAAGCAGATGATCGATCCGGTCGGAAGATTTTACAGTCATAAGCATCCGCAGGGCTACTGGATGCCCGGCGGTGCCGGGAATATCGGTGCCGACTGGGTGAGCCGCGATTTCGGGAAGGGGCTGGACCTTGTGGAAAGAGAGGCTGCAGACAATATTCCTACAGGCAAAATGAGTTTTCCCCTGGTACAAAAGGGAGAGCGCTTTCCCTTTATAGCCCCCGAGGCTGTCGGGTTTAGCCCGGACGATATTTCCAGGGCCATTCTCTACGCCTCCAATATGGAAGGGGTAGCTTTTGTAGAACGAATGGCCTATACCCTGGCACAAAAACTGTCCGGAGAGAATATTGAAGCGGTCTATACCGCCGGAGGGGGCAGTAACAGCCCGTTATGGCTCAAGATCAGGAGCAGTGTACTGAATTTACCTGTATACAAAATGAAATACACATCCGGGGCTTTCGGTGCCGCGGTCCTGGCCGCTTCACAAACTTTTTTCGGGACGCTTACGGAAGCGGGGAAAGAACTGATACGAATGGAAAAAGAAGTTCTTCCCGATACCGGACTGAATGAAGCTTATGAGAGGCAATACGAACAGTTTCTCCGGCTGATGGAAACAAAAAAATACATAAAACAAGAAGACTATGCTTAATATATACCTTGCAAGGCACGGGGAAACCCCCTTCAATGCCGACGGCAACCGATACTGCGGAAAAACAGATGTGAAACTCAATGAAAAAGGCATATCGCAAGCCGAAAACCTGCGCAACCTCATCCGGAACATCCGGTTTGAGGCGGTTTACTGTTCTCCCCTCAAACGGGCATATAAAACGGCTGTTACCGCTGCCCCGGACCAGCAAATACTTGTAGACGAAAGGCTAACAGAACTGGATTTCGGCCGTTGGGAAGGAAAGACCCGGAGCGAATTTATCGCCGAAGCCCCTGACTTGTGGCATAACTGGAATACCGCTCCGGAAAACCATCCCGCCGGGGGAACAGGTGAAACGGCATCGGGACTTATACAACGGCTCTCCTCCTTTATGGAAGAACTGCATACCCATCATCCGGAAGGGAATGTCCTGGTCGTTGCCCACAATGCCGTAAACCGTTTTCTCATAGCTCACCTGATAGGCCTGCCGCTAAAAAATTATCGGAAAATCCGCCAGGAGAACTCTGTATTGTCCTGTATTACCTATGATATCAACGAAGGGTATATCCTTTCCAAACTCAATTGTAAGGGAGTGACAAATTACTGAAGTGACCGCAAAAACTTCTTAAAGATACGCTATACCACTACACCACAGACTTGAAGTCCATAGGTTTGTGGTAGACTGAAAGTCGGTTTGCCACGGATTCACGAATCATTTTTTTACACTACTATAGATTATATATAGAGATTCGTGAATCAGTGGTAAAAAATTTATAGAAAGTAAAGCAACTGCAATAATCCCGATAATCGGGATCGGGAGCAGTGATACTCAATCCTCCCTGGAAATCCAGGACAAAATTTGTTCCGGCTAAAATTATTGTAACATAAAAGGCACTATGCCATAGGTAAATTCAGTACCGGAATTGTTAACCAACCCGAACCATCCACGGTCGTCCCATACGCAGTAGGACATGGATTGCCCCAATATGGCATCGGCCATTGTTTTATAATACCCCCGGACCAGGTCAGTATTGCGTTCGCCCGTATTACTGCTTCTCCCTACCCCGAACTCACCGTAATTCACCGGAACACCCAATAAGGTGGAATGCACGCTGACCTCCTGAATTCCTGTTTCAAAGAAAGAACTTCCGGGAAATGCCGCATTGCTCCCTGTTTCCCCGCAAAAAGACCAGGGCGAATAACTATGGACCTGAATAGCCAGGTACGGGTCTGCCCCTTCCCCCGGAAGACTGGACTTGTTCGGATAAACTTCATCGATATATAACGCATTTCCCTGCCCGTTGGTCCCCACCATGATAATACGGGTGGTGTTATTTCCTCCGGTGGCCCTGATAGCGTCATAACCTATTTTATTTATTTTTCTCGTATATTCGAGTGCAGTAGGATCGGTGGGATCGGGAAAAGGGCCCGAACCATCGTTTTCTCCCAGATTCCCCTCGGGTTCATTGAGGACCTCAAAAACGAGGTTTACCGGGTATTCCCTGAAGTAGGTCGCGATCCCGCTCCACAAGTTCCGGAATTTATTATCAAACCCGGCAGATCCGTCGTAATGATCCTTGAGCCAATGTTCGTGATGTGTATTCAGAATCACATATATATCTCGTTCAATCGCATAGTCGATTACCTGAACAAGTTCGAGAAATCTCGGGTGGTTTATATTTATATTCCCTTCACTGTCCGCCAGGTGATCTTCAAAACGGTCCATCCAGGTGGTAGGAATCCGCATATGCTTCATCCCTGCATTCGTGTAGAGGTCCACAATAGGTTTTATTCCCGAAAATGAAGTTGCATTAATTCCGTTATCAAACGTATTGCCCAGATTAAACCCGGCTTTCATGTCCAGGATAATCTCCTGTGCGGTGGGAAATGCCGAATCGACAGGTTGCTCGAGGGGCTGCTCCCCGTCTACAAAGACTATCCTTTCATCCTGAGAGCAGGAACAGGACGTCAGGAGGACTACTAATGCGAAAAGTCTGAATTTATATTTCATGGTGTATTTTTTAAGAATGTTCAAGAAGATTAATTAGTTTTTCCCATTGTTTTGGTTTTATAATAATCCTGCAGTACGTAAAATGCCTTTTTCTTCTTCCCTGTATTGGATATCAGTCCTTTTCTGTTCCAGAAATTCTGATAAACGGGATGTTGCCGTCGCGGGGACTTGAAATCGACAAGTATCCAGGGGGTCATGCCACGAAGGGCGTCCATTTTTTCGAGCATTTTAATCTGGTTGATATAAACCAGTTCCTGGTGTTCTTCACTCCAGACCGTATCCTCGTCGCCGTGAAACCCGGCCAGTGCTCCGGCCCCGAATTCCGAGATTACCACCGGTTTATTAAACCTGATATCAAAGGAGTACTTCGGTAATTCCTTGGGGGCAGACCAATACCAGCCTCCATATTCGTTAAAGCTTGCCAGGTCCAGTTTATCGCCGAGAGGATCTTCTACCTTAATCGTATATCCTTCCCGCTCTACTTCCAGTGCCGCAGCCACCAATCGGGTATCATCAAGACTTTTCGCCTTGTCGACGAGACGGCCCATAAAGATATTCCGCTCCTCGGTAACCGGGGTTTCATTCCCTACGGACCAGATGATGATACTGGCCCTGTTCTTATCTCTGTCTATACCTACGGCAAGCTGATTTTCGGCATTGGCATAGGTATGAGGGTTAGTCCAGGATATCGTCCAGTATACCGGGATCTCCGCCCAGACCAGCAAACCGATCTCATCGGCCAGGCGAAGTATGGTTTCATTGTGGGTATAATGTGCCAGACGGATATAGTTACATCCGAGTTCCTTGGCCCAGTTGAGCATCATCCTCATATCACCTTCGGACCGCAATCTTCCGCCAAGGATCGGATTTTCATCATGTATGGAAATTCCTTTCAGGAAAACGGATTCGCCATTGAGCAGGATATCCTTGTTTACTGTCCGAATGGTCCTGAAACCTATCTTATCATGGACTTTATCACTTCCGGAAGTTATGGTTACATCGTATAATTTTGGATGTTCGGGCGACCAGTAATCCACTTTCCTCGTACGGAACCTGAATGTTGCCCGTCCGCGGTTATCTGTCGTAAACGATGATTTTATTCCAAGTTCCGGAATCTCCAGTACGACATGTTCCGGTTTATGGTTTCCCTTCATTTGGATAAATCCTTCGATAAACTCTTTGTTGTCTTTGGACAATTGTACCTTGTAGTCTTCAATATAGACCGGCGGGGTTTCAACCAGCATAACATCCCTGGTGATCCCTCCGTAATTCCACCAGTCGGTATTGATCGTGGGGATTTCATCCTTTTTCCGGGTATTATCCACCATCAGTACTACAAAATTATTACCGTCGTTGAGTTTTCCGGAGACATCGAACTGGAAGGGGGTAAAACCACCCTTGTGAACTCCCAGTTTTTTTCCGTTGAGATATACATGACACTCATAATTTACCGCCCCGAAGTAAAGCAGGTAGCGTTTATTGTTCTTCGGGGAAATGACAAAATCCCTTTTATACCACAACGTGCCTTCATAAAACGAAAGTTTTTCCTCCTGTGAATTCCAGTCTCCCGGAACCTCTAAGGCAGGAGCGTACGTAAAATCGTATTCTACTTTCATACTTTTGTCCACATCGGTCAGATTATCATAAAAACCTCCTTTTCCCGATTTGCTCTGGTCAAAGGGCTTTTGCCTGTAATCCAGGTATCCCATCTGGTAAGGGTCCATAATATAATTCCACGGGCCATTAAGGCTCAGAAAAGTCCTGCCATATACATTATGAATCGTCTCCTGACCATACCCCTGGCCATAAAATGCGGTAAAGGCGATAAGGGCTAAAATTATTATTCTCAACATAAGATGTACTTTTAAATTCTAAAATTTATGGGTTGTATTAAAAATCATTAAATTCCATCCGCGGTTAATAACCGGTATTGAACTGGGATGCACTGCTTCCCATGATGTCTATCTGACTTTGTGGTATGGGGCAATTGACAAAATGCGGTTGCCAGGGAGTCTCGCTGTTATTTGCGTCATTGGCTTCTGCGGTTGAATTATCGCCGTTCCTGTAGTACAGTGAAACCCGTTCTCCCAGGATACCGAGCCGTTTTAGCAGGAACCAACGGTTATTTTCAAAAGCGAGTTCCCGGGCCGATTCCTCCAGGTAGTCTTCCAGTGTCCACGAGGTAAAATCCACAGCCGGAGCAACAGTATCGGGATCGAGACCATATCCTCTGCGCCTTACCTTGTTCATATATTCCAGGGCAATACCGTCTTCACCCAGGTTATGGTATGCTTCTGAGGCCAGTAATAAGGTCTCGGCAAACCTGTAATACATATAGTTCTTATAACTCTCGTTGGTGTTGGGTAATTTGGTCTCAAAATCGGCATATTTTTTCAGGCTCCAGTGAAATCTCCTGTAATTATCCTCCGGCTCGGTAATAGGTTGTCCGAAATTCGGATGCTCCGGATTATTTACGGTATATTCCCTGTAGTCTTCGGGCCAGTAATATGTGGAAAACCTGAGATCGTTTTCCTTGTCGTACAGCCCGTTCAGATAGGAGTTTGGAAAAAACCATCCCAGGGATTGCCCGCCATAGTCAGCGTCAATAATCACTTCTGGTTGTCCGTTAACTTCCCCGGACTGTTTTTCATACAACCTCTGATTAAACACACTTCCCAGCCAGGACCCCCCGCCTCCTGCCAGATCGTCTTCATCACCCAGCATCTGGTCTTTCTGGTAGACAAACAGGGCCTCATGATGATTTACATCGGCACCAAAAACCTGGTTTATGCCCACAAGCTGGTGCGTTCCGTTGTTTATAATAGTATCAAATTGTCCTGCCGCCTCTTCCCAGTCGCCGGTCCACATTGCAGCTTTTCCCCGTAAATGCCTGGCCACACCCTGCCCGTAACGTCCGTTCGGGACCTGCCAGTCCAGATAACGGACGGCAAAATCGAGATCCTCGTTTATCACCCCGAAAACAGCCTCCTCCGTGGCTGCTTCATAGACCACGGGATCGTCAATATTCTGGGGAGTTGTGGGGATGGTGTCCAGAAGAATGTTTCCGTACATCCTGATCAGGTCAAGGTACAATTCGCCCCGGATCACCCTGGCCTGTGCCACCAATTTATTTTTGGCGGTCTCTTCCATTTCAATATTCCCGGCACTGGTAATAATGGCCGAGGCCCTGTCTATAATACGGTAAGCATTATTCCATTTATCTGCCGGGAATACCATAGGGGTATGTGTGGTAGGGCCGTACGGGGTGAACCAGGTCCTGTGCAGACCAAGGTCTGTCGCGGCCAGGAAAAACACATTGGATTTCAGATTATTGTTATCCCTGGAAGGAGCATTGTATACCCGCATCCTGTTATAAAGCGCATTTACCCCCACTTCGAGTCCTTCGGGTGAATTGTAAATGAAATCTACGGAAACTTCATCTGTTATTTCTTCCTCAAGGAATGATTCGCATGATACCAATGAAAATGCCGCTAAAAGGGAAGAAAAGAATATATATTTAATTTTTTTCATCTGTCTGTTTTTTATGGTTAGTATCAAAACCCGAACTGAAGTCCGACTACTACCGTCACCGGCTCCGGGTATTCGTTGGGGGTTCTTTCCGGACTGAAAGATTGAAAATCCGTGATCGTTACCAGATTACTTCCTGTGGTATACACCCTAAGATTGCTCAGCCCGAACCGGGTCAGTACCTCCTCCGGTAAAGTATATCCCAAAGTAATATTCTGTAGCCTTACATAGGACGCATCCTGTAATCCAAGGAAATAGATGTTGGCAGGATCGTTTCCTTCCCTGGGCCTCGGGAAATCCCCTCCGGGATTTTCCGGGGTCCAGTAATTTTGCCTGATCCCGTTTTTGATCCCTCTCAGGGACCCTCCTTCCTGGTAGCCGTACAGGAACGGGTTATTTCTTGTAACTCCCTGCACCGTGTATATATCGGCAGACATATCAAAACCTTTATATTCGGCACCGAGGGAAAGTGTTCCGAACCAATCCGGGGCCTGTGAAGTAATGACACGGTCCTGGTCGTTGATAGCCCCGTCTCCGTTCGTATCCTGCAGTTTGATATCGCCCGGAAGGGCCAGGGGCTGAGCCGAACCCGCAATATTCTCTCCTTCCTGGAATATTCCCACGGGTTTATACTGGTAGAAAACACCGATGGGATACCCGATAAACCTTCGGTTCAGTACATCATCATCTTCTCTCCCGTCACCGTCGGCATCTTCTCCGTAAAGACTGATTATTTTATTTTTATTTTTTGTAAAAGAAGCTCCCAGTGTTACCTTAAAATCTTCTTTCCTTATAATATCCGCATTAAGTGTAACCTCTATTCCCGCATTCTCTATTTCCCCTATGTTGGTCAGCTTTGAGGTATAGCCGGAAGAAGGATCCAGTGCTTCTGCCACCAGCAGGTCTTTTGTCCGTGTATTGTAATATTCTACTGTTGAAGTAATCTGGTTATTGAAAAGCCCCAGATCTATGGCCGCATTAAAAGTAGTGGAAGTTTCCCATTTCAGATCGGGATTGGGTAATGTAGTACCCGGCACATACCCGGAAACGCGGTTTCCGTCTATAACGTAACCTCTCTGGTCTGCAGTACTCTGGCTCTGCCCCGGGCTGATCCCCTCATTCCCCACACTTCCATAGCTGAACCGCAATTTCAAATTGTTGATCTCACTGATATTCTTCATGAAATCTTCCCGGTGTACATTCCATCCCAGATTGGTCGCAGGGAAAAATGCCCATTTGTTGTTCTTTCCGAACACGGTAGAACCATCTGCCCTTCCGGAAACTGTAAAATAATATTTATTATCGTAATCATATTCGATCCTGCCCACCGCAGAGACGATACCCCTCTTATTCCCGGAAATGGAGGGTGTGTTTAAAAATGCACCTTCCAGACCTTTAATGCCAAGAATATCATTGGGAATCCTGTCTGCCTCGTTAACAAAATTATTATATTCCGTTTCGGAAACACTCTGTACTGCGGTAATGGCAAAATGGTTTACTTCTTTTATATTGAAATCATAGGTCAGAATATTTTCGATCTGCCATTCTACATTATCCTGAAACTGGATGGCGCCACTTCCCTGCCCGTTTTTAGCTATCCCGGCCAGTGACCTTGAGGTATTGTATGAATATCTCTTGTAATTCCAGGATCGCCTGCTGGCATTTAACCTGTACTTGAACCCCTCGAAAGGCATGACATCCACGAAAACATTTAAGATATCGTTCCTGTTCCTGACCTGATTGGTTGTTTCCTCCAGATCGATCAGCGGGTTTTTATTTTCTTCAAATCCGCCGGGTAACCAGCGTAGGGTACCGTCGTCATTATACACCCGCCCCAGGGGTGCCGTAGTAATGGCATTGAGTAATACCCCGCCGTTATTCGGATTATTGGTCCCGGAAAACTGAAAGGAAGTGTTCAACCCGATTTTCAACCAGTCCCGGATTTTCTGGTCGGCGTTCAGCCGCAATCCTACTTTATGGTAATCGGAATTGGGTATAACACCTTTGGTATTAATATAGTTAACACTACTGAAAATACTGAATTTCTCCGTACCGGAAGAAATACTCAGGGCGTGGTTCTGGGTCTGTCCCGTACGAAGTATCAAATCCTCCCAATTGATATAGTTCCCGCTTTCTACACTCTCCAGCTCCAGGGTAGAAAATATATCCGCATCCGGCCGGTAGACACCCCCGTTGTTCGTCCGGAATGCTTCCCGTTTTAACCGGGCAAATTCTTCACCGCTGTAGATATCAAAGTTCCTGTTGATGGTCTGAAGGCCGGAAAAGCCATTGTAGGATACGCTCATTCTACCCTCCTTCCCTCTCTTGGTTGTGATGAGAATCACCCCGTTTGAGGCCCTCGCTCCGTAAATAGCCTGGGCTGCAGCATCTTTGAGAACTTCCAGCGATTCGATGTCATTGGCATTAATATCGTTAATACTTCCTATTCTTACACCATCCGCAATAATAATAGGGTCATTACCTCCGGTGATGGAACGTTGCCCTCTTATACGAATGGTAGATGACCCTCCGGGGGCACCACTGGCCAGGGTTACCTGTACCCCTGCCGCTTTTCCGCGCAGCATTTCCCCGATATCCGAAGTAGCGACTTTAACCAGGTCTTCGGTCTCCACCCTGGCTACGGAACTTATCACATCGCTTTTCTTTTTGGTCCCATACCCGATGACGACTACATTGTCCAGCAGAGAATCACTTTCCAGTGTCACATTGATGATGTCCTGGTTTTCCACGGTTACGGAAACGGGTTTCATCCCTACAAAAGAAAATATGAGTTTCTGACCCGACGATACGCTAATGGCATAATTCCCGTCAAAATCCGTTTGTGTACCTATTGTCGTACCTTCGATCAGAATATTGACACCTCCAAGCGGCAAACCGGTATCATCTACCACCGTACCGGTGATTGTATTCCCCTGGGCGTAAGTATTCGTACATATGAGGCAGACATAAACGATGAGACCCCAATGCAGATAAGCTGCAAACTGTAAAAGAACATTTTTCTGGTTTTGGTTTTTCATTATTCAGTAAAGTTGATTAATCGATACGCAAATATGGTCCATTCCGTTTTTGCATGGGGGATTTATATATTCGTTTGTGGGGGTAAAAATGTGTTTATACATATAAAACCATAACTTTCAATACATTAGTAAAAACAAAAAACATCCTTTTTAGCGATAAAGCCTTTCAAAGGATGTTTAAAACCGTATTGCCCGGTAACAGCTATTCTGTAGTGTATCCGGAATCTTTATAAGCAGTAGGAGAAACCTTATACACTTTTTTAAACTCCCGGCTAAAGTGCTTCCTGTCATTGAAGCCCACCATAAATGCCACTTCAGAAATGGGAAATGTTGTTTTTGAAATAATGTCCGCCGCCTTTTTCAAACGTGCCTGTTTGATTAAGCTGGCCACGGAATGATCGGTAAGGGTATTGACTTTTTTGTAAAGTACGGTCCTGCTCATCCCGATTTTGTCCACAAGCATACTTACATCAAAATCGGGATTCTCTATATTCTCCGCGATGATTTTCATGAGCTTTTTGAGAAATAACTCTTCGGGAGTCGTCAGTGTATCCAGATCTGAATCGAAAATAAAATTACCGCTGTACTTCTGGCGGAAAACCTCTTTGGACTTGAGCAGGTTCTGAACACTCAACATCAGGATCTTTGTGCTGAAAGGTTTTGAAATATAAGCATCCGCCCCGGTAGACAGTCCCTCAATCTTATTGTCCAGCGAGGCTTTGGCTGTCAACAATATTACGGGAATATGATTGGTACTCTCATTGGTCTTCACATGCTTACAAAACTGCAAACCATCCATTTCCGGCATCATGATGTCGCTAATAATCAGATCGGGAATTTCCTTCTCCATATATGAAATGGCATCTCCGGCATTTGAGAAATCCATTACATTATACTTTTCATATAAAATATTGGTTATAAATCTCCTTACCTGATCATTATCTTCTACCGCAAAAATTGTTTTTTTGCCGGGATCGAAATCGTTAAAAGTAAATTCCTCATCCACATCATCTTCAAACGATCCCGGTATTTTCGAAGGAATATTCTCTGCATCTATAACAGTGTGATATACATCGGTTTCACTTTCACTGACCTGGTCGGCATTCAGGTGGTCCTTGCCTAGCAGTAAAGCGATCTGAAAGACGGTATTGGCCCAGCTTTCTTTCTCTTCGGGCACGGTGATCTCGCCTTTATGAAGTTCCACTATGGTTTTGGAAAGTGCCAGGCCAACACCACTTCCCATATTGTGGATTCCCCTGTTATCTACCTGGAAAAAACGATTAAAAATAGTGTCTTTGCTATTCTCCGGGATTCCTATACCGTTATCTTTTATCTTAATGAGAACCTTTTTCCCGTCCTGCGCGGGTTGCTCCACAGCGAATACTATTTTTCCATTCTTCCCGGTAAATTTAAAAGCATTGGAAAGCAGGTTAAAAATAACCTTTTCCAGCTGGTCCCTGTCAAAATACACCTGTACGGAACTGGAATTCAACACAAATTTATATTCTATGTTCTTTTTGGCTGCCAGTTCTTTAAAAGATTCGTAAATCTCAAAACAAAAGGACACAATATCCTGTTTTCTGCAATGAATGCGCATGAGTCCTTTTTCGGATTTCCTGAAATCCAGCAGTTCATTGACAAGTTTCAATAGCCTGTCTGAATTCTGTTGAATTGTTTTTAACTTACTTTCTGTTTTAGGGTCCTTTCCGGAAACGGACAGCAGTTCTTCTATCGGGCCTTTGATAAGGGTTAGGGGAGTTCGTATCTCATGAGAAATATTCGTAAAGAAATTAAGCTGCATATTGAGCATTTCCTGCTTCCGCTCGCTTTCTACATGCTCCAGGAACAACTTTCTTTTTAGTTTTACCCTATTGCTCACAAACCTGAAGATAGTAAAACCGCAGGACAGCAGCAGCAAAAAATAAACAAGATAGGCCCACCAGGTTTTCCACCAGGGCGGTAGCACATGGATCTGCAATGTCTTTATCCTGGGGTTCCAATTGTTATCCTCATTAGTAGACTTTATGGATAGCAAATAATTGCCGGGATTCAAATTGGATAAATTGATCCTGTTCTGTGTTCCGGTATCGTGCCATTCGTCTTTTCGCAAATCATCGTCCAGTTTATAGGCATACCTGCTTTTTCCGGGATTAATAAAATTAAGGCTGCTGAATTCCAACCCCACATAGCCCTGGTCGTAATTGATCGTAATTTCCGAAGTTTCCGAAATTGTCTTTTTCAGTATGGCATTTCCGGGACCAGGCTCTATGGTCTCATTATTAATGATAAGCGTTGTAAATACTATTTCACTATCATTAGGAGTTTTGTACAGCTTATCGGGTTCAAAAACAGTCAGTCCCCGGGTGGAACCGAAAACCAGTTGCTTTTCATTGAGTGCGAGACCGGTATTATAGGAAAACTGCTTTACGGAAACCCCGTCCTTATCAGCATATTTGGCAATCTTAAAGTCAGTTTCTTTTAAGGCCGTAGATGAATCCTTTACGCTGATCTTAAACAGGAAATCTTCGGAACTGACCCAGATATTTCCCCCAGTGTCTTCGGTAATACTCTTAATGGCTGCATTGGTAAACCCTTTCTCTTTATTAAGCCTTGAAAATGTTTCCGAGGCACGGTCAAAACAGAAAAGTCCGTCATAATCCCCCCCTATCCATAGCCTTTCTTTCGAATCGGTGAATAAAACGGTTAAACTGTTATTGCCTATAGACAATGGTCCGCCTCCCGTTCTGTATATCCTGGTCACTTTTTTAAGGGACTTATCAAAATAGTTCAGACCGTTCTGGGTGGATATCCAGATTCCTTTCTTGCTGTTTTCCAGGTCCATGATAAAATTATCGGAAAGCGAATTCGGAGATCTTTCGTGAAGATAGTGCTCCACACCACCATCTTTCAATACCCGTTTCAGGCCATTCCCATCGGTACCCACCCAGATATCACCATTATCTGCCAGTAAGGACGTAATAGGACGTTCGTCTTCCACACCCCCATGCGCTGAAAGAGGAACCGGTGTAAATTGTTTGTTTCTCTTATCGAAAGTATATAAACCGTTAAAGGTACCACATACCAGCTGGTGCCTGTTCTTCTGCTCCAGGGCTGTGATTACATTTTTGTTTTTTTTATCAACCTTATCTTCAATCATATAGGAGACAGAACTGCGCCGGTTAAAATCGATATATGTCAATCCTCCGCCATAGGTCCCCACCCACAGTGCATGGTCATTTTCCCTGGCCAGGGCACGCACGATGGAGTTGTTCAAACCGAAACCCTGTCCAATGGTCTCACCAACATTGATGAAGTTCGAATTGGCTTTATTGTAGAAATTGATCCCGCCGGCCACGGTACCGGCCCAGATACAGCCGTGCCTGTCCTTCAGAAAACACCGGATATCATTATCAGTAAGGCTGGAATTGTTGAGCGGATGATGTTTATACTGTGTAAAAGCCGCTTTGGCCTGATCGTAAACACTAAGTCCGTCCTTTGTTGCAAACCATAAGATATTGTCATCAATCGCAATGATATCATTGATCCAGTTGGAAGAAATAGAAGTGCTGTCATCATATTGATGCATGAATTGAACGAGAGTCTTTTTCTCCGGAGAATATAAAAATGTCCCCATTGTTTCCGTCCCGAACCACAGATCGCCATCGGGTTCCTTTATGATCTTCCAAATCTTGGCTTTTAAAAACTTTTTGTTCTCACGTAAAATTTCCGGAAGCTCCCGTAGTTCTGAAGTTGCCGGATCAAAACATTGTAGCCCCTGTGCCGTACCTGCCAGGATTCCGTAATCTTTATCATAAAACAGGGAGAGTACCCTGCTTTTATTTAGTGTAAAATTAGAATCGCTGGTGATATTGTCAAGTAACTTGTTTTTTTTATTCAGTTTTTTTACACCGCCGAAAGTCCCCACCCATACGTTTTGATCGCCATCCTCGACAAAAGAACTGATATAGTTTCTGCCTCCTTTGGTCATAGAGACATCGACAGGGGAAAAATTATCCCGGTTTTTATTAAAGAGGTTAACTCCGTGATTAGTACCTACCCATAACAACCCTTCGCTGTCTTCGAAAATCACATTTACATGGTTGTTACTCAGGCTTCCCTGGCTCTTATCCCTCATATACCGGTAAAAGCGATATCCGTCATACCTGAATAATCCGTTTTCGGTCCCGATCCAGACAAATCCCCTATCGCTCTGAGCCAGACAGGAAATCATACTGGGTGAAAAATCTTCGTCGTAACTGATATGTTCAAAGTGTAAAGCGGGGTCCTGTGCCTGGAGGATACAGTTACCTCCGGCAAAAAACAACAGGTATATTATGTTTCTAATCAAACGAAGCATATTGTGCCCGAACTTGAGAACTATTAAATTATCATTGGCGCAGGTGAACTTTGATTCCAGACCAACCTGGCTAAAAATACGATTTTTTTAGTCTCTCCATATATTGATAGGGATAACAGAGAGAAGCTTTCCTTTCCTTTCCTTTCCTTTCCTTTCCTTCACTACATTTACACTACAGTACATCCTGTATTCCTGCAAAAGTAACACTCCTTGCAGTTGCCGCTTGTCTTATATATCTTTTTTTAGGGGTAAAAACGTACATGTTGTTTACAAATGCCGGATATGGTAATCACCTGAATGGCTGATGAACAATAGCGCCAAAACAAGATTTTTTATATTACACCTGTCTCTTGCCTATTTACAGCCCGGATACGGAAAAAAAATACATTTTTACCCCTAAAGAAAAACGATCAGGCTCCTTTTTGTTTTATAAAATCCCAATATTTGCCATCATCATAACTCCTTCGGGACTATCCATTCCGGGGACATTAACTATACAAAACTAACCATAGCTCATTGTAATTATGAAAAAGTACATACTTCTGAAAAACCGGTACCTGATCCTGGTCTGCCTTTTTCTGGCCTTTTCCTGTGAAGATGATATCCGGGAGGTTGCCCTGTTTGACAAAGGAGAAACCATTGCGGAAGCATCGGAATCCGATATAGAGTTTGGGGAGTCTGTCCGTTTTACGAGTACCTCCACCAAAGCCCTGACTACCAACTGGACTTTCCAGGGTGGTTCGCCCGCTACATCCATCAATCCGGAAGTCTCCGTAACCTATGCTACACCGGGAACATTTGAAGCTCAACTCATCGTAAAATACATCGATAATACTATCGATACCCGGACCTTTACCATTACGGTACGGGGTATTGCCCATCCCCTGCCTTTCGGAGGTACTCCTGTCGAAATAGAAGGGATCATCGAAGCAGAAAATTTCGATTTGGGGGGCCAGGGTGTAGGCTATCATGATACCGAGGAAGAAAATCTGGCAGTCATCAACGGCAGTTCTATATACCGGGATGATAAAGGAGTGGATGTCGAGGTCGGTGAAACAGTAACCAACATTGGCTATACCAATGAAGGAGAATGGGTAAACTATACCGTGAACGTATCAGAAACCGGAGATTATGACTTTGAATTTACGGTAGCGTCCGGCAGTGATACCGGAGGGCATTCCATTAAACTTCAGTTGGTGGACCGGAATACCGGTGCGGTTTCTGACCTTGGAGAAACAGGTGATTTCAGCAATACCGGGGGATGGTCTGCCTATACCGGAATTACTGTTCCCGAAGTCGGTCTGTCAGAAGGTTTGAATACCTTACGGGTATATTTTACCGGAGGGGGTACCAACCTGGATAAAATACATGCCACTCTTCGGGGTACTACACCGCCGATCGTGGGACTAGGCATCTACACCGAACGTGAGATCACGGAAACCAATCCGGCAGTTATACCACCGGTCAATAATGCTAATTTTATTGTCAGCGAGGTCGGAAATGCAGCTCATGGCAGTCATGCTTTATATTATCAATTTGATCCGGCAAATTCATCCAGTCCCCAAACATGGGGGGCCATGGCCACGTTATTTCCCAAAGAAAATGTAGATGCCTCTTCTTATTCCTATTATCATATCAGCCTGAAAACGACATCAACATCAAATATCAGGATCCGTATCAAAGCTAACGACACAAATTACTGGGTCACCCTCAACAGCGGTACCACCGATGAAACCTATGGCATGGCAAGGGATGGACAATGGCACGATGTAAAAATACCTTTAGCCGATTTCAATGCCCCCGATCTGTCATCGATATCCGAAATCCTGGTACTGCGGAGCGATGATGCAGATTTCGGCAATACATCACCGGAGGATACGGAAAGGGATTATGACTGGTATGCGGATGATATTTACCTGAGCGCAGAATAAAAAAATATCACCAGACTCCACTCCGCTCAGGACTCCAGAAAGACCGGAAACGGCGATGAACCCTTGTAAGATCACTGCTTATAAGGGTTCACAATTTCATTACCTTACATGGCTTAGTCATATCGCGGTAGGTTTTTCACCTGCAAAGGGATTGCCTTCCGATGCAGGTCCTGAGTCACCTTATCTCACAAGGTTATTGGACCGAAATTCATAATCACTTATTTTAGTATACTTTAACTGCGTCTTATTTTTCGGGTGCCGGACAAAAAACGGCTGGAGTGGGCTGCTTCCGGCAAACCGGCCATTCAGGTCATCTCTCCGGGTGTTTGTACAGGCACCATATTCCAACTGCCGTCTGCATGTGTACAAAAAATATCTGTCTCTTCAATTACACGCAGAAGTAGAATACGAAATTAGTATAGATTGCAGAAAAATCGATAAAAAATCATGTTTTTCAGTTGTGCAAAAAATCGTTATGTTTAAAAAACAAGTGAAATATGCAATTGGGCTTACGGATTCTTAAAAGTTTTTAACCTTTCAAAATAGAATTTTTATATTTTTATAGTTAATCAAACCCTTTATCTTTTGAAGAATCATAGAGATCACATATATCGGACCTTTTAAAAGCAGGAAATTAATGCCAAGGGAAGGAAAGCATCCGGAAGCCGGTCTCATACAAAATTTATATCACGATGTAAGATGAACAGTAAGATCTTTAAACCAATTTTAGTACTTGCATTTTCTATTCTGAGCACATCTGTGTTCGGACAAAAAAGCAGAAAAAATGACGAAGCATTGCGCTTTGCTATTGAAGAACGATATAAAAAAGACCAGGCTTATGCTCAAGCAAAGAGGGCAGCGTTTAACAGAAGTTCCTGGATTGGCTCAAAATTGTCGGAGCTAATCTCCAGTTGGGGGCCACCAACCCGGGTAGTTACCGATGGCGCAGACGGAAAAATAGCTGTTTATGAAAAAGCCTCCTATAATTCAGGAGGAACGTACACCCCGGGTTATGTGGTAACAAACGGATGGGGCCAGGTAGTGGCAGAAAAAAAATCAGAGGATACCCGGTGGTCCAGTTCCTATTCGGAAACAGTGGCAGTGTATGCGGACAAAGATAACATTATCCGCGAAGTGAAATTTGACAACACTTATAAACAAAACTGAGCATGATCAAATTAAGACTCTTCACGTTATTCTTTTTCTGTTTATCTATGGGTATCCTAGGTGCACAAGAAAAATACTTTGAATTGGTAGCTGAAAAAAGTACCAATTCCTTTAATGAAAAAGGATATACTTATTTTGGCCATATCAAACCCCTTAACAATCATCCATATGCCATATTACATTTTGAAGGGATAAGCAAAACAGAACTTCACAAGGGTATTATGGATTACCTGAAAGAGCGGCCGGGATTGGTCATCAAACCAAAGTACACCAATGAGCATCTTATCATATACCGGGATTTTGCAACTATCGGAAGTAAAGAACAATGTTTTGCCGACCTGGTAGGGTTGGTTTATGTATATGCCATACCTGAAGAGGATGGGACAATTAAGCTGGATATGAGTACGAGCGATCTGTTCGCCTCTGTAAACAATGCCGTGCTTAGAATCACACCGGATGATAATGTCGCTTCCGATGCTGATGTTCCGTTTAATGAATATAAGTATGTGCAACCTGCGGATCAAACGTATTTATCATCTGGTTCTACCGCATCCCGCATTCTATTGGGAAGCAGGACCAAACGCAAAAAACACTCCCTGAAGGAAGCTTATCCGGATAGTGTATTTGACCCGGAAGGAAACGTGGTAAATGCTACGAATAAAGTGCTTATAGAAACTTTTTTTAATAACTATGCCGAAGACCTGCACAATTACCTGAAAGCCCGTTTTAAATAGTGATCTAATACAACTAGAAGTCAAAATAAATTTGAAAATATAACAAAGGATAAAATATGCTTCTCTTCCCATCAATTTGTGGGATCGATCCGAACTATGCTCTCATATGGAAATAAAAAACCATAAAGATATATCTTTATGGTTTTCAATTATTTAATGGATCAAAATTAAAATTTTAATGTCCTGAAAAAGTCGGGGTGGCAGGATGACGCCACACCACTATATTGTATTGTATATCAGAAATTTACAGAACCCAAAATAGTCTGTTATCCGAATTGTTGACGGTAATGTAAATGAACTGTAAAGAAAGATGAAATCCTTCCGGTTTTGTAAAGATAACGGCTTTATTTTAACAGAACAATTTAATGGATACCAAATTTCATTAATTCCAATCAATCATATACTTAAACTTAAATTACTATTATAGATGACCCTCATAAAATGTCCAGTTTAATTTTGGATTTCCCCGTTTCTCAAAATCCTGTACTTTTTGGATTATTGGCCTTCTATGTGTTGCTCCACAGATGAACAATGCTTTATTGAATGGATTCTGTTTACTATACTCGTATATATTTCGTAACATTTCATTTTCCCGCTTTTCATGCAATCCAATTTCCGACTTAAATTCCCGGGACAATTTTTCGTTATTCAATTGTAATAAAACATTTTGTTCAATTGTTCGAATTTTATCAAACAGCTCTATGCATGTGTTGCTATTCAGGAAGTTAAAACCGTATTTTGCAACCAATAATACTTGCTCCCTCCATAGTTTGTTGTATTCCAAACTTGATTGTAATATTTTATCAGACCCACTGAAAAGTTCCGTTTCTTTTATGGGATAGGTATCCACTGGAAAATGCTTTATAGAATAATCCCTTAAATACTTTTTGATTGTTATTGCCTCAATGGTACTTGGAATATATCCATCTGAATACACATTGGAAAAAGTGCCTATGGAAAGTTCCTCAAAAATAATTTCTGGCCCAATCTTTTTAATGATTTTGAACAATTCATTAGGGTTACATTTTCCAAGATTCTTATGGAATGATGAAAGTAAAGTGATATTGTACATTAGTTTTCAATGGTAATACTTTATTGGTTTAAATAGCTTTTCTTGGATACATATATGCTTTAGAAAATAAGTTGATTAAGCACCTAAAAATCGGCACGAGAGTCTTTTATTATGATTAATAGCCTGATCTCCTTTTCTGTTATTCTTTGATGAGTGTATGGCTTACCTGCCTACAAGAAAGGTTATAACAAGTCTTCCAATTCCAGAAAGAACGAGCCGCGCGACCTAACAATACTTAATCTTGAAATACCCTTAATTTTATCTTTTTTCACCATTCCTTCGATTCAGTTATATTCATAAATTATAGAATTCAATTGCCTAGTAGGAAAATATGAATTGCCAGAATTTGTCGTCCTACCTGTTTCTGAAATTAAGTGTAATTCACGTTTTGCTCTGGAACAAATTACGTAGAGTAATTTTTCCGCTGCATTTTCAGTACTTTCATTCCAATTAGGTAGCTTCCCATGTAATAACCCAAAAGCAATTACTGTATCAAATTCTGCTCCTTTGATTCCATGACAAGTATTTACAACTACACCTTCCTCATGCTTAAACATTTTTTTGAAGCTCTCGATATCCTTTGCTAAATCAAAATCTGGGTTTTCAAGTCTCTTTTCTGCTCCTTTAAAAAAAAAGTCCCATTGCACTTGCAAATGCTCATTCAAAGAAAAATCGACTTCAATAATTACAAATAATTTTAAGAAGCATTCCTTTAAGTAATTCAATCCTTCAGTTTCTTTAGAACTTATTGAATTAATATTCTTTAAAAGTGTCTTTGATTTAAAATCGTCATTCTCAAATAATACAACACCATAATCCTTTAATTCATTGATAAGCTCAGTTGCCCATCTCTTTCTTGTAAGATAAGTATTAGGAGATGGAGGAACAAGAAATAATCTAGCAAATTTAAACCAAACGTTTTCTTTGTTTTTCAACAAAGGAGAAAGACCAACTGCATCAAACTTTACATCAGGCAATAAAGACTTTAATTTCCGCCCCATTGGAATTACCATATACCAAGTTGGTGCTAATACACATATTTCATGTTCAGGAATACCTGCCTCTAACTTGTCACTAATTATCTTTACAATATATTCAACCAATTCATCTTTATGTACTGTCTTATTATATGTTATAATCGCTGATTCATCAGCATTTGAGCCAAAGGCTTTAATCTCTATTGTTGATGTTTGAAAATTCCTATAATAGTCGATTATTTGTTGATTACTACGATAATTCCCTGACAATTCTTTATTTATAAAAGTTGTTTTAAATTCTTTTTCTATTTCAGCCAATGACTTTGCTACTCCACCCAAAGAACCATATATTGCTTGGTCTGAATCACCAACCATAAACATTTTACAACTTCCAGAAGCTCCTTTCATAATCTGTGAAAGTATGGCATATTGCAAAAGTTGGGTATCCTGATACTCATCAACACAAATGAGTTGAAACATATTCTTTAGCGTTTCCGAGATTTTGGGATATGTTGTAATCAGTTTATGTGAATAATGTAGAATCTGGTCAAAATCAACCAATTTTTCGTTTGATAGTATTTCATGATACTCATCAATCAATTCACGATTAATCGTTTCTTCCTTTTCTCCATTAGGTAAATACCTGGTTGAAACAGAATCAAAAAAAACTAGACCGTACTTCTCTTTTAATTCACTAATCAATCTCTCAGAATTAAATTCATCAGATATTGAAAAACCATTCTTAAGCTCATCTAAGTAACACATATATGGTCTCAAAATCCATTCTAAACAAAATGAATGAATTGTGCCTGCCCATAAATTTGTATCATCTGCATTTAGATTTCTGATTCTTTTTTTTATTTCATCGGCAGCTCTGTTTGTGAATGTTACAGCAATAATGATTTTTTTTGAGTTTGTTAGTCTTTCTAACTCGTATGCAATTTTATATGTTAGAGCACGAGTTTTGCCACTACCTGGACAAGCAGTTAAAAGAACATTCCCTTGTTCAACCACAGCCTCAATCTGTTGCTCATTAAGTCCCTTAAGCATATGCTAAATGGATTAGTTTGGTTAGAACATCTTCGGGTAATTGTTTCTTATAAAACTCTATTGCCTCAATTTGATTGTCAAATGAAATTAGCTCAGAAAGCAACTTTTTATAGTCAGTATCATCACCATCAAAATGTCTCGTCTCTAATTTTTTGAGTCTATATTTAGCAATAGAAAATAAAGTGTTAGTATTAAAAGAAGGACAAGCAAAAGATATTGCTTTTAGGATATATTTTGGGATAATGGTAATATTATCTATATTTTCCGAAACCATTATTGCAAACCATCCTTTTCCAAATTTTTCAGCCAAACGCAAGACTTCTTTACCTGAAATTGCAACGTCTTTATCTTCAATTAGTTTTTTAATTCGTTTTTTGTCAGCAACCTGCTTATAAGCCTTATTAACTGTAGCAATAATTTCAAATGAATTATTAGCTAATAAAAAATCAACTTCAAATGTATGTTTGGCATAAAATGGTCGTAAGTATTTGTTCCCTTTACAATAAGCGTCAAGTTTTTGTTTACGTGCTTTCCCAGAAATTTCAGATTGTCTGCATGATTTTTCATAATCTGAATCACCTATTAAAGAGTCTGGTAACTCAACTATTGAAAGGTCATTATCTGTCAAAATGCTACAATTACGTTGAACACGTTCTTCATGAAATAGCTGTGCAACATTTTCAAAACCCGTACTTCCAATATTGATTATAGAAATGCCAAGTTCATCCAAAGAAACACCCAATACTTTTTTTACTAATTCTGGAATCAAAATATGTTCAGCATCACCTTCAACCAGAATAACGCCTTTTGCAAATAGTAAATTAGTTCTATTTGTGTCCAAATATCTTTCCAATTTAACTATATCCCCTCCATCAAGATTTTTTGAGGGATTATAAATTTCTGCTTTTTGCTTCCCTCTACCCAAAATATTCATTGAACTAATTGCGCTAACAGAAGAAATATGAGTTGAGTGCGTAGATATAAAAACTTGTGTTTTTTGCTTGTCTAATTTTTGAAATAGGGTTTTCTGAATATGTGTATGTATGTGTGCTTCTGGCTCTTCAATTAGGATAAAGTTTGCTATCTTATTTTCTTTTTTTACTTTTTCAAACTCTAATAATTTAAGGGAAAGATATATAAGATTTGCACCACCTAAACTCAATTCCCACAATCGTCCTTCATGTCCTTCCTCGTCAGGGTCACCTACCCATAATTTTAAGGATTGCAGTAATTTTTCCATATCAGAAGGCAATTCTGATTTTATATTCACATTCGGAGCGTATGTTTCACCAACAGCTTCTTTAATTGTTTGGGTTATACCCGTTGACACACCTTTTACTTCATCAAGTCCTGAAATGTTGTTATTTAAAACCTCCACTTGTCCTTCAATTTCAGCCTTTTTAGCAACAGAGATATTTTTTTCATTGTCTCTCAAAAGATTAAGTAGTGGATTATCACGATACGAACGTAAATCAGATTCAACATCTCTAAGTGCTTTTGCAAATGTGCAAGCAAATTCATTGGGAATCGAAATGCCATACATTTTAACTCCATAAACATCAGTTTTTTCTTCGTCGGGGTCTGGAAATGTTATTGATTCAAAGTCACCAACATATTTTAAATAATTATCATCAATTGAAAAATCTATATTGCCACGTCCTGCAAAAACCGTTTCATAGTCGTTAAGAGATATGCCAGTCAGTATTTTTTCTAGTTCATCATCAGTTTTGTCTTCGTCTTCCGAAAGTTCAAACAGACTTCTTCTAAAGTCGATTCGTGGTCTAAAGTATAGAGAATAAGTTCCTTTTGTGCTATCAAAATCATCAGCAGCGCCAATTTTATGCATTGCAATAGACTGAGCCTCCTCACTTGAATCAAGTTCTTGGAATTCTAATTGAATTATTATCCAATGACCTTTCCATTCCCCAATAGAGCGATTAAAATCAGTTTCAAATAACTTTGTAATTCTTGGCATACTTTCATCAATCATTATTCGAATTGCATGAAAGAGATTTGTTTTACCTGAACCATTCTCTCCAATTATTGTATTTACTCCTTTATTAAAGTCTAAAGATGCATTACTAAAGTTTCTGAAATTCCTTATGGATAGTTTGGATATATACATTTCAAATCAGTTAATTATTTGCGTTCTTATACAAAATACAACCCACTTGCTTATTTAGGTTGTTGATCTCTATGATTGATGTGCCGAAGAAATATTTAAAGCAGTGGCACCTTATTTTAATCTCTCACCTCCTGTATATTCATTGTAAGACCATATTGTTTATAGTCAATCTTTAAACTAAGTGTTTTATTCCTTTTTCAATTCTTCAATCATCCACTCAAGTCTGTTTCTAGCAGAACTTATACAGTCGAGATAAGTCATATATTTAATATTGTCCTTAACGTCACGTATAGTTTTATCGATCTTTCCTCCCATTAATAATATATCTATTGGTTGATTTCCAAAATATTCCCCCAACTCGTCCATATATCTCTGAGCTTGACTTTCAGTGTCTCTAGTCAATGTAAAGTTTGGTCTTTTGAACTCAATAAGTAATAATCTTTTATTTGTTGTCCTTGAAAGGAATAAATCAGGACGTTTTTTTGGATTTTTTCCTTTATATTTTTTGTCAAGTAAATTGCTGATTGCGGACTTTAAGTTCGTGTCAGAAAAGAGGACAGAATAATCTTCACCTAAAACCCATGTGCTTTTCTCCAAAGCAGTATGAATATCTTTTTCTAATGTGTTAGAATTATGAATGAGAATAGATAATTCATCCAAATATCTCAATCGGTTAATAGCCTGACTTGTAACTATGCTCATTTCCAATAGTCCAAATTCAGAAAGTGCACTTGCAAACTTTTCAATATCGTGATTTTCCGTTTCTTGGATATTTGAAACTATGTCCCAATAATGGTCTTTTTCCATTGCAGATACCATAACGGAAATGACAGTATTTATCCGCTCTTCTGTTTCCCCGTAAAACTTTTCCAAGGTCTTATACAGGGCTTTTTTTGCAAATGGTTGTTTATATTCAGGTAGTTTTGCAAGTTCTTTATTTATCTTTCTTTGATATCTAGCTCTTGCCATTTTCATATCCGTAGCAAAAACTTCATCAACGGATATTTTTACACTTTTAGTTGTTTCAAAAATAATTGAATTATAAAGTTTACTATTTTCGATTATGGCCCCATGGTCGGCGGTTACATCATCTTCTAAATCATCACAAATTAATTCACCATAAATTCTGTTTTTTAATTTCTTGGGAACAATTTCATCATCTTTAAGAAGATTTTGGGGTCGTCCGATAATCTTATTGTTAACACGGGTGACAATTCCTGCTTGTTTTATCGGTTTTGGGGTTATAGTATATTTTAATATTGCCTTTTTCCCTTCTTTGGTAGTTATTTTTTTTTCAAAAGTTTTACCTGCCAAATCCTCAACTCCAAGCTTTTCACCATTTATGAATAATTCAAAGTCAGGTTCTCGTCCATAATCCCACATTAAAATTTGTCCGAGTCTGGTTGCATTAGGAAATTCCAAATTTTGATTGAGTCCTATAAGTGTAATTGTCGTTCCACGTTTCTCCTTATTACATCTTTCTGTTTCAATGGGTAGTGGCACTTTTTCTAAATCATAATTACCTTTCGCAAGTTCAGATTTATTGATTTTTAATGTGGTCTTTGTCCCGTTTGCGTAGGTTTCAACAACCATAATTTCCGCAACCATTAAGCCTGAAAATTTTCCAATTCCCTTTCTGCCTTTGACTTTTCGTTTTTTCTTGAAGGTTACATCTCCCTTTCTACTGGTACGGCTATTGGCTACATTTAAGTATTCTGAACGAACTTCATTTTCTTTCATTCCTGAACCATTGTCTGAAATAATAATATTTGGGTCAGGAGTAAGTTCCTTTGGCAAGGATATCTCAACTTTATCTGAGTCGGCGTCATAAGCATTATCGATTAGTTCTTTAATTGCATCTTCTGTCGAACGATATGTTTCGCCAAGAAGTTCAGCTAGTTTAGTGTCTACTTTGAAAAATGCCTTTTTATTCATTATGCCGTTTTTTAGAAGTACCTCAATTAGTTTATTCTGAAACATTATCTATTTATGCCTCACCATAGAACCTAAAAGGCATAATTTTTTATCTATAAAATTTATTGTAATCCAAATCCCTTTTCAAACCAGGCGAAGGGGGGACTTTTTACTGGAAACATCCAGTATAACCGGTTTTTACTTTAATAAGAATAAGGCTGTTAAAAACAAACACCCAATATACTAAATATTCCCAAAATGATCCAAAATGAAAACCGGAGTTTTATTCCATAAAAAAATGGGATATAGGGGCTGTTTTACCAGTATTCCAAAAGCAAAAACAGTACTATAAATATATGCTCATACAATATTCCCGAAAGGTAAGCTCGCAAACTTTTCTCGGACAAGGGACGGCATAAAGCCGTTCTTCCCTCACTTTTTATTCCGTTTCCTTCCCACTCCAAAAATTTGTCTTCCGCTTAGTGCCATCCTCAAATATTGTTTAACCATAAATTCATGTATCATGGAAACTAAAACAAAACAAAAGGTAAGCCGGAGAACCGCAGCTAGGAAAAAAACCAGCCCGGTCAACACCAAAACAAATGTGAGGAAGAACATTCCCCTACAGGTCCAGGACATGGATCTGGCATCAATCGCCATCGATCCCGACCAACCCAGGAAGACCCTGAACGGCGAGAGTCTCAAACAGCTTGCCCAAAGCATTACGGAATATGGCGTACTTCAGCCCATCACCGTCCGGAAGACTGGAAAGAACTTCATCATTGTGATGGGGGAACGTCGGTTTCGGGCCAGTCAGCTGGCTGGACTAAAGACCATTCCGGCCATGGTCAGGGAATATGCCGACAACGATGTCCTGGAGGTACAGATCATCGAGAACCTACAACGTAAGGATGTCGAACCCACGGAGGAAGCGGAGGCCATTGCCTTCCTTACGGATCGGTACGACCCCACGGAAATCGCCAAAAGATTGGGTCGCTCGGAAAACTTCGTTAGGCAACGGCTCAAACTTGCAGGCCTGATCGAAGGGTTCAAGGCATTTGTCCGGACTGGGGAAATGTCACTGGGCCTCGGGGTGGCCGTGGCGCTTTTTGAACCCGGGGAACAACAGATGATGCTGGAAAGTCTCGAAGGGAAGTTCAATGCCAACCAAGTCAAGCGGATGGTGGACAACAAGACCTTTGATTTGTCCAAGGCACCCTTCGACCTCGCCGACGACAAATTGCTCCCCAAGGCAGGGTCCTGTACCCTCTGCCCTTTTAATGCCGCCAACCAGGGCAACCTCTTTGGGGAAGGCCACATGGTCTGTACCCGCACGGCCTGTTTTGAGAACAAGAAGACCAAGACCTTGATGAACCTCATCGAAAGAGCGAAAAAGGAAGGGTTCCGACTGGTTCCCAAAATCAGGTACTATTGGAAGGACGAAGAGCACAACCAGTTGTTCATCGCCCATTTGGAAGAACACGGGTTTACCGTCCACCTTCCCGATGAACTGGAAATTATCGAAAAACCCGTGGAACCGACCCTGGAGAGCATCAAGGAAAAATACCACTACCGTGATCTAAACGAAGATGAACTACAACAGGAGTTTGACCATGCAATGCAGGAACACATGCTGGCACAGGAACGTTTCGATACCGCCTCAGACCATGGATTTGAAAATGGGTTCTTTGTCCACACCGATTCCTACCACACAGAGGAAATCTTCGTAAAGGTCAGGGAAACTGCCGATGAGGAAGAGGACCATGCCCTACCCCTGGAAAAACGTAAGATGGACGAATGCACCCCGGAGGAACAGATTGTAAAAATCAATGGTCGGGAGGAACGCAAAAAGGAAATCGAGAACAACAAACTCTTCGAGGAAGTGGTACAGATGGTACGCGATACCGAATATATCGATATGGACAAACCCCTGTCCAAGGATGAAATGGCCGCCTTTGCCATCTCCCTGTACCAGAACAATATCGGATACCACAATCAAAGCCAGTATTTCCAAAACTTCTTCGGGGATATGGGCAATAGGTCCAGGGAAGAGATCGTGGCCGATTTCAGGAAGGACTTTAAGGAGGCAACCCTCAACAGGCTCATCCGCCTACTACTCACCAAACAGGTGCATTTCGGGGAAAGCAACCATACCAATGACTGGACCAATATCAGTTTTTATTCGGCCATGAAGGAGTACCATAAAAAGGACATCGAAACCATCGAGGTCCGGTACGACAAGGACAGGAAAAAGCGGGAGAAAAGGTTGAAGGAGCGGATCAAGGAACTTCAGCAACAGGTCAAGGTCCTGAAAGGTTAGTCCTCAGCATGGGGAATATTAAAAGGGTTCGGGAAACCGGACTCTTTTTTATTTATTCACACAGGGAATTTTCTTCATACACAAAGGGGGGAGTATGGGGCTTTAATTCAATTGTCCAGGGAAACCTTAATCTACTTTTAAAATTACTTTTTTACTCGTAACTGTCAGATTAAATATTGACTAATTCAGATTACCTCAATTCAAACCATCCAAGACTTTAATGAGGTCGAGTATGGTGCCATTGGGCTCTATTTTATGGTCCATCCAATCGTTGAGTTCGTCAACAACTCCCTTCCCTGAATAGACCGTCTTGATTTCTCCGCTAAATGAAAATTCCTTTTTGCCCTTTTCATTGAGATGACCGTTCAATATTTCCATAACGGCATCGGCCGTTTCCGTGGAATCAAAAAGCAGGCTCATCAAGCGTTGCTTCTTGTAATGTATGGTCAATTCAGCGACCGTTTTTTTTTCATTCATATCAATCTATTTGTAGTGGTCTACCATGTTCCACGATCAGAAACGCCCGGCACTGTATGCCAATTCTACTGGGAAATAATGAGCACATTAAAAATACCAATAAGCGAATAAAAAACTCTTTAATATTCAGAGTTGAAACTTTCCCTTTGGACCAAGTCTAATCTTGATGCTCTACAATAGTCAAGGAAACTTCTTTTTTCATCTTAATATTATTTAACGGAAGCTTCCGGACAGAGACTTTTGGCCCTTTCGAATTCCTTCCATGTTTTTTCCCCAGCGTTATCTATGGCCAAAAACTCTTCTTTGGTCAACATAAAGGGAGATACTTCATCCTCATTACAAATACGCCATAGAACATTGCGTAGGCGGGTGCTGACCCCTCCCGGTACCTGTTGGCACCATTGATTGAGTTTCGAGTGGTTCCAGATGACAGCCCGTTCGAAAGCAGGGTCTGAAAGAACCGTTTCAATCTGTTCACTGAAGAATGGCTTCTTACAGTCCGGATCTTTACTCCGGAAATATAGCATGGTCATGAACTTTGTCGGCGACTCCACCGAGGTGACCTTGATATCTATGATCTCATAAAATTCCCCGTCCACCTTAAAGAACTGGCCTCTGGCAATCTCCGGATATGCCTTCTTTTGCTTTCCCATCAGGGTGTTCTTTCTCAGTACGCAATGGAAACTTCCGGGTAGTCCACCTTTTCAATTATTCCCGGATAGTTGGAATCCACACTCCTGCTGTACAGGTCGCGTGTTACCGGGTAAGCTTTCAGTTCCCCTTCCCATAGGTCGTCCTCCATAATGTCCTGTACATCGGATTCCGTGTTACCGGGATACAGCCAGGATTCCAGGTTCTCCTCATTGATGATCACGGGACGTCTTTTCTTTTCATTGTGGATCTCTTCAAACTTCGGGGTAGCCTCCTTGGTAAGCACCGCAAAGGTCCTGCGGCCATCCGCGGTATTGGTATAGATGCCCGCCAGGTACAAGGGATCCCCGTTCTTCCTGCTGAAGTAAAAGGGGACCTTGAAATCCTTGCCCTTGACCTTCACATGGGTATTATGGGGTTCAAAAAAGCCATCCACCGGGATCAGGCAGCGCTGCCGTTCCCAACTATACCTATAGATAAAATGATCGAAGAGTTTTTCGGATTTGGCATTCAGTCCCCCAAAGGTCTTGGGGTTGCTGAAATATGCCTTGTAATCCCGCTGGTTTTCCTTCGGGGGCATAATGCCCCACATGGCCGGGAGCATATTGTCCGGATCTTCCTGTCCAATGGTCCACATCACCGGGTGGCTCCATCCGTTGGCATGAAAATAAATGAGTTCCAGGTCAGTGTCAAGGTCGCCGTACATGGCCTTGACCGACAACAATTTCTCCAGTTCCTTGCGTTCCCTGGTCTGTCTGGTAGAGTAACACATATCGAGGTTGATTAAACACTAATAAGATAAGTAAAATTGTTAAAGTTTGGAAACAACGTTCCTTCTTTTGTAATTTTGGACATTTTCCAACTACTTGGAATATATCCAATTTTTAATGATGAGCACTACTATTCTCCATATGGACCTGGACACCTTTTTCGTGTCCTGTGAACGACTGCTGGACACCCGTTTGATGAAACGGCCCCTGCTTGTCGGTGGCCTTGGCGATCGGGGAGTTGTAGCGGCATGCAGCTATGAGACCCGGCGGTTCGGGGTGCATTCGGGCATGTCCATGAAAGTGGCCCGCAGGCTCTGCCCGGAGGCTACGGTCATCAAAGGCAATGCCGGCACCTACATGAAGTTTTCGGACAATGTGACGGAGATCATCAAAGAAAGTGTGCCCGTTTTTGAAAAGGCCAGCGTGGACGAGTTCTATGCAGACCTTTCGGGCATGGACCGCTTTTTCGGTTGTTACAAATATGCTTCGGAACTGCGGCAACGGATATTGCAGGAAACCGGGCTGCCCATCTCCTTCGGACTGTCCAAGAACAAGGTGGTCTCCAAAGTGGCCACCGGAGAGGCCAAGCCCAACAACCAGATGATGATCGATCTCGGCTACGAACGGGAATTCCTGGCCCCGCTCTCCATCCGGAAACTGCCCTCCGTCGGGGAAAAGACCTATGGCCTGTTGTCCAACATGGGCGTCACCACCATCCGTACCCTTCAGGAACTGCCCCTGGAAATGATGGAAAGTGGCTTTGGTGCACACGGACGTACCATCTGGATGCGGGCCCACGGACTGGACAACCCGCCCCTTGTCCCCTTCCATGAACGAAAGTCCATTTCTTCCGAGCGTACCTACGGCAAGGACACCATCGATATGGACAAACTGGAGACCACGCTGGTGGCCATGGCCGAGAACCTGGCCTACCAATTGCGGCGTGGACAGAAAATGACAGGCTGTGTCAGCGTGAAAATCCGGTATTCCGATTTCCAGACCTATACCAAACAGAAACGCATTCCCTATACCAGTGCAGACCACATCCTTATCCCCCTGGTCCGGGAATTGTTCCATACCCTGTACCAGCGCAGGATGCTCATCCGTCTGGTCGGGGTCAACTACAGCCATATCGTGGGCGGCCATTACCAGATTGACCTGTTCGAGGACAGCGACAAGCGCCTGGACCTCTACCAGGCCATGGACAAGATCCGCAACCGCTTCGGGGAATCCGCCCTGATGCGGGCCTCGGCCCTGGGTGCCCGTACCATCGGAAGGGGCGGGAACCCGTTTGATGGAAAACCGCCTATTTTATTGGCACATCGACAGCAATAATGTACCTGAACTGCCATACATATTACTCCCTGAACTACGGAACCTTTTCCGAAGCGGAACTCTTGACCCTGGCCGAAGCCCATGGGGTCCGGGCATTGGCATTGACCGACATCAACAATACCTCCACGGCCATGAATTTTGTGCGACTGGCCCGCGTGCAGGGCATCAAGCCCGTGGTGGGTATTGATTTCAGGAACGGCAATCAGCAGCAGTTTGTTGCACTGGCCCAAAACCATGAGGGCTTCCGGGAACTCAATGCCTTTCTGTCCGGGCACCTGCATTCGGGAAAACCCATAGCTTCCGATGCCCCGGCCTTTGCCAATGCCTATACCATCCATCCTTTCGAAAAGGTACTGAAAGAGGAACGCTCCCGGTTCCGGGAACGTGAATTCATCGGGGTATCCCTGGGGGAACTCCGCAAACTGCGCTTTTCCCATTACCGGAATGATCACGATAGACTGGTGCTCTTGCAGCCCGTCACCTTCAGGAACAAAAAGGATTTCAATACCCATCGGCTGCTCAGGGCCATCGGGCTGAATACCCTGCTCAGTAAACTGCCCCAATCGGAACAGGGCAGCCAGGACGATACCATGCGCCCCATTTCGGAGGTGGAAAGCCTGTTGGCCGACTTTCCCCATATCGTTGCCAATACCCGGAAATTGCTGGAGGACTGTACCCTTGATTTCGGGTTCGGGAAGGACAGGGTCTCCCAGAACCAATCCCGCTTCCTGGAATCGAAAGAAGCCGATTTCCAAAAATTGAGGGAACTGGCCGAAGCAGGACTGCCCAAGCGTTATGCCAACCCTTCCGACACCGTCAGGGAACGGATGGAACGGGAACTGGAAACCATCCGGAAACTGGATTTCGTATCCTACTTCCTCATCAACCACGATATTGTCTCCTATGCCCGGTCCAGGGACTATCCCTATGTGGGACGGGGCAGCGGGGCCAATAGCCTGGTGGCCTACCTTATCGGTATCACCGATGTGGACCCCATTGAACTGGATCTCTATTTCGAGCGGTTCATCAATCCCTTTCGGGCCTCCCCTCCCGATTTTGATATTGATTTCTCCACCTGGGACCGGGACGATGTGACCGGGTATATCTTTAAACGCTTCGACCATGTCGCCCTGTTGGGTACCTACAACACCTTTAAGTACCGGGCAGCCGTTAGGGAACTCGGCAAAGTGTTCGGACTGCCCAAGGAAGAAATCGACAAGCTGGTCTCGGACCGCTTTAAACACCATTCCCTGGATGAGCTCTCCAAACTGGTCTTGAAATATGCCACGTATATCCATGGGATGCCCAATTACGTCAGTGTGCATTCCTCCGGCATCCTGATATTGGAACGGTCCCCCCATTACTATTCGGCCACTACCCTGCCGCCCAAAGGATTTCCGATGGTACAGTTCGATATGATCATTGCCGAGGATGTGGGGATATTCAAGTTCGACATCCTGGGACAACGTGGACTGGCCAAGATCAAGGAGGCCGTCTCGATCATCCGGGAGAACCGGCCCGAAGCGGAACTGTGGGACATCAAAGAGGTGGAACGCCTCAAACGGGACCCCAACATCAACCGTTTGTTAAGCGAGGGCCGGGCCATCGGGGCCTATTATGTGGAGTCCCCGGCCATGCGGGGCCTGATGAAAAAACTAAGCACCCATGACTACCTGGGACTGGTGGCCGCCAGTTCCGTCATCCGCCCGGGTGTGTCCTCCTCCGGGATGAAGGACGAATATATCCGTAGGGAGCGGGAACCGGAACGCCGGAAGCAGGCCAATCCCATTCTCCTGGAGATCATGCCAGAGACCCATGGCATCATGGTCTATCAAGAAGATGTACTTAAAGTGGCCCACCTGTTCGCAGGGCTGGACCTGGGCGAGGCCGATGTCCTGCGCAGGGGCATGAGCGGGAAGTTCCGCTCCCGGGAGGAATTCCAGGCCGTCAGGACCAAGTTTTTTGCCAACTGTAAGGAAAGGGGCCATGATGCCGTTTTGACCAACATGGTCTGGGAGCAGATCGAGAGTTTTGCAGGCTATGCCTTTGCCAAGGGACATTCCGCTTCCTATGCCGTGGAAAGTTACCAGAGCCTTTACCTGAAATGTTATTTCCCGCTGGAGTTCATGGTCGCCGTGCTCAATAATGGGGGTGGCTTTTACGATATGGAGCTCTATGCCCATGAGGCCAAAATGTGGGGGGCAACCATCCTCCCTCCCTGTATCAACCTGAGCGACCACATCAATGTCATCCATGGACGCAACATTTACCTTGGGCTGGGAAACCTGAGGGACCTGGAACGGCCTGTCATCCAAAGGCTGTTGACCGAACGGCAGCTTCATGGCAAATTCCGGGACTTTGACGATTTTATCGACCGGGTGCCGATATCCATCGAACAACTCTCCATACTGGTGCGTATCGATGCTTTCCGCTGTTTCGGGGTGCCCAAAAAGGAAGTGCTCTGGCATGCGGTGTTCAAGACCCGTGCCTATGGCAAACGCACACCCCAAACACTGCTGTTCAAGCCCAGGCACCGGAACTTCAAGTTGCCCCAGTTGCCCTCCCACCCCATTGAGGATGCCTATGACCAACTGGAACTGTTGGGGTTCCCCTTGTGCGGGTACTATGCCCTGATGGACGGGGAGCCAAAGAGCCGATTGGTTTACCGGGATTTTCCGGACCATTTGAACAGAAAGATACTGGTCTATGGTGCCATGGTACACACCCGTACCAATACCACCTCCAAAGGGGAAATCATGCGTTTTACCACCATGCTGGACCTAAACGGGGAATTCTTCGATTGTGTCCACTTTCCGCAGGCCATGGACCAAACCCCCATTCATGGTAAAGGCATTTATGCCTGTTTTGGAACGGTCACCGAGGAATTTGGCCATTACAGTCTGGAAGTGCTGGCCACTAAAAAACAACCCCTCAAACCGGACCCCAGGCAAACCTCAGGGGCAATGGTTAAGACCAAATAGCAGAGGGAATAAAAGTATAATTCCAAAAAAAATTAGGACGACTAAGTTAGGTTTACTCAATATTAAACGAAGAAAAATTACTCCGAAGTTCAAGACCAAGGTTTATGTAGTTCCATTGTTACTATTTTCTTTAAAGCAATTTACTATTTACTATTTATGAATTCGATAATTATCTTGTTTGTTTACCTTCCTAATTTCACCATTTATTCTGTAGTCCTCATAAACTTGAGGTAACCAATACAAAAAATAATCAGATTTTTCCATAAAGATTTCGAACCACTCTTTCATATTTTTTAATTCAATTTCGCCCTTATTACTAAGGATTTCAAGTGAGTGTTGGAGTTTGGTTGTAATCTCTCCATTTTCCATATTATTATCTTCATTAAGAGTTTCAAAGTGTAATGAATGTGCAAATCCATTCCTTATATTGGCGAGTTGCATTAATCGAGAAAATTCATCTTCATCAATTATTGAGAGGCTACGCAAAAGCTTCACTTTCCCCCCAAATCCAATAATACTGCCATTTAATAAAACTTTAACAAAATCATATTCTTTGTCTTTTTTTGGTTCAAAATATGAAAGTAATATAAGGGAGCAGTAATATTCAAATTGATTAATGGTTACAATTATATGAGACCGTATTTCTGAGACATTTAAGTTATTTACATCACTCAGTTTGGTGCTTATTCTATCGTCTATTATTTTCTTGTCATCCATTTTATAAATTCATTTAAAAATTCAATTAGCGGTCTCCTCGTAACCATGGTTCCGTGGTTTAGCGGTTAACATTGCAAGTATATATACAAAATTGAAAATCCTCAAGGATTTTCAGAAGTAGGCGAGAACAAGCAATTACTTATAGCCAACTTTGGTGTAAGGCGTTTTTTTCTTTATATTTTTTATTGGATTTATCAATTTCCCAAAGTTCATATATCCTTTGGATTTCTTCATCACTTATCAAATTCAATCCGCTTACTTTTTCGGTTTGCAATAATTTATTTAAAATAATCTCTCGTCCTTCTAATGTTATTGGACCTAATCCTTTTACACCATTTCTTCTAAAATCACAGCGATATTTTTCATTATCCCTAAATTCCGAAATCCAGTTCCGAAATTCATATAATTCTTTTAATTCCGAATAACCATTATCAATTAGATTTCCCATTGATTTGTCTTTTCTGACAACTGTACAAGTCCAACATCCAAACCTTGAGTTACCGCAAGACGAACCTTTTGTTTCTTTGTAAGCTGGACATTCGGATTCAGCATCTTGGTAGATATCCCTAATTTTAGAGAAATCAATGCTTTTCGGTAAATCAGAGTATCTCAAAGTCAACCATACATCTTCTAATGTGTGATTAATAATTGGGCTAAAAATAATTTTACTTGATGAGCCATTTTGTTTCAAAAAATATTCGTTTGCCGTTTTGTGCTTTTCAATGGTTCTGTCTCTTTGTTCGCTCTCTGTATTTCTTATTCCAAGTAAAATAATAGCCTTGTCATCTTTTTCAATTAATTGTTTTACTGGATTTATTCTCAATTTGTCAGTACACCATCGGAAAATATTAGTTGGCGTAGGATATCCACGACCTATAACTTTAACAAAAAACCTATCGTTTAATTTTGGTTTAAGGATTTTAAACTTTAGAGGTATGTTATGTATAGAGCATTCTTTCTTTAAATTCTCAAAAGTCTCAAAAACGTAATCAGTTACTATCGGGTTTTCTACTCCAGTATCACAATACATTACAGTAACATCTTTGTGAAATTTATTTACTTTCATTAGAGCATTGAATACTAATGAAAGCATAGAGGAAGAATCTTTGCCACCACTATAGCCAATAAACCAAGGAATATCATTTTTTTGATATTCTTCAATTATTATTTCTATAGCTTTTTTATCCCCTTCAGTCATTAAATCAAATGTTATTTATCATACCATCAATTATTTCATCTACTCTTTTAATGTGATGTGTTTCAATATATTCGATTTGTTCATTAGAAAGTTTAATATGTTTCAGAAAAGCCAAAACGTGTCCAACTAATGAAATTAGAGATATTAGTATTAAAATAAAACCGCCCATCAGAAGTGGGTCAGCTACCTCTTTGAAAATCATAATAGAAACTAAAAATACTAATGCGAATAAGAAACTAATCAAAACTAAATCAGCAGTCGATGTCCAAATAAGACCATTGAAATAAACATTAGTTTGTTTTTTCTTTAAAGACTCATCATTATCAATTATATTATAGAATACGCTTTTAAGTCTATTATTTTTATATAAAAATTGCTTTTGTTCATCTGTTAAGCTTTTGGTGTATAGCTTAATCACATGGTTTTTAATATTCAAGTCAATTTTTTTATGTGAGAAGTTTGTAATTAAAAACCTTATGTCTGTTAAGTAAAATAATGTCCCAAAAGCAATTGCTATAAGAATTGGAATTGAATATTCTTTAAATTCTATTTCTTCGATTGATTGGCCTGTTATTATCCAATAATAATAAGTACCAATAATAACTCCAATTATACCTGGAATTAGTAGTCTTAATTTCTTTAAAGTATTTTGCTCCATAGTTTATTTCAAATGCCTTGCAACTAGGTTTATGTTTATGAGGTGTGGAGTGTCTCGGCACAGAACTCTCCTGAAAAAACCGGCTTTGGAAAATCCGCAGGACTTTCCAATTGTGGACTGACCAAGCCATAGCTTATATACGGTGTTACCAACCGTTTTCTATTCAAATTACTATATGCAGTTGGAATTACGACAAAAATTAAAGACTCTGGGATAAATAGATTTTTGTTAATTCCTTTGTGAAATTAGCCATAATTACCTTTATCTCACTCTTTAATTTTTCTTGGAAATCAACTGTTGTATTTGAACCTTTAAATTTTTCATTAAAGTTTATAAGCGGTTCTTCTAAATAGCTCCTAAAATCGGATTCAGATAAATTGATGTTTTTAGAAGCGGATAATACTCTATCACATTCATTGCTTAAATAACTTTTTAATTCTTCAATATTCATAATATTATTTGTTCAAATTATTAAAACCCACATTTTATAAAAGTCTAATTTAATTTAAACTATCTTTTAACATGACTTGTTCTTTGTTCAATTGTTGGACAGTAGTTGGTTGTTCTTTCGTGTAATTATTATCATCGACACGCCAAAATTCAAGAGTCAAAACAGTTATTAGAAAACTCAAAAAGGCGATTACAAAGCCAGCAATGATTAGTTTTTTTCCAATCCTAGATTCAAACTGTTTAAGTTTCAAGTCCAAGTCCATTAATTTGTCCGATTTAGCTTCTCGTTCAGCTTGTTTAATACGTTCGATTTCTAAATCTTGTTCAATTCTAGTAAATCCTCCTTTTTTTAAAAATGAATCTACTAACCCAGAAGGTGATACAGCAAAAGGCTCTCCAATTACTTTTTCTATCTTTATTAATTCAGGTTTTTCTCTAATAATTTCTTTAATTAAGAACTCTATTTCGTCTCTGTGTTTGTCTTTTAATATTACAGAAATTAAAGATTCAGGAGTAAAATATGTATCAGGATTTCTATTTGGATTCGAAATCATTTGTTGTAATATCAAATCTTTATCATTCATTTTTCAAATGGTTGGCAACTTGTTTATATTCTGAACTTATCTCAGTATAGACAGCCAATTTAGTTGGTCATGCCCAAGTTTTATGATTTTTTATTCATTGTATTTTCCAATTGATATGTTATTTTCTTAAATATCAAATAAATACTGTTAGCTAATGGCTCAATCCCAATAGGATTATAGAAATAATTGTTTATGGCATCGTCAAACCAATACTTCTTTTGTAAAACAGAATCCTTATTTAAACCGGGCGAAGAGGGGACTTTTGCTTTAACACCAAGCAAAGCCGGCTTTACATTTAATAAGAATATGGCTGTTAAAAAAACAGTTCCCAAGTTAATAAAAAACTCTTAAAAAAATCTAAATAATTTTACGGTTCCATTACCTATCGAAATAGTTTTGAAGAAACCAATTCCTCAGCCCATTCCCCTACTTTCCATTGACTCCAATTCGGGAAATGCGCATCGTCAAAATATTCTTGGACACAACCCCTTCCTTTTTGCTCCCGTTCCGCTTCCTATTCCGGAAAGGCCTGGAATAGGACACTACACTTCCCGGTCAGCGTCGGTCCACAAAAATAAAGGGGTTAAGTCCGCTTTGCCCCTACTTCCAATGGAACAATAGTAATTAAGAAGTATCCCACCATTATTTCCACAAGATAAACCCGGAAAATGTTTCCCGGACAAGGGACGGCATAAAGCCACTCCCCTTCCACCACCTGCCTAGCGGCAGGCCGATTTATTCCGTTTCCTTGCCTCGTTAAAATTTTCGCTTCCGTTTGCTTCAGCCTGAAAATAATGTTGAATCCTAAAAACAAGTATCATGGAACATCCGGAAATGCAACAACTCGATTTCGGCTTTGATTTGGAACCATTGGCACAACCCAGACCCAAACAAAAATCCCCGAAACAGGCCCAGTCCGATTTTGTCTTCGATTTTATGGATTGCCTGACCAGTCCCATCATCGTCTATCCGAACTCCTGGCAGAATGCCGTACCCAATCATCTGCTCAACGACATTACCCTGGCCCGCCTCTTGACCCAGATGCAGGGACAGCCGATGGCCTCCCTGACCGAGGTAGTGGCCTATATGATGCCCCGTACCCTTGAAGCCCCAATGCCCGGGGAATGGGCCAACATCTATACCTGGTGCGGACTGCAATACGCCAAGACCTTTAAGCATGCAGGGCAATTGGAGGCCATGGTCGAAATAGCCCCCGAAAAGCTTTCCTCCTATGAGGAGACCTTGCTGAAACGGCTCCGTATATGGATTTATGACAAACGACGTCTCGCCCTGAAAGAGCGCATGAAGGCAGATACCACAAAATCCGGAAGGGAGACCCCAGCTCCACAGCAAAACCTTTTCGACCTGCCCGATGGGGAATGAAACCTTAGACAATAAGTCACAAAGCTAGTTGTCGCAACTCATAACCGTCAAAGCAACAATAAATTTGCTTCATGATTTTAAGGACAGCTTATTTCATAAAAACCATTTTATCCAAAGTAAGCCTATTTGCAACATTGATAATTTCTCTTCGTCTTTAAATAGGAGATTCCAATTTTATACCGGAATTTCTTGGCATAAAACTTGTGTCCGTTTTAAAGCCTTTTAATGGTTCAACCTTAACAGAGAAAAATGAAATTCCAATGTATCATCATATGTATGTTTGCTACCTCAATTGCAGCATACACCCAAAGTGGGAATTTGACCAATGCCCATAAAAAAGAAATCATCGACTCCATCAACTATCAATTGAAGGATAAATACGTGCTTGAAAAAATGGCTGACTTAATGGCCAAAGATTTACTCAAAAGACACAAACGCGGTGAATACAAAACGATTACAGACAAAACCGTTTTTGCCGACTCACTGAAAAGCCATTTGTTCACGGTCAGCAGGGATAAACATATTGGTGTTGCTTATGATGAAGAAAAAGCGGCACGATTGAGAAGTCCTTCAAAAAAAGAGGACCCGGCCGAAAAATTCAATAGGGTCAATGAACGGGTACGGAAGTTCAATTATGGGTTTGAAGAGTTGAAAATTTTGGAAAACAATATCGGTTATATTAAAATAACCGCTTTTGCACCGACCCTATATGGAGGGAAAACAGCATCTTCAGCAATGCAATTTGTTTCCAATTGTGATGCACTCATTTTCGATTTGAGAAATAATTTTGGTGGGGACCCGACAATGATTCAGCTCTTAATAAGCTATTTGTACTCGGATGAACCGGTACATCTAATCGACTTCTATCATAAGAAAGAAAACACAACTACCCAATCCTGGACCTTACCTTATGTAGATGGGGAAAGAATGCCAAATGTTCCTGTCTATGTCCTGACAGACCATAAGACGATTTCTGCCGGGGAAGAGTTCGCCTACGACCTTAAAAACCTCGGCCGGGCAACCATTGTAGGGGAAACCACTGCCGGTGCCGCCAATTTTGGGGAAGAGTTCAATTCATCAGGAAATTTTATCGTATGGGTCCCCACGGGAAAAGCCATCAGTCCAATTACAAAGACCAATTGGGAAGGGAAAGGAGTTGAACCAAATGTAAAGGTAAAAGCCAATGAAGCGCTGGATACTGCTTATAAACTAGCACTCGAAAAAATAAATCCCAACTTGAAAAGCCATTAAGGGAAATCTTGTCCTCCTTACTATTGAAGCCGAAGAAATTCTCACTGGACACGATAACTGGACCAATGGCGGATTTCACATTTCCACGCTCGGGTTGCCAGTCAGCGCAACTCTTATCTTCCAATAACATACGTCAGAAGCGCAGGATACCTTTGGTGCAATCAGAAATGGTTCTGTAAACCTCCCTGATCAGGATATTCTACCCAATAGAGGTTTCCAGATAGAATTTGAATTTCCTATTCCTGCCCTACCATATCCTAAAATTTGACATTAGTAAATGGCTTTAAGTACCATATGCAATAAGATGATAAAAATACCGTAGAACAAGCAAACCATCCAACCAATCCTTTGCGAAAGATAAACGTCGCAGCCCGTATCCGGACAAGGGACGGCATAAAGCCGTTCCTTCCTCTCTTTTTATTCCGTTTCCTTGCCGCTCCACGGCCTGCCTTCCGTTTGGGTGTCCTGCAAATATTGTTTAACCTTAAATCCATGCGTTATGTATTTAGACAAATTGCAACAGGACGAGGTCTTTGTACCGTCCGAGGTAAAGCCCCTCAGGGAACTTACCGAAATGGAACCCCGTAAAGGGCTTGAAAATGTCATTGTATCCAATGGCAAGATTGTGAACATCGTGTCCAAAAGCTATGGGCACATCCCCAATGAGCTGTTCTTCGCCAAAGCGGAACAGATGCTCATCGATGCCAAACTGACCTATCACCGCCAGACCATCAACCGCTCGGACCGCAGCTTCAGTATGGACTTTATCCTTTCCGACAGTACCCAGTTCTCCGTGGGCAACAAGGCGGACACCATCCTGCCATTGCTCCGGTTCACCAATTCCTACGATGGCAGTGAGCGTACCTCGGGCCACTTCGGCTTCTACCGTATGGTATGTTCCAACGGCCTGCACGTGGTACAGTCGGAGATTGCCTTTTCCATCAAGCACAGTACCAATGGCGTGCACCTTATCATGCCGGAACTGGAAGGGCTCTTCCGCAGGTTCCTCGACAACGAGTTTTACACCATCTCCGGTAGCTTTGGCCGTATGATGGCCGTGGAACTCATGGACACCCATCAATTCGTCAGGGAAGTGTTGGAGCGTACCAAACTCTTCCGCTTTGAGTGCAGCGATAAGAACGATGCCCCGTCCAAAAAGGCCAGGGAGGTTCTTGATATCCTGCACAACGAATCCATGGCCATGGGGGTCACCCCAAACCTATGGCTGGGCTACAATGCCTTCAACGCCGTGCTGCACCGTACCCTGAAACGCAGCTTTTCACGACAGGAACGCCTGGACAGGCAACTCTTCCAGGAAATCCATGATATGGCCTAAAGGCCGGGGGGCCGCTCCGGTATCCTATACTCCGGGGTGGCCCTTTCCTTCTCCTTCCTGCTCGCATTTCCTGACCGTTGTAGCATGAACGCATTTTAAAAGGCCTCCTGTAGGTTTCATGGCAAACCTACGGCCCGCACCGACACACCATTTCGACAGGCTCATGGCTTTATCGGCATGGACGGCCCGTCTTCCCGGTTGCATGAAATCTTCAGGTTATGTAACCTTTTAAATCCTTTATATCATGGCAAATTCATGTTACAATTCCATCAGCATCACCGGAAATGAAACGGAGCTCGATACGCTCCATCGGCTCCTGACCAAAGAGAAAGACAATATTGACTTTGAGCATGTCCTCGACAGGGAGATTCCCTTTGAAAACATCTATGAGGTCGTTGGCACCAAATGGTTCACCCCTGACATTACATTTCAGGACAAAGTGTTGAAACTTACCGGGGACAGTGCCTGGTCACCGCCCGTACCGCTATTCGAGAGTCTCGCCAAGACCTATCCCTCACTGCACATCACCATGGACTTTGAGGAACTCGGCATGTGCTTCGGCGGCAGGTTGGAAATCGACCATAAGGGGACCAATATCATTTTCCAGGGCAATTATTGGCAGTACATGGCCTTTCTCGATTACGAAAGCTTCCTTCAGGAGGCTACCCTGGAACTGCAATGCCAAATCGAGACCAGCGAATTGACCACGGTATCCCAACTGGGACAAATGCGCCTGTACCAATGTGTCGCCGAACCCGACCGTCCCAAATTGCTCAAACAACTGTTGGAACTCACGGGCATGGGACTGTACGCCGTTACCTTTGAAAAAAATCCGCATATCGAGGAACGCATTTTTGCCACATGCCCTGAAGACATCAAGGAACAGGCTCCCAATGCCCAGGTCAAACGGGTGGAACCCTAGTTGAACGAAATACACTAAAATGGATCCCGGTACTTCGGTTTCGGGAGTTTTTTGGCTTTGGGTCCACTGCACAAAAAACGACCTTTTGAACAAAGTGTTTTCGGACGTTTGAGCAAAGTTCCCCATAATCAACGCCCCTATCTTTGTTCCATCAAAAAATCTAAAAAATGGAACACAATAATTATCAGGGGACCCTGCAACGCCCCATCGGTTCAGGCTTCAACGCAAAATCTACCACTAACGAGGTCATCCGGGGCATTGACCTGAACGGGAAAACGGCCATTGTGACCGGAGGGAATACGGGTATCGGACTGGAAACGGTCAGGACACTGTCAAGTGCCGGGGCCTGCGTCATCGTTCCGGCAAGGGACATCGATAAGGCAAAACGGAACCTGGAAGACATCGCAAATGTCGAAATAGAGGTCATGGATTTAATGGAACCGGCCTCCATAGACGCCTTTGCCGAAAAGTTCCTCGCTTCACAAAGACCACTCCACCTGCTCATCAACAATGCGGGCATTATGTGGGTGCCGTTGCGCCGGGACAAACGTGGCTTCGAATCCCAATTGGCCACTAACTATCTGGCACCCTTCCAGCTCACCGCAAGACTTTGGCCCGCTCTTAAAAATGCACAGGGAGCAAGGGTGGTCAATGTCTCTTCCGGAGGGCACCAGTTCGCTGATTTTGACTTTGAGGACCCCCATTTCAGGCATCGGGACTATGAGACCCTTTTGGGCTACGGGCAGTCAAAAACCGCCCTGAACCTGTTTTCCCTCGAACTGGATGTACGGGCAAAAGAATACGGGGTCAGGGCCTATGCGCTTTGTCCCGGGGCCGTGGGCGGAACGGAACTCTCCCGGGAAGCACCGGCAGACCTGTTCCAAAAGCTGGGGTACACCGATGCGGAGGGGAATATCCTCCCCGAGGTCGCGGCTTCCCTGAAGACCATTTCCCAGGGGGCTGCCACTTCGGTCTGGTGCGCCACAAGCCCCATGCTGAATGGAATGGGCGGAGTCTATTGCGAAAATGTGGATGTGGCGCTATTGAGCGAAGACACTACCATTATCGGTGGGGTCAAATCCTATTCCCTGGACAGGGAAAGCGCAAAACGGTTGTGGAAATTAAGTGAAGAAATGACCGGGCTGGTCTTCGACACCGGCTCCAATTCGTAACTTTGTAGGTATGGAGGCCATGGACTATAAAGTGGATTACATCAATCCCGAGATCAAACTTTCCTGCTACGGAGGCAAGCTGTTCAAGACGGAGGCCGCCTTCGACGACCACTTGCTGGTATGGTTGATTTCGGGGGAGACCAGGATTATAGGTGCCGATGAAAACCTGGTGTTCGGTAAGGGAAGTACCTTCATGATACCACGGCACCTGCTGGCCACCATCATCAATGTACCAAAGGACGGGTTGCCGCACAAGGCCGTGGCCATGCACCTCTCCATAAATAGGCTCCGTGAATTTTACAGGGACAGGGAAATGACCCCAAGACCTGCCCCGGGCAAAATAAGGAGTTTCCGGGAGCATCCCCTTTTACGGAGTTGCATGGCATCGCTCATTCCCTATTTTGAAATGCAGGGAACTTTTCCGGGGGACATTGCCTCATTGAAAATCAACGAGGCCATCAGTATCCTCAGGAATATTGACCCCGGGATTGACCATGTACTGGCCAATTTTGAGGAACCCCATAAAATAGACCTGGCGGCCTTTATGGAAAGGAATTTTATGTTCAACATGCCGCTGGAGAAATTCAGCTACCTCACCGGGAGGAGCCTGACCACATTCAAAAGGGATTTCCACAAGGCCTTTGGCACTACACCACAGCGGTGGCTGACGCACAAACGCCTGGAAAGGGCCCATTACCTGTTTACCGAAAACCAAAGGAGGCCCGTCGAGGTGTGTTATGAAACGGGCTTTGAGAACCTGTCCCATTTTTCCTTTGCCTTCAAAAAACAATATGGCTATGCGCCCACCCAGTTGCTGGCCAGATTGGACAATACATCAAAATCACATTGAATATGCCATGGAACCCGGATACATACAACCAGTTCAAACAAATCAGGTACCAACCTTTTTTTGACCTCATGGATATGATATCCGAAAAGGGATTGACAAAGGGTGTGGACATCGGTTGCGGGACAGGGGAACAGACCGCCATACTGTCCACAAAATTCGGAAAGGCCCATTTCCTAGGCATTGATTCCTCAGCGGAAATGCTCGCAGGTTCGGAAAAATATGCCGGGGGCAATGTGCGGTTCCAAAACTGTTCCATGGAGTCCTTTGCCCGGGATGGTTCCACCTGGGACCTCATTTTCAGCAATGCCGCCCTGCAATGGGCAAATGGACACCGGGAACTCTTTCCCGCGTTAATGGCGAAACTCCATACCAACGGGCAATTTGCCGTACAGATGCCGGTACAGAACGAAAATGTGCTCAATAGAATACTGCTGGAGCTCGTACAGGAAATACCCTTTGCAGGTTTCCTTCAGGGCTACCGGAGACTATCGCCTGTGCTGGGCATGGACGACTACGCCCAACTCATGTTCGACAGTGGCCTGGAGCAAATACAAATCATCAAAAAGGTATATCCCATCATTGCGGATGGACCGGATAAACTCTTTGATTTTATTTCGGGTTCTGCATTGATTCCCTATATGGAGCGCATGTCGGAAAACCAGCAAGAGCTGTTCGTCACCGAATTTAAAAACCGTATCCGCTCGGCCTTCAAATTTCCGGCCATATATGCGTTCAAGCGCCTGTTCCTCTATGGGGCAAGGCCATAGTTCCATGATGGCCTGTTTGGTATAATATCCCCAGTGGTATAACCTATTCCTTATTCTTATCCATGGATAAAATTTCCATATACACCGCAAAGTCTGCTCTCCGGTTAATCCGGAGGCAGTAATTTCCCCTTCCACAAAATCTCCACTCCTGTTCCCGGTTCCTGTAAGAGCTGGGAGGCCCACCGCATCATCTACTAACTACCACAGGGCAACGTGCCCGATGGTAGGCAGGTTTAAATCCCGTTCATCGGGGAATAATCCAATAAGGAAGTCCAAGGGCAGGGTTTCTTTACGCCATCCCTCTGGCAAGCCCTTCTTGGGGCCTTGCCGGGGCTGTCTGAAACCCCGTCCTTGGCCCGGCGATTTTAAGGGGTTCATAATAAAAGAAGCCCTGGTAGTTTTTCGGGGCCTCGAAAAACAGGGCAGTGCCCAAGGACTTCCAATCAGGACACCATTTGCTTTCCTCGTTTAACTTCCCGTACACTCGGACACAAATGGGTCGGAAGGAATTCCTAAGGCCCTTATGGAACCTGTCAAGGCCAGGCCCTGTTTTGCTCACAAATAAGGGCTCTACTTCCTTGTTATTGGCCCTTCGGCAAAAACTACGTCGCAGACACTCCTGATTTCCTCCCAAAAGCCTTGACCGAACCCACTTATTTTATTGTGCTGCGCACGGAAGAAGCAAACAAACACCCCCTTAAAATCTGGACACAATTGCACAGGGATACAGGGGCATTATTAACCCGTCTGCCATGAGTGCAGACCTTTAAATCCTTTTATTATGAGTACGTTGAGAAACAAAGTACAGCTGATTGGAAACGTGGGGCAGGAACCCACCATTACCAACCTTGAGAACGACAGGAAAGTGGCACGGCTTTCATTGGCGACCAATGAGACCTACAAGAATGCCAAGGGCGAGAAAGTGACCAGTACCGAATGGCACACCATTGTTGCCTGGGGCAAGACCGCCGACATTATCGAAAAGTACGTGAACAAGGGTAAGGAGATTGCCATTGAGGGCAAACTCACCTCCCGTTCCTATGACGACAAGGAGGGCGTAAAACGTTACGTGACCGAAGTGGTGGCCAATGAAATCCTCCTTTTGGGTAGTAACGACTAGAAAGCAAAGAGGGCGCAACGGGGGAACGGGGCGCCCTCTCTTCATGTTCAACTTCTAAATACGAAATCAATATGAACACTAAAGGTAACCAAATCAAGGCAGGTTTGCAACAGTTTTGCGGTACACAGACCCTTTACAGTATCCCCTTACTTCAGACCCGTTTTACGGACGGGCTCAAATTCCTTGCGGACAAGGCGGAATGTTACTGGCTCATCACCGATGTATCGGTGATCGCCAAGAGCCTAATGGCCAAAAGCTATTTTGTCACCGTGGACTTTAAACGGCTTTCCCCAGAGGAAAGGGAAGCGCAACAATGTGAGGCCACCATCACCTACGGGGATGGGAACGGCAACATATTGGAGACCCACCGTTATGGCGTGACCGATTTTCCACTGGATGAATTGCGCCTGTATTTTACGGACGATACGCTGATGCTGCCCACGGAGTACTAAGCCCGAAAAGGGGAGCTTCTCCCCTTTTCCTTTTTTCAATGCAAAATGTTGACATCATGGATGACAATACCGAAATGACGGAGTTTGAAATCTGGTTGGAGGAGCAACAAGACCCAAGGGACTACCCCGAGGGTTTTGACCCCGACCTGTACGACCTGTAAAACATCTTAATCCTTAAAAAATGGTCTATCTCAATTTTAGCAATCTCGATGCCGAGACCCAAAACCATTTGCTTTCCATTTCCAGAGAGGAAGTGGAGAGCCGTTACGGGGAGCAATTGCGCACCTATGCCGAATGCCATTATCTCGATTATGACGAACTCGTGGAACAGGAAGCCATCCGCAACCTGTACACCTACGATTATGTGTTCAATATGTGAACACGACGGACACCACCCAAGACCCTTGCCATCCCAAGGGTCTTTTTTTGTTCCTATTTGATTTTTGGGAGGATCGAACGCCCAAAAATCAACCGGGGTCACGCCTGCCTGCCAAGGCCGTGGCATTCCGAATGAAACCCTATCCCTTATTTGA
>NZ_RJTM01000071.1 GCF_003725735.1 Sinomicrobium pectinilyticum | reverse complement strand
AGCTGAAATTTTTGGGAAGGACTGGGACACCGGCAAATAATCGATAATTTAAATTCATGTCCTATGAAAGCAACAGTCAGAAAGTCGCTGGAAATCCCGGCCAAAAAACACCCCAAGGAAAGTGTCATCAAAAAAGTCCCCGACACCACGGTGGACAAAACCTTCTCCCTGGTGGTCAACCTCTGGATATTCCGCTATGAATATTACCGGGAACAGTCGGGTACGGCAACGAAGGAACAGTAACCGAAAAAGGCCTTTTTCCGAGGGCCTTTTTTTGGTCGTTGCCCCAAACATCTGACGTTTAGGGAAGGCCAAAACGGAATTGCCATACCATTTCCCTGCAATTGCGCCCAATTGCATCGAATCCGTATTTTTTCCTCACCGGGATTGTGCCTATCTTTAGGAAAGGGCATCACAGCCCCAATGTACGGCAGCCCATTTTGGTTTGACTTTCCTTTTTGCCGTACCATCCCAAGACAACCGGCCTGTAAAGACCGGGGCGATATGATTTTGTCCCTGCGGGACAAATTTGAAGAGCAAGAGGACAACACGCGTTGCGGTGTTGACTTCATTCATTTAGTCTTAAAAAAACTGATTGTCAGTCATTTAAACAACAATTGAAACACCGGGTATTCAGGGGTTTACAGTAAAAACCGCCGGAACACCCATAAACAGGGAAACTTTTACAGTAAATCATGGAGGATGCCTATCGAAAATATCGGTTTTCGGCCATCAGCATCAAAAAGGAAGTGGCCGTTCGCTTCCGGGCCTTTTCCCGCCTGGTGTCGGATTCCCACACCCAGACCCTGGAGGCCATCATGAACTTCTTTGAATGGAACGACCTCCATCCGCACGACGACCTGGGGCTGAAGAACAACCGCACCAACAAACGCATCAATGCCGTGATCGCCATCCTGAAGAATATCGAAAAATACCAGACCCTGCCCACCAAGGCCATGCTCGATACCCTCTTTCACGAAATGTCACAGGTAGAGGAAAAGGAGGCGGAAGAAGCCGTGGACTTCGGGCCGCCCGATACTTTTACCCGGGACCGGGAACTGGAACAGTACCGGGAACGCTACGAGGCAATGCAACAACAACTGGGCCATCAGAACAATCAGGTCCGGCAACTCCTGGCCCAACTGGTCTATGTAAAGGGCACATTCGGCAAGGGGCACTACAGATTGGACATGGACAAAAACGAACTGGAACAATTCAAAAAACAATTACACGATGTACATCACGATCACCGCCCAGAAGGTTGAGGGCAATTACGCCCAGAGCGCCGCCGATTTTGTGGATTACCTGGAAAAAGAGAACGAGGGCAAGCCCCTTCCGGAACTGGAACATTTCTTTGACCAGTACGGGGACGAGATCTCCGCCAAGGAAGTCATTACCCAAATCGACGGGAACACGGCCAAACTCAAAAAGAAGGAGCCCAAGTTCTACTCCATTACCCTGAACCCGAGCCAAAGGGAACTCAGGGCCATAGGGGATTCGCCGGAAGCCCTCAAACGCTACACCCGGGAGGCCATGAAGGAATATGCCAGGGCCTTCCACCGGGAGATCGACGGATGTCCCGTGACCGTGGACGATATTAAATATTACGCCAAGGTGGAACGCCAGCGCACCTTCAAGGGCACGGACCGGCAGATCCGGGAGAACCAGCCCTATGCCACCGAGATCCTGGAACTCCGGCAGCAGGTCCGGGGCATCGAAACCGGGGAACGGTCCGGGGACCTCAAAAAACTGCAACAGGAGATCCGGCGGCTGGAACGGGAAGCCCCCCATCAGCTGGACGGGCAGCGGATCGTCCGGGGCATGGCCAAGCCGGGACCGCAGAGCCATATCCATATCATCGTCAGCCGCAAGGATGCCTCCAATCGCTACAGCCTGTCCCCGGGGAGCAAATACAAGGCCTCCACCGTGGAAATGCAGGGCAAGACCGTCAAGCGGGGCTTCGACCGGGATGCCTTTGTCAAGAACTCGGAAAAGACCTTCGATGCCCTGTTCCACTACAGGCGCAATTACGTGGAGACCTATACCGCCAGAAAGACCTTTTTGAAGGACCCCAGACTGTACTTTGCCACCATTACCCAACTCCCGACCAATGAAAAGGCACTGGCCTTTAAATTACTGCAACAGTCCGGGGCGGACACCTCCCTGCTCCGCATCCCGACCAACAAGGTCCAGCTCACCCTCAAGGCCATCAATGCCCTGAAAAGGGGCATCGGCAGGGCCATCGAATCCGGATCCATCGGCATATGAACTGGCCCGTCGAACATATCATCCTCTACGGGATATTGCCCCTGCTCGTTGTGGGCACCCTGCTCTATGGGTTGCTGGGCGGGGACAAAAAGGGTCGCATCGATAAAAAATACAGACTGCGCTTTTCCCTGGACAACGGCAGCTTCCGGGCGGAGAACATCCGCAGGGGAACCTCCGTGATCGGTTCGGCCGGCAGTGGAAAAACGGAGAGCGTCATCTACAACTATTTGCACCACTTTGGCCAATACGGGTTTTGTGGGGTCATCCACGACTACAAGGATTTTGAGCTCACCGAGATCGCCGCTCCCCTCTTCAGGGAACAGCACACCAAATTCTACACCATTGCCTTTGATGAGATCCATTACCGGGTAAATCCCATTGCCCCCAAATACCTGCCCAACGAGGAAAGCGTCAATGCCCTATCCCGGGTCCTCATGGAAAACCTGCTGGAACAGAACTTTTCCGAGCACAGTGGGAGCAACAGGTTCTTCTCCGATGCCGTGGAAGGCCTGCTGAGCGGGCTGATCTGGAAAATGAGGACCGCCCGGCCGGAATATTGTACCCTCCCCCATATCATGGCCCTGTTCCAGGCCATGAGCACCAAGAGGCTGGTGGCCTTCCTCAAATCCGACCTGACCGCCCTGGGGCTGGCCAGCGCCTTTATCAACGGGATCGAATCGGAAAAGCAGACCGCGGGCATCAAAAGTACCTTGGCCAATGCCTTCAAGAAGATCGGGTCCCGCAAACTGTACTATGTCCTCTCCAAGGATGAAGTGCCCCTGGACATCAACCACCCGAAGCACCGGGCCGTGGTCTCGCTGGTCAACAACCCCAAATACGATACGTCCTACTCCCCTGTCATTGCCATGGTCATGCACACCCTGATCAAACAGATGAGCGTGCGGGGACGGGATTCCTCCTTTCTCCTCATGGAGGAGGCCCCTACCCTGAAACTGCCCAACATGCACAGGATCCCGGCCACCCTGAGAAGCTATGACATCAGTACGGTCTATGTGATGCAGGACAAGGTACAGAACGACCTGCTCTATGGCGACAGGGCGAGCAAGGCCATCCTCAGCAATCTCTCCTACCAGTTCTTCGGAAAGGCCAACGATCCGGACACGGCCAAGTACTACGAACGCTTTTTCGAGATCATCACCAAACCTACCCGGAGCATCAGCAAGAGCAGCGGGATGAGTTTTGAGAGCCGCGTCACCAAGGGGGAGAAAGAAGTGGCCAAACGAAGGGCGGACCAGTTCTTCCGGCTGAGGACCGGAGAATTCATCGCCTTTGCGGACGGCAGGGACAAAAAGGTTCGGTTCACCCTCCAGGACATGAAAAAGGAACGGCCACAACCCAAGGCTCCCGTAACGACCGCCGACCTGCAAGTGAACTTTGAGCGCATCCACCGGGAAGCAAAAACGCTGCTCGGATGAATGGTTCATGCCGTGTCGGGCCCGACCTCCCGCTTGACTTCCCCGGGGTTCATGCCAAACTTGCGCTTAAAGGCCCTGTAAAACCCGGAGCGGCTATGGTAGCCGACGGATTCACAGACCCCATCAATATCCAGGGCGGTCGTGCGCAACAGGTTCATGGCCCGGTCCAGCTTGCAATCCATATAGAAAGCATAAGGGGTCTGTCCCACGATGCTCTTGAACCTCTTGTTCAGCTTTTTTTCATTGATGTTGAACCGGTGCGCCAGCTCCTTGATCCCGGGCAAGGGTTGGGAGACATGGTCCTCGATAAACCGGACGATCTTATCCATCCGTATCTTTTCCTGGTACTCCTTTTGTCCCAATTCCCCAGGGACCGGAAACAGGGACCGGAGAACCTCAGGCTGCGGGGAAATCCCCATTTCCCGCATCAGCTCACGGGCCTCATAGGAGCGGTCCTTTTCAAAGCTGGTGATCCGTATGGTCCCATCCGCCATCTGGGTCACGTAACAAAAACAGCTGTAATACAACCACCGGTTGACTTTGTACTCCAAAGCCGTACCCAGTTCGAACGGGGCACGCCGCAAAAAATTCCTGCGCAGTTCTTCCCAGGTCTCCACGGATCTTTTGGTCAACAACTCCACCAGGGTAAGCCCTTTGAAAGTGCCCGGGTCCTTGTGTAACAGTCCGGGTACCTTTACGCCCACGGTTTTGATCAAAAGGGACTTGGACAGTTGGATATCCAAAAGGGGCGGCAAGGACGGATCGACATCCCTTGGCTTTTGCTTGATAATTTTGGCCTGATGTACCTCCCCCACCAGGTTCATATACCTGGCCACCAGATTGTAGTGTTCATGCCGCTTGGAAAGCCGCAAGCGGTAGCCCATGGTACCCTCGGCCCTCGCGTGGAGCACATGGCAAATGTTCTCTATATGTTCCTCTTTGAATATGAGCATTGGAAACAACAAATAAGTAAAGCCCCTTTCTAAACAAAACAATGTACCATATCGATTTCACAACATGTAGGGATGTACCAGACGAAGGACGGAATCCATTCCCGAGGGCGTCAGTTGGGGAACCGATTTGGAATCCCCTATTGCTACATCAATCCTGCCATTAGCTCGTAACCGTAGTTTTGATTGGGCTCGCTTCCCTGTTCAAGGACGGCGTCCCATGGCCATGTCCCAGGGCTATTCCAAGTGCTCGACCGGGCCTGGGGAATTGGGAGACCCCGGTCTGGGGGAGACGCACGATGAATAACTATAGTCCCCTTCCCTGTTCCGGGCAGGTCCTACCCGCTAAAAATAGATCAAATAATCGAAAATCTGCACTTTTCCTCCTGACAATTAGTAGGTTTATTCTGTATTTTAACACTTATGAATAGTACGTATATAAAAGAATATTCTTTACTAGTAAAAGTCTGTATCCAATTTTTAGCAAACTGGGATGGCCAGGAACACCGCTCATATTGGTTATCATAAATGGCCTTTGAAACTCCTTTTACTGCCCTGGATTATCCAGTGTTGACGGCACTTTTCGCACTTCCGAAAGTATGCAGGACTTGGTTTTTAAAAATACATGAATTGTGTAATTAACGATCATTTTGTGTACAGGTTAAAATTTAATTTCTAATTTAACCCCCTGTTAACCGTTGATTAACAATCATTTATTAAACCTCGATTTTGGCACTATCCTTTAATCGAAAACCATCCACACCAGATAGGGAGCCCCATGAAATTCCCGGGAACGGGGAATCCGTGGTCCAAAATCAAACCGACACCGAACTTTGGCGGGCGTTCCGGGAAGGCAGTGAATCCGCATTTGCCTCCATATACGATCGTAATTTCAATATCCTGTTCCGGTTTGGCCTCAAACAGGTCAGGGACCGGGAGCTGGTGGGCGATGCCATCCAGGATCTCTTTGTGGAACTTTGGGAGACCAGGGAAAGGCTTGGGGATGTACGTATCATCACCCATTACCTGTTGACCTGTATCAGTAGAAAAGTGGTGGCCCGTGCCATAAAGGCCGGAAAAAGAAGCCTGGTCCCGGTGGATGAATTGCTGGAGGGAGAACCTGTTCCTTCCCTGGAGCACCTTTTGGTGGAGCGACAGGCCTTTGACCAGCGCCGCAAGGAAGTCAGGCATGCGGTATCCCAACTCAATACCAACCAGCAGGAAATCATCTTCCTGAAATTCCACTGCCGGATCGATTACCCCGAAATAGCCGAGATCATGGATACCGATACGAAATCCGTGTATAACCTCATGGCAAGGACCATGAAACGTTTACGGGACCATTTTGGGTTTTAGCCCCCTCCCTCTTTTTCGCTTAGACTCCTATCCTACACTAAAGTGCTTAAAAACCTTTACGGAAGCGGGTTCCCCCTGCCCTTTGACAGCCTTTGACATATGCTTGACATAATTTTTTTTCATTTTTTTCCATTTTTTTGAAGTGATCCGGAAAAAAATCCACTCCACTCTATAAAGGGGGTTGTTTCCTTCCCCTCAAAACAAACAACAGTGACCTACAAGGATTACAGTTCGGAAGATTTCGCAAAGGACCATTATTTCCAGAAATGGGTATTGGAAAAGGACACCATTACCGCCAATTTCTGGGATAACTGGCTCGCCCAACACCCGGAGAAAAAGGAAGTGGTGGAAACAGCCAGGGATATGGTCCGCCTGCTTGCCCGTGATGAGGACGACCCGACTCCGTATGAAAAGGATCGCATATGGATGGAGATCATCGAAAAGCGCAACATCCGGGAAAAAAGCAGGATGAACAGCCCAAAATCCATCTTCGGTAAGACAGGAAAAAGATATTTGAAAGTGGCCGCTGTAATTATTCCCCTTGTGGCATTGGCCTATGGCGCCTACCAATTGGACTTTTTGGGAAGCAAAGGGTCAATGACCCTTGATCCGAACCGGATTACCCTGGAACTACAGGACGGTACCATCAAGGTGATGGACGAAGAGGCCTCCGGACTGATCACTACCGGGGATGGAAAGGCATTGGGGAAACAGGACAAAAACATATTGACCTACCAAAGATCAAAGGACGACGTAACGGAGGAGCTGGTGTACAATGAGCTGACAGTACCCTATGGTAAAAATTTTGAATTAGTCTTATCCGATGGTTCTCATATTTATCTCAATGCCGGCTCCAAGTTGCGTTATCCCGTACAGTTCCCCCAAGGTAAACCCCGGAACGTTTTCCTGGATGGCGAAGCGTTCTTTGACGTGGCACGGGACTCGACACGCTCCCAATTTACTGTAGTGACTGACATGCTAAATACCCAGGTGTACGGTACAAGGTTCAATGTTTCGAGTTACAAGGACGAGAACAACACCTTTACCGTACTGGAAGAAGGGAGCGTGGGGGTTTACCAGCCCAACAGTCCCAAAAAAGAAGACCCTGTAAAGATTGTACCCGGACAACGTGCGGTCTTTGAGGACGGCAGTATACAGGTGGAAACCGTGGACATTCGCAAGTACACCTCATGGATAGACGGCGAGCTCTATTTTCTGGATGACCGTTTTGAACTCATCCTGAAAGAACTGGAGCGGCGTTTTGATGTAAAGATCGATAACCGATATGAGAAACTGAACGACGTGAAGTTCACAGGATCTTTTACCCGGGAACCGCTGGACCAGATATTAAAGTTGTTCCAGTATCAGACTCCTTTTGATTACGACATGAAAAAGAAAACCATAACCATCCAAAAGCCACAACCTATGACAAAATGAAACTCAGATAAGATCAAAAAATCGAAGGGTGCTCGCAACACCCTCCGATACTATTGATTACAAGCCAAACATAATAACTAATAATCAACTCAAAAGTATGAAAATTATCAGGAATGCCGTAAGGCACCGGGAGAACTCCCGCCTTAAAATCACCCTACGGATGAAACTGCTGCTCTCACTCTTCTTTGCCACCTTGTTACAGATCAATGCAGGTCTGGAGGGGACCCGCAGTCAAAAAATAACCCTGGACCTGAAATCGGCCACGGTCCTGGATGTCATCCGTGAAATTGAAACAACCACAGAATACAGGTTCCTTTACCGCAAGGACCAGCTTGATACCTCCCGTAAGATGAATATCCGGGCGAAAAATGAGAAATTGGAACGGGTACTGCAAAAGGTATTTGGCAATAGCGGTATGGCCTATAGGGTAGAGCAAAAGCAGATTGTGTTGACCCCAAAGGATGATATTCCTGTGGAAAAGGACATACCAAAAACTGGTATGGAACAAGAACAGCATATTATCAACGGTACGGTTTCAGATGTGCAAGGCCCTATGCCAGGGGTAAGCATTTATATCAAGGACAGTGATAGGGGAACTTTTTCAGGTGCTGATGGAACGTACCAAATTATGGCTGCCCCTACCGATATATTGGTGTTCAGTTATATCGGGTACAGGACCGTAGAGCGTACCGTGGGAAGCCAAACAATTCTAAATATAGAATTACAGGAAGATGTTACGGAATTGAACGAAGTTGTGCTCAATGCGGGGTATTATAAGACTACAGAGAAAACTAGAACGGGGAGTATTGCCAAAGTGACAGCCGAAGAAATCGAGCACCAACCGGTGATCAGCCCCTTGATGGCTTTACAAGGTAGAGTGGCAGGTTTGGAAATCACTCCTACTAGTGGGGCCCCTGGGATAGCACCCAAGATTCGGATAAGAGGTCAAAACAGTTTGAGGATCCTTGAATCAGGAAAAACAGTACCGGGAGTACTGACAGAAGGTAATTATCCATTATATATAATAGATGGAATTCCAATAAATTCCAGTCCAGTAATCTCACGTGGCGGATCGATTACCCAAGGTGGATACGACCCTTTAAGTGCAATTAATCCCGAGAATATTGAAAGTATAGAAGTTTTGAAAGACGCCGATGCCACCGCTATATATGGATCAAGGGGGGCAAATGGTATAATTCTTATCACTACAAAGCAGGGAAAAGGTATTTCTAAAGAAAAAAGCAATTTGGACTTCAGTATGTACAGGGGAATAGGGAGTGTTGCTAACCGGATAGACCTTCTGAATACCCAACAATACTTGGAAATGCGAAAAGAAGCTTTTGCAAACGATGGCGTTGAACCCAATCCTAATAATACGGCACATTCCGATATAAACGGTTCATGGGATCAGAATCGTTATACGGATTGGCAAAAGGTGTTACTGGGAGGAACCTCTGATATTACGGATATTCAAGGGAATGTTTCGGGAGGAAATACCAACACGTTTTACCGTCTCGGAGGTAGTTTACATAAGGAAACTTTATTACTGCCCGGGGACTTTGGGTACAACCGGGTCTCGGGACATTTGCACGTCAACCATACCTCAGACAACCAAAGGTTCAGGGCTTCTGTGTCCATTAACTATAGTGTGGGGAAACACAATGTAACGCAAGAAAATCTAGTGAATGCGGCATTGACCTTGGCTCCAAATGCACCCAAATTATATGACGAAAATGGCGAATTGAACTGGGAGTTGAATGACTTTGGAAGAGAAACATGGACCAACCCCCTTGCTGGCCTTGAAAGGACGACAAACTCTGATAACAGAAATTTGGTAGCCAATGGAAATTTGGAATATTTACTATTAACTGGCTTGACCTTAAAAACAAATTTCGGCTATACGGAACTGAATTTTGCTGAAAAAATGCAAACACCCCTGACCTCTTTCGGTCCTTTTCTTCGCCCTTATTATACACCTAGTGCCATGTTTAACAGCTCTCATAGAAATTCTGTCCTGATAGAACCACAACTTAGGTATCAAAAAAAAATTAAAGATCATCGATTAGATGTGATTATAGGGGCGACCTATCAGGAGAATACTGATGAACTATTACAAATCCAGGGAAGAGAATACACTTCTGATCTTTTTTTAGAATCTCTTGAAGGAGCCGGAAATATCCAGATTTTGAGAGATATATCCGAGGAATATAAATACAATGCTGTGTTTAGTCGTCTAGGTTATTCCTTTAAGGATAGATACCTATTGAATTTAACTGGCCGAAGGGATGGATCCTCCAGGTTTGGACCAGGCAAACGCTTTGGTAATTTTGGTGCCGTGGGTGCTGCCTGGATATTTTCGGATGAACCCTGGATCAAGAGGCTTTTTCCATTCCTGAGCTCGGGGAAATTAAGAGGTAGTTATGGGATCACAGGAAATGACCAGATTGGGAATTATCAATTCTTGGACTTGTACCGTTTTAGTGGAATAAACTATCAAAATCAGACCAGTCTATCACCCAATGCCCTGTTCAACCCAGATTTTCAATGGGAAAAGACCAAAAAACTGGAAACTTCCCTTGCTATGGGTTTTGCCGAAAACCGGTTGTCCATGGAAGTAAGCTGGTACCGAAACCGGTCCTCCAATCAATTAATACAACGAACATTGCCAGCCATGACAGGTTTTTCTTCCGTGAATGATAATTTTTCGGAAGCCACCGTTGAAAATTCCGGATGGGAATTTCTATTACGGGGAGATATTGCTCGAACCGGTGCATTTCAATGGACTACCTCTGCAAATATGACAGTTTCCAGGAACAAGCTATTGGAATTTCCGGGTATTGAGGATTCTCCCTATGCCACGGTATTTAAAGTGGGAGAACCTTTATCCATCCAGAGACTTTATACTTGGTTGGGGGTTGACCCGGAAACAGGAACCCATCAGTTTTTGGATGTCAATGATGATGGGGTCATCAATGATGAGGACAAACAGTTCAGCAATGCTCTGGACAGGGATTTTTATGGAGGGCTGAATAATTCCCTTCGATATAAAGGACTGGAACTTTCCTTTCTGTTTCAATTCTCAAAACAAAATGCAAATTATATGCCAAGTGGCACACCAGGATATTCAGTCAATCAACCTTCATATGTACTTCGTCGTTGGCAATCAGAAGGCGATTTAACTGATGTACAGCGATTTTCCCAGACATCCACCATGACTTTGTTGTATAGCCAGCTCCGTCAGAGTGACGCCAATATTGAGGATGCATCTTTTCTTCGTCTAAAAACACTTTCCCTATCCTATTTTTTTCCTGAAAATGTGATCGAACACATGGGATTGAAACAGTTAAAAGTATTTGTCCAGGGACAAAACCTGTTCACCATATCCGGGTATAGTGGTTTGGACCCTGAAACGGGTTATGCTCTCCCACCATTGCGTATGATAACTACAGGAATCCAGTTACAATTTTAAAAGTAATGAATATGAAAACAAAATCTATATATACCATCCCTTCCGATTGGAGAATCTTCTTTTTGAAGTACATATCACAAATTCTCATTGGATTAAGCTGCGCATTGCTATTATTTTCCTGTGAAGAATTACTGGATGTGGAACCACCAAGAAATCAAGTTGTGAGTGAGAAAGTATTTGCTAGTGATGAAACTGCTGAAGCCACTGCCAAAGGCTTGTATGCTGACATGTTATCACAGGCAGCCTTTGGAGGCACTCATGTGTCTTTGTTGGCTTTGACCGGGTTGTCCTCGGATGAATTGTTTTATGCTCCAGGAGATGAACCAACAATGATGCAATTTGAAGAGAATACGCTAATGGCTGATAATCCATTGGTTTTAAACCTCTGGAGCAGTATGTATCAATCAATTTATTCAGCCAATTTGCTCATAGAAAGACTCCAAACAGCTTCACAGGTTACTTCGGAAACCAAAAAACAGTTAAGGGGTGAAGCCCTGTTCATCCGGGCATTTAGCCATTTCTATCTGGTGAACCTATTTGGAGACATCCCTGTATTTACCACTCCGGATTATCGGGAAAATAGCACAGCATCCAGAACGGAAATCAGTGTAGTATATTTCCAAATAGAAGAAGATTTGTTGGAAGCTCAGGATCTTTTAGACAACACTTACCCCCATGGCGATCGCGTACGCCCCAATAAAGCCACTGCTACGGCATTACTGGCCCGGGTCTATTTGTATATGGAAGAATGGGAAAAAGCGGAAAATCAGGCTTCTATCGTAATCGACGATACCAATTATGGTTTGGTGGATTTCAATAGCATTACATTGTCCAATAACAAAGAGGCGATATGGCAATTGCACTCTTCAAGTCTTGTAGCCAATAGCGCAACCAATGAAGGGTATTATTTTAATTTACCTTCTGGTTATAATGCGCTACGGGAAGAATTCTTGAATGAGTTTGAACCCAATGACATTCGCAAAGACGAATGGATTCGGCTGGATGTTTCATCTTTTTTGGCCCCATATAAATATAAGGTAAGTGCCCCCGGAGCAAATCGAAGTGAGTATTCCACAGTATTCCGTCTGGCAGAACAATACCTGATACGGGCCGAAGCCCGGGCACACCAAAATAAACTTGGAGATGCCATTGCCGATGTGGATGTCATCCGACAACGGGCGGGGCTGGCGTTGATAGCGGATTCCAACCCTGGTATCGGCCAACAAGACCTCCTGGATGTCATTTTGCAGGAGCGAAGGTTGGAATTGTTCACCGAGTGGGGACATCGTTGGCTGGACCTTAAACGTACAGGCCGGGCAACTACAGTTCTAAGTGTACTAAAATCTGGTTTTACCAAGGAGGATGAACTATATCCAATTCCACAGGAGGAACTGAATAACAGTCCCAATCTAAATGATCAAAACCCGGGCTATTGATGCCTGAAATGACTTGAATATCGTAGAACCCACACATCAATATCATAAATCCCTACCAAAGTTACACTTTTCACATGGGAGGCTTTGGTCGGGCATTTAATTATATCCTAACCCCATAAAATAAGGAGAAGCATAATGAAAAAGCAACTGTTTTTTGGATTACTTTATTTATCTATATTGGCCTGTACTCCCGGTAAAAGTCAAGATATATCTACATCGATACCTCTGGACCCTAAAGTCCGACATGGACGATTGGAAAACGGGTTCACCTATTATATCCGAAATTATCAGGATTCGGTCTCCGATAAAGACCAAAGAATTTTTTTCCAATTGATTGGTCCCGGGGGTAGATTTGAAGATGATGACCAACAAGGTCTGGCCCATTTGATCGAGCATATGGTCATCGAAACAAAAAGTTCTCATTTTGATGACATATTCTATGACTATTATATTAAAAATTTATCTGATCGTGGACACTGGCTTATGCAAACAGGTCCCTATAAAGTATATTACCAATGGGCCATACCCGATACTGATCCCGAATTATTTTCCCAAAGCCTACAAAGACTCCGGGATTTTGCTCAGGATAAGCAGATACTAAAAAATCTACAAAATGATGAATTGGTAGATAAACATGGACGGGGGACAGTATTACAAGAATTTAATAATCACGATAGAAAGCGCTCGGAAAAACGATATAAACTATTGAACGAACCTAAAGGACATAGTAAAGCGGACCCCAATATTTACGTAGATAGGCACAATCAAAACATCAAAACATTTGAGTTGGAATCCTTGGTTCGATTTTACAAGGATTGGTACCGCCCGGACAAACAGGCACTTATCATTGTAGGTAATGTGGATGTTGACGAAGTGGAAAAGCAAATCAAAGGATTATTCTCGGACCTTAAAATGCCAGACGCTCCCCGTGACAAATCCTTGCAAGAATTCCAACAAAAGATGCGTATTGCACTGCCTGGTAAAGGTAAGGTTGTGACGCTAACCGATTCGACAAGCAATAAAACGCAAATAGAAATATACTATCATCATTCAACAGATAAAATTAATGGTACCCCTACGACTAAGGAAGAGTATCGAGCAAAACTTATTGAGCGGCTCTATAATGATATGATGAGTCAACGAATGAACTCCGTTACCCAGCAATATAACGTTACTATCCAGAGTCCTTTGTTGCATTACATTCATGCTTTCCCCGGTGCATACCAGGTAGAATCAGCCCTGACACGATTCAATGTTAGCAGTGTAGCTTCGATCCCTGAAGCTTTTGGATTGGTGATGAAAAGCTTGGAACAGATACGTAGATACGGATTTACAAGAGTTGAATTGCAGCGGGCAAAAGATAGTATTCTTGAAGAAATCAATAAGAACATGGGGCCTCTACCATTGGTCTATCAATATCAGAGTCATTACCTATTTGATGCTTTGGCTCCAGGGCCTGAATATGAAAGAGAAATGGCTACTCGCATGATAGAGGAAATCACATTGGAAGAAGTCCATCATTTTGCTCATAAATTGCTGGACTCACCAGATCGTGATGTGGTCTTTACAGTCCCCGAGGACATACCGCATGACAGCCTCCCTGATGATGAGACTATCTCTGGCTGGATTAGAGAAATAAAAAAGACTGATATAGCTCCTTTCCAAGATCGGGATATTGAAGGACCTAAACAATTGATTAGTGATGCGGAATTAAGTAAACTTTCTGAGGATATTAATTATACACAAAAAGAAATCAAGGAACTCGGTGTAACCCAATTGCTTTTGGATAATGGTTTACAGATTTTCCTCAAACCACTTTCGTCAAAGAAAAACAAAGAAATACAAATAACTGGCCTCAGTCAACAGGGTGCCTCTGTATTTGACGGACGAGACAGCTTAGTAGCAAATAAAGCTGCTGATATTGTCATGAATAGTGGGGCAGGAAGCTGGAATAAATTTGAATTGGCACGTTTAAATAGGGAAAAAAAGATTGAATTAAAAATTAAGGTCAATGAGAATACCACTAGTATAAGAGGTTCCGTGGCTTCTGGTGATATTGAAGGTATATTACAACAAATCTATTTGTATGTTACGGAACCCAATAAAAATGAATTGGCTTTTAAGGACTGGTTTCAAAAAGAACAAGAGACTTTACGGCAACGAAAAAACTTTGGCAACTCGTTTTATGATTTAGTGAAATCGGAAATCTATGGAATAAAGTTAGATGAACCGAAGTCTCAAGTTAACTTGGCCGACATCCAGTTGGATAGGTCATTGGAACTATACCGCAAACTATTTTCCGATGCAAGTAATTTTACGTATGTGATTGCTGGCGATTTTGAAGTGGAAGCCATAAAACCATATTTACTTCGCTATTTGGGGCATTTCCCCACTAAAAGCAATAATATTTCCTTAAAGAATATTGAAAAGGATATAAATATTGAGCAACCTGTTAGGGGTGTTAATAAAACCTTCTATAGTGATGAATATAAGAATAACTATGCGGTAAGTATAAATTATATGGGCACATATCCCCCTACAGAAGAAGCCATTTTCAAACTAGAGATCTTAAGGGAGATCTTGAGTGCTAATATTTCGGCTAGAGGAAAGATGGAAGGATTATATTGGCCACTAGATGTAGCGGCCAGGTTCAATAATAACTTTTTCCATTTTTCGGTTATAGAGGAATCAAAAGAACACGTAGTAATTGAAAAGACAAAATCGATAGTCGCAAATGAATTATATGAATTAAAGGAAAAAGGTCCTGATATAACCGTATTTCGTAACGTGATAAGTAAGTTAAAATCAAAACGGGAAAATCTTTTTAGAAATAGTAATCCCAGTTGGTGGTGCGATTATATAATGGAGCAAAATATGAATGGTTGGGACCTTAAGGCTAATGAAAGAGAATTATCTATTCTTAAAAGTTTAACTCCGGAGGAAATCCGGGATATCGCAAGGAAATGTTTTACCAGAGATAACCTGAGCATAATTGAATTACTGCCGGAAAGTGAAAAAATTCAATAGCAAACAGGGGAAATTTAGTATATTAAAGACAAAGGGTGTCTAGACGAGTGACACCCTTTGCTCAAATTCCTAAATTGAATAAAACTTTAAAAAGGTTCAGACTAAAATAAGGCAATGATCTCAATATCTGCTTCATCAGGTATTGTTTGTATAATGCCACCCGTAATATTTTGTAATGGCATTGTACAATTGGAATCCGAATAGGTGTTCGAGGTCTGTGGAGCTCCTGGCTGATTAATGAGTTCTACAGCACATGCTTCGAAACCAGAATCTTCACATTGTGCTTGAAGTGGAACACATTCTTGATTGGGGCCGCTAGGCCTATCCACCAATGCCTCAACATACACTTTTTGAGGTGCCAATAAGGAAGCGAATGCAGTACCGACTGCAAATACAAATACCAGGCTTCCTAAAATCAATTGTTTTGTTTTCATGATATTACTGTTTTAAGGTTATACTTCGCCTAACTTTTTTAGCCAGGTGTTCGGCAAATTTCCTGGTCTTCTACCGGTAAAATTCTTTGGTGTCATTACAGTGTCCTATGGCATGGAATTGAAATTCTATAAAATGCTATCGGGTCATGGGATTCTATGGTATAGGCTACAAGATGCTGGTCATGAATGGCAAAAAGCCTGTTGCCAAAAACCTTGAACCCTGAGATTCCCTCGCCTTTATAGCGGGGTAGATAAAAACTGTATTTATATTCGCCATTGGACAGTTCGTAAACATCGATAACCACGTTCTTTTTAAATTGTTCTTCTTCCTCATTTCGGGCCAATAACCCTGAATTGATATAGAGGTAATTTCCAGAAACGGTACTGAACCGTTGTGTCGCCGCTGGTGGGGAGGTCAGTGTAAAGGAGTTTTCCGATTTGATTTCTTTAGATGCTATACGGGCTCTACTTATGGTATCCAGGGTATGGTACCGATGGAGCAGATTCAGTCTTTTGTCCATCACCATAAATTCATTTCGATAGCGATAGAGATACACCACCTGTTGCAATGCCTTATTGAAATGCAACATACCATCCACGGAAAAATAACCTTCTCCTTGTTTTTCCAGTATGCCATAATTGGGTTGAAAGTAGGGGGCTTCACCTGTTTCAAGGGCAAGTTCGTAGGAGTCCTGGCTTTTACTATAATACCTTAGTGCAAAAGAAGTGGTGTCTATGGGCACTGCATCCGTATAATACGCACTGTCCGCCATAAAACGACGGGCTTCCCAATGATTTACCTTTCCCCTCAAGATGGCCGGGGCAATGCCATGCATCATATAAAAGTAGGGCGGTTCCACTTGGGTCCGGAACTGCCGGGGGCGTACCACACTATCAAGTCCAGTTATTTTTATACGGATATGTTGAGTATCCTTCAGTGCCTTATCTACCCGTAACAGGTGCTGTGGGACCGTATAATTGCTAAGGTAAATAGTGTCATTTGACAATCCTGAGATATAATAGGAATTGACCCCGAGATTGAGTACCCTATTCAGGGACACCGTATTGTCAGGAACAAACTTCCTTTCAAAACTGCCACGATAGATTTTTTGGTTGGCCAGTGGAGAATGGGCATATAAACCGGCCAATAGGCTTAAAATTCCTATGGTACAAAGTCCTAAAAGGAACAATGATATTTTGTCAGCTTTTTTCATGGTATTGGGGTTATGGTTTTATTTGTGTTTTTATGCCATGCTATAGGAATGTGCACCCTCCTGCCGACGGTTGTTGAGCAATATGCCAAATACGGCCAATAGCGTAAACCCGATGTTGAATACCAGATGTTCTTCCCATCCCATCGTACTCAATATGCCCCCGCATGAACACGGCACATAAGGACTGAAATTCAAAATGATAAAAATGTAGCCGGTAAAGGCGAACATCAGGGAAAAAGCGGCGTAAAATCCGACAATCCGAAGCCGTGGGATGAACAACAGCAGTGATACAATAATCTCCAGAATGGGCACGCCCCAAGCCATCAGGGGAGCAAACCCGGAAATCAATGGGCTTTTGCTCATCTGTACTTCGAACTTCTGAACATCCATGATTTTGCTAAATGCAGCATAGAGAAACAGAAATATAAAGAGATAACAAATAATCTCCAGGATCAGGTTTCTGTTCCTGAGTATAATGCGGGGTATGGCCAAAGCAATTGGTTTCATCTTTAGGGTAGCTTTTTATATGAAACAAATCGGGTAAAACTGGGCATCGGGAACCGGGGGTTCCTTGAAGAGGGTCGGTTGTTTGTAACTACAAGAGCTAAATTATAAGATTGTAATGGACTGATTGTTACCTAAATCCGTACAAACTACGTCCTAAATCCGAACTACCCATTTTTTATTGTTCCAAATGCTTTTTTTTGGTTTGGAATGTCACAGGATGTTGGTTTTTGAAACCATTTTTGGCAGATTACCTCATTTTCCTTCAAATTATTTTTCAACCAAAAACAGCCTAGTGTACAAAAGGTTTAATTTAATCGGATTTTGGATATAAAACAGCTGATTTTACCTGTTTTTGGGAGGCATCGTACACAACCCAAAGAGATTTTAGGTCACATTTTTCCAGTAATGAGGACAGAAATGGCTTGATTTTAGGGCAAAATGGGCCAAATTTCATGAAAAACATCCGTTTTTGCGTACAAAATACTCTCTATAGGCTACACATTCTTCCAACTGAATTACAGAATTTTACTTCCATACGAATAGAAAACCCCGTTACACTGGATGACAACTTGAGGTCATAAAGACCAAAAACAGAAAACAGATGAAACCGATCTTAACAGCATTGCCCAACTTCTTTAGACGACACAAGGGTATCGTTATTGAGGTCATCTGCTTTCTTTTTATCCTATTATTTGTGTATGCCGCCGTGAGCAAGCTCACCGACGTGCAGAAATTCACAGTGCAAATAGGACAATCTCCATTACTGACCAACATAGCAGGCTTCACTGCGTGGTTTATTCCTATCATGGAAATCTTGATTGCGCTTTTGTTGGCATGGCCAAGGTCCCGACTCTATGGGTTGTACGGGGCCTTTGCTCTTATGGTGATGTTCACTGCTTACATCATAGCCATACTCAGTTTTAGTGAGCATATCCCCTGCTCTTGCGGCGGGGTACTGGAAAAGCTGGGCTGGACAGAACATCTGGTATTCAACATCGTATTTATAGCCCTTGCGGCCATAGGCATACTCTTACTGACCCCTCCCCGGTACCAACGGGAAGACCTGACACCCCTCGGGGAACAGGGATTTACACATTGAGCCCACTCCCCTTTTCGTATGGGAGAAGATTAGCAATTACTTTTTTAATTGCAAAATGAACAGAAATAGTACGTATTACCCTTGTGGAAAACTTAATGACACGGAGAAACCCGTAACCTGAAACCTTTGCCCCATGAAACGCCCATCCATATTATTGCTGATTACCTTCCTCTTTGGGATTTTTATTGTCCTGGCCCTCCATATCGCCGCACCGAAAAAGGAAAACCATAAGCATGCCGGATTTGAAAGGGAGTTTGCACCGGAAGGTTTTATACAGGCTATAGACACCCTGGACCTGGGCCGTCACGGCTACTATTTTGCGGGGGTCGATTCCACTAGGGTATTCCTGGCAAACCGTTCAGCCGTAGGGTATATTTTGGAAATAAACACCGAAAACCTGCAAGATACCACCTACCATATCATACAAGCTAACAGCTTAAAATATAAAGCCTTGGACATAAAAGTAAACCCACCATACTTTTTCTTAATGGATGGTATTATGCCCTTTATTTATCGTGGTAATACAACGGATTGGGAGGCTAAATTTTATATCAATAATGTTTATTTCAATAGTGCCCTCCCCTTATCTGATAGCTCTTTTGCCCTTATAGGAATAAATAGTCTTAAAAGCGATATATATAAACTAACTCATGGGCAAAATCAAATAGAAAAATTTCCAGAACTGTTAGAAGCGCAAGGAGGGGATGGTATTTTCAGCACCGATGGCACATTATATTACGACCAAAAAACACAGCAATTGGTGTTTTTATATTATTACCGGAACCAATTTATTTGTACGGATACCAATCTCCAATTAAAGTACAGGGGCACCACCATAGACACAATTAGCCGGGCCAAAATAAAGGTAGACAAGATAAGTTCGGAAAACAGTTTAACCATGTCCGCTCCTGCATTAAAAGTTAACAACAGGGCTAGCATTTACAATAACCTTCTATTTAATAACTCCAACCTTCTGGCAGCAAATGAAGATTCAGACCGTTTTGAAAAAGCTTCTGTAATAGATGCTTATGATTTGTCAGAGGGCGACTATCGTTACAGCTTCTATATACCCCTTCATGAAGAAAAAAAGATAAAAGCCTTTAAGGTTGTGGAAGACCATATATTATTGGCCTTATACGACCACGACTTGGTACGTTACCACCTACACCCTTCCTTGGATAAACCTAGTACAAAAAAAATAGATGATCAGATAGCTGAACGTTTGACATATATGCCTGAACATAATAATAAATTCTTCTATAAAACAATAACTAACAACAGTAGTAAAACTCAAAAATATCCGGATGTTTCGCATGGAGGTTAACGACCTACCGCCTCTTTGTTGAAAATATGTGTAAGCGTAGGCACCTAATCTATTAATTCTCATATTATGAAAAAGTTTAAGTTTATTTTGCCTGTTTTGGCATTTGTTTTGGCCCTTACGGCTGCTTTTGCCATACCCGAAGAAGTTGAGACTTATAAAGTTGAGACTTCGGAACTTGCTCCAGTTCCTGCATGGTTTGGCGTACCAGGAGGTCCATGTGAACCCTGTATAGACAATAATGGGTTAACAGAAGAAGACGGCTGTGCTATTCAGCAAGGGGACATTTGTCATTGTAAGGTAAATGGTAATTCCGTTCAAGCTCTTTCTTCCCCAGAAGAGGGTTGTACTATATTAAGAAGGCCATCATCTTAATCTTATTTACCAAAAAGAGGCTGTAATGACCAGCCTCTTTTTACTCCTATAAACTTATTTAGTAAAACCATTTTCGGCCATTGATTTCTAATCTCCTATTACCAAAACTTCTACTTCTCTTTCTTCTAGGGTTAAACGCATACCATATTTTTTTTTCAGTGCTTTATCCAACGCCTTATAATTTGACACATTCGTTTCCACTTCCAAAGAAACCGGACCTTTTAAACCCGTTTCATCCAAAATTGGATAGCCTAAATCAGCATAATATGGTATCATCGTCTCCATCCAATCAATAATGTCAGGCATTGTAAATGTGTGACCAGGAAATAAGGATTGAGTACCACTAACTTTAAAGTTGACATCATCCATAATAAACATTGCTTTTTTGGATCCATTATAGCTAATCCGTAAAGTATCCGCTATGGAAAATACCAGACACTTTTTGTAACGTTTTTGCCATTGCGCTTGAAACCCAAAATACTTCTTAAGATCCAGCCTCATCTTTTCTTGTAATTCTTTTATCGGGGTTAGCTTATCCACTGTTAATTGATAATTATAACCTGGTTCAGGTTTGATAGAATCATTTATTTCCAATACTACTCTTCCTGGTCTAATCAATGTTCTATTAATGCAATAAGTGCTTGCATTATTTTTATTGGCAAATAAGTATAATCCCTCTAATGGAGCATTGATTACTGTAATAATTTCTCCTTTTTTTAATCTTCTAGCACGGAAAGGGTAAACACTATAACCGTCAATAGTGCCAGGAACTGCTTTAGTAAGTACAGATTGTGCAATTAGTCTATCTGCCAATTGCTCCTCTCCATTTCCCTGGATAAACAAAGGTTTTTGTTCATTAAATCGGTTAAAATCCCTTATTTTTGCACTATCTTTCTTTTGAGGTATGGTAATGTTTCTTCCATTAACCAAAGCCTTTAAGTTTTCCTCATCTATACTTGTTGTGACAGCACGAACTACTCCCTCTGATGAAATCCATATAATATGTGGTACAGTTTGATGTGGAAATATTTTTTTAAGGATAGTATCACCACAAACAACAGGAAGAATAGACATATTAAGCTCTAATAATTTCATCCTTTTTTCTATAAATGGTTTAACTTTTGATTTATCCCAGTAGTTGTTTATCAATATAATTTGGGCCTTTTCTTTAAATTTTTCCTGCAGGGATACCATTTTAGGCCAGGATTCGATACAAGATGCACATCCACTCGTCCAAAAATCCAGGATAACCGGTTTCCCCTTGAAATCGGATAGTTTTACGTTTTTTTTGGGGTAGTGGATTAAGTTAGTCAAGGTAATATCCGGAACTGTATCCCCTACTTTCAAAGGTTCATATCCATTGTCCACTAATTGTGCAAAAGAAAAATTGACCATGCACATAATGAAAATTATTTTTAAACTCAATTGTTTTTTCATAACGTATTTTTATTATCAGTATCCCGTATTTTGAATGAGATTGGGATTATTATCTATTTCAGGTTGGGGTATAGGCCATAATACATCGGTAACCTCCCAGCCAGATTTTATAGGACCAAATACTTCTCCTGAACGATTGGTCCTTTTTAAATCCAACCAGCGATGCCCCCATTCCGTAAAGAGTTCTACTTGCCTTTCATGTATAATAGCATCCAATAGTTCCTCCTGTGTAATAGCCGTGGTATTTTTCAATCCCGAACGGTTACGAATAATATTGATATCTTTTTGTGCCCCGGTAGTATTTCCTTGTTGCACCCGTGCTTCCGCACGGATCAGATATTGTTCTGCCAATCGGAATACCATGGAATATTCGGTTGCGTTATCTGGATCTGATTCCTGTTTTACCTTATACTTAAATGGATAATTCCAAGCACCTATCTCATTCGAGAAACTTCCTATCCAACTTGATTTCCTTTTATCTCCCGACTCAAAGGTGTTTATTAAATAATGTGATACAGCCATACTAGGAGTAGATGTAAGGATAAATAGATTTCCTTCATCAGTATGTCCTACATTTATCGGCTTGATTTGCCATATGGCCTCCATACTATTTTTCAGGAATACACCATTTAAATCCTCCATTAACATATAATTGGAGTTTTCGATTACTTTCGACGCCTGTTCTTCAGCTTGGGCCCAATCCTCAAGATATAAATATGTCCTTGCCAATAAGGCTGTTGCAGCACTTTTAGTAACCCTTACCCTTTCCTCTTCTGCATGGGCATAATCTTCAGGGAGTAGCTCCTGAGCCTCTTTAAGATCACTAAGAATCAATTCATAAATTTGTGAAATTGTGGCTCGTGAAGCCAGGCGGTTTTTCTCATAATCCGTACTAATGATTAATGGCACCTCACCCCATAAATTTACAAGGTAGAAATAACAAAAGGCCCTTATACATTTTGCTTCTCCCTCTAATAATTCTTTTACATCCGGGGTTATTCCTGTTGAGCCCTGCAGCCCTTCTAATATGGAATTTGTTTGATAAATAACCTGGTACAAGCTTTTCCAATTATTATCAATCCAAGAATTTTCTGGTATTAACAGGGCATCATAAAACCCTAAAAAATCCACATTGGTCGAAAGGTAATCCAAATCGTCAGCATTAATGGCTCCTAAAACGGTAAGGCTTGTTGAATTACCCCTGCCAAAACCATTTTTTAATTCATAATAAGTACCTCTAATAGCTGCTATCGCATTTTCATCATTCACAAATACTGTTTCACTAATCAATTCATCACTGGGTGGATTGATTTCGACAAAATCTTCACAGGAAAGGAATATACAGAGTACTAAAAATATGATGGCTCCATAAATCCTATTTACATAATAGCTGTTTATTTTTTTCATGATTCTTTTAGTTAAATTAATCAGAAAGTGAGTTGAATACCCGTAGTAAACACCCGCAAAGGAGGTAAACTTGTAGGGCTTACCTCAGGATCCAAGCCTCGATAATTGGTTATCGTCAACAGATTTTGGCCTTGTATATAAATCCGGGCCTGTTGTAATTTTAATTTATGGGCTACCTCCATCGGAAGGTTCCAGGACAAGGATACATTTTTTAACCGGATAAAGGAGGTATCCTCATAAGCATGGTCACTGGACTTCCACCTTGAACCAAATGACGTGGAAAATAAAGAGTTGGTTGCCGAAAATCTTGGAATGTCCGTAATATCTCCCGGTTGTTGCCAACGACCCAATACTTCTATTGGTTGATTTCCTCCTATTGCACTAAATCCAGGAGCTGTAAAAGCATTTCTGTATGATTGGGTTACTTGTTTTACAAACTGGAAAAAGAAATCCAATTGCAGACCTTTATAGGTTAACGAATTATTGATTCCTCCGTAATATTGTTGCCCTATCTCTTTAACGAATTGTGTATCATTGGGAGATGATACATTTTCGTCTTCATCCACATCCTGGAATTGATATTCCCCAGTTTCTTGGTTAGCACCAAGATATTGATATACTTTTGCAATATTTAAAGGTTCACCTATGACATACCTGTTTCCATAGGGAGAACCTTCCAAATTGGGATAATCAACCAATTTATTTCGGGGTATGGTCAAGTTTGCAAAAGTTCCCCAGCTAAAGTCCTTAGTTTGTATATTTCTGGTGGTCAATTCAAGCTCCCAACCCATATTTTGCACCATTGCTGGCAGATTGGCCTGCACTATTGTGAATCCTGTTATTCCAGGTAGGGAAAAGCCTACCAATTGATTGGAAGAACGGTTCCGATAATAACTAGTGGATAAGGATATTCTATCCTTAAACATTCCCAACTCCAAGCCAACTTCAAACTTCTTATTGACTTCCCAACTAAAATTCTGGTTTGCTATACGGGCAGGAATCAACGTTGTCCCTCCAAGATAAGATCCGGGTGAACTATACGTCTCCAAGTATCCATAGTCAGGTATTTGGTCATTTCCTGTTGTACCATAACTAGAACGTAGTTTACCAAAACTAAGGAACGGCAAATTGTTTTTAATAAAGTTTTCATTCGAAAATATCCAAGCCATTCCAATAGCCCCAAAGTTCCCAAATTGGTTTCCAGTACCAAAACGGGATGAACCATCTCGACGACCAGTAAGATTTATTAAATACTTTTCTTTCCAATTATAATGGATACGACCAAAAATGGCATTATAGCGATATTCCAAAAAATTATTGGAAGCCCTGATTGTTGATGCGACACTAAGATCTTCCAATAGGGCATCACTTCCAATACCCGTTGCATTTATAGTTTTAGATTCCCTTGTTACTTTTTGGAAAGTAGTTCCAACCAGAATATTTAGGTGGCCTTTACCTATAGCCCATTCATATTCTATTTGGGGCTCACCAATCCATGTATGAATACTGCTATCTACAAATTGTGCTTGTCCAGTACCAGTGGCAAAAATAGACGTTGGATCTTGAGCACTTATAGGATACAAGATCCTTTCATTCATCTTAGTGGTTGTATAGCCAAGATTAGTTTTAAGTTCAAGCCCGGGTAATATTGAATAGGTAAATACACCATTGGTAATCAAATTATCTGTGCCATTACTGTAAGAATTCTTTAAATCTACAAAAGGGGAACCCAATATACCCCAGGCTCCATTGGCAGAATTTATACTCCCATCTCCATTAAATGGTTCGGGGGCGTTTGGGGCAAACGTTAAGGCTTGGTTTGTATAATCCACTCTGGGTAGATTATTTTTGTCTTTTGAAAAATTAACCAAGAAATTTGCTTTAAAATTCTGGTTATTCGAAGTATGGTTTACATTCAGTTGTCCTGAGCCTCTTTGGTACGCAAAACTCCCTGGTAATACCGTAGTTTCCCTGTAATATCCTCCATTAAATGTATATTGGGTATTTCGTCCACCACCAGATATGGAAAGCTGGGCGTTGGTGGTTTCAGATGTGCCTCCTATCAATCGTTTTTGCCAATCCACATCCCTATTAAAATCCCAGGCACCGTTTACGTCATAATCAAAACTTCTAAACTCTGCATCATCATTGGCAAAAGCTTCCCGTTTCATCTCCAAATATTGTTTGATATTCAACAAATCCATAAAATGGGGCACTTTCCCAAGACCATGCTGAAAATTTACATCCACTCGGGTCTTGCCGACACTTCCTCTTTTGGTGGTAATCAATACCACTCCATTGGCCCCCCGGGAGCCATAGATGGCCGTAGCATCGGCATCCTTTAAGACTTCGATGCTTTCTATATCGCTTGGGTTTATTGTATTTAAAGGACTTGTACCAGCACCCGTTCTAAATATTTCACCGGCCAAATCCGTAGCCAAAGAAGTAGCGCTAAAAGGGACGCCATCTATGATATATAAGGGTTCATTGGCATCAGATCTTAAACTGTTTTGCCCACGGATACGTATCCTAAAATTCCCTCCAGGCAACCCTGTGTTTTGTTGAATATTTACCCCGGGCATCCTACCGATAGCAGCGGCCATCACATTGCCCACAGGTTGTATTGCTATTTCTTCCGAAGTAAGGCGACTTATGTTTCCGGTACGTTCTCTGTCCTTTACTTTCCAGTAGCCTGCATTTACTTCCACCCCTTCCAATGACATGATATCCTCTTCCATTTGGAGGTCTATGGGATCGGGACCATTAACAGGAATTTCAATTCTCTTAAATCCTACATAGGAAAAAGTAAGGATGTCCTTGGTCTGGGCAAGGATGGTGAATTTCCCATCAGGGTCAGACATCGTGCCCTGGTTGGTGCCTTTAATGATGATATTTACGCCGGGCAGTGGATTTCCTTCAGGGTCGGTGATAATACCACTCACTTCAAACTGCTGTTGGTTTTCCCCGGTTTTTTCTTTGGACGTCGGTGTATTATTAGGACTGGTGGTGTTCCCCTTTTTGGTCAGGATAATGAGTTTGTCACTGATACTATAGGTTACCGGGGCATCCTTAAATAAGGTTTCAAGGATGTCCTCAATTCCCTTTTTCCTTGCTTTGACACTGACCTTCCGCTCCAGGTCCAAATCCTTTTCGCGGTAAAGGAAACCAAAGTCCGTTATAGCTTCGATTTCTTCAATGACCTCCAAAACGGATACCCCCTGCATGTTGAGGGTGATCTTTGTTTTCTGGGCATAGCTTGTGGCTGCACGCAACTGAAACAAAGTGAAGACCAAAAGGAGTACTGTGAGTTTCATCTTCAAGTCTGGTTTGGGGACAGGAAAAGGCCCGTCCCAGAGTTTGGTAAAAATTTTCATAAATTTGTTTGGTTTTGGTTAACGCTAAAATCATAATCAACAACTTCGGGGAGTGTGAGCGCACTTCCCGTTGTGCTTTTCGTTACATACTAATTGAGGCCAGGCCCACAACCCATCTTTCATCTATCTTTGTATCCGTGGTTGAATTTGGGAATCCAACCATTCGTATTCACCCTTGTTTGTGGTTTTGGTCAAGGGTAACCTTAAAGTCTCTTTCCTGCGGGGTCAGGCACTGCTCATCCGAACAGGCCATAAACAAGACCGTACCTTCCACGGTTACCGGAGTTTTGGTATTCGCATTTACTTTTACGGTCTGTACAAAATGGACCACACCCTCAAAGTAGCGGGTATCAATCATAAAGACATCTTCGTACTTTTCTATGGGAATACCATCTTCTTTGGCTTCCCCTACCAATTGGATGGCAGGGGTCCCGGTAAAGGTGATTTCCGTGGGCACAGGGCCTCCATCCTCCATAAACTGGGAATAGATATGCCACGGGTGCTCCATATTGGCCGTCATAATTACCTCATAGGTATCCTTGTCTACTGCCTTAGTAGAAAACTCCCATTTCACAGGGTCTCCACTTTGCGCTCCCATACGGAGCGATAACAGCAGAACCATGAACAATATGTACTTGATATTTTTCATACAATCGAATTACTATTGAAAATTTGTTTACAGTACCATAGCGGTTTTTGTAGTTGATAAGTCCGTTTTGGGGTGGGTTTGCCCTGCCCTACCTTTGAGTAGGGTTACTGGGGCATTCCGGTATGGGGGCAGTGAGTTTTTGCTCGGTGTCTAATGCGGCGGGGTAATGGTTATGGTGTTGCCTTCCCTGACATAGTTGAATGGGGTGTGTTTTCGATAAATGTCCAGAACTTCCCCTACATTCACGGTCTTGTCCTTAAAGGTGGCGGTAAATTCCAAGGGGTCCAGTTCGGGGTATCGGTTTTCGATTTCCACATTAAAATGCCGTTCCAGCTTTTTGAGGATGAGTTGGAAAGGGTCGTTCTTAAAGTAGAGCTCGCCCCGGGTCCACGCCACATATTTTTCCACTCGTACCTCTTCCACGGCAATGTTGCCGTTTTCCATCACGGCCCTTTGACCGGGCACTATTTTCACAGGTGCGGATTCATCCGCTTCGGGCGGGTACACCCCCACACTCCCTTCTTCCAATACGGTATAGGTGTTCCCCTCGTTCCTATAACTGGTGACATTAAACCGGGTGCCGTACACCCTGGTGTTCATCTTGTCGGTAACCACCGTAAAGGGTCTTTCCTTGTCCGATGCCACAACAAAATAGGCTTCCCCGTCCAGATACACGTTCCTCGGTTGGTCGGCCAGGAACTGTACTGGAAAACGCAACGTAGAGCCGGCATTCAAATATATGTGAGAACTGTCGGATAACACTAATTCAAAATTTTTCCCATAAGGCACCTTAAGCTCATTATATGCCAGCTCATTTGTTGCGTCCTGTTGTGTATTGTTGTATTTCAGTATGTGCTTATCCTGGTTGCCCAGTGTCTGCCCTTCCTTGGTGGTGATGGTCCGGGTATCGCTTTCATCGATCACTTGTTGGCTACCGTCCTGCAATTGCAGGGTGATTTGGGGAGGGCCCGCCACCTTATGGTCTGTAAATACCCCAAAAGTGTACATCCCCAGTATGGCAAGGCCCATTACAACTATTAACCCTGATACCATATACAAGGGCAGGAACCCTGTATCTTTCTTTAGTCTGCGAACACCGTGTTGTACTTCCGTCCCCACCGTCTGTTCCTGTATGGTGTCCCATATCCTGCCCTTGGCCATTCGGACCTTGGGCTCGTTTTTCCTTATGGTCAGCAACAGGACCATTTCCCTGGCCCTGTCCATAACCGCTCGTTGTTCCGGGTATTTCTCCTGGAATTCTTTCCAAAATGAGTTGCTGTCCTCATCAGGTTCCCGGACCCATTGTAAAAAGTAGTCGTCCCGGATAAAATCCTCTTCGTTATAATGCTGATATTCCATAACCATATTACTTCTGATAAAAAGAACGCCTCTTTAACTATATAGAGGGAAAATCGTTAAATGTTTAGAAAAAAAATGTCATTATTTTTAGAAAAAATCCCTAAATCACTTTTTATCAATGATTTACACAACTTGATTTTGTCTCTTCCAAAGTCCATCGGAGTATGAGGAGGTGCTTTGCCCTGCTTGATATCACGGCTGAAACCGCTTTAAATTGCCATAAAGCTGCTCTATAGCGGTTTTCAGATGGTAGCAAACCTGGCTGTACGGCATTTTGGTGATACGGGCGATTTCCCTATTGTTCATCTGACCGTGGTATTTAAGGTGGAGAAGTTCCCGTTGTTTTAGGCTCAGGGTTTTCATGGCCATGTCCAAGGCTTTCGAAAGTTCCTCGCCTTCCTCCTGCCCCATCGGTTCCTCTGGAGGGGTTTCCCCTGTGATTTGACGCTCACTGCCATCCACCAGGGTCAACAACTTACCCCGCTTCCGGGCTTCCTCAAAGATGTTCCGGCGCAAAACGGTGTAGAGATAGGCCCTGATAACCTTTGCCTTACCCAAGCGCTCCCTTTTGGCCCACAACAGGATAAAAAGCTCCTGGATACAATCTTCCACAAGGGCCTCGTCGGGCACCAGTTTCAGGCCATAGTAATACAACGCCTCAAAGTTTTGGGAATAAATGGTCTCGAAGGCTATGGCACTTCCGGACAGGAATGCCACCCAGAGTTCTGCATCGCTGTCCGTGTGGTGCTCCCGGGGTTTCCCGGTACAGGACATATTGTTGTTCCATACAATGTCTTCCATGGCTATCCTATTAATGGGTGAAACAAGTATTGTTCCCTGCGTTTTTCAACGCAGGAATGACCAGGTGTGCCGTGGTACAGAGCGGTAGGTGGAATAAGATGGAAGCGAAACGGTGTTGATCAATGTTGGCACATCTTGGCATGGCAGTGCTGCTGCCGGTTCACATTTTTTGCAAAGGGAAAGGATTTGGGTAGGTACCAATAGGACATACTCCGGTTCCTCACAATGCAAAAACAAGAAGCGTCTTTATATAGATACATGGGACCATGACTGTATCCACTGTTCGCGGATTTCCCTTTGGGGAAGGGCCTCTTCCCGGTTCCAATGATGGACCGGAAAAACGTTTTGGTCATGGACTCCGATGGATTTCAACCCTTGGGGCCCAAAATCATTAATATGGTATGGAATAGTCCAAAGTTATGAATATTAATCAAATTTAATGGCATATTATATGACAATAAGGACAAAATCCAAGGGAGTAGTGTGAAATTCAAAAACCTTGTACACTGTAAAACAAATGGTTACCCCATTCCCACAATACAAAAGAATGTTTTGGCGACCTGATTGCCAGTTTCACCACTTTTGTGGAATGCCTTTAGAATTTGTTTTTTCTTACGTAACAGGGGAAGAGAATACATAATCTGATATTGGTATTTTCAACCTTTTGACGGGTGGACTTCCTTAATAGTTCCCCGAACCCACCAAAACCACGATTAAGCATTGCTCAGGGCCTCACTGCCCCCTTCCTGGTATGCTTCCTGCTCATCCAGGACCCTGCAAAAATTGGCCGGGGAACTGCCGGTGCGGTGTTTAAAGGCCCGTACAAAACGCTGCACACTGCTGAACCCCGCTTCTTTGGCCAGGGAATTGTAATTATACTTACGGTATATCCTCTGGTGCGTGAACAGTTCTATTATATAATCGATTTTCAGGTCATTGATGTACTCCACGATTCCCTTGCCCTTGTAATGGGTAATGATCTTGGACAGGTATTTATTGTTGGCGTTGAAGGAGGCAGCCAGTTTGACCAGGTTCAGGTCTTCCTTTAAAAAGCCCCTGCCCTCTTCAAACTTCTGGAGCTGTTTTAAGAGATCCTCAGCAACCACTGGATTGATTTCCAGTGCTTCTGGCTTGGCCTCCTCTACCTTTGCCCTTGGGACTCCATCCTTGATCTCCTGCATTAACTTTTTGAATTTCCGTTTGTCCATGCGCCGGCGATAGACCAAAACGAAGGCGGCAATGACCAACAAGCCCGTGGCGAATCCCCAACGCAGGTCACTGGCCTCGTTTTCGGCCAGGAGTTCCTCTATTTTGCTTTCCTTTTGCAGGAGTTCCCGCTCGGTATATTCCCGATGGATCTGCCCGGAAAGGTAACGGTATGTCTTGGCCAGGGACTTGTCGGCTTTTAGGAGTTGTTTGATATAGTACAATTGGGTTTCGTTATTGCCCAATTCCTCATAGTGGTCAATGAGCAGCTCATAACCTTCCCGGAGGTCCGGCCGCAAATAGTCCCGTTCATTAAAGATCTTGTCCACCTTTTTGAAATACGGTATGGCCCGGTCCGGTTGTTTCAGGGCCCAATAACTCCGGCCCAAATAGAAATACCCGACCGATTCGTTGCCAAAGTCGCCCTTGTCCGCTATTTGGGGAACCACTTCTTCCAAGGTCTCGATGGCCAGTTTGTAATTTTCCCTGAAATAATGGTTGACTCCTTCGGAATGTCTGAAATAGACATCCATGCTGTGGTTGCCCGAACGGTCGGCCTCTTCCAGTCCCCTTGCATTGGTCTCGGAGGACAACCCGTAATTGCCCATCCGGTTATAGCACAGTCCAAGGGAATGCAGGCTGTTCAGGTAGGGACGGGTATTGTGATCCTGGTAATACGCAATGCAGTCCTGGAAAAGCCGGATGGCTTCCTCATAATAGCCCAGATAATACTTGATATGGCCTATCATGTACTGCACCTTATGTTTCTGGTAGGCGTCATCGGTATGCTTCAGGTAATCATAGGCCATGATATAATGGTCCAGGGCACTGGTATGGTCCTTTTCCCCGTAATAGACGAAACCTTTCGTGAGATAGGCGGACCCGATCAATGCAGAATCCCCGGATTTACGGGCCACATGGATCATACTGTCCGCATAGGTATGCCGTAATCGTTCTTCGGAATGGTGCAGGTAGTTCTTGTACCCATTGACAATCTCCTCAACATTGTTTTCCTGTTGGGCCTTTAATAAAAACGCTTTGAGATAGCGTTGTTCACGGGTAGGGTCCTTGGTAGTCCTGATGGTATCAAACAGCACGTCATAGCTCTTGTGCATTATGGTATCGGATCCTTTTTTAGTCCGTTGTTGTGGCAATACCGCAAAAAAGGAAAAAACGCATACGGCCACATAGGTTGGTACATACATAGCTAGGGGTGTTAGGTTGGTTGCTGGCAATACCAGGAGGGAAATTTTTATTGCCAGAAAACTAATCCATTGACCGATAGCATCTGAAAACCAGATACATCCATCTTTAGGCTAATCTCAAATTTAGCAAAATCAATCCAGAATACGTGTTGTTTTAACATAAAAAAACCACACTATTATTTTCGGAAAATGTAGGTATCATTTTCGGAAAATGCACTAGCACTGCCTTGCAGCGCCCATAGGCTGCACATAGATTTGTCCCAGGATTCCAAGAGTCTGGTTCTGCTTACCCGGGTGGAATGAACCGATTGAAACCAAAATCGGACATAACACAATTACACCATGAAAACTTTGGCAATCTTTTGTATAGGTATGGTATGCCTTACCGTATCCTGTAGCCCTGACCATGAATTGAACACCGAACCCCTTGCCCTGCGCATGGAACATTCCCTTGCCGATTCGACCAGTACAACGGACAACAACGGACTGGCCGGACAATTATACCTCGAATTTATGGAACAGCATGGGACCAAAAACATTTCCCATTGGAGCCTTGACGACATAGACCGGGAAGTACGTTCCCTGTTCCGTGAACACGGCCATGAGGTATCCGTCGCTGCGAACAGACCTCTCTACGATACCGGGCCCACCAGTGATGAAAGCTTTGAAACCGTTCTGGAAGGTTTTACCCTTTCGGAACCTGCACGGGCCAGCCTTTTGGCATTTCTGAAAAACCTTGCAACGTATCCACCCAACAACTCCAACGGTCGGGAGGACCTGGTTCTCTCCTATGGTTCAGAAGTGGCCCAACAAACTTCCTGGACCGAGGAAGACCGGAGGGTCATCATGTCTGCCATCTCAATCATTGGCCAGACAGACCTAACGCTATATGCAGAAGATGGGGACCGGGAGGACGAGGACTGGGACATAGGGGTCGGGAACAAATCACCCGTGGTCGCCAACGCTTTGGAAAATACGGTGACCGTGGTTACCCTGGCTGTCTATTACACCTCCCGTTATGAGCCTTTTTGACAGGTTTTACACCGAACCCTATGTAAAATTGGGGAACAGGCTGCTCAATATCCTCCTGGCAGCGGTCATCTGTTGTAACCTGGTCAACCTTTATTTTGTCTTTGACCTGTATGGTTATCATGAGATTATCAAGTACCTACCCGATAATTCCATGAAAAGCCAATCCCCGAGGAACCTTGCCATCCCATTGTATTTGAACAGCCTGGCTAACATGCTGCTCCTGTTCATCTGCCTGATGGCCCGGCTTTCACGGTAACCAAACCAACAATCCAACATCCCAAATCTGACCCATCAACCGTTATGGAAAAGGCACTACCCCGTCCCTATTCCGTTGTTCATATAGACCTTAAGGACCCCATCCGGAAGCTGAAAAGCATACTGGAGGAAAACCGTTTTATCCTTTTACTAGTGGACAATGGCTGCCTGGACATCGAAAACGATAGGGACAGGGTCACCCTTAATTCCAGGGATCTTTGCCTGTTGGCCGGTATCCTGCCCAAAAAGGTACAAATCAGTAAACATACGACTGCCCTATGGGCATTGTCCCTGAACCCTGACCACGTTTATGGAAAAGGATTGTTCCGGAACACCCCGGCTTTGCTCTGTTTTCTGGAAAACCTGGGATTTTCGAAGATTTCCTTGAACGCCATGGATGCCACCCTGCTGCTTCAACGGCTCAGGTTTTTGGAGGCCTTGCATCACAATTCACGGTATAGCAATCAATGGCACCGGGAGATTCGGTCCTTTTTGCAGGAACTGTGGGAAATCCATATGAAATATGTCCCGGAAACCCTTTATGAATGGCAACATACCCAAGTCCTTGCCTTTAAGTTCTTACAGGTGCTCGAAACCCATTTCAGAAGGTACCATGCCGTGCATTTCTATGCGGACGCCCTTTCGGTGAGCCCGGATTACCTGACCAAAGTGGTCCGGGACATCACGGGTAAAACGGCAAAACAATGTATTGAGGAACGTTTAGTCGTTGCCTCCCTGAAAATGCTACGGAAAAAAAGCTCCATTACCAGGATCTGGAATGTATTGGGTTTCAAGACATCATCACATTTCAGCTTTTTTTTCAAAAAGCATACCTCCCTTACGCCATCGGATTACCAACAATGGGCATTACGGGAGAAATAGCTATGGGGCCTTTAAATCGTAATGAAAAATGGACGCCCATAAATACATATTGCAAAAGCTCAATGAGGATCTGGACCTTTTGGAACAGGAAACGGAAGATGTGCTGGAAAAGGCCGAAAAAGGAATACGGTATTCCCGGTTGGCCATGCGGAACATGAGAAAACAGGTATTGGAAAACCCTTTTGCTTCCAATTCGGACGAAATTACCTTTTTCAAAAAAATAAAACCCCGGCTGTGCAGTAAATTGATCTATTACGCCAAACTCTTCAATATAGTAAGCAAACGTCCCAGGGGAAGCAACAAGTCCCAGGTCAAATACTTCTATAACCATATCCGAAAGTTGCAGGACTATTTTCACGACAACCTGGAATTCTATCACTATTATCGCCGTAACAGCACCTATTTGGACCAGCAGTACTTCCTCCGTGGTAAGACGGATGTCCGCCTTGGCCTGGATACCCATTTTTGCTTCTCCGATGAAGAATTCTCTACCAGCCACGACAATACCGTGGCCACCATTCTGGCTTACGATATGCTTATCGTCCACCTGAAATCAGAAATTGACAAACTGGAAAACTATAACGGCATGGAACCACAACACAATCCCTTTGACAAGACCACCAAATTCTTTTGGACGGGCAACAAGGTCGATCTAATCGAAATGATCTACTCCCTGCACAGTTCCGCGGTCGTCAATCACGGAAAGGTGGACATCAAGGAACTGGCCTATGCCTTCGAACAGCTCTTCAATATCGACCTGGGGGACTATTACCACAGCTTCCTGGAGATACGTTCCCGCAAGATCAATCCGACCAAATTTCTGGACCTTCTCAAGGCTTCCCTATTGCAAAAAATGCAGGAACTGGACGGCTAAAAAAACACCCAACTTGGGTACATCTTGGGTGTTTTTTACAAATAGGCCGTGTACCATATTTTTTGATGTGTTTTGGGACGGTACGTGACTATCCCTTTGGGCAAAAAACATCAAAAAGGGTACCCATAAAATGGGCGAAAAAAAACACCCAACTTGGGTACGTCTTGGGAAAAAAATCCAACAAATCCCATCAAGTTTGTACAACGAAAGTCAAATCAGCTGAGGGGCCACCAAAGTAGGTGACAGTACAGCAGTGGTCCCTTATCACAAAACCGTTTTATTATGGGAGCATCGATCGTTACTACAGAAGACCTGATGGAATTCAAACTGGAACTCCTGGACGACATCAAGCAACTATTGCAAAACCACAACGGCCATCCCCTCAAAAAATGGCTCAAATCACCGGAAGTCATGAAGCTGTTGGGCATATCGTCCGGAACCCTCCAGAATTTGAGGATCAACGGTACCCTTCCCTATACCAAGGTCGGGGGAACGCTCTATTACGATTATGAAGATATAGCACAATTGATGGAAAACAACAAGGTAGCCAACACGTTTTGATGGAGGACATCAACTATATCAAACATCTGAACGGGGTATTTGAACAGTTTGCCAGGGACAGCCGGCTGAACCCCACCCATATCAGTCTCTATGTGGCCCTGTTCCAATTGTGGAACATCAATTTCTTTAAGGACGGGTTTTACATCAATAGGGAGGAAGTGATGGAACTTGCCAAGATCGGTTCCAAGTCCACATACCACCGCTGCATCAAGGAACTGAGCCATTGGGACTATATTCTGTACACGCCCTCACATAATCCCTTCAAGGGGAGTCGCATCAAGATGTTCGATTTTGGGACAAGTACTGGACAAGTAGTGGACCTAAGCCGTACCAAAATCGGGACAAGCAATGGACAAGCAGTGGTACCTATAATAAAACATATTCAAACTATAGAAAACAAAACAAACCACAACAAACCGCCGTTCTTTAAAAAAAGACACTTCAATGGCTCGAAAATAAATGGCAAACCGGGGTCAAGTGTCCCATATCCGGACAACCTGGGAACCAATTCCGATAAAACCTACGACGATCCCCTATGAGCAACAAGAACCCACATATCATCATCGAAGGCGCTGTACAATACCCCCTTGGAACACTTAAGGGGAAATGTATCCAATACGACTTTGACAAGATGCTCATTTACCTGGATGCCAAGGGAAAACTCCTGTTCGGCAGGAACTTCAAGATCCACGAGGAAGACCGGGAAATCCTATTTAAGCTATGCTCCTACTTTATCGGGGACAGGGGTGTCTGTGACAAATTCGGGATCGACACCAACAAAGGGCTCCTGCTCACGGGACCGGTGGGCTGCGGCAAAACTTCACTGATGCGCCTGCTCCGGCACATGGTGCCCCACAAACGGCCCTATGAGGTCATCCCCACACGGAACATCGTGTTTGGATTCAACAACATCGGATATACCGTCATCGAGCATTATGGCGACCGTAGGTTCTATTGCCTGGACGACCTGGGAGTGGAACCCACCGGACGGCATTTCGGCAAGGACTGCAATGTCATCGGTGAAATATTGCTCTCCCGATATGAACTCTTTATAAAGCACAAGGTGAGGACACATGCCACTTCCAACCTCAATGCGGAGGAACTGGAAGAGCGTTACGGCAACCGGGTACGGAGCAGGATGCGGGAGCTCTTCAACCTGGTGGCCTTCAGTGCAAAGACCAAGGATAAAAGAAAATGACCATGGACAGAAATGGATTATTGAACATCTACGAACAATATTATCGGAACGGCAAAAAGTATGGCTTTTACCTGCGGGAAAGCACCTGGCAATCCATCGGACAGGTACTCTTTATCGTAGGCATCCGGGAAGGCGATGGCCTTCGGGGAAACCCGCCCTATTTCAACAATCCCAAAGTCTATGTAAAACTCTACTATGCCAATTCCATCGGGGAAATTGACGACTCCACCAGATACAGGATCATCAGGATTATGGACGGAGGTACTTACCGGTACCAACCCGTGGATAGGAGTTTTACCATGCTTCCAAGAAGATAACGCTATCTCATGGCATTAGATACACAATAGTAAAAGATCATCATTACTATTATTTTGAATTTGCTATTTTTCCCGCTATGCCGGTAATTATAGGTTTAAAATTGCCTATCCCTCAATCTTCTGCTCTCTGACCTTTAATTTTACCGCTATAACAGTAAAAAAAGAATGTTTTTGCAAATTATATACATTCTCAATATTAAATTACGTATTTTTACTGCCTAAACAGTAAATTATGAATGATTTCGAATTAGGACCTATGGTAAAAGATCATCGAAAAAAAGCAGGGCTTACACAACTTGAATTGGCCAACCTGGCCGGAGTTGGAAAAACCACCGTTTTTGATATTGAAAAAAATAAGGAAACCGTTCGTTGGAACAATCTTCTAGCAGTGCTCCGGGTTTTGAACATTAAAGTGGAATTTAAAAGTCCATTGACCAAATAATATGAGAAAGGCGATTGTATATGTTCACGGAAAAAGAGCAGGCGTGCTGACAGAGGTTTCCCCTACCGAATATCATTTTGAATACGATGATCACTACGAGGGAGAAGCCATTTCATTGACAATGCCCGTTGGTCAGAAAAAATACAGATATACATCATTCCCACCCTTTTTTGAAGGTGTGTTACCTGAAGGTATCATGTTGGAGGGATTGCTTAGGATTGCCAAAATTGACCAGAAGGATTATTTCTCCCAATTGGTGGCAACGGGAGCCGATCTGGTAGGTGCGGTAACGGTTAAACCTGCGGAAGATGAATAGATGTCCCATCACATACGAATTATGCGGTACTGCTAAATATAGCGAGCGAGGACTTAAAATGATCTCACCAAGGTTAGACCATTTAAATGACTTGCCCTTTACCGCTGCTGAATTGAGACAAGAAGCGGTAAACAGGGCAAAGAAGCTATCCATACAAGGGGTACAACCAAAATTGAGTGCAGCGGTTTCCGTAGTCGGTCAGGAATTTAAAATTGTGGACCAATTTGGGACCTATATCATAAAGCCTCAAAACGATCTATTTCCACAATTGCCGGAAAATGAAGATTTGACCATGCGCATGGCCAAGGTATTTGGCCTGGATGTACCCTTTCATGGGATGGTATATGCCAAGGATGGGAGTCTGTCGTATTTTGTAAAGCGCTTTGACCGCTACGGTAAGGGTAAAAAATATGCCACGGAAGATTTTGCGCAATTGACCGGAAATACAAGGGATACAAAATACCGGTTTACCATGGAAAAACTGGTTCCGGTGATTGAAGAATATTGCTCATTTCCCGCTATTGAAAAGGCGGATTTTTTCAAACGGGTCATTTTCTGTTATGTGACCGGCAACGAGGACATGCATTTAAAGAACTTTTCCCTGATCACCAAAAACGGTAAAATAACTTTAACTCCAACCTACGATCTATTGAACTCTTCAATTGCCATAAAGAATCCCGAGGAGGAAATTGCTTTGACACTTAAAGGAAAGAAAAGTAATCTGAAAGCTTCTGACTTTACAGACTACTATGCGAAAGAGCGATTGAAGTTGAACGACAAAACAATCGCAGTGATTCTGGAGCAGATGCAAAGAGCAGTACCAAAATGGAAGGAGTTGATAGATATTTCTTTCCTTTCAGAGGAAATGAAAGAGAAGTATTTCAACTTACTGGAAAACAGATTAAAAATGTTTTGATTAAATTGTAATGTAGTTATCGGTAGCAGCCATTTTAAGCTAACAGAACAATCGTCGTGGACAAATTCATTACAGGGAATCGTCCTCCCCCCTTTACGATACGATCCTTCTTCTTTTTCGAATTTCAGTCCGGTGTTTTTTACAAAGGTCCAGATGGAGCGTCCTATAGGTGGCCTCCTCAATTTCCAAGTTGACTTCCCACTGTTGCATATCATCCCGATCGCCCTGATTGGTGGACCGGAGATCATATACCATATATTCCGAACATGTCGATCCGGTCAAAGAATCCACTGACCTCCGGAAGAGACCGATGGCTTCTTCACCCGCACAGAATACATACCTGCTTTCTTCCGTTGCCATGGTGCTTTCAAATTTGCAAGACCAACATAATGAATTATTTATGTTTTTGGGTAGAAAAATCTACCATGGGTCATATTATTGGACAATGGGTAGGAAAACCCTATGGTTTTGGCAATAGCTGATTGCCATTGCCTTGTTCTCGACCAGATAAGATCATAGGTATCAAAAGGAACATAACAATACCTTATATGCTAAACAACGTTCTGTTATAACTTCCGAATATTAGTTTGATATTGCACAATAATCCTCGACCCCAATTAAAATCGTCAAGGCCAAAGCCCTGGTACTCTTCCATTCCAACAAATATTCGGCTTCATCCCCATGGGACAAGAACCCCAGTTCCACCAACACTGCCGGACATACCCTCGCAGTTTCCCGCAGCACCTGAAAATCGGCAAACTTTACCCCACGGCTCTTAAACCCCAATTTCCCGTTCAGTTCCTTTTGCAGTCCATAGCCCAACCAAACCGAAGTATTTGAGATAGGGTTTTTTCCTTGATAAGCATACACTTCCACCCCGCTGGCATTGGGATTAATGGAACGGTTGCAGTGCAGGGAGATGAACAGGTCTGCTTTAAGCCCTTTGGCCAATTTGGCCCTGTCCGAAAGGGACACCAAAGTATCCCTGTACCGGGTCAGATAGATATCCATCTTGTCATTAAAAAATACCTCGTTCAGGTTGACCATCTCATAGGCCACTTGCAGTACAATATCCTTTTCCATCATTCCATTTATACCTAAGCCCCCGGAATCCATTCCGCCATGCCCGGGATCTATGACCACAATTGTTCTTTCGGATAGACTTTGACCGAAAATGGAGCAGAATTGCAGGACCAAAAGGAGGAAAATGACGTTTTTGGCAGTTTTCATGCGTTTCGATTTTTAGGTTATCAACAAGTGCCTTCGGAATTTCCATTATATCTGATGCCAATCGGCAGCAAAAAAAACCAATCCGTTCCAAATAATATTTTATTCACAAATACCTGATTATCCGTTATTTACAAGGATTAATATAGTACTTTTTTCATAGCAAAAAACCAGTTGAACCTTTAATTGTTTTGATATGAAAAAAGCACTGTTTCTTTCCCTGACCTCATTTTTTGTTTCCGGAACCGTTTTGGCCCAGATCGGGGGCATCGAGGATTCGGTCAATGATATTTCCAGCACCATCCGGACCATTTTCCCCATCATCCTGGCCGTTATTTTTTTGGTGGGCTTCCTGTTCAATGCCGGGCATTTCTTCGGGGAGAACGCCGACCTAAAAAAAGGGATTACCCGGGTTTTGGTCTTTGTACTGATAGCAGGTGCCGTAGTGGGCATTTTCACTTATCTCATGGGTATTGTGGTCTGATGAAAAAGTTTACTCCCTATAAGAACGTACGGAAACAAGCCATGGTACTGGGACTGCCCCTGCCCTATTTCGCCCTTCAGATGATCTCGGTAATAGGCTCCCTCTTGGTCATCATTTTTTCCTTTAGCCTTGGGGCCATTGCAACCGTATTGATCTGGAACGTGTTGTTATATGCCATTTTGTCCAGGCTTGCCCAAGACCCTGGAATGTTCCATCGACAAAACGTATTTCCGCAGACCATCAGCAACAAGAAAACAAGCTATATGTTCTATGAAGACCCATAATGGGCATTAATAAAAATTGCCATGCACAAAATCAATTTTTCCGCACATCACCCTATTCTGGACATACAGGGCCATACCGTTTTTGCCTCCAATGGCAATGTCCTCCTATGCTATAGGATTTCCCTGCCCGAAATCTATTCCCAGTCCGAAACGGACTTTGACGAATTGCACGCAAGCTGGTTCCAGGCCTTCAAATCCCTTCCCTTCGGAACGGTGATCCATAAGCAGGATATCTACAGAAAAGACCACTATGCGGCAGATAAACTTCCCAAACAAAGCTTCCTCCAAAAGGCCACATACGATCATTTTAAAGGGAGGCCGTACATGCAGCACCAAAGTTATCTGTTCTTTGTGCTGCCCTTGGAAAAAAACCTGAAAGCCTCCAAGTATGTCAATCCGTTCCGAAGGGTCGAAAACGGTATCCATAGAAAACTCGACCATCGGGTACTCGAATTTGTCGGGGCCGTGAACGATGCCGTTTCCTTTATCAACAACAGCAGAAAAGTGTCCATCGAACCCATTGGTGAGGAAACGATTCTGGGAGTGACCCACGCCTACTTCAACGGCTTCAACGAGGGTTTTGATACCGACATCCAACTGTCCAAAAAAGGTGTGGCCATTGGCGATCACCATTTTGATGTCCTGGCCATCAACAGCGAGCGTTGTTTTGGGGAATCCCTGCAAAGCAGCAAGGTCAATGAAAAATTCACCTCGGATGATTTTACCTTCCACCAAGGTTTTATCGATGGGCTGGGACTTGACCTGAACGAGGACCATATTGTCAACCATTTCCTGTACCTGGATGACAAACACAAATGGCGCAAATTGTTGGAGAAGAAGATCGAAGAGCTCAGCAAGAGCTCCAACTTCGGAACACAGAACAAAGTGGTGCTGAAAAAAATCCGGCATATCGTGGACCGGATCAACGAAGATGACAGCTCCCGTATCATAAGGGGCCATCTCAACGTGGTCTTTTGGGCGGATGATTCCGCACAACTGGGCAGCATCGCTTCAAAGATCAAAACAGAGTTCAAGGAACTGGATATGTTGCCCTATTATCCCAGAGGAGAAGAACGCAAGCATTATTTCCTGAACTCCTACCCCTGCTTTGCCTCCAACTTTTCAGATGGGGACCTGTATGTGACCGACCTGAAGCACGCCCTCTGCCTATACATCAACAACACGAATTACCGATCGGATGCCACGGGCATCATCTTCAATGACCGACAGCACAACATCCCCGTCCTCAAGGATGTATGGGACGAAAAAAAGAGGCGTATCAAGGCCCGTAACTTTGCCATCTTTGCCCCGACCGGGGAGGGTAAGTCCTTTTTGGCCAATAACATCCTGCGCCAGTATTTCGAGGCCGGTGTCCGTTTGGTCATTATCGACCTGGGCGGCTCCTATGCCAAGTTTGCCAAACTATACCCCGGAAAGCACACTATTCTCCGCTACGAACAGGGCAAGAACCTGGGCATCAACCCTTTTTACATTTCAGGGGAAGCCGACCTGACCCCGGAACGTCTGGAAGATCTGGCCGTTTTCCTGTTGGAACTCCTGGCCGAGGGCAAGCAGGTGTCCAAGGGCAAGGAAGTGGCCATGAAAAAGGTGCTGCTGCACTACTATCGACAGGTCAGAAAGTCCCATTCCCTGGCTTCCCTCTACGCCTTCGTGGATGCCAACAAGGAAACCCTTGTCCGGGAACTGGGCATTCAGGAGGCTCATTTCAGTATCTATGACTTTCTGCACATCCTATCGGAATATGTGGAGGGCGGACTATATAGTTTCCTCTTCAATGTGGGCGAGGACCAGACCTATAAGATAGAGGATAAAAGGCTTATCGTCTTTGAACTGGACGAGGTCAGGGACAACAAGGAAATCCTTTCCGTCATGCTCAAATTGATCAAATCGGCCATCCAGCGTACCATATGGCGGAACCGCTCCGAACGGGGCATCATCCTCTTCGACGAGTTTGCCAAACAATTGAAGTTCGGAAATGTGCTTGAATCCGTGGAATTCTATTATCAGGCCATCCGGAAACAGAACGGGGCCATCGGCATCATCCTACAGTCCATCAACCAGCTGCCCCAGAACAGTACTTCCGCAAGTATCCTGGAGAACACCCAGGTCATCTATAGCCTTAGAAATGAAAAGGGCTATGACGAACTGCAAAAAAGGCTCCACCTTTCCCATCACGACCTGAACCAACTGCGTTCCATCCGCAACAACCTGACCGGGGACCGAAAATACACGGAAATCTTCATCAAGATCGGAAAGGAGAGCAACATCTTCCGATTGGAAGTGCCCCCGGAGGTCTATACTGCCTATCTCACTGATGGTGCTGAAAACGAGGCCATCCTACGGATCTATGAAGAGACGCAAGATATGGAGCGGGCCATTCAAGAATTTTTAAATCAAAAAAACACTTCAACATGAAAGTATTCAAAAAATATACCATGGGTAAATATACACTAACCCTGATATTGTCCCTGACCCTGGCTCTTTTCCTTCCCGGACGTGCTATGGCCCAAGGCATGCCAGTATATGACAATACCAATTTTGTCAGCCTGGCCAAACAGCTCATCGAATCCGCCAAACAGACCTCCGAACTGTTGAAGACGGTGGAATTCCTGAAGCAGCAAAAGGAACGAATCGAACAAGTAAGCAATGTTATCCAACAACTGGATGCCGTGGCCCAACTGATCCGGAACAACCAGCAGCTGTTCCAAATAGTACAGGGGGACCTGAGGGACATCCTTAACTCCCCCTATATCAGACCGGACGAAGTGGACCGGGTCACGGCATCCTTTGAAGAGATCCTGGAACGGTCCATGGAAAGTGTGGACTACATCGAAAGGATATTGACCAGCGACTACCTGAAAATGACCGATGCGGAACGTGCCACGGTATTGAAGGACCACGAGGCGCGATCGGATGAAATGGTCGCCGAGGTGTCCAACAGGGCACGGCGGTACAAAGAGATCATTTCCTTCCGGAAAATGCAGGACAGGATCAACAACCGCGAAACAGGCTTCTGATGAGCATAGGATTGGAATATGTGGACACGGTCTTCCAGACCATCAAGAACAGTGACTTCTCCCAATACACCATCACGGGGATGAAGGCACTGGCCGTGCTCTTTTTCCTCATCAACATCCTCAAAAAATACAATGAGGGCGTGGCCACCACCGACGGACATACCTGGGGCCTGACCCCTACGGAACTGGCCAAGAACTTTGCCATCGTCCTTTTGGTGATCTTCTCCACCCAGGTGCTGGGTGTTTTTGATGCCATCCTAGTAGCCATAGAGGCCCAGTACAGGGACACGGCCCCGGCACTCCTCCCGTTACAGCTACAGGACGTGGACCTGGAACAGGATGTGGGTGCCCTGGAGGCCGCCAAAAAGGCCATGGCCATCCTTTATGAGGCCTTGGTCACTCCCCTTTATGGGTTGAAGATGCTGGCCTTTATAACAGGGGTTGTCCTTTGGCTTCTGGATCTATACATCTATCCCCTTTTCCTGGCGGAACGGTATTTTTTACTTGGTATCATGCAGGCCTTTTTTCCATTGGTGATCAGTCTTGCCGTGTTTGAAAAGTTCCGTACCCTGGCTTATACCTTTTTTAAGCTCTATGCCGGGGTATATATGTTGGTCCCGGCATTTTTCCTGGTCAATGTCTTTGTGAATAACCTCTATACCGAAATCAATACCCACTTCTATGAAGACCTGTTCGGTACGGATTGGGGCAGTGAATTTTTCGCCCCGGTCGTCGAATGCACCTCCATAGGATTTATTGTGTTGTTGAAATTTAAACTCTACCGTAAGGCCAGCACCTTTGTGCTCAGGCTTTTTACGGGAGGCTAAGCCTTAATATAGAATTGGAATGAAAATGAAGATACCCTATAAAAATATCTATGATGTATTAAGGACGAACCGCTTTATCGTCCTTTCCGTGGTCATCTCTTCGGCACTGACCTGTGTGGTGTCCGTCCTCTTGGTCATCCAACTCCACCGGGAGAGTACCAACAGTGCCTTTGTCGTGAATGAGGACGGTACGGTGGTGCCCCTGCAACTGGTCTCCCAGCGGGAAAACCTGGCCGTGGAGGCCAAGGCCCACCTGGAGCTCTTCCACCGCTATTTCTACGGTATCGATGCCAGTAACTATGAAAGAAACCTGGAAAAGGCCCTCTGGCTGGGGGATGTTTCCGTCACAGACCTCTACCGTCAGAAACAGGCCGAAGGGGTCTTTAACCGCCTGTTGCAATATTCCCTGGTACAGGAAGTGGTCCGGGTGGAAAGCCAGTTGGAACTTCAAAGGGAACCGTACCGGTTCCGGTCGGTGACCCTCTTCAAGATCAACCGTGGTTCGGTCACAGATACCTATGAACTGACCACCACCGGAAAGCTGGTCCACGTGGACCGGAATTTCCCCCACAACACCCATGGGCTGTTGATCACCGAATTTTTTGAGAACTCCTTAAGAAGGATACAGACCGATGACAACCAAAAAAGAAAATAAACAACATTAGGATGAAACTACAGAAAAACAAGCTCATAGCAGTACTGACCATAGTTGGAGTCGTCCTCTTCATCGTGGGATATTCCATACTGACCTTTAGAAAAAAAGAAGATCCAGAGGTCAAGGACAACCAGGTACCTGTTCCCAAACTGGGGGACGGCCAAAAGCAATATAAGAGTAAACTGGAGGCTTTGGATGCCCTGAAGGAGGAACGGGAGGTCAATGCCCCCAGTGTCTATGATGAACGCTTGCTGGACTCCACTGGAACCTACGACCCCGATCTTCCCGACAAGGAAAAGATGCGGATCATTGACAGCATTTATGCCCAGGGAAAGATCGACTACACCGAAAAGACCTATCGCCATGCTCCGTCTACATCCCGCACAGTACCAAAACCCATCCCAAAGGACACGGTCCAAAAAATAGTAAAGAATAAACAGAGGGAGATTGCTGCCAAGGAAATCGGACTGGAGCACCAACTCTTCTTTGCTTCCGATCCCAAGGAAAATCCATTGGCAACCAGCTTAAACACGGACAGCCAATTATCTGTCCGGGTGGATGGCACCCAGACGGTCAAACAACATTATCGCCTCCGGATGCGGTTAAACCACCCGGCAAAGATCGGTGGAAAAATGGTCCCAAGGAACACCCTCATTTATGGTTTTGTCAGCTTCAAGCCCAACCGGACCCTGATCACCATTGAACATATCGATAACCGGCCTATCACCTTTGGGGCCTATGACCTGGCCGATGGTAGTGAAGGCATCTATATCGAAAACAGTTTCCGTGAAGAAGTCCAAAGACAGGTGGTCGGCGATGTAGTGGACGATGTCAATGTCCCCGGTGTCCCACAGGTCAGTGGTATCAAACAACTATTTAGAAGGAATAACCGACAGGTCAAGGTGACCGTTTTGGACGACTATCAAATAATATTAAAACTAGAACCATGAGAACAGTACTTCTACTATTGGCCCTGATGTTTTGCAGGGCCCTATATGCCCAACAAAAGTTGGACACCCTATATGCCAATGACAAAAAGAACGTGGCCCTGTTCTTTCCCGGGGCCATCCGTCAGGCCGTTACCGGGGCTATACATTTTGTATTTACCTATAACCGGGAAAAGGAACAGTACTTTGGTTTGTTACAGGCGCAGCCCGGAGTGGAAAGTAATCTCCTGGTGGTCACGGATGATGGAAGTGTATTCTCCTATATCCTGAAATATGAAGAAAATCTGTCCAAACTGAACTATTTCATTCCGAAATCAGAGCGCATCGGAACTGAAATGCCAATCAAGGCCACTCCCGGACCTTCCAAAAAAGTGAAGGATAGCACTACCCTACGAATAGAATATTTTGAACGGTTTGCAGAACATCTTTTGAAATCAAAACCGAAACGACTCAAGTCCAGGAATAAAAAGGGTATCAAGCTCCAGTTGCAAGGATTCGTCTACAACGGACCGGAAACCTATCTGGTCATGGAACTTTCCAATACATCCGGCATTTCGTTTGATATCGATTTTTTAAAGGTGTACAGGGTCAGTGGGAACAAAAAGCGCAAGGCTTCATTTCAACAATTGGAAATGGAGCCGATCAATACCCATAAGATGCCATCCAGGATACGCAACAGCCAAACCTTTCGGTTTGTTTACGTCCTGCCCAAATTTGTGCTGGGGGATAAGGAAAAATTGCAATTAGAGTTACAGGAACGTAAGGGAAGCAGGAAAGTAATTTTAAAAGCAAAAAAATAATTCAACAAGTAACAAAGTCAGGGTTATTTTGCTTCATTCCTGTAACAAAGTCAGGGTTAAATTTTTCTCCATTTAAACCGATCCTGCCCATACAAAATCAAACTTTTAATCTTTATTTATTTTTCTTGAACATTTTTCGAAATTTATTACCACTCCGATACTATTAGATACTCTTTGTGTTTATTGTCTTTTACATCCAAGTGAAATGAATAATTTGCTTTAGCCTAACATTTCGATATCATGGAACGAGGTATATTTTGCATTATGAATCATACGTTCCACTTTCTTCATCCGCCTTCATAATTTCGATAATATGCCTTTTCTGCTTTTCTCTCAGTATTGCCATGTCCTCACTGACCTTACGCTCGATCACCCGGGCATAAATTTGGGTCGTGGCAATCTTACTGTGCCCCAAAAGCTTGGAAACCGTTTCAATGGGAACCCCGTTGGAAAGGGTCACCGTGGTGGCAAAGGTATGCCGGGCCACATGGAAGGTGAGTTTCTTGGTAATACCGCAGAGGTCCGCAATCTCCTTTAAATAGGAGTTGAGTTTTTGGTTCGATATTTTAGGGAACAGTGTTCCGTTTGCCCTGGACTTGGGGTGGTCCTTATAGTTTTCAATGATCTCAAGGGCCACGGGCAAAATGGGAATACGGATGGGCTTGGCCGTCTTTTCCCTCTGATAGACGATCCATTGCTCCCCATCTATTCCCAAATGGATGTTGCCCTTGCTCAGATTGATCACGTCGATATAACTCAAACTGGTGTAGCAACTGAACACGAACAAATCCTTTACCTGCTGTAGCCTCGGCATGTCAAATTCCCTCTTCTCAATTTCGGCCAGCTCTTCCCTGTTCAAAAAGTCCCTTTCCTTTTTGATGAATTTGGGCTTAAAATAAGCAAAGGGATCCCGGTCGAGCCAACCCAGCTTGATGGCCAGCCCGATCAATTTCCTGAAGCGCTCGATGTGCTTCATCACCGTATTGTTCCCCATGGGCTTTTGGTGGTCCGTCGGCTTATGGTTCCGGAGGAACCTTTCAAACTTGATGATGAAGTCATAGTCCAGTTCCTTGAGGTACATATCTGTAGTCTTGTACCGGGCCTTTAAAAACTTGGTAAGGTACTTTTGCGTGGTAAAATAATTCTTCTGGGTACCCCATTTCAACTGGTCAACCATATCCTCACCGTGGTAAGCGACAATATCGGATAGGGTACGGCTCTTCTCATCCTCTCCCAGGTACCTTGCCTTGACACTCTTTGCGGTGATGAGTTTACCATCCATTTTCAGGTCTCGGTAGCATTGGAAGATGTAGTTATATGTCTCATCCAGATAGCTGTTGAGCATCCTGGCCTTTTGGCTGTTCCCAAGGGCCCGGTTCTTATGGGGATCCCAAATGGCGAGATCGACCTTGCGGTTCAGGCTGATGGAGGCCCGTTTGCCATTAACGGTGATCCTTACATAAATAGTCGCTTTGTTTTCTTTTGCCCTGGGGATGTTAGCCCAGAACATGATACTGAATGTCGAAGAAGTCTTCATTACTTTCGTCTTTAGGTTACACATGAGTTCCCGGACGAAAGTCAAATCCCTTTAAAGTTACGTTCTTTACCGCGTCTGCCCAAATAATTTTAACAAATCGGTCAACACAAATGTTAAAATTATTTTGTTATCCGAATTGTTGACGCTAATTCCCGATTTATTTGATTTCAAAAAAAATCAAATAAAATGAAAAACCCTGAAAATCATACGATTAACAGGGTTTTGAATTCATCTGATATGTTAAAAAGTCGGGGTGGCAGGATTCGAACCTGCGACCTCCTGGTCCCAAACCAGGCGCGATGACCGGGCTACGCTACACCCCGAAACACTAAAAAAGAAGCGGAGAGACAGGGATTCGAACCCTGGCGACAGTTTCCCGCCGACAGATTAGCAATCTGCTCCATTACCACTCTGGCACCTCTCCGTTATCTTTATCAGAACGTGCAATTCTTAAATTGCGGATGCAAATGTAGTGGTTCACCTCATAGAACGCAACTATTTTTGGCACTTTTTTATTTTAGTTTTGCAAAAATTTGATACCGGTTTCAAAATCAAGTCCCTACTATTCCGGATATTCTACTCTCAAATGATAAATATTGGTCAATTTCTGCTTCAACACCTTTTTTACACTTTCTATCTCCTTAAAAGTAATATTGGCATTGAGGAACTGCCCTCCTTCTATCTGTTTGCTGATAATTTTCTCCACAAAGTCATTAATGGCCCCGTAATTCGGGTTTTTAAGACTTTTGGATGCAGCTTCTACAGCATCCGACATCATTACTATGGCCGTTTCTTTGGAAAAAGGAATAGGTCCGGGATAGCGATAATCTTCTATATTGGCATCAGGATCATTTTCAAGTTGCTTTTTATAGAAATAATATACCGTTGATGTACCGTGATGGGTACGGATAAAATCGATGATCCGGTCCGGCAGATTGTTTTTCCTTGCTATTTCTATACCATCCAGTACATGGTTAATGATGATCCTTGCACTCTCTTCCGGGCTGATCTCATCGTGAGGGTTAACACCCGTGGTCTGGTTTTCGGTAAAGTAAATGGCGTTGTTCATTTTGCCGATATCATGGTACATGGCCCCTACCCTTACAAGCATGGCATTCGCCCCTACTTCATTTGCCGCCGCTTCCGCCAGGTTAGCAACCTGAAGGGAATGATGAAAAGTTCCCGGAGCTTTATCGGACAGTTCCTTCAGAAGCCTGGAATTCGTGTCCGACAACTCCAGAAGGGATACATCAGAAACCAGCCCGAATAGCTTTTCATAGATATAGATCAAAGGTTGTGCAAACAGGGTTGCAAGCCCGTTCAGTACGAAAAGTCCGAAATTAAGCCATAGTATATTATCCAGGTTTCCCTCGTGTATTACCGTAAAGGCAAAATAGGTAATCATATACACCAGCGTGATCTGCCCGACGGACACGAAAAGGTTCGCCCTCCTGTAGAGCTCGGAAACCGTAAGTATGGTAACCATCCCCGCAATGATTTGCAGAAATATATATTCGAAACTATTGGGTACTATAAAACCGAGAAGTAACACCGTAAGCACGTGTACGAACAACCCGAGCCTGGGATCAAAAAAGGCCTTCAGTATAATGGGAAGGATACACAGCGGTACCATATACACATAAGCCCCGTCATATTTAACCGCAATTGTGGTGACAAACACCATAACAATGATGTTGACAAAAATAAACGTTACTTTGGTGTTGTCCTGTAATATCTGGGGACGGTACTTTCGCAAAAAAAGGAACAGCATAATAAAGGTTAGCGTCACCAGAATGATATAGCCGAAAAGTATCCAGTAATAATTGGTCCCTTTCCATAAATGCGACTCATATTCCCGTTTCAGCGAATGCAGGATCTCATACTTTTCACCTTCTACCACTTCACCGTTAAGAATAATGCGCTTTCCCCTTTCCACAGTCCCCTTAGTCGTATAAATATTGTCGAGTTCTTCTTTCAGGGCCTTATCCGACAGTTCTTTGTTCTGGCTTACATTAGGTTGTACAATACTCTCGAACAAAAGGTAAAAGTCTTTCTGAAATGCAGAAAGTTTTCGCTGCTCCAGGTAATGAAAGAGTGCTTTTTCCAGGTCTTTCATCCGGATGAGTTTGTCCTTGGCCAGTGTACTTACCTCGTTCCCTTTTACCAGGTTTATAAACCTGCTGTCCGGCAGGGGTTCGTCATCTGCGATCACACCATCCGTATAGATTCTGGTCAGGAATTCCTGTCCGGCCCTTTCGAGGTTTTTGTTCTGAAAAACTTTTGGATATTCCGTTTTATAATTGCTGATTACCGTCGAAATCATATTGGCATTATACGAGTAGTACGGAACAAAACCGGCCTTTACCGCTGCTTTTTCCTCCTCGATTTCCTTTTCGGTTTTCAATATCGGAAAATCAAACGGGGCATACAGGTTTTCGTATTGCCACGGTTTCCCCTTCTGAAATTCATATTTGAACTTCCCGGCTTTGGGAAACAGGTAAACAACCAATGCCGTAGCGCAGATAAAAAGAAAAGTTTTGTAAATCAGCGATTGGTTGCGGTATATATTATGAAGGGCATCTTTCATCAACAGGGATATTTATTTCAAATTTACACAAAAAAGTGTCACTGCAAATTTTACAGGGCCGCTTCACCCAAATCTCCGGGAACAGGTATTTTATTCATAGTAAAATTCATATCTTTAAACTTCTTATACAATACAACTAACTCTGATAATTATGAAAAAAAATTACATCGCCCTATTGTTGTGCTGTAGCTGCTTCACAGGCTTTGCACAGCAAGATCTGGAAAAGGACATTGCCGGTGTGGAACCGAAAGTCATTGAATGGCGAAGGCATTTCCATCAAAATCCGGAACTTTCCAACAGGGAATTCAATACCTCCGAAAAAATTGCGGAACACCTGAAAGGACTAGGCATAGAAGTACAGACCGGGATTGCCAAAACCGGAGTTGTCGGTATCCTCAAAGGGAAAAAACCCGGTAAGGTCATCGCCTTGCGTGCCGATATCGACGCCCTGCCTGTCACCGAACGGGTGGATGTCCCTTTTAAATCCACCGTACAGACTGAATATCTGGGCAAGGAAACAGGCGTAATGCATGCCTGCGGACACGATACCCATATCGCCATAATGATGGGTGTTGCCGAAGTCTTGTCGAAGAATAATAATTTTGCAGGAACCGTAAAATTCATTTTTCAGCCTGCGGAAGAAGGTCCGCCACCGGGCGAAGAAGGAGGTGCTGATCTTATGATACGCGAAGGAGTCCTGAAAAACCCGGATGTGGAAGCCATTTTCGGTCTTCATATAAGCTCTATGACCGACGTGGGGCAAATTACATATAAACCCGGTGGTACTATGGCTGCCGCACAGGAATTTGAAATCCATGTAAAGGGGGAACAATCCCACGGCTCCGCGCCATGGACAGGGGTAGATCCGGTATTCGTGTCCGCCAAGATTATAGACGGACTGCAGTCCATTATAAGCCGTGAAATGGAATTGACTAACGAAGCTGCCGTAATCACCGTAGGAAAAATAACGAGCGGCGTGCGGCATAATATCATCCCCGAAACGGCGGAAATGCTCGGTACGATCCGTACCCTGGACTACGATATGCAAAAACTGCTGAACCGCAGAATGGAAGAAATGGTAACTACCATTGCCAAAGCATATAAAGCGGAAGCTACGATCAAAATCGCCAAGGGGCTCCCCATTACCTATAATGATCCGGACCTTACGGCAAAAACCCTCCCTTCACTTCAAAAAGCGGCAGGTAAAGAAAATGTTATACTTACCAAAGCCGTAACAGGTGCGGAAGATTTTTCATTTTTCCAGGAAAAAATCCCGGGATTTTATTTCTTTCTCGGGGGAAAACCCAAAGACAAGGCCCCGACACAGCATCATACCCCCGATTTTTATATAGATGAAAGCGGAATGATACTGGGGGTTAAGGCCTTTACACAAATTGTTTTTGATTATTTAGGACAATAAATATAATAGTCCGGTTTGCCTGATAAGACAAACCGGCCATTGAACTTTTCTGTTATGTACACATTATTACTGTTTATCGGGAATATTCCCTGGTGGGGATGGGCTCTCATTTTTCTGGCTCTGGTAGCCTTACGCGATATTTTTGTTCAAAGATCGCATACCATCAGTCATAACTTTCCTGTTATAGGTCATTTGCGTTACTTTCTGGAAAGTATAGGACCGGAACTCCGCCAGTACCTCGTAGCCAATAACCGTGAAGAACTTCCTTTTAACCGGACGGAAAGGGGCTGGATATACGCTTCGGCAAAAAAGGAGAACAATTATGAAGGTTTCGGAACAGACCAGGACATTTACTCGCATCAGTATATTTTTATCAACAATGCCATGCTCCCTTTCAAGTTGCCGCAGGGGCATCCGAACACTACGGACAAGCATTTTCTTCCCTGTGCCAAGGTCATGGGGGCTTACCGAAAGAGGAGAAGACCTTTCCGCCCAGGTTCCGTTATCAACATATCAGCCATGAGTTTCGGTTCATTGTCTGCAAAGGCAGTAGAATCAATGAACCTTGGCGCAAAAAAGGCAGGGGCCTATCACAACACCGGTGAAGGCGGGCTTTCTCCCTATCATTCCATGGGTGCCGATGTAGTGTTCCAGGTAGGTACGGGATATTTCGGCGTCCGCGATAAGGAAGGGAACTTTTCCATGAAGAAACTGAAAAAACTCGTAGAGGAAAATCCGTTCGTCCGTGCTATAGAAATTAAGCTCTCCCAGGGAGCCAAACCCGGAAAGGGCGGAGTACTCCCGGCAAAAAAGATTACCCGTGAAATAGCCGGTATACGCCATGTAGATATGGGGAAAGACGTGCTTTCCCCCGCAAACCATACCGCTTTTTCTTCTGTAAAGGAACTGATAGACCTTGTTGAGGAAATTGCGGAAGAAACCGGACTTCCCGTAGGGATCAAAGCTGCCGTAGGTAAACTCGACCAATGGCATGAGCTCGCCTCGCTTATGAAAGAAAGCGGAAAAGGACCGGATTTTATTACCATAGACGGTGGCGAAGGAGGCACAGGCGCAGCTCCGCCAAGTTTTGCCGATCATGTTTCCCTGCCCTGGGTTTACGGTTTCAGCGATGTTTATCGTATCTTCAAGGAACTGGATATTGCAGATCGCCTTGTTTTTGTAGCCAGCGGGAAACTCGGATTCCCGGCCAAAGCCGCCATGGCATTTGCCATGGGAGCAGATTGTATTAATGTTGCCCGCGAAGCCATGATGAGTATTGGCTGCATACAGTCCCAGGCCTGTCATACCAACCGTTGCCCCAGTGGAATAGCCACGCAGAACAAGTGGCTGCAAAGTGGTATAAATATCCCTCTCAAATCGGACAGGTTACAACAGTATTTCAATACCTTCCGCAAAGAATTCCTTGAGGTAACCCATGCCTGTGGTTACGAGCACCCCTGTCAGTTTACCATGTATGATGTGGATATAAGTGTGGGAGACCGCAATCTTACCCAAACCCTTGCCGCTACTTATAAATACAATAAAGTTAAAGTTCCTTTTGAAAGCATGGAAAAACTAAAAGAATGTCCCCATCTCGGGGGTAAAAGCAGGGACAATGCCTGATATCTTTCTATAAAACCCCGGCTTTTCCTTAAGGCCGGGGAATCTCCCGTATCTTATTTCCAACCCATATTTTTTTACCGGATTTCTCCAGTCTTTCAATTTGTACTATTTTTAAAATAAAGAAATATCCGTATTAATAGTAAATAAATGATTACAAAAATGAAATAAGACTGAAAATCCTTCAATGCTGTTTTTTTATACTTGTTAAAATTCTTTTATACAATATTTTTAAGGTAAGATAGTTTTATATTTATCAAAAAAGCCCCCAATGACGCTAATAAAGAAAAGTATATTTTTTGCTTTATCCCTATTATGCTATATTTCCTTTGCCCAGCAAAAATATACCCTCAGTGGTACAGTTACCGACAAAAGAAGCAACGAAAGTCTGATCGGCGTGAATATTGTTGTAGCACAATCCGGCATAGGAGTGTCTACCAATGAATACGGATTTTATTCCCTTACCCTTCCCGAAGGGAAGCATACCGTACAAATAAGCTACCTCGGTTTTTACACGATCTCCCGGGAAATAGACCTGCACTCGGATATACGGCTCAATTTTCAGTTAAGCGAAAGCTCTCAGCAACTGGACGAAGTCGTGGTTACCGAAAATTCCGGACTGGAGAACATCAGTTCACCGCAAATGAGCGTAAATGAATTATCTATCAATACCATTAAGAAAATGCCCGTTGTCCTCGGAGAGACTGACATTCTGAAATCCATCCTGTTGCTTCCCGGTGTGACCAATGCCGGTGAAGCTGCTTCAGGTTTTAATGTAAGAGGAGGAGCAGCAGATCAGAACCTTATTCTCCTCGATGAAGCGACCATTTTTAATTCTTCTCACCTTTACGGTTTTTTTTCCGTATTTAATCCGGACGCCATCAAAGACATCAAATTGTATAAGGGTGGTATTCCCTCCCGCTACGGGGGAAGGGTTTCTTCGGTACTGGATATTTTCCAGAAAGACGGAAACAGCAGGAGTTTTCATATGAACGGGGGTATCGGGGTGCTTTCCAGCAGGTTACTCGCCGAAGGCCCGATAGTTAAGGACAAGGGATCTTTTCTGGTGGCCGGACGTAGTTCATATGCCCATCTCTTCTTAAAGTTTACGGACAATGATAATGCAGCATATTTTTACGATCTGAACACCAAGATCAGCTATCGTTTCAACGACAATAACAGTATTTTTATTTCCGGATATTTCGGAAGGGATGTTATAAGTATTCGAAACAGTTTTAAAAACACCTATGGTAATTCCATCATTAATTTCCGGTGGAACCATATTTTTTCAGATAAAATATTCTCCAACCTCTCCCTGATCTACAGTGACTATTACTATGGCCTCAGGCTGGATTTCGTGCAGTTTAACTGGGACTCGGGGATACAGAACTACAATATTAAATACGATTTTAAGCACTACCTTAATCAGGACCTTAAACTTTATTACGGCGTTAACGGGGCCTACTATAAGTTTAACCCCGGAGAAGTCACTCCCACTGCCGAGAATTCCGGGGCCAATTACAGGAAGCTGGATGACAAGTATGCACTGGAAACTGCAATATACCTGGATGTGGAACATTCTGTTTCAGAAAGGTTCAACCTCCAATACGGTCTCCGGTTGAGTAGTTTTTACCGGCTGGGACAAACCAATATGAACCTCTACGAGAATGGTAATCCGGTTATTTATAACGAAAACTACGGAATTTATGAAAAGGCAAAACCGATAGGCACGGAAACCAAATCGAGAAAGGAACTCATAAAAACTTTCACCTACCCCGAACCCCGGGCTTCATTGTCGTATAAACTAAACAACAACACCTCCCTGAAAGCCAGTTACAACCGGATGGCCCAATACCTGCACCTTATTTCCAATACCAGCTCCCCCACTCCCCTGGACGTATGGGCCCCGAGCGGGAAGTACATAGAGCCCCAGTTACTGGACCAGTATGCACTGGGCTATTTTCACGATTTCAAAGACGGTAATTACTCCCTGGAAACAGAAGGTTTCTACAAGACCATTCAAAACCGCATCGATTATATCGACGGGGCCGATCTTATTGCCAACAACGCTATAGAACAGGTTATCCTGAACGGGGAAGCCCGTGCATACGGACTGGAATTCCTGCTCAGGAAAAAGAAAGGAAGGCTACAGGGCTGGTTGTCCTATACCCTCTCCCGTTCCGAACAAAGGACCCCTGCCCGTACACCACAGGAAACCGGGATAAACCGGGGAGAATGGTATAACACCCCCTACAACAAAACACACGATGTATCGCTTACCGGTTCCTACACCTTCAACCCCAAACTTACGCTGGGGCTTAATTTTATAGCACAGTCAGGTCAGCCTGTCACCTACCCCGACGGCTATTACGAATACCAGGGAGTGCATTTTCCCAGCTACAGCGGAAGAAATGACGAGACCCTTCCGTCATATCACCGCCTGGACCTGTCCCTTACCTATACCCCTAAACCGGAAAAAGAAAAAGGCTGGCAAAGCGAGTGGGTCTTTGGTATTTACAACCTGTATAACCGAAGGAATGCGGCCTCCATTACGTTCAGACAGGACAGGGAAACAGCCCGGAATGAAGCAGTAAGGCTGTCCATCTTCGGTATTGTTCCTTCTATTTCCTATAACTTCAAATTTTAATCAAGATGAGAGCAGCCATACAACGAACACTACTTTTTACACTGGCGGTAGCGCTGACAGGTTGTGAAGATACGGTTCATGTAGATGTCCCGGAGGCCACTCCGCGCCTTGTAGTAGAAGCCTCTATAAATCTACCCAAAGAAGGACTGCCGGAAGGACAGGAAATAATACTTACCACTTCTGCCCCTTATTATAATAATGAAGTACCCGCAGCAACGGGGGCATCCGTAGAGATCACAGACAGTGAAGGGACCGTATATACATTTATCGAAGACGGCGATTCCGGAATATATAAAAATGCAGAACTCGTACCGGAACCCGACCAGTCCTATACTCTTGATATTATCTATAACAACGAGCATTACAGGGCGACAGAAACTATGAAATCCGTAGTGGAAATTGAAGATATTGTTCAAACCAAAGGCGGAGGATTCAGCGGGGATGATTATGATGTTAAGGCTTATTTTACCGACCCGGGTGATGAAGAGAATTATTACTTATTCGAATTTGTGCCAAATATCAATCTCATTCCTAACTTACAGGTTTACGAAGACGAGTTTGTCCAGGGAAACCGGATCTTTGCATATTATACGGATGAAGACCTGAAACAGGGAGACGAAATTACAATAAGAGTATACGGGACTACGGAACGATTTTACAATTTTATGAACATCCTGCTCGAACAAAGCTCCAGCCAGGGAAACCCATTCCAGACCCAGCCTGCAACGGTGCGGGGAAATTGTGTAAACCTTACGGACAAAGACAATTTTCCTTTCGGTTATTTTCGTTTGTCAGAAGTTCATGAAGTAGTTTACACATTACAATAAAGATTGCCGGGCAAAGCAGGTAATTTTTATTCACAGGTATGGACATTGGTATTTATTTAATCATATTATAATCACTAATAAATTTATGTAAATCTCACAAAATTAAATCTCAACCCCAAAACCTACTACTTATGTTAACTCCCAAAAGTTGTTGCGTGATCTTGTTATTGGTTGCATCATTACCTGCTTTTTCACAGGTTAAAGATTCGGCCCGCACAGAGGAAGGACGTTTCCAGACATCGGTGAACGTACTTAAGAACAGTGTCCTTAGTATCCCCGGTGATTTCAGGGAGATCGGGCACCTTACCTCGGAAAACTGGAAAAAGACAGCCACTTATGTCGGTGGTATAGCCGGTTTAATCATGGTAGACAAATACACTACACAATTCTACCAGGACCATGTCGAGGACAATATCAACTATTCTTTGCCACGTATCTCATCCAGGAACAGCAACTTTCCTTTATTCCGGGGTAATGATCCTTATATTGCTTATTCTCTGCTCGGGATATATGGCGGTTCTGTAATTGCCAATAGTGAAAAAGGGCAAACCGCAGCGGTAAACTCTTTCAAGGCATTGGCATACTCCTATGTAATTTCTCATCTCCTGTTGAAAACTGTTTTCGGAAGGCAGCGCCCGGACCCGTCCCTTAGCGATGGCGTTCCTCCCGAGAGCCCGTTTACCTCCAATCCGCTGGACTTCGGAAATTTCCACGGGATTTCTTTTGATGCCGATGCGGACGGGACAGCTTTTCCTTCCCTCCATGCAACCGCATATTTTGCCGTGGCCAAGGTTCTGGCCATGGAGTTTAACAACTACTGGATACCGTATACCCTGGTAAGCGTCGTATTTTTTGCCGACATTAAAAGCCACAGGCACTGGGTAGCCGATATGGTAGCCGGGGGCCTTATAGGGACACTCATAGGAAAGGCCATAGTAAACAGTTCGCGGAAATTAAAAGCGAAGCAGAAAAAGGAATCCGAAACCGGACAGGCATTTTTACAGGAAAAACCTACGCTCCGGCTTATCCCGCAAATATCCGGCAGAATGGTGGGGCTACATTGTGTAGTAACCTTTTGAAGACCTTAAAT
>NZ_RJTM01000235.1 GCF_003725735.1 Sinomicrobium pectinilyticum | reverse complement strand
TGGCTCCAGGTGAGACAGGCATCGCTACAGCTATGTATACGATCACCCAGGAAGATGTGGACAACGGTGGTGTCAGTAACCAGGCTTTGGCCAGCGGTACTGACCCGAATGGCGATCCTGTAGAGGATGAATCCGGAACGGACGAAAACAATGATGATCCTACGGATACTCCTATCACACAAGACCCATCCGTTGCATTGGTTAAAGTAGTCACCAATACGGGTAGCGGGGAAAACGGTGCCTTTGTAGTAGGCGATACCATCGAATACACCTTTACAGTAACCAATACAGGAAATGTAACCGTGTCGGATATTAACATCGATGATGCATTGACAAATACCAATGGCTTGCCGATCAACCCGTCTACCCTTGCCCCTGACGAGAGCGGTACGGCAACTGCTACTTATACGATCACCCAGGAAGATGTGGACAACGGCGGGGTGAGTAACCAGGCTTTGGCTACAGGTACTGATCCGAATGGCGATCCTATAGACGATGAATCCG
>NZ_RJTM01000234.1 GCF_003725735.1 Sinomicrobium pectinilyticum | reverse complement strand
AGTATCGTTTGATGCGGGACTTGCCAGTGCTTTTGAAGGGCTGCATGTCTATGAACTGGACAGGGCCACCGATGTTCCCGGGGGAGAATTCCCTGATCCTTTAAGCCCTTTCCATGCGGTTAGTCAGGAACCGGGAGTGAATGGTGTGTGTGTACTGTGTGATGTGGTTAATCCCGAATTTTCCGTAGATGGCGATCCGGATAATTATACGGAACTCAATGCTCCGTTAGGTGTTGTCAGCGGAATATGGCAGGATCTTATCTTCCCGTTCGGAGGACTTAACGGGGATATTATAGAAGTAGAGATCGGAGTAGGTGGCGGATTAGCTGATCTTTCCCTGCTCGGAGGTCTTACCCTGGAGAGCTTTAACGGGGAAACTGCTAACGGAGACGGCATATCTCTGGAAGAAACTATCAATATTGAATTGGTCCCCGGAACTACAGACCGTTATATAGCATCTTTTATTGCCGGTGCGGATTTTGACCGCGTCAGGGTAAAATTTGCTGCTGTATTGGAAGCGCTTACCAATGTCCGTGTATACGGTGCCAGGCTTCGC
>NZ_RJTM01000070.1 GCF_003725735.1 Sinomicrobium pectinilyticum | reverse complement strand
CATTAAATTTGGAAACAGAATCCCCTTGGATTTGGCGACCTCCCCTGCGGGGGGTACCCCCGCAGGGGAGAACAACCAGATAGAGTTTAATTTACAGACCCAGCCCATCTTTTCTTAGAGACTGTCTAAATTTTTATTTAATTCTGTTAAGCATCAGCCTGATCATTGCAATTTGCACCATTGCTTCTGCTGTATCTGTGTGATATTCGAAATCTTTGCTCAATCTTCTGTAACTTTCAAACCAGGAAAGGTTCTTTCCACAATCCATCGCTTAGGTAAGACTTCGAATTTCTCCTGTTTGTTAGTTCTCATCACGATTTCAAGGACAAATCTGAATTTTTGTTTAACCCTATCCATAAGTTCTCCGCGATAGCCTCCGTCGGCAAATACTTTGACCAAAGTGTAAAACTGTTCATTAAGTTTTTCTAAAACCCTGAAAGCTGCTTTGCTATCGCGCTGGGTTGCCGAATGGACCACTACCACTAACAATAAGCCTAAAGTATCTACCACAATATGCCGTTTTCTTCCTTTTATTTTCTTTCCCCCATCGAAACCCCTTTCCTGGGCTCTACTTCGGGTAGTCTTAGCACTTTGACTATCAATGATTCCCACCGTGGGGTGATCGTTCTTATTTTTTTCTTCCGGATTTTGCCTCGGATCACCTCATTAAGCAATTCAAAGATTCCGTTGGCCTTCCATTGGGTAAAATAATAATAGACTAATTTCCAATTCGGGAACTCCTTGGGCAACACTCGCCACTGGCAACCCGTTTTTAACAGGTAAAATATCGCATCAAAAATTTCTCTTAAGGAATGTTTTCTTTTTCGTTTGTCTTCTAAAATGTTTAAAATTGTAGTCCATTGACTATCGCTAAGGTTGCTTGAATATTTTTTCACGTAATAACTTAATTGATTGAACACCATTAAGTTACGTGTTTTTATTCATATAAACAACTGATAATCAATGTTTTATAATTATTTTCATTGTCTTTATTATGCTTTTCCAGTTTCTAATATTTTCCGATTTCTAAAATTTAGACAGTCTCTAAATGTCCATTTAGCCTGTTATCTCCTCCTGTAAATGAAATCTCGATTTCACTATTTATCAACTTGATACTTTCTATAAGACAGGCAAGAAGAACCAACTTGTCTGTGTCCAAAAAGCTATGAGCATGAAAATCAACAATAATTTTTTGATATTCATCGTACGGAAACTTTAAAGCTTTATTCACAAAGCGAAACCACCCAGCATTATTTTCAAATATACTCGGTGTCCTGAGTGTCTTGGTTGTCAATTTATTATTATATACTTTAAACTGGCAAGATACGTATTTTTGGTTTTTTAAGTTTTTACGGAAAGCCGCATGTGTTTTTGGGAAATAATTGCTTTCTTATAAGAAAACGGCATGTACGGAATGCAGTCTACACCCATCGTAGTTTGGAATTGCGAACAGACTACAAGTTAGAAAAGCGAACCAATTTCAGCCTGTTTACGCGGGAAAACTTTGAAGGGGACAACACTTTTGAGGAGATCCAGGGCAAGACAGGAATAGAGAAACAACGATTAACCGATATCTATTTCAATCCCGGTGCGACTGAGCCTTATGAATTTCTGTTTATCGAAAAAACCGTGGACAAAGGACCCGGCGAAATGATGAAAGCGTCAGACCATAGAAATGAAAAATAGGATTATTCCTCCCCGTAAAATCTTCCTTCATAGTAATCTTCTTCAAACATGGGTTCGGTTTCGTGTTTTAGCAGACTTCCTTGGGCATTGAATTCAAGATGGTGAATGGTCTCATTCTCGTGTATCTTTGCCCGGAACAGCAAGTGACCGTCTTTGTCCCGTATAGACTCAATATTGCTGAAATACCCTTCCCTGAAGTGTTTCCGGATATAGGTGAATACATGGTGAGGTAGCTTGTTCATAATAAAAAATGTTATGGTTCGGATTTAAAAATACACCCGGTATTCAGCGCTGACAATGATATTTGTCATATAGAAAGGCATTATTTTTTTCGCGATATTTATACCATAGTCCGCAAAAAACACAAAGATGAAAAGAATAGCGGTCATAACTTCCGGCGGGGATGTCCCCGGCTTAAATGCCTGTATAAGAGCTATTGTAAAGGCCGGCGCATTTAATGATATAACAACGATCGGGATAAAAGGCGGATTCGACGGAATGATTAAGGGAGATTTTGTTTCCCTGGATACTACCGGGATAAAACATATTATACACCTTGGGGTCGATTCTGAAATCCTCGCGGAATCCCCTTTTCAAAACGGCCTACCGCCGGTTAAAACACCGGAATACGGGTTTCCTGATCCTCATCGGCGGGGACGGCTCATTAAAAGGGGACAGGTTTTTAGCGGGGAATACGGGGATATCCCCATAATCGGTATTTCGAAAACCATAGATAACGACATTTCCGGAGCCGATTACTGCATAGGTTACAATACGGCGCTTAATACCGCCATGCAGGCCATAGACAAAAATGCATTGAAATTTCTTGAGATTCTCACCGGGTAACTCCCCGCGGGTTTCACAACCGGTTCATCACGAGCAGGGGGATCTTTGTGTGATAGCCCAGGCTCCTGACCACCGGCCTTCTTATAATACTGTTGAACAAGCTGTGTTTCCGGTTTACCATGGCTATCATATCTATATTTCCGCGGCTTTCCACAAAACACTGTACAGCCATTTCCGTGTTCATACTTGTAAGGGTATGATAGAAAGTTTCCACTCCGTTTAACCGTTCCTCAAGAACCGTTTTGTTATGCTGTTGTTCTTCATCCGGTTCTTTATCCCCGGTATGAAGGATACGTATAATGCTTTTGTGCTTTTCCGCCAGTTCTGTTAACGGGGCGATATCCCGTATCCTGTACGGGCGTTTCAGGGATGTGGTAAATACGATCTCCTGTGGCACTTTAATCTCGGCAGATTCCGGGATTACCAGTACCGGGCATTTAAACCCGCTTTCCATAACCGTCACCGTATTACTGCCAAACCATCTTTCTTTAGCCCCGGTAGCTCCCTGGATTCCCATAACAACCATATAAATATCGTGTGCCCTAATAAGCTCGTTAACTGCTCTCGCCAAATAATTGTATTTCGATACCATTTCAAAGGAATGATATTGCCCGGTATCTGAAGAGGACAGGTCTTCTACAAATTCCTTTAAGCTGTTTTGAGAACTGGTAAGGGCAGCCTCATAAGCCGGATGCGCGGCCTGTAATAGTATGGAATTGGTAGCACTATCCGTACCGAAAGCATTGAGTACAATAAACTTACATTCCTCTTCCTTGAAAAGTGTCATGGCATAATTGGCAGCATTTTTTGCATTGGTGGAAAAATCGGTGGGAAGAATTATAGTTTTCATCGGTTTACATTTTTAGAATACAAAATACACTACATAACTTTTCTCGAAAATGATATTTATCAATTGAGATCAATTTCTTCCCCTGTCAACCCGAATAAACATTTTTTTTATCTGATAGATATCATGTTTCAGGGATATTCTCGGCTGTAATTTAGCTCTAGAAAAATAATCGGGAATAGACGATTCCCTTATTTGAAAATACAATGTCGCCGGACCGTGATATACCAACTATCCCACTGTTCCTTAGTGAGACCTCCTTAATGTTACTGCTCAATAACTCATACCAAGTTAAAGGTGTACACAAATTATCTAAAGGAGGAATTACCGGTACATTTATAGATATCAGTACCTAATGCCTGTTGCTCTTAAAACCATCAGTACGGCAATTATCTTTTGTTATAACCATCCGAGTGTACTCTCCTTAGTGAGCAAATTTACTGCTGCTCTAAAGAGTGTTGATATACTTCCAGTATACAAGTTGCCACTAATTCGGGATCCTGGTTATGGATTCCATGGCTATATCCCGGAAGTAGTATAACTTTACTATGGTTATTTTCCTTAATCATTTCCGAATAATGAATCACACGGAATTGATCCAATCCGGCAAACCATGGCCTTATGTTGATGTCCAGTTCTTTGCTTGTCTCTATCTCAAAGGGCTCAATTCTTCTATTATATGCTATCAATACTACTACAGGAATATCCGGTAGTGGTGGCAAGGACGTGTATTCTTTGAAAAATTCAGGCATACTTGCCTCTTTTTCTCTTCTCATTTCATTACGTACTCCATCGGGTAAGGAAGCCTCATTTGCCATTCTTTCCAATAAAATCGTCCATAGTTTTCTATATCCCATAGCACTTGAAGAATTAGCTTTCACCAGTTTATCTTCTGCCGCTGTGAGCATGAAATCTGTGGGGTCAATGAATATTAAACCTGCAACTTCTTCAGGATACCGTGAAACATAAAGACGAATAAAAGGACCACCCAAAGAATGGCCTACCAGGATGTATGGCGGTGCTACATTTAACACCTTTAATAATTCCCGTAAACGATCTACAACATCCGTGTCAGTTCGGATTAAAGTATCTTCTTCCGAACCTGCAATGCCATTTCTGTCATAAGCTATCCAAGCAGTTTTAGTAGAAAGATAATCAAATAAGGGGGCATAATTTCCTCCTCCCATCCCCAAACCACTCTCAAGGACAATTACCGGATCCCCTTCTTTTCGATTTTCTAGGCCAAAACCGGTATAAGCCATCTTCTTGCCTGAAACTGTGACGTATTCATTTTTATAAAGTTCCTGGCCACATAATAGGAATCCATAAAAAAGGCAGGTAATACATATTGATATTCTTATTATTATCAAGTCCATAAACATTAATTTTATTGATATATACGTTAGACGCTCCCAACGTCCCTTAGGTTACCATATTGCAAAAATACTCTCCGGGTCACAGCCTGCAATCTTATTGTTCATGCCACAATTTTTTGAAAACAGCGGCCTCTCTCCGGAAGGATATATAGGGCCGAATGCACATGCTTTCGCAGCCCTATAGGCCTAACTCTTTGCCGGAGTTTTCCTAAAAATGGTAAAAAATAGCCATAATTCTCTTTTTTATGATTTTACGAGATTCCGCATAAATTATTTAAGGAAATTTCATTAATTTCGAAGAAGAACCCGAAAACCATATAACAACCTGTAAATGTAGTATCTATACTGCATTCACTCCTTTGATAACAAAAACAGAGCAATTGTGGGTATTTATGTGTTGCGCTCATATAAGAAAACGAAATATTAATCACTAAAACAGAAATTATGTTAGGAATCTGGCTTTCAAAAAAAGGAAAAACAAAAACATTGCAAATTTTGCTTGTTGCATCTTTATTACTACTTGGAATAGGAATGGCTCTTCTGAAATGAATTTATGAAAATCAAAAAACGGAATGGTTTTAGACTGGTTTGGTTTAGCCTTGTTACTATATTTTTTATTTGGCAATGGACTACCTATCAATCAAGAAATTTACCAAAAAATACCTTCGATGACAATAATAAAGTTACTGTTGAAGAATTGAATGATGAAATAATATTTCTATCCGCCAATCCAATTTACCAAAACGAAATTATTTTCTTTCAAGGAGGATTGACAGATCCAAAGGCATACGCCCCTCTTTGCCGAAAAATGGCTGAAAACGGATTTACCTGTCATCTCATCAAAATGGATTGGAGAATGCCTCAATGGGACTATAAAAAAATTGAGACCCTATTCGACCTGAAAAATGGAAAATATATTATTGGCGGTCATTCACAAGGAGCGAAAATGGCAGCCCAATTCGTCTATGAAAACCCCGGGTTAATGAAGGGACTTTTTCTATTGGGAACTTCCCATCCGAGAGATATTGATTTATCGGGCAGGAGCATCCCAACAATCAAACTTTATGGAGAATTGGATGGATTAGCAAGTGTTTTTGAAGTAATGGAAAATAAAAATAAACTTCCAGAACATACCGACCTAATAGAAATAAAAGGCGGAAACCACTCTCAATTCGGATATTTGGGAAAACTATTAACGGACAATAATGCCGAGATTGATTTAGCTGAACAACAGCGTTTAACGTTTGATGAATTGATTGATTTTTTCCATAAAACAGCAAGTAAGGAATAAATACGCCGCACAATCCAATAGACGACTCCGCTCCTGATCAGGAACGGGGGTGCGCTTCTCACACCACTCCTTTCGGAATACGAACCTTTACCGATTCCGGTGATAAAAAAGTGTAACCGGTATCCTACCACATGCTTTCTTCGTCATAAAACATTTCGCTAACGAGACTACACACCATGGGCATGGATAGGCAGATCAGGAAATTTATATAGTTTTCATCGTGTCGATTTTAAATATTACTAATAATTAGACTATAGTGTTCCGGTTGGTTTTTAACGTTTCTACGGAAGGGAATCCAGATGCCGTATTATAACGAGCAAGATCAAAGGATACTTTTTTCCATCCGCTCAATGTAATGCTCATATAATGCACCCAGTTTACCACAGCGCTATGCCACTCTCCGAAATCGGGAAGGTTTCGCTGCAGCATTAAAAATTCCTTCAGGTCTTCGTTATGCATGCGGATGTCTTCGGCACAGGCCGCTTCGAGAGAAATCCCTTTCTGATGCTCAATGACTCTTACCATATTGTAATAGATCCCCCCGGTAAGCTGATCTTTCTGTAAAGACTGTACGTCGTTATACAAAAGCATCATCCTGCTGGCCAGGGACTGTAACCGCTTGATCACGGGATGACAGTGAATTTCATCCGGCAAAGTCACCCCGGTGTCAATTTCCGTAAGTTGTAAAAACGGACAAAGGCAGAGAGATGCTTCCCGCATGGCCAGGCATTCGGCAATCCCGGGATACCGCTGGTTGGCTTTACACATCAGTTCTTTTTCCAACCCGTAAAAATAACGGTCTATCATGGTAATGAACCTGTTATAGGAAGCCGGGGAGAGATACAGGAGAAGTTCTCTTCTCAGGGAAGCCAGCAAAGGCCCCAGGGGAATATTGGAGTTTTCTCCTGTCATCTCTCCTTTAAGCACTGCCAGGGAACGATCGCGTATGAAAGGAAGCTTTTCGGGGGTAATCTCTTCGTACATATCGTCATTATACAAGGTCCAGAGCATCAGCAGGCATACCGGCAAAAGGCGCTCGCGACTCGCCGTAGGGAACCAGTGTGAGGCAATATGGGCTGTTTGGGTCTTTTTGTATTTTTTACGTATACCTTCGTTCTCCCGGTAGAGATCAAGGTATTTTCCGTCTATCCATTCATTCTCCGTAATATGCTGAAGGGTGTCTGCATAAGGGTTTTTAAAATAAGGAAAAGGATAACGAAATTCAGTCTGAAGAATTTTCCTGACATTCATAAATAAAATCTTTTTGAGGTTGGTGTGTTATATAAAACCGGGGACAACTCCGGGCAAAAATAAAATGCCAAACAAGGAGCAGTAGGGATCAGTGGTTCGGAAGCAGCTTAACCGGTAATATATTGCCGGGTGGCCCGGGGAATATGAGGCCAGGGATACTTGAGACGTGGCATGTTTAGTTTGCGTACCATAGTTTATTTATTCAGAGGTTACTAATGCGAATTAAGGGTCGGATTTTAGTTTTGACTATAGATCAATCAATAGTGATTTTTCAATCCGGTTATTAGGTTGCTGAGTTATTTGGTTAAGTAACTAAACTTATAAGTATTGCCGAAATAACCCGGTAACCAATAACTAAATAGTAACAAAATATATATGCTGAAGGCTATAAAAGTTTAACCCCATTAAACGGGTTTAATTCCCCGATGCTCTGCATCGAAATGGGCTAAGGCTTGACTCGTTTGGATACCTCGGGGGCAATCCCGATATATTGGGATTATCGGGATTGCCCCCGAGGTAGTTGATTTTCAATCCTTAATTCGCGTTATTAAATCATCTTCATAAACCGAAGATAAGCTTCCATTACTTTTTTGTTAAAAATTGCAGGCCGGATATCCGTGTCTTTCAAAAAACGCTCCGTATTATCACTTTTAAAATAGTAGGTATTCTCATAGGCTTCTACAAGAGATTTGCCTTCATGAACATCATCAGTGAATAAATAGAGTAAAGAATAAATCGGCAGTTCCTGATTTCTTCTCCATTGCTCAAACCAATTTTGAAAATCCAGGCCTTTCATTTCTAATCCGCAGTAGTCGGTGATATGTACGCAAAAATCGGTTAGAGACAGATCGTGTTCAGGTAAAGGGTTTAGATTGAAATTTAATCCTACAGCATCCGGTTTTTGACTAATATGGGCAATTGCTTTGCAGACATAATCAACGGTAACTACTTCATCTTTCAACCCCATAACTAAAGGGAATGCTTTCAGTTCAATGCAAGAACGCATTAAAGAACTCCACCATTGAGTTAAAGGCGTTGCACCGGTTTCTCCATGGCATACCACAAAGCCTAAACGGAAATTAATCAGGGGCAGCCCTTTTTCACGGGCTTTGGAAGCCATCTTTTCCATCACCCATTTGCTTTTTATATATCCCATATCACGGCAGACCGCAGGCAGATTCTGCTCGATAGGCTCATCTTCGGTCATCCATGTTTTCCCGGTAAAGGTTCTTCCCCAGCTGTATACACCCATTGAGGAAGAAATGATAAGAAATTTAGTTTTACCACTGACTGCCAGGTGCAGTATATGAGCCATACCATCGACATTGGGTTTTTTGATGAATTCATATGGCTGAACATAGCTTACATCACTGCCCATATGATAAATAACCTGTATCTCCCTTTCCAGCTTTTCATATGCTTTCTCATCGATGCCAAGCCTTGGTTTTGTCAGGTCACCTAATAAGATTTTTATCCTGCTTTCATAATTTACGTTCCACGTCAATTTGAACTTAAGGAACGTATTTTTTATACGTTCCAAAGCAAGAATTTCATTTTCGGCACGGACAAGACAGTATATGATAGCATTGGGATTTCTGGCGATAAGCTCTTCCAACAGATGCGAACCTACAAAACCAGTGCCCCCCGTAAGAAATATTTTGGAAGGATTTGTCAAGACCTGTGGGTCTGGCTGTACAGTAATTTCAAAATCAAACGGCAGTTCCGAATCTTTTAATAGCTGTTCTTCTACAAGCCGGGCTTTCTGCTGCTGAGTAACTTCATTTTTAACCAAACGGCTTTCGGCTTCTTTTACAAAAAGACTGATTGTCGGAAAACGGTAGAGTTCGGGAAGGGATATTTTTTTCTGAATATTTAGCGGCAGCCGGTCATGCAGTTGGGCCAGCATTAAAGAGTGGCCACCTAGCTCAAAAAAATTGTCATTTTCGTCTATCTCATCCAGATTCAACAGTTCCCTCCAAATTTCGGTCATTTCCTGCATGAGGTCTGATATATCAACTTTCTCTTTGGCTTTCTTGATTGTATGCTGTATGGGAATATACAATTTGCCTTTATCGATTTTCCCGGTTAAGGTCAGGGGAAGTTTATCATACAGAATGATTTTTTCCGGAAGCATATAGGTTGGAAGGCTTTGTTTTAGCCTAGCTCGTATGTCTTCCAGGGTAATACGTTCCTTATCCGCATCATAAAGTTCCAGAAATGCTACAAGTACCGGTAGTCCCTGCTCTGGGCGGTGGACTTTAACCGCCACATTTGCAACCTGTGCCAGTTGTCCTATATGGTGTTCGATCTCCTTTAATTCGATTCTGAATCCTCTTAGTTTAACCTGGTCATCCAGCCGTCCTACAAATTCAATATTGCCGTCTTTCCTATAAAATGCCCGGTCCCCTGATTTATACAAGCGGTAGTCTGTTCCACGGATCTGTTTCATCCACTCCGGGGCTTCGATAAAAACTTCGGCGGTTTCCAGCGGTTTATTTATATAACCCTTTGCCAATTGCTTACCGCCAATATAGATTTCTCCTGTGATACCTTCATTTACATGTTCAAGTTCTTTATTTAATATGTATAGCTGGACACTATTCAGCGGTTTACCGATAATATGCGGATTCGTGTCACCTTGGAAATGATGGCTTACGACACAGACTGTAGTTTCGGTAGGCCCGTATACATTGATGAGGCGTACACGATTATACCAATTCTTTATGGTTTGCTCCGAAGGCACCTCTCCTGCGATAAATAATGTATGGAGACAGCCAATAGGAACATCTGTCGGAAGTGTACTTAATACAGCTGGCGGAAGATAAGGAACTACATCAATTTTATTATCAACGATGAAGTCCAACAAGGGCTTCCCTATAATTTTATTATCGGGGTACAGAATTATAGTAGCTCCTGTAAATAAAGGAATCCAGAGATCAATAATGGAAACATCAAATCCTGTTGAACTGAATTGAAGGGTTCTGTCTTTGGCCGAAAACCCCCAGAGCTCCGTAAAGTATTTTACAAAAGTGTAGAATGCTTCGTGATGAATCTCAACACCTTTCGGTATTCCTGTGCTGCCCGAGGTATAAATGATGTACGCAGTCTGCATTGGGTTTATATCATCGGGACTTATGACCTCCAAACCCTGCTCCACAGGCTCACCAGTCCAGTTGCTCATGTTGACCAATGGAGTATTCATTCCTGAAAATTTACTGATATATGCATTTTCGGTAATGATGAATTCTGCTCCTGAGTCTCCCATTATCAGTTTAATCCTGCTTTCCGGTAATTGTCCGTCAAGAGGAATATAAGCTGCTCCTATTTTAAGCACAGCCAGGTAGGATATAATCTGCTCTACAGACGAGGACATGCATACCGCTATAGATGTCCCTGTTAACCGTAAAGAAAGAAGATGGGAAGCCAATTTATCCGACTGGCGATCCAATTCTTCATACGAAAGGCTTTTGTCTTTAGAAATTATAGCTAATTTCTTTGGGAAAGATTGACTGACTGCCTCAAAAATCGAAACTACATTTTTAAACAGATTTTGCTGAATGTGAAAATCATAATTCACATTTTCATGGGTGATTTGGAATTCCATACACTTTAATAATTTACAAGTTTTTAAGTCACTTTTCAGTGGAATTGATTAGAGTTTTCCTCTGGGGTCCAGGCACATAGACTCCTGGCAGTATGGCGTTTTATTTTTGACCACACTGTAACTGGTTCTAAGCATTATCTTGGGTATACCTCCATAATCAATAAGTTACACTCACCTTTGAATTGGTTCTTTTAATAATACAATCTTATTCTTTATTAGGTTTGACTGCTTATTTGAATTTCATGTACAACAAAGCCCTGAGTATTCGTCCCACATATTTACCGTTTGTCTTTCCAGACCGTCACTGTATTCCAAGGCAGGTATGTCACTACGGAATACCCCATGATATGGCCTCTCATCCGTTCGATCTTTTTAAAAGAGGCGTTTTCCAACTGGTCATCTATCTCTACATATGGTAACATACAGCGATTACAGGTAATGATTTTTTCATAATTCATGGTCGGCAGCATCCGGGTGATACGGAAGTGCAGTTACATTCTTTAATGCCCGGATACCGGTGGCTGACTTTACACATCAGTTCTTTTTCCAACCCGTAAAAATAACGGTCCATCATGGTAACGAACTTGTTATAGGAAGCCGGGGGGAGATACAGCAGAAGTCCTTTTCCCTGGGAAGCCAGCAAAGGCCCCGGGGATATACCGGAGTTTCTCCCGTCCTCTCTCCTTTGAGCACAGCCAGGGAACGATTGCGTATGAAAGGAAGCCCTTTGGGAGTAATCTCTTCGTACATATCGTTGTTATATAAGGTCCAGAGCATCAGCAGACATACCGGCAAAAGGCGCTCGCGACTCGCCTTGGAGAACCAGTGTGAGGCAATATGAGCGGTTAGGGTCCTTTTGTTTTTTTTGCGTATGGCTTCATCCTCCAGGTAGAGATAGAGATATTATCCGTCAATCCATTCATTCTCCGTAAGATGCTGAAGGGTGTCCGCATAAGGATTTTAAAATAAGGAAAAGGATGACAGAATTCGGTCTGAAGAATTTCCCTGATATTCATAGATAAGATTCATTGAGGTTGATTTGCTATAGGTCAACCACCTCGGGGCAATCCCGATAATTATCGGGACGCGAGGCATAAAGCGGAAAACCATAGATTACTTTTCGACGCAAGCGTCGGAGCATTTAAATTTCACTTAGTGAGTAAAATTAGGACAACAACTCCCGGCTAAACTAAAAGTCTACTTAGAGCAGTAAAGGTCACTCGCTCAAAACAATAGAGCTTGAACCAGTTTCCTGATAAAGTTAAATAAATGTTCCGAGTCTTTTTTACGGATTTCCATAACCGGAGTAAAATAATTTATTTTTTTTATTTCATTACCCGATGCCTTTATTATTGTATTGATGGATTCGAATTCGAATCTTCATTACTTTTTCCTTTAATAAAGTTCCGCTCTCCGGTTCTACAGACTATTTGTTCTCCCTGCACCAGGACCACCTGCCATACATATTGCCCGGCCTTTCCTTTCTCCCACTCCGTATTTATGTTGGAAACCAACACCTTACCGGAAACAACCGAAATAGCAGTTTCATTTTCTGTTTCGTAAGCCCTGATATTAAACGAAGTCCCCAGTACTTTTACTGTCAGTTCCCCCGCCTTTACTGAAAATGGTTTTTCCCTGTCTTCCGCCACTTCAAAAAGCGCTTCTCCCTCCAGTTCCACCTCCCGTGTCATGTTTTTAAAACTTTCGGGAAAGGTAATTGTACTCGCTGTCCGCAGTCTTACGATCGTACCATCGGGCAAGGTATGAACGGCCTGCTGCCCGGCAACAGTTTCCCTTGAAATAGTTACCGGGGTTGACGGTACCAGCATATCATAGTAGTATACAACCCATCCTCCGAAAAGAATGAGGAGGATAACCCCTATTCCATACTGATGGGAATATACTTTATTCATACGAATGTTTTTTAACAAATAGCTATAAAAGACCCGGAAACATAGGTTTCCAATAAAATATTTGCCACACTTCTTACTGTTGCTATATTCCGGGTCATATGCCCCTTTCAGGGTTTGGGCTCATTCAGGAGCAGGACACTGAAACTAAAAAATAAACCGAAACATATTACCCATATGCCACTTATAAGGCAAAATAATCCCTCCGGGATAACAAAAAATCCCTCTCAGATAAGTTCTGCACAGTATTTCAAGTTCAGAACGGCATCAACTCCCGTTATGATTCCGTATGTACAATAAGCAATGCCTAAAACTACTATAACTACATAGGAACGACAGTAGTCATAATCCATACTTTTTTTACCTGGAATGCCTACTCTCTTCCTCCCGGCGATCTCTATTTTACCCTTTTAACAACGTGTTTTGAGAAGTTATTTTATCATAGAAAAAGACAGGAATACCATTCAAACCATAGAACGTGTTTTACGGGATTTTGACCCGTTTCATTTCCTCGGGCATACCCAATGCCGGGAAACCGCGATGGATACCTTGTTAAAACACCGGCCCGACCTGGTCTTTGTCCGGATAGACCACCTCCTGGAAAATCCTTTCCAATTTGTATCGGAACTCTATCTTTACGACCATCACCCCCCGAGTTTCATCGCTATTTCCCAATCGGGGGACCAGGCCTATACCGCTTTCAAGTATAATTTCCTGGATTATGTACTCCACCCGGTATCCGCACTGGAAATCCGGAAAAGTGTCCTGAGGTACCAGAAGAAAAAACCCGTCTGTGCCAGTCTCATCTGTATAAAATCCTATAAGGACTACCAATATCTCAACACCGACGATATTCTCTTTTTAAAAGCCGACAACAACACTACCGATTTTTACCTGCGAGGCGGCCGGGTCATAGGGGCATTCAAAACCCTGAAAACTTTTGAAGATAAGCTGCCCAAAACTTTCCTGAGGATACACAAAAGCTATATTGTAAACACCGCCCATGTATCCAGGATCCACTACGGGAAGGCCATGTGTTCATTAAGGCAATGCCCGAAGCCCATCCCGTTCACCAGGACCTTCCAGGAAAACATCGACAGAATTCACAGCATTCTCCACGAATTTTCCTATTGAGGGATGGATTATTGGGTTACTAATGCGAATTAAGAGCCGGATTTTTGTTTTGGCTAAAGATCCGTCAATTATGATTTTTCAGTCGGGTTATTAGGTTACTGAGTTATTAAGTATCCCCTAAATAACCTAACTCAATAACCAGTAACTAAATCGTAATAAGATATACCCGCCTGAAAGTTATAAAAATTTAATTTTCAACCCTTAATTCGCATTACTAGGTTCACGTGAGTTTCTATCTTAAAATAGTTAAGAAGATTCCTGTACTTTTTAGTATACCAGTGTTTTTCCCGCTGGAGTTCGTTTATAACAAGTGTCTATTTTACTTACCCGGCACCCCGATGTTATCGGGATATCGAAGTAAACGCATTGTACGATGGGCCTATTTATGCGGCCAACGTATCTGGTTAAGCAGCCAACCTAAATGGTTTAGCCGTCAAAGTAACCGGTTAAGCGGTTAAAGGGAATGGTTA
>NZ_RJTM01000069.1 GCF_003725735.1 Sinomicrobium pectinilyticum | reverse complement strand
CCGTCAAAGTAACCGGTTAAGCGGTTAAAGGGAATGGTTGAGCCGCTTAACCAACTACTTCCGGTGTCAAAGGGATTGCTTTAACGACCGTTTTTTTGAGCTTGTAATGAGAAATACCTACACGAAAACCAGGGGGCACCTCCCGATCCTGATGGTTATTGGGGATTGGCAAAAGACCACAAATCAAAATCAATGCGTCACTGCGAAAATTAACGTTTTGGCAACCGCATAAACTGGTAATGACGTATCTGTCGGCCCGTCCCGAGGGTTATCGGGAGTAGTCGAGGGTTTTTTGGTCCGAATGGTCTCTCAAAGAGGTCTCGACTTTAGTCCCTGCCCGTCCCGCAGGCGGGTGTCCTGAGTAACCGAAGGGCTCGACCTGACTGGGATTAAATGAACCAGTTGTTATGCTCTACGATATAAATCGAAAACTCACGTTAGGTTAGTTAGGCTATACTCATTACCTCATTTCCCTCTCAAAAAGTACGGTTTCACTAGTACATTTCCCCTGGTCACTAACAACCCCTTTCTCCCTGCCATAAATTGCCGGAACACCACTTAATTTAGCCTTGTAAAACAGATTTCTGCGCATTGGCCCATACTGTTGTCAATGCTTCCGTTGTGCACAACCGGATTACGAACCGCCTCCCCGGGGAGGCCGGGAAAACTATTTGTCGAATCTAAAATTTTGCACAATGAAAACACTGCTTAAAACCACTGTATTACTCGTATTTGTCACTTGTTTATTTTCCTGTACCCAACCCGATGATCTGCCCGAAGAAACCCAGGCCGCTACCATGGTTTCTGCTGCCGCTATCGCCTCCGGTGACGAAATAGAAACAGTAAACGAAGATGACGATACGCAGACCGATCCGTCAACCCATTCTACGGGTAACGACTCGAGCATCAGGCCCGATAACGAAAAGGACTGATACCCTACGGAAGAGACCGTCTCTTTTCTATTTTTTTGTTCAAGCCTTTAGCAAAATTTGTTAAAGGCTTTTTTTATTAACTTTGACTTGCCCCAAACGCCTGAATTTTGAAAACCTGCAAACTAAAATACCCATATGCTATATTCTTTTTTGCTATTGTATTAGCTATATGCTCCGCATGTGAAAATTCCCGGCATCCGGCCCCGCAATTACAGACAGAAAAGGACAGCATCGCCACCTGGCTGAAAAAAGCCGGGCAGGATACTATGGCCCATACCCGAAGACAATTCCTGGCCAAAGCATATAACCTGGCCCTGCAGCAAAAAGCCCCCTTAAAACAGGAATACCTGAGCAAAATCGCTTACCAGGCTTCCCTGCTTCAAGACTCTTCCCTCTTTAAAAAAGCCAATAAGGAAGCTATGCGACTTGTCCTTAAAATAAGAGATACCGCCGGTATAGCGGATACACACTGGAATTACGGCGCCTTTTACCTGGACAGGGAAAATTACGACAGTGCATATTATCATTACCACCGGGCCCAAAAACTCTTCGAAGACACCGGGGACACCTACTATTCCGGTAAAATGCTGTACAATATGGCCTACATCCGGGGACGCATAAAAGACTACACCGGGTGCGAGGTATTATTATTCCAGGCCATATCCCGCTTCCAGCCACAAGACCGGTATAAACAGCTCTACAACTGCTACAATCACCTGGGTGTGGTTTACGAAGAACTGAAAGAATACGATAAAGCGATCACCTATCACAAAAGGGCCCTGGATTACCTGGGAAAAATGGACGATAAGTCCGTATTCCTCCAGGACAGCCAGAACAATATAGGCCTGATTTACCAGAAACAGGGAAACCAGGAAGAAGCACTGTATTATTTTAACGAAGCCCTGCAAACGCCGGGGCTGGAATCCGACGACGTGGAACTCTACACCAGGCTTATGGAAAACAGGGCCTTCAGCCGCTTTCTCGATAGCGATACCACACAACTCCCGCAGGACTTTTACCGGGCTCTGCGCGTATGGGAAGACCGGCGCAACACTTCCGGGATCATCCTGGGCAAACTCCGCCTGGCCCGGTATTATATAAAGTATAACGACTCCGCCCGGGCCCGGGACCTGGCCCGGGAAGCCTACGACCTGGCCCGGAAGATCCGGAACAACAGGGATATACTATCGGCCCTGCTTTTTCTCGCCGGTGCAGACCGCGAAAATGGCCCTGAATATTTGCAGGAGTATATCCGGCTGAGCACCGACATACAGGAACAGGAACGCCGTACCCGGGACAAATTTACGCGCATACAATACGAAACGGACCAGTATATAGAAAAGACCCGGCAGCTGTCCTCCCAAAAAATGTGGATACTTACCGTTGGCATTGCCCTGGTCCTCCTGTTACTGCTGTTGTATATCCTCAACCGTCAATTTGCGCGGAACAAACTGCTCCATATGGAAAACCTGCAGCAAAAAGCCAATGAACAGATCTACCTGCTTTCCTTAAAACAACAGGCCAAACTACAGGAAGGCCGCAACCAGGAAAGAATACGGATATCCGAAGAGCTGCACGACAGTATCCTGGGCGACCTCTTTGCCATACGTATCGACTGGGGATTCCTGAAACTACAGGGCGACCCGGACTCCCTGCAGAAACACCGTTACTACCTGCAGGAACTCCAGCGAATAGAAAGAGATATCCGGGAAGCATCTCACGAATTGAGGAACGAACCGGATACCTACCCGCTCAATTTTATATTTATAGTAGAAAAGCTGGTCCAGAAACGGGCCAATACGGGGCGTTTTAAATACAGGCTGGTACACGATGACTCCATCGCCTGGGAAGATATCGATGAAGTTATCAAGGTAAACCTGTACCGGGTTATCGAAGAAGCCCTGCAAAACTGTATTAAACACGCCGGGACCACACTGGTAGAGGTGCAATTTCAACGGAAAAAAAACAACCTCCTTCAACTCACCATACGCGACAACGGCATAGGCTTTAATCCCCGTAAACGCCATAAAGGTATCGGGATAAAGAATATGCAATCGCGTATACGGAAGCTCAGGGGAACATTTCACATACATTCTCAAAAAGACCGGGGGACCGTCCTCACGGTTTCCATTCCCATTTAAAATCTGTCACTATGAAAAAAGAACAGTATAATATTGTATTGGTGGACGACCATCCTTTGATTACCGACGCTTATAAAAACGCTTTCAAAGACATCCGCAACGAGGACAAACTAGAGTTTAATATCGTCACCTCCCATTCCTGTGACGAAGCCCTGCACATCCTTGATCATATCTCCCCCCTCCACCCTATCGACATCGCTTTCCTCGATATCCACCTGCCCCCCTCCCAAAAGGCCGACGAAATTATTTCGGGGGAAGACCTGGGGTTGAGAATACGGAGAGTGTCCCCGGAGACCAAAATCGTCATTTCCACTACCTTTAACGATAACTACCGTATACACAGCATCTTCGAAAGCCTTAATCCCGACGGATTCCTGATCAAGAACGACATTACCCCGGACGAACTCGTCACCGCCATCCGGCACCTCATGCACGCCCCGCCCTATTACAGTAAAACAGTGGTACAGTCCCTGCGCCAGTATGTCACCAGCGATTTGCTGCTGGACAAAATAGACCGGCAACTCCTCTACCAGCTTTCCCTGGGCACCAAAATGAAGACCATGTCCACCATACTTCCCCTGTCCACCGCTGCCATAGAAAAACGCAAACGACACCTGAAGGAAATATTTGACATACGCAGCGGGGAAGACCGGGAACTGATCCTTAAGGCAAAGGAAAAAGGGTTTATTTGAGGAACAAGGCGAGGTTGGAGGTTCCGGGTTCCAGGTTCCGGGTTCCAGGTTGCAGGTTCCAAATTACAGGTTGCAGGTTTCAGGTTGCAGGTTGCACTCCCAGACGTTAAGGCAAATACGCCAAAGTCCGGGCCGGTCAAAATTCCCCGTCCCGCAAAGCGGTCCACCCCTCCCGGCCTTTCCGGCAGGCAGGTTCATCACAAGAGGGGCGCCTAAAAAAGAGTCAAAAAAATGAACAGATCTGCTTAACCTTCAGGGTGCCCGTTGCAGGAGGGGATTTATTTTTGTTTACGGGGAGTTCCGGTAAAAAGAAGAGTCCTATCAATCGATAGGGTGCGTTTTTTCCTTACCCCAACCCTAAAGGGAGGGAAAAAACGGAGAGTGCCCTTCGGCTTTAGTTCCTGCCCGTCCGGCGGGTATCCCTAGTTTATCGAAGGGCTCAGGAACCTAAGTTTGTAACTGTAACCCGGGGCTTCGGTACATCCCGGCAGAGCCGGGACACTCAGCCCCCTTCGTTCCGACTGTAACTGTAACTTAGAACAACCTGCAACCTGTAATTTGGAACCTGTAACCAGCCACCTGCAACAAAGAAATAATCCCTCCGGCTCCATCCCAATATATATCGGGACTCCGAACTCCAAAACTCATAAAAGGCTTCTCCGTATCAAAAGTATAAAAACCCCTTACCGCTTTCCCCTGCATACCTCCTAATTTTACTACAAGTTTCCGGGAAATAAACCTGGCCCGGACAGGAAGAATAAAAGTTTAAATGTAATTTTTCAAACCAAACGCGATGTAAGTATACAAGGCGCAGGTGGGGATGGTCCTTTTCTTCTATAATCTAGGGGTAGATTTAGGTGGGTGCTGCTGCCTGAGGTAACAGCATTCGGGCCGCTCCTCCTTCCGCCTTGCCTTACAGCGTTTACAAAATCAGGAAACAAACAATCTGGACACATATATTCCTAAAACAAATATTGACTTTTTCATGACTAATTGTAGCTTCTCTTGCGCAATCCTCCGGGACAAAGGCAGAACGGCCCCATCTCCATCTTCTTGCAGATTGCCCGTTAGGTTATTATTCAATCCCGTAATAACCACCAAGGCCGTTCCGCCTCCTTCCGGGGCGATTGTTAGTTGGGGAGTTGGGAGCTCGGAGCTGGAAGCTCGGAGTTGGGGGTTGGGCTTCGATATACTTCCGCCTTTGGGCGAAACTCAGTCGCCTTCGCTTATAACTCAAAACCGGAACCCGGGGCTTCGATACATTCCGGCGGAGCCGGAACACTCAGCCGCCTCGCTTTGTTCTTGGAACCTGGAACTTGGAACCTGTAACTTGTAACTTGAACCCTGAACCCTCCAGTCCATCCCTGGCCAAACAATAACATACGGATTTTACATACCAAAAATACGTCCCCTCCGTACCCTATTCTTTTTTGTACATTTTAATTTTATTCTATAAAACCGAACGTTCTGTATTTTCCGGATAGGAAGAAGGCTTACAGATATTAAAGTCATTAAAAACCGGTTGTTTACCGTCCGGGATAACTCCCGTTTCTGATAAAGTAACGGAAGCTTCCTGGCACAGCCTGTCTACTTCTTCACCGAGAAACCTGTAACAACATACCTTTTTACTACCGGTAAAAGAACCTGGACCAGACCGAACAACGAAATAAACCAAAGTGAACAAACAACCATATCCAATCTTAAAACCATTTTATTATGAAAGCCAAGAAATTTTTAGCAGGAAGTTTTATACTAGTATTTGCCGTTGGCAGTGCAATAGCTTCTTCCTTTCAACCCGAACGGGTTCATGTCAGGGGTAAAGTATACGTAAACCCGGAGGAGTGGCAATGTGTGCCGACCAATGTATTTTGTGATACGGAAGGGTCGTTTGAATGTGTAGTGAATATACTTGTAAGCGGTGTAAATACCAATGTTCGGGGGTATAAAGGACCGGGAGCCTGTAGCCCGGAGACATACTGTATCCTTCCCCTTAGGCGATCTACCTCTGAAATAGTGCCTGCAATTCCTATAAAAACTATCTATGAAGTACGGCCATGGGATGTTAGATAATACCAAACAGAGTGCTCCTCATTAATAAAAAAACTATAAAGTAAATACTTCAAAAAACCAACTATATCTAATCTTAAAACCATATGATTATGAAAACCAAAAAAATCCTATTGGGAGGCTTAATCATGGTATTTGCCATTGGCAGTGCCGTAGCTTCTGCTTTTACACACGAACTAGTTCATGTAAGGGGAAAAGTACACCTGGGAGAAAATGGGTGGCGATGTGTCCCGACTAATGTGTATTGTCACGACACGGGTACTTATGAATGTGTAGTCAGAATACCGGTAAGCGGCGTTCTTACCAATGTCATTGGTTATCAAGGTCCCGGGTACATTGCTCCCGAAAATATATGTCTTTTTCAACTTCGGAGAGATTCCCCTGAAAAAGTAGATGCAGTTCCTGCGACAGCAATCCTGGAAGTACGCCCCACAGATCTTCGCTCTTGGTAGAAAATAAATTTGTAAGTAAGCCTAAGCGCTAAAGTAAGTTAAACCATCTTTAATCTCAAAAGCCATATTATTATGAAAACCAAAAAAATCTTACTAGGATGTTTAGTCCTGGTATTCGCCATTGGCAGCGCCATAGCCTCTGCCTTTGCTTATGAAATGCCCCATATTATAGGTAAAACAGAAATCTACCCGGAAAAGTGGGCCTGTGTGCCGATCCATAATGTTTCTCATTGTGATGATAATCAGGGTATGTTCGAATGTGTTGTGAGAATCCCTATAAATGGTATACTCACCAATGTTTTGGCTTACCAGGGTCCGGGATATCTCAGTTCGGAAACACAATGTACCATTTCCCTCCGGCAGAATTATGTTTCCGCACAAAATGCAATTCTTCTGGTTCCCGTTTATGAGGTCCTTAACAGAGATATCCCCTATTAGGATAAGGACTTATTGCGTGGTTGTATAAAAGTATTCTTTATGTAGGAATCGTTATTACATCTGTGAAAAATATATGTATTGTGTTTAATTAGAAACGTACCACCCTGATTTTTAGAGATATTTAAAGCGATAACCCCAAAAACCTGTCCCATACCCAACAGCTCACTCCAAACCAAGCACAAAAAGACAAGTTCAGGATAAACTGAAGTCGGAGTAGAGGAGCCCGAATAATGGTTACTGAATTTATCGAAGTAAGGGAAGATGCTGGAGACAGAGGGATGTTTCCCGTCCCAATAAACAACAAATCCCTACCAAAAGTATCAAAACCCCCTACCTGCTTCCTGTTTTAAGCTTATAATTTTATACCTGTAAAACTGACATACTTATGCCCCTAACTAAAGGGCTCCATGTATAAAATAAAAAAGACCTGAAACAATATAATAACCTGCAAAGCTACCCACGATGAAACCTACAATCTCTTTAACCCGAAAAGAAAACAGTGGCCTTTTTACGGTTTGCTGTAATTCCTTTAACACTTTTATACCTCCTCCGTGAAAAAGCCCACCGGATGATGGCATGCTCCGTATCATGTCTTTATATCCATCTTTTAGTGAGCTTGAAAGGTCCGAAAAAAGCAACCTTATTCAGGCAAGGCCAAAGGCCAAACCTGTAACCTGTAACATGCAACCATAAACCCGGAAACTCCGAAACTCCGGGACTAAAAAAACTATAAAAATGAAACGTATAATCTTAGCCATACCTCGTTTTTTTGTACAAAAAAGGACTATTGTTGTTGAAATTATCTGCTATTTATTTATGTTCCTGTTTTTATACGCAGCCCTTAACAAATTGATAGACTACCAGAAGTTCCATGTGGAATTGTCCAAATCAATTTTATTAGCAAAAATTGCGGAGGGGATCGCCTGGGGAATACCCCTGGCAGAGATCCTGGTAGCGGTATTGCTCTTTATCCCCCGTTTCCGTCTTACGGGGCTCTATGCTTCCTTTTGCCTGATGTTTGCGTTTACAGGCTATATTATTATTGTGCTGAACTTCAGCCCTCACGTACCTTGCTCCTGCGGGGGTATCCTCAACAATATGGGCTGGACGGAGCACCTTATTTTTAACATAGGGTTTACCCTGCTTGCCATACTTGGCATATTCCTGTATACCGATCGTAAAGAACCCTACGGAAAATATGTTATGGCTTAAAATTTTCAAGAAAAAACTGTTAATCCCATATACCCCGAATCATGAAAAACAACGAAAAAAAACGCCTGATCCTTCTACTGCTCAGCACTTTATGTATAGTACTGGCACTCGTAAGCCTGTATGCGCTTTCCCCATTAAGTAACCGGGAGATCTACCGGGGCAGCTTTTCCAGGGACTTTATAGCTGAAAAAACGCTAACTCCACAGAATGTACTGGATTTGGGGGTCAACTCCTATTATATTTCCGGGCTTACGGAAGACGAGGTATTTCTCAGCAATTACACCAACCCGATACACCTGGTGCGAATGAACCGGCAGCTAAAAGATACCCAGCACATACGTTTGCACCTGGAAGAACTGGATAGTGTGGTATCTCCAAAAATATTCAAGACCGAAGTTGACCCACCATATTTTTATATGACCCATGGGGTACATCCCGCCCTGATGAAAGGAAAGGTTGGCGAATGGCGGGCCAGGCACCATCTATCCGGCCTGGCTTTCTATACCGATGCCGTATCTATAGATTCCTCCACTTTTGCCATACGTTACTTTAGCAAAAGCCAGCAGGCTTATGCACTGGCCCTGTTACAGGAAAAGGAACCGCAGTTTAAACCGAATACGAATATCCTCCGGGGCCAGGCAGAAGGCATGTTCTCGGTAAGCGGTATGCTGCACTATAGTAAAGAACTACAAAAAGTCGTTTACCTCTATAGCTACCGCAACCAGTTTATGGTTATGGATAAGGAACTAAACCTGCTTCACAGGCATAACACCCTGGATACCATAAGTATTGCGCGGGTAAAGGTAGATAAAATAGAATCTGATAATTCCTATACCCTCACCTCCCAGCCCGCAGTGACCCAAAAAATGAGTGCCGTATCCGGAAACTATCTTTTTGTACAGTCTGCACTACTGGCCAAGAATGAAGATAAAGAAGAGTTTAAAAAAAAGGTCGTCATAGATCTTTACGATATCAACACGGGAGACTATCAACACAGTTTTTACCTGCCGAGATATAAAAACAATAGTATTAAAAACTTTAAAGTCACCGAAAACCGGTTGCTTGCCATACACGACCAATATCTTGTGGCCTATAGGCTTCCGGATATCCCCTCACCTGACCCTACTATCGTGAAAGCGAAGTAATAAATACGGAGCAGATTATATAAGAACAGATTATACACAAACATATTGATAATTTTCTATATCCTAAAAACTAGATAATTCAGAAATAAATAGATAATAATACACTCTTTCTTTACCGGTAAAAGAGCCCAGGACCAAGCCGAACACCTGGATAAACCAAAGTAGGCCAAATCATGTTTAATCTTAAAACCATTTTATTATGAAAAGTAAGAAGTTTTTATTGGGAGGCCTTATACTGGTATTTGCCATTGGCAGTGCCGTGGCCTCAGCCTTTATCCACGAACAAGTTCATGTCAGGGGTAAAGTAAATTTGCAAGATGAAAATTGGAAATGTGTCCCGACGAATGTATATTGCCATGACCAGGGTACATTTGAATGTACAGTAAGAATACCTGTAAGTGGCATCCTTACCAATGTTATTGGCTATCAGGGCCCCGGGTACATTGCTCCCGAAACCCTGTGTGCTAATCAACTTCGGAGAGATAACCCAGCTACACCAGTAGACGCAGTTCCTCAGACAACAATTCTGCAGGTACGTCCTTCAGACCTTCGTTAAGGGTTGGCGTATAGTAATAACTGATAGCATTCTATTCGTTATGGGACTATTTATAATTGATATTTATTGAATGCAAAAAATCTGATTAAGTAAAAAATTTAGTCCCAATCTATAGAAAGGGCCGTTCTTAAGAAAATCAGGACGGCCTTTTCTTTTAACTATTTTTGCATCGATCAGAACACATTTTTAGAACGCTATATTTTTACTTAGATATCCAATATTTTTTCAAGATAAAAAGGACCTTTTTAGCAAAATATCTCCTCTTTTTAAACAATCCCTATTGCTTCCAATGGGTAAAGGGAGATCAATAATGTAAAATGGAAGCGGTATATATATCATAATGCTATTTTATTATTCGCCTTATCCACATCGGCCATAAGCCCTGACGGATCTATAACTACTGTTTTGATCTCGTATTTCGATCTGTTGATGGTAAAATCATAGGTCGAATTAGCCCAGGGCCAGTCAGGAAGTACGGTCCTTTCCAGGTCAGGGTAAAGATTTTCTTTCACGCTCCTCATCATACGTAAGGGGATATAAAAACTTTCACGGAAACCGTCTTTATACGTCACTAACAGGTCTACGGGCATAGGCATTAGTCCGATACGCTCCAGGCTTATTTTAGTTTTGTCACCTTCTTCAAGCACTTCTTTTATACCGTAATCGATAGTATTCGTGGTCCTTGTCCAGTCCGTAAGGTACCAGTCGAGCTGAAACCCGGATACTTTTTCGGCAATGCATATAAAATCGTTGGGCGTAGGGTGTCTAAATTTAAAGTCTTTATAATACCGGCGCAGGGTTTTCATTAATTTATCCTGGCCCATGATATACCCTAATTGCGCCAGAAATACGGCACCTTTCCCGTATACCGAAAATATATAGGAATTTTGCGTTGCATAACGGTCGGCATGCGTCGTTAGCGGTTGTTCCCAACCCCGTAGGGCAAAATACTGTCCGTAAACCCCTTTAAAAGGATTGGCTTCTTTTTTTCCCATAACCTCATTGACGGCCATATCGGTAATAAAGGTCGTAAACCCCTCATCCATCCAGGGATATTCGGATTCATTGGTAGCCAGTGCATGCTGGAACCAGGCATGTGCCAGTTCGTGGGCGGTTACTTCCACCAGGCTTTCAAAACTCCCCTTTCCGGGAATTAAGGTACACATGGCATATTCCATACCCCCGTCCCCTCCCTGTATCACCGAATATTGCTTCCATGGATAAGGCCCTATATTCGCGTTATAAAAATCCAGAAACTTTGCGGTTTCGGGCTGGAGTTTTTTCCAGTTTCCGATAATCCCAGGATCGTTCTTATACAGGAAATGCAGTGTAGTGCCGCCCGGTGTTTCCAGTACATCATGAATGTATTCCGGATCTGCCCCCCAGGCAAAATCATGTACATTGGGGGCCACAAAATGCCAGGTAAGTTTTTTCCCCTTTGGCCGCTTTACCTTTGTTCCTTTCTTTTCATAGCCATATCCTATTTCAGCGGCATTCCGGAGGTATCCCGTTCCGCCCAGGATATAATTTTTATCAATAGTGATCTTCACATCGAAATTCCCCCATACGCCATAAAATTCACGGCCGAGATAAGGATCGGAATGCCAGCCTTCAACATCGTATTCGGCCATCTTGGGGTACCACTGGGTCATAGACAGCACTACGCCTTCATCACTATTCCTCCCGGCCCTTTTTACCAGAACAGGTACTTGTCCGCTAAAATCCATAATCAACTTTGTAGTGGTTCCGGGCTTTACAGGTTTTGCAAGGCTCACCTCCAGGATGGTACCTTTGATTTTATAGTTTACCGCTTTTCCATCCTGGGTTAGGGCTTGTACTTTTATATACCCTGTTTCATACGGTTGTAGTTCACTGATCCGTTTATCCCAGGGTGAAAGGGCCTGTAAACGATGATCCATTTCACTACCGGGCTGAAAGGCATTAAAATACAGGTGATAAAAAACCCTGTCTAATGTATCGGGGGAATTATTGGTGTATACCAATTCCTGCTTCCCTGTATACCGGTAGTTCTCCACATCCATGTCTATCGCCATGTTATAGTCCACATGTTGTTGCCAGTAACAGGAAGCATTCTTTTGGGCTGTTTGTGCACTTGTGTTAATGCAGACCAGGAGAACTAAACTTCTCAAAATAAAACTATACATAAAATGTTTTTATTTCAATATTGTTGCAGGTCATGGCTATCCTATTAAAGAATATAGGAACTCTTCCACCACCTGTTTTATTTCTTTTTTCGCGAAGTAAGGGATTCTGCCAGTTGTATGGCTTTATACGCATTTACAATCCCCCCGGTCTTACATAAATCCTTCATGCTTACCTCTTCTACCTCTTGTCGCCACGGATAAGGAGGGGCTACCGGAAAGTCAATGGGTGTAACACTTTTTTCTATGATATACTTCACCTGCCTAGCCGATAACTGTGGAAAATACGATCGTAAGACGGCGGCTAATCCTGCGACTACAGGCGAGGCCATACTGGTGCCGCTCCGTTTTTTATAAGTCCCCCCGAGATCGGTACTATAGATATCTGTCCCGGGGGCAAATACATCGACCTTTTCCGGGCCGTAATTGGACACATTGAAAATAAGATCTTTCCGCACCGGGCCACTTGCCCCCACGGTGATCATATTGGGAAATCGTTTGTTTTTCCCCAGGTACCCGGAAGTCGGATAGAACGGCACGGTATCAATATTTGCCCCGTTATTCCCGGCGCCATTGACCAGCAGCACATCGTTTTTCAATGCGTATCGGATGGCCTTTTCCACCTTCTCCTGGTGAGGGCTGTACTGTTTGGCAAAACTCATATTGATGACCCTCGCCCCATTATCCACCGCATAACGAATGGCCAATGCCACATCCTTGTCTAATTCATCATCTCTTATATTCAAAATCCTGACAGCCATAAGCTGCACTTTATCTGCAATCCCTTTTATACCCAGTCCGTTTTCCCAAGCTGCCCCAATAATCCCGGCTACATGAGTTCCGTGTCCGGATATATCCATCACATTATTATTCCCGTAATACTGCTGTTGGAAATTGTTTTCATCAGCCCCGCGGAGTTCAATTCTTTGCTGATCATTTTGGATATAGATACAATAATAGCAAGTTTCCTCTATCTTATTTAACCTCAATTTCTCCTCGTCCAAAAGTTCCTTGTTAGTGTTAAACCTTTTACCGTACCATAGTTCACGATAAAGGTTGGATTCCGCCAGTTCTGTATCCCTTAGCTTCTCCAGGTCTTCACGGCTATAGCAGTCTTTTCCCAGGGTCTCCCGGATTTTTTGATCTGCCGCTTTATATTGGGCCATCGTTTTTTTCATGCCATTTATATTCCTTAGCGAATCTTCCATGACCTTTTGCTGCACTTCTTTCCATAACATATATTCCCTCTTGTCCCGTTTGCGGATATCCCCAGGGGATCTTCCTTTGTATTTTGGTAATAGAAGGGTATAGGTACGTTTATATTCCAGGGAAGCATCTTCTATCTTTCCTAAAAAATTCCAGCCGGAAAAATCTCCCTTAAAACCGTTCCCGTCTTCATCATCTCCCTGCTCCCGTTTATTCCGCCACAATACCGTGCGAAGGTTCGTATGCAAGGTATCCATACCCGTATCTATAACTGCCACTAAGACCGTATCGCCGGTTTTATCAGCCAGCAACTCGCGGTAGGCTCGTTTTATGCTGATACCATATACCCCATCTTCTTTCCAATCCAACAGGTGCCAGTTATTTGGGATACTGTCCTGATTTTGCTGCGCATAAATAAGACTACCACCCACCCAAAAAACAAGACAAAAGCAGTATATTTTCCATATAAATATATTCATTACCATGTTTTTTTTCCTTTCCTCATTTTTTCCCGTGTTTCTTCAAAGGCGGCTTTCTGATTCTCCGGGGCCAGGACAATGGCTTTATTTATCATTTCCAAAGCTTCCGCGGTATTCCCCAGTTTATAGTGCAGGTTAGCATAGGTGTCCAGGTAGGCATATCGATTAGGATCATCTTTTTTTCCCAGGGTTTCCTTGCTCCATTCCAGGGCCTTCTCCAGTATCTCCGGTTGATTACTTTTTATAAACAATTCCCATGCATTTTGGTTTTTATGTTGTGCATCAACATTACCATAGGTTTCTGCGTATTCCACAAAAGGCTTTGCCCAAGCTACTGTATCCTGTACATAGGTTCTATAATAAAATTCGGCTCCAATATACATGAGACTATCTGCCTCTCTTGCCGGGAACTCCTTTTTCAGGTAGTTATCACGCAACTCATGCCAGTACCGTTTATCTTCCTTAAAATTCACCTTTCCTTTATAAAGTACCTTCTTTTGATCAATTCCCAGCCACCGTCCCCGGTCCGCCAAAACTTCAAACAGGTTGCTCATGGCTCGTTTCTTATACAAGCCTTGTCCATAAGTTCCATCCATTTCCAAATAGAGACCATCTGTCGAGTAAAAGGGTAAGGCTTCGGCAATATATTTCAAGGCTTCTTCCTTTCGCCCCATTTTGGCCAGTATACTGGCCAAGGTGGAAGCTTTTGCTTCTATATAGTACCCTCCGGATTCCGGTGTATGGACCTGGGGCATCTTTTTAATTTTTTCCAGGGCCATTTGAATCCAACGAAAGGCATCCGCATCATAACCAAAATCAAACTTTATTACGGAACCGGCATAGGAGAGCAAATCATGAGGATCCCACCCGGTTCCATAAGTATTGGCCAGGTAGGCCAGTTCCTTTACCCTGTTTTTTTGATCTTCTTCCCGGCCATGTTCGCCCACGAGGATATGAAAGTAAATAAACCGCGCCCTGTGCGTCAGACTGTCAATATTCATTTCCGGATATTTCCGTGAAAATTCCGTTCTTACTGCTGTCCAATCAGGTGCTCTTTTCCCAAACCACTCCCAGTGATGTTCATAAGCTATTTTATCCACCTCATCCATTTGATAACCGGGATTGTTTAACATCTTTGTAAAGATCTCCGGCATTTTATAGGTTGTCGTATCCTGTCCTGATGCCGATATACAGACCATTATAAACATCAGGGTACATAGCCCCACTACTTTCCCTGCTATTCTATTCATAGTATTCCTCATTTAATAATATATTTTTCACTTTGTGAGATTACTTCCTATTGGTGGTCCGAGTCCTTTTCCGGTAAGCTGCGAATAAGGTTTACTTTTTCTTCGCTCAGGTATTTCTTTGCGGTTTCCCGCACAGCTTCAGGATTAATTTCCTTCAGCATTTTCAACAGTTGACGGGCCTCTGTACGGGGTCCCGCGTTTCCCTGTTCTATTTCAAGCAAATAAGCCCCCATGCCTGCAGGACTCTGAGATTCCCAGGCATAGCCGTTTTTGTATTTGCTTTTAAGCGCTTCCTTACGGTTTTCCAGTTCCTCTTTGCTTACCAGAGTCTGCCTGTATTTAGCCACAATTGTTCTGACCATGTTTTCCATATTCTTTGCGACTTCCCTCCCACCGGTTTCACTGGATGCTACAAAAAAAGCAAAGTGGTCGCCGGGATAGCGCATAAATGAGGGTTTCAGGAGTTGATAAAAACCCAGCTTAAATGTTGTTCCCACCATCTCGTTACCAATCATACTTTCCAATAGCTCCAGCTTCAGGATGTCTTCCGGCTGTGTGATCTTACCAGACCATCCCATATATACATAAAATTTATCTTCTTGATTATGATACCAGGTGGTGTCCACGCCTGTTTTAAACGGGGAAGACATGGCCGTTTCTTTTACTTCCGGCACAGCTTCTTTTAGTTCGCTCTTTTCCGGGGCTTTGCCCTTAAGATTTCCCAGGTAACGCTGTAAAAGCGGTATCATCGTTTCTTTATTAAAATTCCCTGTAAATACCAGGGTAAGGTTCCCCTGGCTGTACAACTGTTGAAAACGCTGATAAGCGCTTTCCGGATCAATCCGGGACAGTTCTTCCCCGGATACAGGGCGTTCCTCCATATATTCCTGCTGTTCTCCCTCTACCAGCTTTTTTGCTTTACTAAAAAAATCTTCGGTCAGATTTGTACTTTGATCATTATTTGTGTTTTCCTGTTCCCGATGCAGCCAATCCCGAAAGGCCTCTTCACTCTTTCCGGGTCGGGAAAGATACAGGTAAAGGAGTTGTAATAGCTGTTCTTCTTTTCCTGCCGGTGCACTACCGGATATAGTGGTCCGGTCTGAACCTACCCCAAAAGAAAGGTTAAGCTTGTTTTGGCTGGTATAACGTTCCAAGTCAAATTTGTTAAATTCCCCAGCACCGGTGTGTTGTACCAAAGAAGCTGATTTCAGGGCATCTACATAATCTTTGCGTTGCTTAAAGTCCGAAGCTGTAATGCTGCTGATCCCGGTTAATGCGATATCCGATTGGCCAGGTTGGAGTTTTAAGTCTGATATGGATTTTAAAATGACAGTCACTCCATTTTTTAGTTGTAATCGGGTAGCACCTTCCGTTTTTATTTTGGTTTCCTTATAGGCAATATCGGTAGCTAACCGATTGATCTCCTTTTGTGTTAATAATGCTTCCGGCACCTTAAAATCGCTCTCTTTCCAAGGAGGAATATCCTGTTTGTGCACTTCTTCCAACCAGACTTTTAGCTCTTGAGCTGTTGGTAGTCCTTCCGGACTTTCCCCTTCCGGTAGAAAGAAACCCAGCACCTGGTCCGGCAGATCCATTATGGAACGGGCGTATTTCTGTATATCGGCAGCAGTAACATCCGATAGTTGGCGTTTTAAAAGATCAGACCTGTCCCTTGGAGCCATGACAGGATTTCCGTATATAAAATAATTTTGTATGTCAGCTGTATACGATCTGACCTCTATGGTCCCTTCCGACACGTTTTGTAGCCGTTCTTTTTTTATTAAATTAAGCTCTGTTTCGGTAGGGCCATAGCGTGCGACCCGCTCCAGTTCGGTATAGATGGCTTTCAACCGTGCTTTGCTGAATGTTCCATGACCCTCAATGGGAATGGAAACTTTATAATAGGCCATGTCCGCATTCAGAAAAGTCCGGAAAGAAAATGAGGGCCTTTCATTTGCATTTAATAAAGCATTATAACGATGCGTGGAGGTTAAACGGCTAAATCTTTGGTTAACTAATTCTTGATAGATCGAACGCAACAGACTCTCTTTATACTGCTGTTTACTGAATTGTGAACGTTCCACTACCGTTGAGGGTTCTAAAAAATAAAACCTGCCTTCCTTTTTATCTTTATACGGATTGTTTACCGACAGTACCCTTGTTGTTCCGGGCAAATCCACATTAAGTCCCTTCAAATACTTCTTAAAAGACTTTTGCTTTGGGTTTTCCGGCATCTCCAGGTCGGAAAACATGGCACGGATACGGGTTTCAAGCTGTTTTACGTCCGGGATGTCCCCCACGACGATCAGGGTCTCCATATCCGGGCGGTACCAGTCTTTATAATACCGTTGAAGGTCTCTTACATCAAAGGTCTCAATGTTGCGGATCTCCCGTTCCAATCCACCATTTTCCAATCCATACCCGGTTGCCCTCCCAAACATTAGGTAATCCATTTCCGCTTCCGGCACAATGCGCCTGTAATCCCGTATCTCTTCCAATATCGTCTTCCTCCCCCAAGCATTGACTTTAGCAGTATCTAGCAGGTTTTCCAAGATCACCGGATCCCAGGCCAGGGTACGCATACGCTCCAAATATTCATGTAGAAGGGCTGCCTGTTTTAAAGTCACCCAATATTCAATCATATGTGGACCGGTAAATGCCTCGCCATTTTCTACTATACTTGCATCCAGGCGCCAATGCATCCCTGCCTCCTTAAAACGGGAGCTATTGGAAGCGAGAACCATGTGTTCTATCAAATGGGCCAGGCCATCCTGTTTCTCGTCTTCCAACCAGGTTCCCATACGGCCCACCAAACCAATCTGTATTTTACCCCTGCTGTTCTCGCTTTCCACTTTCCGTATGTAGTAGCTAAATCCATTTTCAAGTTTTCCCCGGATTAGTTGGGGATCCATGGGCAAAGGTGTGTCTTGAGCCGGAGCCTGGCAAGCCATAAGAAGCAAGCACCATGGTAAAACAAGAGTTAAAACTAATTTTTCCATCTGTTTATGTTTATTGTAAAGAAATGTCCGGAAAGTTTAATAAAGCTTTTCCCAAAGGGACACCTTCGGGACAGCGATCAGCAATCAACCATCAGTATTATTTTGCTGAAAAGCCCATCACTCACTTCCCGGGCAGTCATTGTATTCTAATTCTGCTATTTCAGTGGCCACTTTCGTATGGGGCTACCTCATTCTTTATTTTTGACCAGCGACCGGGCCATTATTGGGTGCGAGCTTTTAAAGACATAACATAACACTCCCCTAAATCCCCTCTCAAGAGGGGACTTTTTCGCCAAGCTTTTTTGCACTCACACCGGTTTAATAGCCGGGATTCTGATGTCCTCTTAAGGCCGGATTGTTATTGATCTCTTTTTGCGGGATGGGCCATAACAGGTCGTCTCCTGTTAGCCCGGTTTTAATTGGTCCCAGAATATCCAGAGCCTTGCCGGTACGTTTTAAGTCCAGCCAGCGATGGCCCCATTCCGTGAACAGTTCCACTTTACGCTCTTGCATTATGGCATTCAGCATATCAGTTTTTGTGGTCGCCGTGGTGCCTCCCAAATCGGCGCGTCCGCGAATCTCGTTAAGATCAGACGCTGCGCTATTCGGCCCTGTTAGATTGTTCTGTTGGGCGCGGGCTTCGGCACGGATAAGGTAAACCTCTGCCAGGCGCATTATCGTAGAATACTCTAGTGGTAACCCGCTCCCTAAAGTCCTCTTGTATTTACTGGCCATCCAAACTCCTGTAGCGTGTTGATTAATCCATATTGTCTTTCTGCGATCACCAGCTTCAAAAGCATCTGGGAATCCTTCACGAAGCGAGTTATAGAAATATGCAAAAGAATCTTGAAAATTCTCTGCATCGGGAGTAGATGCATCCGGTGAAGTACTCGATATATGGAATTGCCACAAGGCTTCCCGATTATTAGCGCGTACAATCTCTTCCAGCGTCACCAGTTCATATTGCTGTGTCTGTTCCAGGACTTCCGTAGCCATATCCTCGGCCTTTTCCCAGTTCTCGATGTAGAGATATACCCTTGCCAGCAAGGCTGTTGCAGCCCCTTTGTTGGGGCGGGTACGTTCTCCTTCATAGTTCCAGTTTAATAGCTCCCTGGCCTGTAACAGATCCGCCTCGATCTGCTCGTACACCTCAGTTGCCAGGGTGCGGGGAATATCGGCATTTTTCTTAAAATCACTGGTCAGCACCAGGGGTACATCCCCGAATAGATTGACCAGGTAGAAGTGGCAGAAAGCCCGTATAAACAGGGCCTCTCCCTGCAATCTCTCCACCAGCTCCTCATCCAAACCGGAGCCTTCCAGGTTCTCCACTAGTGTGTTCGCCGAATAGATCGACCGATAGAGACTTTGCCATGCTTTTTCATTAGCTGCATTGTTATCCGCCATCAAGGCATTTTGTTCAAATTGCACCAAATCGGGAAAGACTTGGGTAGGATGGACGAGTTCATCCGCAGACATTCCGCCCAAAATAGCTAAACCACCCGTAGCAGCATGTGCATAAAACGTATGGTTTGAAGTAACCATCTGGGTATACATGCCCCTTGCCGCCGCTTCAGCTCCTTCTCCGTCTGAAAATACGGTTTGTCTATCCATAAAGGTTTCCGTAGGCACCTCCAGTTCAAGTGCAGATTCACAACTCCAAAGCCCCAATACCAGGCAAAGGCAAAAGAGTCCTCTTTTATATAAAATCCTTAAATCCATATCTTTTGAGTATAATAATTAAAACTTATAGGGTTAATTCCAAACCTGTAGTAAACATTCGAAGCGGTGGGGTGCCGTAACCGGTTTCCGGATCCGGAACCCTGGCTTTGGAAAATAACAACAGGTTTTGTCCCCTTACGAACAAACGCAGTTGCTTGACGCCTATACGTTTAATTAGCGGTTGGGGAAAACGATAGGATAAACCCAGGGTCCTGAGTCGGATAAAGGATTGATCCTCTATATCCGCATTACTTTGTTGTACCTGGACATAAGAACCGGTTAAGGCCTGGGCTGAATACCTTTGAATATCCGTGATATCTCCTGGTTGTTGCCAACGTTTTAAAACTATTTTAGGCTGGTTAGACCTCAACCCGGGCATGTTTGGTGGAAAATATCGCCCGGTCTGGCGACTATATTGAAACAACATATCAAGTTCAAGGCCCTTGTAGCGTAACCGTTGGCTAAGCCCCCCCATAAAGTCCGGTTGCAAAGCATTGCTGAATTGTTTGTCTTCGTCATTGATGATTCCATTTTCATCTATATCCTGCAATTGATGCACCCCGGTTTCAGGATCTACCCCCAACGAAGTATACAATCGCAGTATAGAAAGGGGAGCTCCCACCTGGTATATTTTGGCATAAGGGGAATCTTCAATCCCTGGAAAAGCTACTAGTTTGTTACGATTAACACTCAGATTAAAGGAAACGCTCCAGCCAAAATCCGGTCGGCGTACCGGCTCTCCCCTTACCATAAATTCCCAGCCCGAATTCTGTACCTCGGCGTCCGAGAAATTATCTACCACCCCGGAAAAACCGCTGGTAAAAGGCAGGGGGCGAAAAATAAGTTGATTGGAAGAACGGTTCCGGTACCAGGAGGTTTCCAGCATAATACGGTTATCGAAAAAACCCAGTTCCAGGGCAGCCTCCAGCTTTCGGGTCTTTTCCCAGTTTAAGTCAGGATTAAACAGTTGCCTGGGCGTAAGACTCATATTATTCTCGTAATTTCTATTGAAAAGACCGTATAAATCGAAAAATAAATAGTCCCCGATATTGTCATTCCCGGTAGTCCCATAACTACCGCGAAGCTTACCAAAGCTCAGTGCAGGAAACTTTTGTCGTAACCCCGGTTCGTCCGAAAATATCCAGGCGCCTCCTATAGCCCCGAAGTTACCAAAACGTTTGCCCGGCCCGAAACGGGAAGAACCGTCCCTTCTCCCGGTAAGGTTAAGGATATAACGTTCCTTAAAACGATATCCCAAACGCCCAAAAGCAGCTATATAGTGATATTCTCCCCTGTTATCAACCTGTGTGGTTACAAGTCCGGCTGCTTGTAGCGAGCCCAGAAAGGTATCTGTTGTATATTCTGAACCTTGTATAAAAAGTGTCTCATTTTCATTTTCCTGATAGGCCCCTCCTATGAGTACATCAAATCGATGCTGCCCGGTTTTTACCTGGTATTCCACTTGTGGTTCTATGTTTATCCCTTGTCTCCGGGTATACCCAAACCTAGAAGAAGGCCGGGTTCCCTGACCGGTCTCCGGGTTATACCGTTGATCAGGAGGTAAAGCCGTCATAGGGCTTTGACTATTTTCTTTTCCCTTATTCTCCGTATACCCGAGATTTAGCTTGAATTCCAACTGAGATAACAGCCGGTAACCCAGGTTGGCATTGGCTACCAGGTTCCGGTTATCCGAGGTTTTGATAGCCGTTAGTGCTGCCAAAGGATTATTCCAGGTAGCTTGCCCGGTTTCGGGGTGGACCGCCCAGTTCAGTTGTCCGTTTTCATCGTATAAGGGTGGTGCATTAGGAGGGAGCCAAAGAGTGTTCGTTAAGCCACCTCCCTGTAGATCCTGTTTGTTAAAGCCATAATTTACCGTCATCCCTGTACTAAAACGGTTGTCTGTCGAACGATGACTGATGGCAAAGTGGCCTTCACCCCGGGCGAAATAGGAATCGCCCTGGTTGGCCAGGTCTTCTCTATGAAAGGACCCCCCGAAGCGGTAAGTGGTATTTCCGCTACCGCCGGAAAAATTGGCCTGCAGGTCTGTAATTTCTGAAGTACCGTTAAGTAACTCTTTCTGCCAATCCTTATACCGTTCCTGGTCCCAAAAGGTAAGATCCGGATAAACGATAGCTTTAATAAATGGATGTTGCGCCTCCAGGTCAATTCCATCATTCTCCAGGGCCTCGTGTCGCATTTGTAAATACTCCCCGGTGTTTAACAAATCCACATGGGTTGTAGTCTTTCCAATCCCCTTATACAAGCTAAATTGAAAATCCGTAGCCTTTTGTTCCGGGCCTCTCTTCGTCGTGATCAGTATTACGCCGTTGGCCCCCCTGGAACCATAAATGGATGTGGCATCGGCATCCTTTAGCACCTCTATACTCGCTATATTCTCCGGATTTAGATTCGCCAGCGGATCAAGTCCTCCGCTATATACCTGTGAATTGATAAAAGTAGAATTCATAGGCACTCCGTCTATAACATATAAAGGTATTCCCCCATCCGCAGCAAAACCTATAGGAGCACCGGGAACAGATTCTCCATCTATAGACCTCAAACTATTCTCTCCTCTAACCCTTACTTTCAGAAAAGTCCCGGGAGTTCCACTGGCTGAAACAGTAACCCCCGGTACTCGCCCTACTAAAGCCTCCAATGGGTTGGTAAAGGGTATATCCTGTATATCTTCCGAAGTAATCCTGGAAATACTCCCGGTACGGTTTCTTTCCTTTACTTTATAATAGCCTGCATTTACTTCTACTTCTTTAAGGGCGGTTATATCTTCCTGTAATGTTATATCTATAGAGGCTTGCCCGTCTACCGTTTTTTCTACGGTTTTATAGCCTATAAAAGAAAAAGTAAGCACATCCGTGTCTGTAACCATAATGGTATAACTACCATCCGGGTCGGAAATGGTGCCCCTGTTGGTGCCTTTTATGATAATATTTACTCCGGCTACCGGGTTTCCATTGGCATCGGTAATAGTACCGTTTACTTCCCGTTGCTGTTCCTCTCCAGAAGCTTCTTTGCCAGGTGGTCCTTTGGCAGCGGGAGGATCTTCTTTTTTGACCGCTATAGTCCCGTTGATCTGCCGGAAGGTCAGCCCCGTAGCTTTCGTGATCTGCTCCAGGATATCCGCCACACTTTGGTTATCGGCATTGACGGTAACCTTCTGTCGGATCTCATTAACCAGCTCCTGCCCGTAAAAAAAGGTAAAGTCGGTCTTGTGCTCTATTTCCGTTAAAGATGCGGCCACAGTAACCTCCTTAAGGTCTACGGAGATATAGACCTTATGAATGCTCTGGCCGGAGCCTTTGGAGGCAAAGACCATCGCCGAGTATATCCAGATACCGAGAATAAGGCTGCGTACCGTCATGGTTATACATGCTTTAACCCAATTATTTTTCATAATTTTGTCCTGTTTTAATAAAACGTTGTTTTGTTAGACTACTGCCTTCTAAGTGTATGCGCCAACAGAAACTTAGGAGGCTCTTTTTTGGTTTTGGGTGGTTTGTGGTGTAGTTATGTTTTCATATTTTTCTTTTGGGTTTTAGGGTTACACCCCCCTGGCCCCCCTCAAGGGGGGAATTTTTTTTTGGGGGGCGGACCGGGGGCATTTGGGCTTTCGGAGGGGGCCGTTATATAGTCCCTCTATTGGGCCTTGTTATCCGAAAGCACTTTAAAATACCTGGTTCCAGCACATAGCAAACCTGCATACACATATGGCCGTTATAGCCATACACGCCGTAGGAAAGTTCATAATTATTGGAGTGGTTTGTAAAGGGGAGTGTTTATTGTGGCATAGGCTTGGTGGTATTAATGATTATTGTTTATATGGGTTTGTTAGTTTCGGGTTTCGGGTTTCAGGTTTCAGGTTTCAGGTTT
>NZ_RJTM01000068.1 GCF_003725735.1 Sinomicrobium pectinilyticum | reverse complement strand
TTGCAGGTTTGGCCAGAGCGGAGGCGGCTGAGTGTTCCGGCTTCGCCGGAATGTATCGAAGCCCCGGGTTCCAACTTACTTACATTTCTCGCCGTCTATATCTACACTCCCGTCCGGATGTACTTTATACGTAATCCCGAGGGAATATTCGTAGGCCTTTAAGACATTGAGCAGGGTTTCTTTTTTGTGTTTTCCCCATACCTGGCACTCGGCCAGTTCGGGGTTGTTAATCCTGATCTCTACGCCGTACCAGCGCTCCAGGGTCTTTACCACTTCGCCTAGTGGAGTCTCTTTAAAATACAGTACCCCGTCTTTCCAGGCCGTTATGGCTGCGGCATCGATTTCCTTTTTTTCCAGGCTCTGATCTGCCGGGCGGTACACCACCTGTTCGTTGGGCACCAAAATGATCTGCGACACCGCTTCCCCGTTGTTTTCCGCTTCCGTACTGCTTTGGACCACCTGTACTTTCCCGGTGGCTACGGAAACCGCTATCTCCCCTTCTTCCCGGTATGCCTTTATGTTAAAGGAAGTCCCCAGTACGCGGGTGGTCAGGTCCGCGGTTTTGACCAGGAACGGTTTTTTCTCGTTGCGGGTCACTTCAAAGAAGGCCTCGCCTTCCAAAGTGACTTCCCGCTTATTCCCGCTGAATTTTTCGGGGAACTTTAAGGTACTGCCAGAATTCAGCCGCACTACAGTACCGTCTGTCAGGGTAACCGTGGCTTTTTCTCCCGTGCCCACCCGCTCTTCTATTTGCCTTACGGAAGCCGGGTTGTCAAAGAAATTACCATAGTACAAGGCGGTTGCCGAAGCGAAGAGAACAACAATAACCGCGGCTATATGGTGCCACCCCTTTCGTTCTTTCCGGGCAGGTTCTTTCCGAAACGGGTAGGCTACCTTCCCTTCTTCTTTCATCCTGTCCAGCACTTTTCGGAAGCGGGCTTCGGAGGCTTTCCGTTCTTCCTCCGTATGATTGTTTACCTCGCTCATGTCTTCTTCCCGCTCTTCCATCCATTCCCTTACATCCTGTGCCCAGCGGGGATCTTCCATGTAAATGATCAGTTCGTCAAATTCTTCCCTGGCTATCGTGTTCTCACGATACTTTTTCATCAGTATATCCAGGCGTCGGTTTCCGTTCATCTTTCTGTTGTTTTTGTAGGGGGCATAACTATTAAATTCAGCTTTAGTTCTACCGGGATAGAAACTTTATATTTTCCGTTTGTATTACTAGTACACGTAAGTCTCCCGATAGTCCCGGGTGAAGGAGTATTTTTTTTTTGAGGTTTTGTTGGTGGTGGTAGTGTATGCGAGATGAGGTTTACACCCCTGTGGTCCCCTCAAGGGGACAGTTGTTCCGTTGTTCCTATAAATAGTCGGGTTATAACTCCCCCCGCATACCCCAATTTTTCTTACAAAAGCCGAAGGGCTGTCCCCTTGAGGGGACCATAGGGGTGTTTTATGGGGCACAGAAGTATTCCATTGAGAGACCACAGGGGGGCTCCTCGAGTATCCTACCGGATATGATACCCGAAGCTCAGCATAAAGTACTGCTGTAAATTATTACTCTGGGTATCTTCTATGTAGTTCTGGGTGGCGATACGGTTGATGTTGCGGTTTTGTTTGAGGAGGTCGAAAACACGGAATTTCAATTCTCCCCGTTTGTCTTTTAAAAAGAGCCAGGAGATATCCATATTCCATAAGAGTGAGCTCTTTTCAAAATCATCGGGTAGTTTATTGTTACGAATAAAACCTATCTTATTGCCCCATACCAGGTTTTTCAGCGGGTAGAGGTCCAGGGAGCCACTGATATGGTGTATGATAAAGTCCTGGTCCTGGCCGGAAGCCTTGTCATAGCCCAGCTTGTTGTACTGGGGCGCATAAATAATATCGGCATCCAGCAATTCTTGTATAGCATACCTCAATTGTACATTAGGCCCCAGTGTCCACTGATCACTGCTCACCAGTTCCCCGTTGATAAAATTTTTATCCCGGTTGTACCCTATATTCCCGGATGCTTTTACATCCAGCACCCCGGTCTTTAACGGTTTCCGGGCGGAAAAGCCGAGATAGCCGTATAAACTGCGTGTGCCGTCCACATTGCTATACGATGCAACCTGCCTGCCGTATTCGTCATAAGCAGTCGTAGTGATCACCTGGTCTTTTACCGGTCTGTACGATAAATTGGCAAAAAAAGTGTTACCCTTGCTGCCAATGGCGTTATACCGAAGATTGTACACTTGGGAGAACACCGGTTCCAGGTCCGGGTTTCCTTCCCGGATAAACAGGGGATTGGTGTTGTCTGCCACGGGTTGCAGCTGATCGGCTGACGGAGGAGAAGTAAAAGCGTTATAGGAAAAGGATATTCTTTTTTTATCGGTGATCTTATAATTAATATTCAGGGAGGGCGCCAGGTTTATGAACTCGTGGGTAATGCCCGTCTGTAATGTTTCGTCATACGGGCTTAAACGATTGTAATTCAAGGTTGTTCCTATGGCCAACTCCATCTTTTCCAGGGTATAGTGCAGGGAAAAACCGGTGTTGCTGTTCAGTACCCTGGAACGGAAAGCATTGGTCCCCAGGCTGTCCCGGATCTGCCGGTTGTTTTCTTCGTCCAGCAGCCAGGTTTCCCGCTTGTTGGAAGACCGGGTATAGGAAACGGTGCTGTACCAGGAACTGCTCCACCGGCGGGATATGGAAAACCGGTGGTTTATACTCGCCGTGTAATTGTCCGTACGGTTATCCGTAAGGATCTGCTGCCGGAACTGTGCGGTAGAATCTGTCCCTTGCCGGTAATAGGTAGTTTCCCCCAGGTTAAAATCTTCGTTGTCTTGCCTGGAAAAAGTCCCGGAGAGCGTAATATTCAAATGGGTAGTTGCGGAATATCTTTTCTGCCATCCCAGGAGCAAAGGAATGGTAGTGCTCTTGCCGTCGGTATGGTAAGTATTCTGTTGCTCGTTTACCGGGTTTTCCGCCCCGTCTGCAGTAACGGTCCGGGTTACCGTCCGGTTGTTCGTGGCCCTGTGGGAAAGGTCGGGCAGCTGTATTTGCAGGGAAGAAGCAGAGTCCAGGGGAATGGTCGTGTTGATGTTCACCCGGTGGTCATCGCTCCGCCGGGTTACGGTGGAATTGGAAGCGGTGGTAAAAGAGGAATCCGGTACGATAAACTGTATACGCTCTTTCAGGGATTCCTGGTAGGTATGGGGACGGGTGTAGTTATATCCTGTGGACAGTGCTGTTCCGTCTTTCCAGCGGTTGCTGTAATTTGCCCCTCCCCTCAGGGTCCGGGTAATGCCATTGCCCGCGTTGAGCAGGGTAATGACCTCGTCCTCGGCATAGTCCACCGCATTGACGTTATTGACCATCCCCAGCAGGGTAAGCCTGCTTTCACCCCGGAAGCGGTTATACTTCCCCATAAGCTCGTATCGCCTGTCCGTTCCCCCGCCCGCACTCACACTTCCGAAGTCCTTTAAACCTTCCTTGAGGCGTATGTTCATGGTCTTACTTCTTTCCCCTTGGTTCCCGGACCGGAGATCTTCTTCTTCGTCCGTATCCATAAGTTGTATTTTTTCCACCACATCTACCGGGAGGGTATTCATGGCCATCTGGCCGTCCGTACCGAAATATTCGCGCCCGTCCACCAGCACTTTGGTAATGCGTTGCCCGTTATAGGTCATCCCCCCTTCCCGGCTCATCTCCAGGCCGGGCAGTTTTTTAAACAATTCTTTTATTTCGGCATAGGGGCGGGTGGTAAATGCGCTTACGTTGTATTCCAGCGTATCCCCTTTCATGATCATGGGCAGGCGTGCGCCTTCCACTTTAACGTCTTCGAGTTCTATAGCTCCTTCCTGCAGGCGTACCGGCGCCATGGCAAAGCGGGGTTCTTCCAGGTAAAGCAGGCCACGCCAGGGTTTATACCCCAGGTAGCGGATATCTACCAGCAGGGTATCCTTTTGTGGTAATCCCTCAATGACAAACTCCCCTTCCATACCGGTAACTACGGCTCCCAGCCGGGTATCATCGGCCAGACGGTTAATGATCACCGTGGCCCCGGGTACCGGTTCCTTACGGAGCGAATCCACAACACTGCCCGTTAAAGTGCCAGTTTTCTGTGCATGGAGAGATAATGACACAAAAAAGATGGTTACCGTACAGCAAAAGATAAAAAAACGGGGAATATTTACTGATTCTACCCTATACTTCCTGAATATAAGTGTGGCCATTTTTTAGATATTTAGAGTGTAGAACCGAATTAAAACGTTCAAATTCATAAATTTAAAAGAATAATTACCTGTTTAAGTACGGAATTCCCATTGCATGTTTAGGGAAAATCCTCTAAGTGAACTTTGGGGCCGGAAGTTTAACCGACAGGGATACAAGACATCCGTTAGGGATGCAACATGTTAAGGGGGTATGGTCTTTATTTTTAACTTATTTAAAAAAGCACGGGGTCAGGTCAATGCCAAAAAAACCGCCCCGTGCAGTTACAAAAGAATACATCGGACAGACTAATTGCACTATTGACTTACCTCTCTACTATAAAACAATGGAGCCCGATGTGCCTGTTGTTATTTTCCACATAAACAGAGAACCCGGAGGTTGCCCTTTCTCTTCTTCCTCCATGCTTCCCGTAACCAGCCTGTTATTATTTTTTCCTTAAAAAGCACGGGGCCGGCTTTTTGCCGCAGCACAACCCCGTGCGGACATCAAAAGAGTGTTAGTGTACTAATTCAAAACAATTAAACATGAGAACAAAGTATATGTTTAATATCTCCTGATGTTATGTTATGTTATGTCATTTCTTTTGATCTGTGATAAAAATTAATTGTGAATACCCTACAACCGGACAATCAGTTTAATCCAGGCTATTTCGACTTTGCCCAAAGCATTGCCTGAAATGAGCCTAATTTTCCCCGATCCGTCCTTTAGGACCGGGATCAATAATCGGATAAAATCTATAAAAATTTGATTTTTATCCTATACGAAACTGTTTCTCTTTATAATTCTCTACCCTTTTCGGTATCGGGATCCGGCAGCAATCCCCCCGGACCATTTTTGAATGAATATATCCATTCCCTCACATCCCCAGAAACATTTTACCTATGGCGTAAATGATCAGGAGAATGAGTATCAGATTCACTATTTCCAGTATCTTTTGTGAGCTTTCATCATCCATTATTTACTTTTAAAACGGTAAAAAGGAAGTGTATCCGGAAAAGTTGTCTAAATCACAAATTAATAACATACATGTCCCAATGGTATGTTTAAAACCCTATCCGAATACACTCCAGGTTGCCGGGAATATATGTAAATACCATATATCTCAAAACACAGGGCCCTACTCATTACCCCTGTGCCCGGCACATGAAAAAAAAGTCCCGTCAACTGACTCAAAACAATTAAATGTATGAGCATAAAATTAATTTTAGTTTAGGTTTTAGTATGAAGTTACCGGACTTTAACATGTGTTTATAGTAATACACACAACGAAGTGAAAAGTCCCGGATGTGATGAGAAGAAACTTTAACGTACCCTTCCGGATAGTAGCCCTGTGGTGTCGGGCATGACGTCTGTCCGCTTGAGCCAGCATACGGGAGAACCCCGGAATAATCATAAATATAACGGGGTATTGCAGTGTATTATTTAAAGATAAGGAACAGGATATTATTGATGTAGGGACGTAATTCTTTTTTAATAATTTCGGATATTTCCCACAAATGGTTTTTTACTCTTTTGACAGACATCCCCAGTATCTCCGAAATTTCCGCATGGCTTTTGCCTTCTTTCCTGGACAGGTTGTATACGGATTGTTTCCTGGCGGGAAGCCCTGCTATGATCTTTTCTATAATTTCGCCATACTCCTTGAGAAGGTACTGGCTTTCCACCTGTTCGTATTGTACGGCAATATTTTCCCATAATTCTTCCCGGATGAGTTTGCGCCGGGCGGCATCGCGCATATAATTAAAAGCGTGATTTTTGGCCATAGTGAAAATAAAAGCAATGAAAGACCTGGACGGATCCAGTTCTTCCCTTATCTCCCAGATCTTTATGAACACTTCCTGGACAATCTCTTCCGAAATATAGGTTGACTTTGTATAGGAAAATACAACATAGTAAAGTTTTCTCTCCAGGAGGTGGAAGATGGTTTCAAAAGCCGAAAGATCGCCCTGTTTAAGGGACCGGACAAGATCCTGATCTATTTTTGATTTGTCAGAATTCCCCATAATTCATTGAAATTTCCATATTAAATTTACAGTAAAACAAACAAATAAACAACTAACATGTAATCTTAGAAAACATATTTCTGTTGGGAAGCAACAAGTGTAAACCGTACTTTTTTACGGGATCACCCGCCCATGCCCCGATTCCGGAATTCGGGACCGGGGACCAGTAAAAAATCGTATAGCGTGTAGGTTTTTGTTTTACAGATCGGATAGTACCGGAGCTTCTATCCTCAAAAAAGGGGCTGTGGGTAGCGGTCATTTATTTGTCTGGAGGTCAACTATCTCGGGGTAAGCCCACAAGGCATACATCGGAAGGTCCCGACAAAACATTCCGGCACAAGCGTCGGAGTATTTAATCCCGATAATTATCGGGGCACTTAGCGGGTAAAAATCGGTTGTTTTTGTGGAGAACTAAGGATAAGAATTTCTTAATCCTTTTTCTTCGGAAAATTATTATTCGGGTTATCGGTCTTAGAGCATGTTTAAAAAGAATTCATCCCTATGATTCCGATAATTATCGGGATCGGGAGGCTAAAAAAATGCCCTTAACAAATGTAATAAAAAATGTCACAATTCAAATTTCCGGCTGAAATATTTTCGCAATGTATGAGTTTACGGCAAACGGGAGACAGAAATCACGATTAATATACCTAATCAACTACCGCGGGGCAATCCCGATATCGGGACGCGAGGTATCCAAACGCGTCAAGCCTTGGCCCATTTCGATGCAGAGCATCGGGGAATTAAACCCATTTAATACTATTAAAACTTTATTGCTGATGTAACATCTGAATAACAGTCCTCTTTTCTGGCCCCGTACATCCCGAAAAACACATTTAAGTACCTGCGGTCGTTCGCTACTTCCGGAAAGGCTGTAAAAAAGCAGCAGCATCTTGTTTCCCCGGGCAGCCATATCCAAAGGTCCTTCCATGGCTTGGCCACACCCGGTCTGCGGAGGGTACTTATCGTCCGGCTTGCTCATTTGTACCGACACAGATGTACAAAATAGCTGTTGGCATGATTTGCAAATAAAGACAATTCATGAAGTTAAAAAGCATTCATCAATCTTTACATTACTTGAGGGAACAGGGGAATTCAGAAGATATATTTGTCAAAGCTTATATTAGGTGTAATGTTGGCTAAATAATTTCTCTGTCAAAAGCTTATACCAAACACTTCAGATTCGTAATAAAATGATTTGAAAACTGTATTTCCGGACCATCCCGGAAATCATATCATCAAGTCCTTCGGCAACATGAACAGGAATCGCATAGTCTAACGTAAATAATCGCATTCTTTGGCTTTGAAAAATTGTTGTAACCTTTTTTAAAGTCATCTTGTCCTATAAATGCAAATTCACCTAAACGTAATAATAATCACATAAATTTTGAATAAGATGATCTTTAAAAACATGGCGATTTACTTAACACTTACCATAGTTTGTGTTTTAACTTCATTTGTTGTTTGCGGACAAAATGAAAATATTACCACTACAGAGGGTAAAATCATTAGGGAAGATAAGCTTACCTCTGAAATCAAAAAAATAATGGGAGTTGAAAATATTCCGGCAATTTCCATAGCTGTAATCAATAATAACCAAGTTGTTTATCATCAGGCATTAGGGGTAAGCAATATTAAAACCCGAAAGCCTGTTGATGACCAAAGTATTTTTGAAGCCGCATCATTGTCAAAACCCGTCTTCGCCTATTTTGTTATGAAAATGGCCGAGAAAAGAAAAATAGATTTAGATAAACCGCTTTTTGAATACCTCCCACACCCGGGCATTGCCCCGGAATCACAAGAGGATGCAAAACTGATAACTGCTCGTATGGTTTTGGCTCATCAAACAGGATTCCCAAACCACTCCGATGGCGGCCTTATAAAGCTTGCGTTTAAGCCCGGCACGGATTTCATGTATTCGGGTGAAGCCTATCAATACCTGGCAGCTGTTGTCGGGGCACAAAACGGTATAGGCTGGAAGACAGATTTAAATGCTTTATTCCAAAGAGAAGTTACGGCACCTTTAAACATGACACATTCTACTTTTGTCTGGGATGACTATCTGACAACGCATAAGGTGTACGGCCATACTAAAGAAGGAAAGCCCATAGCCAGGAATCCCGGAACAGGATATTGGAAGGGAAATACTTTTTTCGCATACTCAAGCCTGCATAGCGAAGCAGGTGAATACGCAAAATTTATTGTTACCATGCTAAAGAAAGAGCGACTTCAGAAAAAAACGTTTAGTGAAATGCTAAAGGAACAGACACATTTCAAGGATGACAATCCTTTAAAAAAGGAAATAGGCCAAACAGGATGGGGGTTAGGATTTGCACAAAAAGTAACAAAAGATTATACGATGCACATGCATACAGGAAACAATCAAGATTTTCAAGCTTATGCCATGTTTATTCCAGAAAAAAAGTATGGATTGGTCGTATTTACCAACAGTGATAAAATGATACCTTTTTTGACAGACCTATCTAAAGTACTGGGGCCACAGTTTTAAAAATATTTTTAATACCTGACATACACGTACTTCATAAAAGTACTTATTTTAACATAAAAAACAGAAGACATGGAAAATTACCAGGATGCATTAGGAGCATTCTTCTTAATGGCAGGGGTTGTTACTGTAGTATTTATTATTGCAAAGTACACATACCTGATTAAAAAGGCAATGATTGAAAAAGGGCTCAAAGCTCCTTCTGATTCTAAAAAAGTACAATATGCAGACATGGGTTGTATAGCAGGAGGTTTAGGCGTAGGATTAATAATTTCTTCCATTTATACAACAATGGAACTCTCGGAAGATTCAACCGACTTATTGGTTTGGGGTACTGTTTTGGTTTGCGGCGCTATAGGTTTGGTAGTTGCACATTTTTTAAGAAGAAAATTTGACAAGCAATAAGGAAATAGACGCCGCCATCATTGAGAGGATAAAGAAAGGTGATACACATGCCTTTAGACAATTGGTGGACAAGTACAAGGATGTCTCCCTTTCTTTGGCCTGCGCAGTTTTAAAAGATAAGGCAAAAGCAGAAGATGTGCTTCAGGATGTTTTTATAAAAGTTTTTCATAAAGCAAATAGCTTTAAGCATCAATCCGCTTTCTCCAGCTGGTTGTACCGTATTGTTATAAATACGTCGTACAACGAGTTAAAACGGGATAAAAACCATTTGAAATTGGAGGGTATACATTCATATGAGCCATTGACAAATGAAAGAACCCCCATACAAAACCTCAAAGAGGAAGATCAGAAAAAATATGTTGTATTGGCCTTGGAAAAGCTTAAGCCAGACGAGGCTCTTGTCTTAAGACTTTTTTACCTGTGCGATATGCCCTTAAAGGAAGTGCAAAAAGTTACCGGTTTTACATCTTCCAAAATTAAAGTGGATTTACATCGCGGAAGAAAAAACATGGAAGCAGTATTAAAAAACTTACTGGGGAATCAGATAAACGATTTGTGGTGAACCAATCCCAAAACACTGATCATCAATAACAAACAAATAAACATAAGACCATATCATCAATAAAAAATGGAAGAAGACATCACCAAAAACCTGATACGGAAGAGTGGAATGACCACTTCGGAAGATTTTACCGATAAATTATTACTGAAAATAGAAAGTGAGAAAACCGTACATCCGCTTTTAGGCTACCGGTATACCCGAATGCGCCATTATGCCATATTTGGAATTATCGGAGTAGGTGCGGGTTTATTTACTCTGATATATTTCGGCTTTCTCCCTGAATTCAATGTATTTGATTTTCAATTTAAAATAAACAGGATCCCATTGCTGATTATAACCACATGGTTATTATTATTGGGAGCAAACCATATTTTGAAAATGCAGCATTCAGCTAACCTTCATGGTAAAAGCTAATATTCCTGAACAAAATCAAAAAGGGACTGCCCGGAATCAAGATCTAATTTTTTTTTCAATCGGTTTCTGGCTACTCTCAGGCTTTCTTTTTTTACAAGCATTGCTTTGGCTATATCAGAAGATGTCATACCAAGTTTTATAAAAGCAAGATGTTTGAGCTCTTTTTTAGACAAGTCCGGGAATTTACCGAAGATATTCTTATAAAAATCTGGGTGGATCTTTTTAAAATGAACCATGAAATCTTCCCAATCTTCATCTAAATTCAGGGTTTCCTGAACATAGGATAAAATGCTTCTTAATTCCTTCCTCATCGTCGGTTCTAGCTCTAAAATCTTGTCCTCTATTTTTTTAATGATAACTCTTTTCTTTTCCAATAAGGCAGATGACAATAACAGGTTTTGCTGAATAATTTCTCTCTCCTGTTTTTCAATTTCTGCAATTTTCCGGTCCTGTATGTTCCTCGTACAGCTCAGGAGCAATACCACTTCATTCTTTTTGTCGTATATAGGCTTGGTATAACCTTCAAACCATTGATAACCTTCATTCTTGGTTCGAAATAACAACTCCTGTTTTTCAAGGGGCGATGAAATCCCGTCTTTTGAATTTGACAGGTTTTTAATGAGTATAGGAAGGTGATCGGGGTGAATAAAATCGTAAGGGACTTTTCCTTTCAGATCTTCAGAAGTATACCCCATGATTTTTTCTGTAGAAGGACTTACATACAGATAGCGTCCGTCCCTCGGATGATGCAAACAAATCACATCGATAGTATTTTCCGCAATAAGTTTTAATTTATCTATATTTTGATTCTCCAGCAATCTGGACAGCCCCTCACCATCAAGATCTTTATCGTTGTCAATGAGTTTTAAAAGATACTCGGTTTCCTCTCCCCGATATGTTTCATTGATGTTTTTTCTCATTTGCGTGTTATTTCCATACCATAGTGCAAAATATTAATATTTATTCATTATTACTGATGCGTTACATTCTAATGACAGGTCTACTCAAGGCCCTTTGTACCTACTTGGAGTCCTTTCCGATTGATTTTTAACCGCAGCGGCCACAACAAGGATGGACCAAAAATTAACGCATCACTACTATTTATTCATATGAAATTTTAATTCTCCACTTCATGGACAAAACGAAAATAACCAAATGATAAGACTTAAACGAGTTCAATAACAAAAATTATCCGGGGCATTTCAATGTTGAGGCATCGGTATTAAAATTGCCGCTTCCCCCCTGTCCGGACCTAAAAAGGTCTTTTTTTTCCTGCTTGATAACGGTATGTTAACGCTCCCGCGAATCTGCATTTGCAGATAGTCTGCCAAGCGGTTATTTTTGGTCCGTCACTTAATTAAACCACTATGCAGCAATTGATTATCACTTTTAAAAATTTGATTTCCAACACATATGACCTAACCGTAATCAATAGTAATTATGCAATACATCCCTTTAAAAAATAACCTTAACACATACGTACATTTAATTTATTCTTATGAAAGTAACAAAAATCGGCTTATGCCTACTTTTAATTTTTAAAGGCCGGCTCATAAGGCGCTATGTGAAAACTCCAAAAAGCATTTTAAATAATAAATTTATGAATACAAAAAAAATATTAGCTCTTATCGTTGTTCCTTTTTTACTTTTTGCAAGCTGTAGTAGTGATAATGATAGTGATGATCCGGCACCAGCGCCAACGCCTGCTGAATTTTCAATAAATAAAAACACCGTTGACTTTGGAGCGGTAGAAATATCGACACAAAAGAAAACAGAATTGACCATTACCAACACAGGTGAAGAAGATCTAGCTTTAAAAAACTATACTTTTTCCGGCTCAAATGCTTCAGAATTCAGTACTGATGCCGGTGAAACCGAAGAAACAGTACAGGCCGGTAAAACGTATAACTTTACCATAGTATTCGAACCTGCAGAGGAAGGGAACAAAACAGCAGTCCTGACAATTACCAGTAACGTCGGGGAGCATAAAATAGAATTATCCGCCAGTGCTACTCTTGATCCGAATGCCATAGTAAACATTCCGGATGCTAATTTTAAAAAAGTATTATTGGAGCAAGGAACTACCGTATCGGGAACCGTAGGACCATACCGGAATAGTAAAATTGACACCAATGATGACGGGGAGATACAAATCAGTGAAGCACGAGCGTATGAAAGTGCCCTGATTGCCAGTAGTGTTTTAAATGATAGTTATAACATAAGCGATTTGACGGGGATAGAAGCTTTTGTAAACATTAAGGCGCTATGGGTTTCAAAGAACCAATTAACAAGTTTGGATATTTCTAATAATACTGCTCTTGAATATTTAATCTGTGATAATAACCAATTAACAAGTTTGGATATCTCAAACAATACGGCCCTGGAGTATCTGAATTGTGCCGCCAACGAATTAACCGATTTGGACATTTCTAAAAATACGGCCTTAGTTCGATTATTTTGTTACAACAATCAGCTATCGGATTTAGATACCTCCAAAAATCCTGATTTAGAATTTTTAATATGTAATGACAATCAGCTTTCAACTATAGACGTTACAAACAATACCTCCTTATCCCGGTTAAGGGTTCATAATAACAAGCTGACTCATTTGGATGTTTCTAAAAATACCGGCTTGAAAGACCTTAACTGCAATAATAATCAATTAACAAGTCTGAACCTTTCCAATGCTGCCGGATTAGAAAAATTACTTTGTGAACATAATGAGTTAACTAACATAGATATTTCTCAAAATACGCTTTTGAAAGAACTGAAGTGTTCGTATAATGCATTGACTACCTTAGATGCTTCTAAAAATACTTCTCTGGAATCATTAAATTGCGGATATAACCAATTAGCAAGTTTGGACGTGTCTCAAAATACCGCATTAAAATACCTTTACTCTTATAATAATCAGTTAACCAGTTTAGATGTTTCCAAAAATATGGCATTGGAGTTCTTTTACTGTTATGAAAACCAGTTAACCAGTTTAGATGTTTCCAATAACCCTTCATTAAGGATGTTTAATTGTCATAGCAATCAACTAACCCACTTAAACGTTGCTAATGGTAATAACCATAACCTAACACAAATGGAAGCAGTTTATAACAATTTGACCTGTATTCAAATAGATCCGGGATTTACTCCTCCCGATAATTCTAATTGGATAAAAGACGCTACTGCTGCTTATAGCGAGAATTGTCTTTAATATTATAGTTGAAAAGATAAACAAAAGCCTGCAAGGTTGTGAAAGCCTTGCAGGTTTAATCAACGGGAAACAACCAACACCAATCAAGATGGCCACAATATCAAAAAAGTTTATCATTGTCGTAGCAGTATTAACAATGGGGTTCCGGTATCACGTTAATGCGCAGGATTCAACAGAGAATTCGGAAGGCAGGGAAAATACATTTACCGACCCCCGCGATGGTAGTGTCTATAAAACCGTCAATATAGGAACACAAGTATGGTTTGCCGAAAATTTCGCTTATCTACCGGAGGTCGATACCGTACATATATCCGTTTACGGTTATAAAGGGAATTCTGTTAAAAAAGCAAAAGGAACGGAATCGTACAAAAAGTACGGGGCACTTTATTCCTGGGAGAAAGCAAATCAGTTAGCGCCCGAAGGATGGCGGCTACCGACAGATGCCGACTGGATGCTGCTGGAAACCGCCGTTGGAATGCCTAAAGAACTGGCGGTCAAAAATGGCTGGCGGGGAGATGAAAACAGTACTGTTGCATTGAAGGACAAAGGCCATTCCGGCTTTGATATAAAGTTTGCCGGATGGCGAACTGATTACGGTGATTTCAGATTTCAGAATGAACACGCCAATTTTTGGGTGGCAGATGCCCGCGACAATGAAAGGGCTTATGAAAGATTAATAGGATTGAATAACAAGAAAATCGGACGTGAGTACGGGAATAAAGGTTGCGGGTTTAGTGTAAGGTATGTAAGAGATATTCCTGTTGAGCACCACATTACGTATCCCGAAAAGGAATGGGAGATGATGGACGACGTGTCCGAATTTGGATGGAGTCAGGATAAAATCAATCAACTTTACCGCTATGCTATAGATAGCACAAACGCTACGGGGATTATCGTTATACAAAGCGGTAAAATGATATACGACTATGGGGATACGCACGAGTTGAGTTATATAGCGTCGGTCAGAAAAAGTTTGTTGTCCATGCTATATGGGAAATACGTGGAAAACGGCACTATTAAGCTGAACAAAACGCTTAAAGAATTAAATATTGACGATATCGGGAAACTGTCAGAGATTGAAAAAGAAGCTACAATTTTAGATATCCTGCAGTCGAAATCGGGAGTATACCATCCCGCAAGTAATCCCGGAGGAAATGAATGGTTATTTCCCGAACGCGGCAGTAAAAAACCAGGTACCTATTTTATATATAATAATTGGGATTTTAACGTAGCCGGTTACATTTTAGAACAGGAAACCGGAAAAGATATCTACGAGGCTTTTGAAAAGGATATCGCAAATAAAACAGGCTTTCAACAATGGGATTTATCGAAACAACGAAAATCAGGGGATACAAGTAAATCCAAATTTAAAGCCTACCATTTTGAACTATCCACCAGGGATATGGCAAGGATCGGGTATCTTATGTTGCGAAAAGGGAAATGGAAAAACGAACAGGTCATACCTGCATCATGGGTAGAAAGAATGACTACCATTACAACAAGTTATGAAGAAATGTATAAAGTTGACCCGAGACTTAAGGATTGGCCCTGGTGGAAATGGGGACAAGGACTTATGTGGAGAATATGGGACAGCCCGGACATAGCACCGGAATTTAAAGGCGCTTATACCGCTACGGGCAACCAGGGGCAATATATTACTGTCTTTCCTTCAATGGATATTGTTGTCGCACTAAAAACAAAAGCTGTCTATGGAAGAAGAACAAATAAAGAAGCCTATGAACGTTTTTTGAATAAGCTCATCGATGCCAGAAAGTAAAAATCCAATCCATAAATATATGCTTGTATACAATTCATTACACCGTTATTTTATCATTGTATTTATTGTATTTTTTTCAAGCTGCAAAAATACTTCAGCAAAAAAAAGCCTTTCTGACGAACAGTTTAATCAAAATCAGAACTTTAAGTTGTCGGACAGTCTGCTGCCTTATATAAAGTACCACGAAAACCTGATGGCATTTACCCATGTCATCTTAATAGACGGCACGGGCGGGTTTATAAAATCAAACCAGACCATCATCATAGAGAACGGAATTTTTAAAGCCATCGGGAATGCCGGTGAAATTAAAATTCCGGAGAAAGCATCGGTTATTGATTTGAGCGGAAAAACCATGATACCCGGTATTGTGGGAATGCACAATCATTTACATATTCCGGGGTTTCCGTACGTTGGTGATGTGGCTTCCAAACTCTATCTGGCCTGCGGGGTGACCACTATCCAGACCTGTGGGGCCGCATCCCCCGGGCAGGAACTGATGTTGTCCGAAAACATTGAACAGGGAAAACAAATAGGCCCGGATATCATACCAAGAGCTCCTTTTATAACCGGGGAAGGCGGAAATCCTCATATGATTATCCCGAGAAATGAAAAGCATTTGAGGGATACCATGCAACACTACATTAAACAAGGGATAAAATGGTTTAAAGTGTATCGGAATACCAAGCCGGAGGACCTGAAAATCATTCTGGACGAAGCTCATAAAAATAAGGCTAAAGTAAGGGGACATTTATGTTCCATAACCTTTGAGGAGGCCACTAAACTCGGAATTGACGGTATAGAGCATGGACTGAACAGCACCAGTGATTTCAGGACCGGCAAGGAATATGGTATATGTAACGGCGGCCGGGAATATATGGATGAACTCATTACAGACAGCCTGAAAGTGCGGAAGCTTCAGCAGTTAATGATCGACAATGAAGTATTACTTACCTCTACCCTTTCCATTTATGAAGCCAGTGTACCCAATCGGGCTTATGCAGATTCCCGAGCCCTGAAAGCAATGTCTCCCTATTTACGGAGTCAGTATAAAGAACGGAGAAAGCAATTTGACAAGAATATTGCCGATTCAACCCGGAATAAGCGACTTAAAAGAATTATGCAGTTTGAATACCAGTATTACAAAATGGGAGGTTTGTTATGCAGCGGTGTAGATGCCGGCAGACATGTACTCCCGGGCTTCGGCGATCAACGGAATTACGAGCTGTTTATAGAGGCCGGTTTTTCAACCGAGGAAGCCATTAAAATAATGACCTATAATGGCGCTAAAGCATTAAGCCGTAATGATATTGGCACCATTCAGGCTGGTAAAAGAGCGGATTTCGTAATTCTCAACGGGAATTTAAAAAAAGATAGCGCTGTCATTGAAAGCGTCGAAACTGTCTTTAAAAATGGTATTGGTTATGACCCAAAAGCGATGTTGGAAAAAACACAAGGCCGGTTTGGAAAAGAATGAGTTATTAAGAGCATGTTTAAAAAGAATTCATCCCGATGATCCCGATAATTATCGGGATCGGGAGGCTAAAAACAGTATGGACATGACAGGAAATACCACACAGAATACCAGTAAAACAAAAACTTTAACTGTTTTTATCATAACCATCATTTTGGGTTATATACTTTTTATAATTCCCGATATATTCTTCGGGATCACCAAAATTGGCGGGGGCAAAATTGGTATCAACTTGTTATATATAGCTCTTTTTCAGCTTTTATCCGTGACGGCCCTGCTCTACCTGTCCCTCAAAATCCTGAAAAAGGACTTCAAATACATAGGACTCAGGTTTGAAAACCTCGGAAAAGATATTTTATCCGGTGCCTGTTTCGGGGTGTTATGGACTATCCTTCAGTTCGTTTTCATTATCCCCAACACCGGCGGGATCAACCGCCCGGATATCTATGATATGTCGGCAATGTATGACGGAAGTTTAGCGGGGACGCTTTCGTTTGTCGCTTTGGGAGTTATTGGCGGCGGTATTACGGAAGAACTTTTTAACAGGGGATATTTTATCAATATTCTTAAAGATGTTTTCAAAAATCCCAAAACCGGGCTATGGATTTCGGCAATTCTTTCCATTATACTTTTTGCACTGGGTCATCTGCCTGTAAGCGTATTGGATTGGTTTGATATCCTGGTCCCTACAATAATGTACACTTTGTTATTTCTTTTCACCAAAAGATTAACGGCATCGATAGTAGCCCACGGCATTTATAACATGTCGGCTATTATACTGACTTATTATATGTATTTTAAATAAAAAAAGGAGGATCTTAAGCAGCATATTAAGACTGGAAACAATAAAAAAATACAGCAAAGTAATGGCAGTGGTTATTGTCCTGTGGATCATCTTATATGCCTGCTCTACGTCTTCAGATAACAAAAAATATTTAGGGCAGGCCCCTCATTCGTTGAAACCGGAGGTGTTTGCATCGGGCCTTATTTCAAAAAAAGGGGAATCGGAATTCGGGTCGGTTTTCAATAAGGAAGCTAATGAATTTTACTATGGGGCAGACATAAACGGCAGATCGGAAATTCGTTTCACTACACTGGAAAAGGAAACCTGGGGCCCGCCGCAAACACTGTTGTCTAATGAAAAATACAGTTGTAACGACCCTCTCCTTTCACCTGATGAACAAAGATTGTACTTTATATCCGACAGGGCTGTTGACGGACTTGGTACAAAAGACGATTACGATATATGGTATATAGAAAGGGATGGAAACAGATGGAATACAAAAATGATAAATGCAGGGCCTCAAATCAACTCCGGAAAGAACGAATATTATATGTCGTTCACAACGAACGGGATATGTATTTCTCTTCCAACATAATGGCTCCCGAAAAAAGGGAACACAACTATGACATTTATGTCTCCGGATATGGCAAAAGTATTTTTCAAAAACCTAATGTGCTAAGCAATTCAATAAATACGGAAGCTTACGAAGCCGATGTATTTGTTGCCCCGGATGAATCCTATATCATATTCTGTTCCATTAGAAAAGAAGGTTATGGTAAAGGTGATCTGTACATCAGTTTTAGGGAAGATGGGGGTAATTGGTCAGAAGCCAAAAACATGGACCCGCAAATCAATACAAAAGTCATGTTTTACGAAACCCTGGCTCATGATATTTATAATCACCCGGTAAAACATATTTACCTGTGCCATGACAATGCCATTAATGCCGATTATTTAGCCGAAATTATATCACTATTAAAACAAGAAGATTACAAGATCGTAAGCTTTGAAGAAGCTCTGGCCGACCCCGTGTATGAACAAAAAGATGCTTATTACAAAAAATGGGGCATCAGCTGGCTGTACCGATGGATGGACACACAGAAAGAACGCATTAAACGGATGAAACAAGAACCGGATCTATCCGGGATTGAAAAACTATACGAAGATATACAAAAAAAGAATCATTAGGATATGAAAACCCTGACAATGAATGTAAAACCTTTTTTGGCGCTTCTGCTTCCGGTAGTGCTTTCTTGCTGTTCTGCGGAAAACTCAAATTTTCAGACCGATGAATTAATCGGAGTATGGTCAGGCTTATTGTTTCAAACCGAAGCAAAATTCGATTCTTTGATAATATTACCTGCAAATAACCCGACAGAAGCCAGGCTTTATAAAAATTCTGAAAAAACAGCTTATCCAATCTTGCGGAAAGGAGAAAACCTGAATTTCAAAGATTCTTCGGGCCTTCGGTTTGATGCTTTTCTGTCTGATGACCATAAAATTCTTAGTGGGGTCCTGACTCATGATTTATGGGCGCAAGATCTGAATTTTGAAAAAAAAGGAGATGCATGGGTCTCCAAGGTTTATAAACCCGAAATAATTGACACCGACTATATCGTCTATCTGGAATTTTACAAAGACTCCGATGAAAATGTACAAGCCTATATTCAAAGCAATAAGGAAAACAGGGAACTACACTTCACCATTGAGGAAGTCCTGATTGAAAAAAACAATATTGATTTCAGGATAACCAACGACCGTTTCGGGATTTCAGCGGTGTATCATTCAGGAAAAAAGAATATGGTTCTTACGTATGGCAATGCAGGTGGGAAAAGGAAAATACAATTGAGAAAGCTTCAAGCTGATGCACTGGAAGGTTATTTACCAAGATCCCCGAAAGAAAAGTACCGGTATAAAATACCAAAAGCTCCCGATTCCTCTATGCAAACGGCTTCTTTGGAAGATGTGGGTATTGATATGTCACTGGTAGGTTTCATGGATAAAATGACCGGTAATGAATATAAACATATTCATAGCATTATAATTACCAAGAACAAAAAACTCGTGTTTGAAGAGTATTTTCACGGGTACGACAGGGAATACCTCCATGACATACGATCTGCATTCAAATCAATAGCATCGCTGGCCCTGGGCAGGGCAATGATGAAAAACGAGGAGTTGAAAGTTGAAAATGCCATTCTTGACTATTATCCCGATTACAAAATAAATGATACACAAAAGAAAAAGATTACCGTTTATCACTCCTTGACTATGAGTACAGGGATAAAACCGGAAGATGAGGATAAAATGCAATGGGAGCATAATGATTGGGTAGGTTACAAATTAAACCTTCCCATGAAACATGAGCCCGGCAAAATATTCGAATATTCATCCGGAGGCAGTAATCTGTTAACAGGGGTTATTGAAAAATCTGTCGATACCTACCTCCCCCTTTTTATTTATGAGGAATTATTGTTGCCCATGGGAATCAATAAATTTCAAATGCTGACATCCCCGCAAGGGAGAGGATATCTGGCCGGTTCATTTTTCCTGCGCCCCATTGATTTTACCAGGTTTGGGTTGTTGATGCTCAATAACGGAAAATGGAATGGAAAACAGCTCATTGCAGAATCATGGATTGAGGAATCCGTTAAATCCCATATAAAAGGGAATTGGCCCAAAAACTCCGGTTACGGGTATTTATGGAGGTTATGGGAACGAGAGATAGGAGGAAAAAAGATGAAAACTGTTGAAGCCTGGGGTAACGGAGGTCAGTTTCTGATAATAATTCCTGAAATTGAAATGACCATCACCATAACAGGTGGTAATTATAACCTATTTCCGGATATGGAAGAAATACCGTTCTCAATTTTGGATAAGTACCTCTTACCGGCTGTTAAATAAGAATAGACTGTACATTGTCAATTGTGACCCCATCAAATCAAAACATATGAAAAGACATCTACCAACAATCAACTTCATCTTTTTAATTGTATTGACTTGCTTTTTCTTTTATGACAGCCATGTCAATGACATTAAAACATTCAAAGAAATTCAAGCGGAAAGGTTGAGCATAATCGGACCTGATAAAAATTTATACATTTCGATTAGCAATCCTGAAAGGCAAGCATTGGCCACTACCCACGGTATTCCACATAATCCGGGTTCAAAAAGAGATTTGCCGGGAATACTATTCTTTAATCGCGTAGGTGATGAAGTGGGAGGTATTTATTATGACGGAACTGATGAAGAGAATTTTGCAGGCATCACTTTCGACCAGCAAAAAAATGACCAGATAATGGCCATCATGAAAAACGAATACCTGGAAGAAGGTGAGTGGAAAAGATGGTATGGAATGTTTTTTAGGGAACGCTCAGACTCCATACGGGTTGAAAAATTGTATGATCAATTTCTTGAGAGGACGAAATCAATGACAAAAAAGGAAAAAGATACTGAATATTTGAAATTCAAAAAACACCTGGACTCCGAAATTAATGTGTACAGAATGTTCCTGGGTCATGAAGAAAACAAAAATACCGGCTTGTTTATATATGATTCAAAGGGAAAGGAACGGATTAAAATTTATCTAGATGAATCGGACAATACCCGGTTTGAGATTTTTGATAAAAAAGGAATTAAAACAACCTACTAAAAAATGAAAAAAACACTTCTGATCGTTCTGATCGTCTTTTCCGCCTGCAAGCAACAAAAGAGCTCGGAGATCATACCGGCAGCATTACATCATGATTCCATATCTCAAATAGAAGGTATCGAAAAAAACCTGGCCCCGGTGCATTACCTGAAGGGCAGGAATCATAAAAAGTCGATACCTCAGCTCATGCAGGAGGACAATATCCCGGGAGTGAGCATCGCATTTTTTGATAACGGGAAAATTTCCTGGCAAAAAACATATGGGTATTCCAATCTGGCAGATTCCATAAAGGTCACTCCAAATACGGTCTTTAACGGGGCCTCGTTAAGCAAACCCGTGACTGCAATGGCAGCCTTAAATTTAACGGAACAAGGCGTTTTAACCTTGAATGAAAACGTCAATAATTACCTCGAAGGATGGAAAGTTCCCGACAATAAATTCACTGAACATGAAAACGTAACCCTCAGGCGACTTATTGGCCATACTGCAGGTTTTGAAAGATATGTACAGTCATCCTTTTTCCCCCATGAAGAATTGCCAACCATAACCCAGATGCTGGCAGGAGAAAAACCTTCCGTTGACCCGGCGGTTTCCGTAGTCTATGTTCCCGGACAAAAACAAGTATATTCAAACCCGGGCTATTCCGTTATTGAAAAACTTATAGAAGATGTCACGGACAAGGAGTTTAATGCCGCCATCACCGATCTGATATTTGAGCCGTGCGATATGACCCATAGTTCATTCGAACAGCCTGTCCCGAACCGCCTTTCAAAACAAATGGCTACAGGATATTCCGATAAACAGGAGCCCTACCCTTACAAACTGTTTCCCTTTAAAGCGGCCGGGGGCATCTGGACTACCCCTACCGATTTAGCGAAATTTTTATTGACAGTACTGGAAGACCATCATTCGGGTACGAATACCATCCTGTCTGAAAATATGACAGACAGTATATTTACTAAAACCCCCGAAAGATTAGGATTTGCAAAGATTTACAATAACGAAAGCCGGGACATGCTCTTTGAGCACTGGGGAAGTAATTCTGGATTTACCTGTTATATGGTCGCGTCACTTGATCGTAAACAAGGTGTGGTTATTATGACCAACAGCGATAACGGGATGTCCCTGATGAGTTATATCACCAGGGCAGTCGCAGTAGCATACAACTGGGACTTTTTACAACCCAAGGTGTTTGATAGCATTGCAATGGGCGAGACAGCGATGAAGAGGTTTACGAGAAAATTTAAAGGAGGAAGCGAAGTACTGGGGTTTGAGGTCGTTGAGGGAGCCCTTCACTTTTTAAATGAGACAGCTACCACTTCAAAACTTGTTCCCGTAGCAGAGAACACATTTATACAGCCGGATAGCAATACACTTTATGAGTTCTTAAAGAATAAAGAGGGCGAAGTGAAATATGTTCGTATGACAAAGGCAGATGGATATAACAGCGATTACCTTAAACAATAAAATAACGATGAAAACATTCATTTTAATGTCCCTGACCGGCTTTCTTGCTTTTTCTAACCCGGGATATTCGCAAGAACCTCCGCCTGTCAACCAGACAGTCATCAGGCTAACCATAATTAAGGATACTGATAAAATCCTGATGCGGAAAACACCATACGGCTGGATGACACCGTCTGTTTATTACAAAGAGAGACAGACTATCCGTGAGGTTCTGGATAGTATTTCGGAATCGTATGGGATAACGATTTCCGAACCGTTTTTAAAGGGGCTTTTTACCTATAAATACGAATTCAAACCCACGGCCGATATGCGTCAACTGTATACGGCACACTATGAAAGCGGCACCTTGAAATCACCTTCGGAAAACGAAGAAGTTTTTTGGATGCCTGTCAAAGAGGCCCTGGAAAAACTGGAGAACACGGTTCCTTCTTTAAAACAGATGACCAGACAAACCATTGAATTCCCTGAAATCCTTTGGGGAGGTTCCTTCATCCTTTTCAGGGAAAACAACAAACTGAATTCAAGAATCGAAGAGGATTTTTACACTTTAACAATACGTCCTGTCAAGGATGTTCAACATTAATTCATTTAGAAAGTCTATGAAATAAACTATATCAATCATGACATCATCAAATCGAAAAACGACAATAGCAGCCTTATTGCGGTGTTTTTTTCACTGCTCGGGAACCACAATGCTCAACAAGATAGTTTCAATCCCCATACAACATATCATCCGGATAGCTTAAAAAACTTGACCACGGATATATTTGATGAAATCGGTGAAAATCATCCCGGCTTCTATCGGCATCCTAGTATATCACCATAAAAAAGAATAAGAAAAACATGACTTTTTTCAAAACTTTATTACTCACTATAATAACAACGCATATAGGGTTTGCCCAAAGCGTAGATGCTCAAAACTTAGATGAATATTTCAATACACTTGAAGCCAACAATAAATTTATGGGCAGTATCGCAATTCTTAAGCATGGCAATATAGTGTACTCGAAACAAGTTGGTTACTCAGACCCTGATTCGGAACAGAAACCTGATCGTAATACCAAATACAGAATTGGGTCCATATCTAAAGTATTTACAGCAACACTCGTATTTAAAGCTATTGAAGATGGAAAAATAATACTTAATGAAACTATTGATAAATATTTTCCGGAAATAGAAAATGCAGGTAAGATCACCATTTCAAATCTACTAAACCATAGAAGTGGTATTCATAGTTTTACAGACCATAAAAAAGAGTTTTTAAGCTATCATATCCATCCGAAAACAGAAAAGGAAATGATTGAGATCATTGCCAAGGGCGGTAGTGATTTTAAGCCAGATAAAAAAGCGGCCTACAGTAATTCAAATTACGTGTTGCTATCCTATATCCTGGAAAAACTTTATAAAAAGTCGTATGCCCAAGTTTTGGAAGATGAAATTACCAGGCCGTTAAACTTGAATAATACATTTTTCGGGAGAAAAATAGATATAGAGAATAATGAATGTTATGCGTATCGTTTTGAGAAAAATTGGAGAAAAACAGAAGAAACAGAACCGTCAATCGATATGGGTGCCGGAGGCATTGTATCAACACCAACTGATTTAGTTCGTTTTGCAGAAGCACTATTCAACAACGAAATACTCTCACCGGAAAGTCTCGCGAAAATGAAAACCATTCAGGACAAATTTGGAATGGGACTTTTCAAAATTGAATATTATGATAAAACAAGTTATGGCCACAATGGAGAAATAGATGGGTTTTCTTCTGTTTTAAGATATTTTCCGGATGATAATGTGGCTTTTGCCATTACCTCCAATGGTTTGAACTACAGCTTAAACGCAATTACGGTAACTATTGTTAACAGTCTTTTTAATAAACATTTTAACATTCCCGATTTTAGGGTTTATGAACCAAAAGCTAAAGAGTTAAATCAATATTTAGGAGTGTATTCCAGTAACACATTTCCAGTAAAATTAACGGTAACCAAATCTGGTAATCAATTACAACTACAGGCACCCGGAGATTCTAAAATGAACTTAGAAGCTACGGCCACAGGGGAGTTCAAATACGAACCTGCAGCTATCTCCATAGTGTTTGATGTGGATAAAAACCAAATGCTCATAACACAAGGAGGCAAAACCAATGTTTTACATAAAGAATAAGGATATGAACCCATTAAAGAGTAAGGTAAAATTAGCCGGATTGCTTATCATACTAGGAATGGTAGCAGGCATTCTTAGCATATCTCCAGCAATAGATTCTCCCGCTTATTTAACAGGCGCAGCTGCCGGTTCAAACCGGGTAATCATAAGTGCTCTTTTTCAATTTGTTCTGTTCCTCACCTATTTGGGTTTTGTACTTTTACTGTACCCTGTACTTAAAAGGTACAATAAAAGTTTAGCCCTGGGCTTTCTGAGTTTTAGGATCACAGCCGGTGTCATATTGATTCTGGGAATCGTAATATTATTATCAATATTGGCTCTGAGCCAGGAATTTGTAAAAAGTCCTTCGGAAAACAGTATGGTGTTTGAAGCATTGGGTAATGTGCTTAAAATAACACGGGATTATATAAACCATGTGTTTATGGTATTGACATTAGGTATGGGTAACCTCATGCTGTATACACTGCTTTTTAAGGCAAAATTAATCCCGGGATGGATCTCTGTCTGGGGCATTTCAGGCACTGTGCTATCCGTATTGGCAAGCGTTTTACTCTTATTTAAGATAGTTGATGTAATAACGCCCGAATACCTGGTTTTAAACGTCCCAACTGCACTATTTGAAATTGTCTTCGGATTTTGGTTAATATTCAAAGGTTTAAATCCACGGGACAAATCGGCAGAAGTAGTATAACATGGTATAATGAAAGGAAGAAGTATTGTTGACCATAATAATTTCGGATTATAATAAATCTCCTATGCACACATACTTCAAAAAATTGATATTCATTGTATTTTTTGCGTTTTCCTCTATGGGAATATCGCAGGAAGTTTCATTTTTTAATGCCGACGGTTTTTTTCGATCGGCACCCGATCCAACCGAACGGCATCAATCACCCTGTCTGATATTGACCGAGATGGGGATTTAGATGCGCTCGTGGCAAACGGCCGTGACTGGACCGAACAAAATTATGTGTTCTACAACGATGGAAAAGGTGGTTTTAAACAGGCGCAGCCCATAGGGAAATTTTTAAATGCTTCATACGCCATGGTAAGTGCTGATTTTAATAATGACGGATTTATGGATATCGCAGTCGCCAATGTGAAGCCGGAGAATTCACCGAAATCGGATTAAGAGAAGATTTAAAAGACGATACTTATAAAATAGAAACCGGGGATCTGAGCAGTGACGGATTTCCCGATATTATAGAATCGAATTCCGGTGCCTGGAACTTATATTACCGAATGAGGATGATAAAGGGCAATTAAACCTGGAACCATATGAGGCCCTTTCAGAAGTAAGTTTGTACGTTAATTTTTCAGTAAGAATCAGTTTCGAGTACTTTTCTTAATTGATCAGGCTCCTTCCCTGTTTTCCTTTCAACAACCCGCACGTCATGATCACAGCTCACTTCTTGCGGAGCATATCGCTTTCAGCCATTCATCTTTGTTAACAGCATAACGGATATACATCTTTAATTTTCCCTACACAATTTATCATCTGTTTGTTCGTCTTTTTAATTCATCACGAACAGCATTGTATTTGCTCTTTATAAACTTATCCTCTTTGTTGGGATGCATGCTCAATAGCATAACATGGAGTGTTCTCACATCATGAGTGTTTATATGATGATCAACAAATTGATTAAACTCTTCATAATCACTACTTTCTATAATTTCTCTTACCTTAAAAAAAACTTCGTCATACTTGTCGGTGTTTTGGTGTGTTGCCATTTTATGGGGTGTTTTAAATTTATACCAATACTCCACAGTATATTTAAACGCAAAAAAGACGTAAAACATATAAATAGATGAAAATTACCTGCCATAACAGGTTAAAAGCATACGGTAAGTCCGGGATTGAACTATTGTCTCAGAAAGTCCGGATTCTCAATATGTGTTGTCGTGGTAGAAATTACAGGGGTTGCTTTACAAAGTAAGTAAAAAACAAGGAGTTACACATTAATTTAAAGTAAATAAAATTCTCCCTTTCTTAAAAAAGGTCCGCATTATTAAAAAATGCCAGTCTCTATTGTGAGAACAACGAAGATCCGCCGGGAATTGAAAATGTCAATCAGAAGCTGATCCGGACCTTCTCCCCGAACAGCAGCAACAAAAAATCCTTTCCCGTCACACCGGTATGTTTTGTTTTAACGTAACCGGTACTTATCCGCCCTGATTTCAATCCTTTAAATAAACGGTTTGAGTAAACGCGCCATTCACGGCAACATCCCATACTTCAACACGTACCCATTTTCTCCCTGACAGATTAACGGAAAATTGAAATTCTTTGGTTCCGAAAGCCTTTGTATCATCCAGATTAATCCGTTCTTTAAATACTTTTTCTCCATCTCCGGATACAATATTTATAAAGTTTAAAGGGAAGGTCCAGTCCACCGTCAAAGCAATATCGGCCTCTCCGTTTTTAGCTGCTTCAACGGTTTGCCCGGAAGTTTTCTTGTTTACCGAAAACGATGGTATCAGTATTTCTCCGGTAGTGGAGAAGAACCTCCCTTCGATCATCGCATCCAGTACCGGTTGCCACCCTTCTTCAAAATCCGGCAAATGGTCCATTTGTAAATAATTAATATTCATATGGGCATACATTTCATTTTCATGGGTAACCGTGAAAAGATCTGATTCTGCTATAACTTTCTTCTTATGCCCCCAATTATTCATATCGTCCAGTAGATCCAAAACCCGTAATCCCGATCTCTGTTCGGACAAATCGGCCGGCATTGCTTTCCATGCACCGCCCAGGAAATGGTCAGAACGGAAAAAATCTTCATTCTTATACTTATCAGGGTACCCTGTAGAACCTTTAATTCTGGGATGTGCAGTCCATGCCAGCCCGTTTTCCAGTTCCAGCAGGCGCAGCATTTCTTGTTTATCTTTTACCCGGTATACTTTTCCATAGGTTGTGTCTTCGGTAAGAAACGGCTTGTTTTCTTCCCTGCTCATGATCCAGTAAACAGGCTTCGGAAATATCGCCATCCAGTGGCCACCCAGAAATTCATTCGGTTCTTCTCCCGGAAGCAACAGGAAACCGGCATCAGAAAGGCGCCTGCATTGTTTAAACAGTGCGTCCAGTTCTGATAAACGCTGATGGTCAGGGCCTGTCGGATGGGCCGTGTAATGAAACTCCCCCAAATGCACGATATCCACCCCCATTTGTTTAAAAACATCCACAAATCCGGGCTGCTCCGGAACGGGTGTATCGGCCATGACCACATTCATTATAAACTCGTTATGAAAATGGCTGGCCATAGTTTTATAAGACTTTAGCGGAACATAGGTGTCCGCATGTGTATACTCCTTAACGGAATTCATCAGTGTTTGTGATCCGTTGGTGCCCAGCAAACAAAAAAAGTTAAGTCTTTGTTCCGTTCCGGGAGGTGCATTAAACCATGGAACAAATCGGTGATCTCCCTCCGGATCCTGCCTGATACCAATTCCGTATTCCGGAATCATTTTTCTGTAATTGGACCCGTACCAGGTAAATTTTAAGTTAAATGCTTCATCCAACGGGTAAAAATACTGGTGAGGAGGGGGAAAAACGGCAATAGCTCCCTTTTTCGAGTTGCCAATGATCGTCCTGTACTTTACCGCCTCGTTCGTGCTCGTATCTTTTGCGGACGGGCTAATTTCCCGGAACTGATTGTCATTATTGATAAATGAAACCTTTTCCCAGGCCTGTTCCCCGGCAAGCCCGGCATCGTAGAGTATTGCCGTACTGTCTTTCGGGGTAGAAACCACCGCAGCTATATTCAATAACGGCTGACCGTTGTAAATCGTAATTTCAATATTCCCCGTAAAACCCGGTGCCGTTATTTCTTCTATTATAATTTTGGTCCTTTGTCCTCCCTTAGTGACCTTCAGATCCTTTTTACTGAATTTCAGCACGTGGGACGTATAGGGCCTTTCGGGCACTTTATCGAAAAAGACAGTCCACCCGTTTTCGGGTTTTAAAGTTCTTTTTCCCACATTAATGATAAAAGCGGGATCGAGCTCCTGCACTATCTCTTTTAAATTGCCTTTTTCAACTATTCCCATACTGCGGAACAGCGGTTTACCTTCTTCAAGATTGAGTACCATTCTGGCCTCGCCGGCATCTGCCAATGGCCATGTGATCTCCAGATTGTTTCCGGTATGGCTTAATTTTGTTTTATTTTCTTCCGGATTATCAGGTAGTGAAACAGGAATTTGTGCCGTTAAAAGCAATGTCTGTAGCAGGAATGCAAATGATAAGGGGCTTTTCATATAAAATATTTGATCGGTTAAAAGTCAAAAATCCTATTCGGACCCCCCAATATACAAAATACAGCCAAATCACTCTGTACCTTTGTAGGCGGAGATTTTTAAGCCTTTAAACGAGACCGCAAAAAAACTCTCTTTACGGCCAATCCGCACCACCCGAACAGGACCGGAAAAATTCCGGCCCTGCATGTGGTGAAAGGTTCAACCGGATTATTGCATTATTCACTTTCGGATACTTCCAGTATTCCGGGATATACCATTCCTTTGGCTCCGGGCAGATCCATATCGAGCAAAAAGGCTATTATGGCCGGGATGTCTTCCATTTGCATAAAAGAAATGCTCTTAGCGTGTTTAAATCCTGCTCCGTATGCTATAAAACCGGTATAGATATTGTGAAAATCCGGGTAGTACCCGTGTTTTCCCCCGGTACCGTTATTCAATAGTGGTCCTTCGGTTTTATTGTCAAAATAAAACCCGTCACCGGCGGAAATGGCAAGATCTACCCCCGGGTCGCTCTCCATCTTTTTTAATTTTTCTCCCTCTATGACCCGGAACAGGCTCCGTTCGCTGAGCGGCAGATTGCATAAAAGATGTTTTACCTTTTCAATGGTCCTGGTATCTTTTTTATCTTTTACATGTAAAAATGCGGCTCCCCCGGCAGAAAAGAAAAATGCTTTATCCCCAAGATTATTTTCCTTCAGCCATATATTGGGCGAAATACTGGTATGGGTACTTACAAAACCATGGTCCCCGGTAATAATCAATGCTGTATTTTCCAGGATACCCGCCCGTTCCAATGCATCATATATTTCTCCAACGACATAATCTGCACCGGCGATGGCCCGTTTCACCTGATCACCGTTCCTCCCGGCACGGTGCTGGGCCCCATCGGTATTGGGCAGATGTAATGTTAAGAGATTGGGCTTGTAGCGCTCCACGATATACGCTGCTATCCGCCCCAAATTGGCATCCATACGTAATGAAGTCAGGTTGTATTCGTTCATTCCCAGGGTTCCGGTAGCGTTCTCTACCACTTCCTCGAACAGCCCCTTCGGGTTGGCATAACTCGAAGTTGCCCCCCGCCTGTCTACAGGGTTCTTCATAGACCATATTTCGGGAATATTGTAATCTATATACGGATTATTTACAGTAACCGGCCATGAAACGGAAGCTGTGCTCAATCCTTTTTCCTTAGCTGCCTGCCAGATCGTTCTCGCCTTTATTTCTTTAAAATCATATATCCAGCCTTCCGGCTTACCGTTGTCTCCTACTTTCGTATTATAGTAAATACCATGCCCGGCAGGAAAAACCCCGGTGGCCAGAGTAGTATGCGACGGATAGGTGACAGAAGGAAAAATGGTGCGGACTTCATCGGCATAAACACCTTTCCGGGCCAGGATACCCATATTTGCCGTAGGCCAGCTTTCTTCCTTATAAAATTCCGGCCGAAATCCGTCTATACTTATTAATACAACATGTTTAACTTCCTGTGCATTTACCGGTAGTATACTCAATACCAGGCTGTGCAGTACGATTTGTATAAAATATTTCATCACGGTATTTAAAAGAACGGAATTACTTCCGCCGAGGTTTTGTTCTCTACAATCACTTTATTCATATCCGTTGTCACGGTGATCTTTCCGGCAGCATCCGCAGTAAAGTTGTCCAATCCTCCGCTTCCGGGAATAAAAGACGGGATCTGGGCCACGGTATAACTATCCGGCACGTTGGGATTATTATCCTGCTCGGTCTGCGAAACCGGGTATCTGATCCCCAGATCGGTAAGCCTCCTGCCTTCCCCGATGAATATCTCCTGACGAAGCAGGTAAATTTGGTAAAGAAGTTCGTCTGTGGTAGTGGCCGCTGCGATGTCCTCTTCCGTTACACTGGTACCGGAAATAGTATGTACACGGATATCTCCTGCCTGTCGGTCAAGAACAAAACCTTCGCGATACGGACCGGCACTGTCAAACCTGACAGGCACCGCGGTGAGCGGATAATCGTCACGGTTACCGCCGTTTCTCGTTTCCCCGCTGTCGTCAACAAGGATTACCGGGCGTTCGGAAACCAAAGAGAGTAAAGACCGTAATGCCTCTTTTGCCCCGGCATTATTCTGTTGTGACAGGAGGGCTTCCGCTAGAATCAGGTAGGCTTCTTCGGCCTTGGCCAGGGCCACCGGTTTCTGATCGGCCTCCGGTGTCCCGACCGAATAGTATTTGGGATCGAGAAAATCCAATCTCGGTAACGGTGCCAGGCGATTGGGCAATGCATCAAAAACCGCATTCTGCATTTCATTGCGGACACCATTCTGCCCGTCAAATTCTATTTGATACAATAATGACGGACTGGATAAAGAAGCCTGTACTTCTTCTATGGCAAGGGCTGCTTCCCCAAGATTGTAATATACTCTTCCTTTTAAAAGGTGATACATGGCTATTTTCTCCGCATCACTTTCCAGGTTAAGGGCATCGTCCAGGTTCTGAAGGGCCCGGTTCAGAGTTTCTTCCGGGGTGCGTACTTCACCCAGATGACCTTCCGGCAAACCGGTAAATAATTCCCCTCCCAGAATATTGGCATATGCCTGGCAGAAAAACATAAAGGCCTCGTCTTCGGGAGTAGATGACGCATCGGCAGGGATTATTTTATCCAGGCCGTAAACCGCCATTTCGCGAAGTGCTTGTACATCTGCCTGTAAACTATTGACATCCAGATCAAAATAGTCTATCTGCGGTACGTCAAAGACTTTGCTGTATTGCGAATAATTATTAAAATAATTATCGGAAGTAATTGCTACATTTACGTTTACCGAATTTGTGGTTACGGCCAGCCGGCGTTTCAGCCCTACGACCCAGCTCCTTACCGAATTCGGATTTTCCAGGTACACCTCTTCGGTAACATTCGGATTTTCCACACAAGATACCATGCAGATAATCAGGAGCAGCAGATATATACTTTCCTTTTTCATTGTTGCTTTTTTTAAAAGTTAATTTTTACAGATCCGAGAAATTGTCTCGGGGCAGAATAGGTGGCATAGGAAATCCCTCCGGTACTCGCTCCTCCCTGTCCCTGGGCCGCCCCGCTGATAGTCGCTTCCGGATCGAATGTTGAGGCTGCAAAATTGAAAGGGTTCAGTGCGGTAATACCAAAAACCACCGATTTGTAGAGTTGTTTGTTTTCGGGTTTCATGTAATATGATATCCCTATGGTCCGTACTTTCAGAAAATCTGTCTTTTCCACAAAACGATTGGTGATATTCAACCAGTTACTTCTGCCGTTGGCGTCTATTTCTCCTTGGGGGACAAACTGTTCTGAAGCCCCGTAATAATAGCGGAACTGGGCATCCCAGTTGGCGGCATATCCTCCTGTCTGGTAAGAAGCATTACTGAATAAACTGAGGTTTTTATAAGAAAACCGGAGTCCCAGATTCCCGAACAGAGTAGGTATGGTAGAACCGAGATACGACTGCGGGGTTGTTTCTTCGAGAACCCCGTTCTCATCAAAAACACCGTAGTTTCCGCGTATAAATCCTACCGGATAGCCTTCCTGCACCACAGTCTGCAGCGTCCGGGAACTGAATCCGTTTATGTTAAATGCCGGCGCCCCTCCCGCATCGATAACTTCATTGTGCAACGTGTTAACGGATACATTAAAACTAAGAGAAATATCTTCTGTCTGTACGGGAACTACATTGGCACTGAATTCAAACCCGTAATTTTCTATCTCACCGATATTATATAGTTGACTTACGGTATATCCGCCGGAAGGTGCCGGCGGGACATAGAAAAGAGCATCTTTGGTAAGGGCCCTGTAATATCCGGCCGAAAGGCTGAGCCTGTTATTCCACAAAGCAATATCCACCCCGGCTTCGGCAGTTGTCGTTTTTTCCGGTTTCAGATTGTCGTTACCCGGTTTGCCGAAATAAGCAGCCTGATCGCCGAGAAACCCGTCAAAAGAAATAGTCTTTTCATTGGCGTACGCAGGCGGTAAATTTCCTGCTATTCCATAACTGGCACGCAGACGCAGGGAAGTAAAAAGTTCTGATGTAAACCACGGTTCGGAAGAGAGGACATAGGACAACCCTGCTTTCGGGTAAAACTGCGTACCTATATTATCTCCGAAAGCCGGGTTCCGGTCTCCCCGGATCCCGATGTCAAGGAACAATTTATCGTCGTATCCTATATTTTCCTGAAAATACACGCCGTAATTGAGTACTTCACTCAGAAATTCATCGCTATCCTTAATGGCCGCATCACTGATGGTCTGGGCACCGTCGCGAATATTCGTACCACTATACATGATCTGGCGGTCCCTGGTCCGAAAAAACTGGCTCCCGAGTGTAGAGATAAACGAGAAATCCCCCGTTTCGTAGGTATGTTGTGCGGTGAGTTCGAGGGTTATGCCGAGGTAATTGCGCTGTATATTCTGGATACTGCCCTGGTCCGTAATTTCCTGCCCACGGGTAGCGGTCAGGTACGCATTGGTCTGCACCGTGTTTTGTTCCTGCATCCGGAAGTCCAGTCCGCCTGTAAATCTGATCAGCAGATTGTTCATCGGACGATATTTGAATATCTGCGAGGTTGTGAAGCGGTTAACGACAATATTGTTGTCCTGTAGTTTTTCGGCAGTGTCCACAAATTCCTTAATCTCCCGGAATTCTTCATCCGATAGCTCATCGAGCCGGTTATTAAAACCAGGGCCGGTGATAGAAGACGCCCCGTCTTCGGCAAACCAAAGCCCGGTATAACCGCCCTGGTTACCATTGCGGTTTCTTTTATATTTGTTATATACATAGATAAAAGAACTTTCATAGTCCACATTATCGGCCAGCCGGGCACGGAATCCGGTACTGAAATCGGCTTTCTGATTTTCGTTCTGGTCGTGTATCTGCACCCCGGAGCTATTACGGAAACTCCCGGAAAAATTATAACCGAAACCACTTTCGCTCTCCCCGTTGATGGTCAGTTGGTATTTCTGGTATGCTCCTGTCCGGAACAACAGATCTTTGGTCCGGTCGAAATACAGGAAATCGGTTGTAGGCGTTTCAAAACCTACTTCCGTCCCCACGGTGAGGTTGGTTCCGGGTCTTCCCCCCTTTTTGGTAAATATCTGGATAACCCCGTTAGCGGCATCCGATCCGTAGAGCGTGGTTGCTGCTCCCCCGTTTATATACTCTATTTTTTCTATATTATCCATCGGAATATCGGCTATGGCACTCATGGAAGCCCCCTGCGAAGTCCCGCCCAATGCCGATTGGGTGTTGAGGTTATCCAGGCGTACACCATCCAGGTAAATAATAGGCGTGGAATTCAGAAAAGCAGAATTCACTCCCCTTGCCCTTATAATAGAAGTGGCCCCGGCCTGTCCCCCGGTAAGGTTGATCTGTGCGTTGGGCAGTTTAGCTGATAACTGCTGGTCTATACGCTGTGCCGGTAATTGTTCCAGTTCATCCGAACCGATAGTGGTAACTCTGGTGGACAGGCGTTTTTTACGCACATCCGCTCCCTGTCCTGTTACTACTACTTCATTCAGACTCTCAAAAGAAGGTTCCAGGCGAACCAGCATATTATTTACCGGGGCCTCCACGATCTCCGTATACATCCTGTATCCCAGGTAGGATACATTGAGTTCAGCGGGAAAAGACCGGATAACCAGTTCAAAATTTCCATCGATATCCGTTACGGTACCCGAACCGGTTTTCTCTACAAACACATTGGCACCAAAAACGGGTATATCATTTTCATCCAGAACCTGGCCGCTTATTATATGTTGCTGTGTTTTTGAGGTAATTGTCTTTCGTTTTAAAGCTATGGTATGTCCTTCAATAAGATAAGAAATGGGGGCCAGGCGTTCCAGGTTGTTCAGGTTTTCCCGGATTCCCAGTTCCTTTTTCAGCGTATAGTCCTTTACGGTGATGTCCCTGAAATTATCGGGGTTATAGACAAAGTTTATTTCCCGGTAATTTGCTTTCAGGAGTTCGAGGATCGCACTTAGCTTTTGTGTTTCATAAAACACGGTTGAAAAATTGGCAGCAGTAGCTGATACGTGTACCGAAAAAATGATTACATACCATATTTTCGGTTTAAGAAATTGTTTTAGTTTCATCTTTATTACTATGTTACAGATTGTTTTGGCTGTCACAAGGGCCGGTAGTGACAGCATCTACAGTAGTTCAGGCCATCCTATTTCAGGGATGACTTTTTCTTTGGTTTTACTTGAAATTTCTCATGGGAATTAGTTATGTTTGATTATTCTTTATTACTATGTAATTTCAGATACTCAGGAGGGAGATCGGGCCGGATCTTCCTCTTGTTCATTCGCAGGAACCGGAAACCAGCTGATACCGGTCCGTTCCTTTCTTTTCAAAATCTATGTTGTGAGAAAAACGGATAAGGCGAAACAATTGCGATATATCGTCTTCTATTTTAAAGGTCCCCGTTATCCGGCACTGTTGTATGCTATCCGCATCGTATAACAACTTTATATGATAGTAATTCTCGATCTTCACAAATAATTCTGACAACGGAGTATCCGAACATTCTATGGAGGAAGAAGTCCAGGCTATCGTCCCTTTTTTATGAAATTCCCGTATATATCCGCCGGCATCCGTAAAATCATAAACAAATTCGCGACCGGGCGATAACTGTTTTTGCGAACCGTTGGCCATACCTATCGTAACTTTGCCCGAATACAGGGACACCCTGACATCCGGGTTTTCCCTATAGGCATAGACATTAAAGCTGGTACCGAGTACCATAACAGCCAACGAGTCGGTCTCTACCCGAAACGGGTGCAGGCTGTCTTTGGTGATATCGAAAAATGCTTCTCCGAGGAGCTTTACCTTTCTCCTTTCGGAAGGATGATAGGACAATGTGGAAAACCGGTTCAGGATGATCTCCGAGCCATCTTCCAGTTTTATGTGTTTCGGCTTGTTCTCGTTATTGACAATAAGTACTTCTTCCTTCCCGGAAAAAGTGTACCACGACAGCCCCGCTGATAACATAATTACCACTACAGCTGCCGTGGTAAGGCGGTACATCCGCCATTTTTGTGCAGATATGGACAGAGAGATGCGTTTCCATACCCGGTTACCCAGGCCGCTTTCGTCCACCTTCGCATTTTCCGAAGCTTTCCATACCTCATCGATATGTTTGTGCAGGTCCGTTTCGGAGGTATAGGGATATTTTTTTTCTTCCATGCTTTAAAGAATGAATACATCCTATATTCGATCCTCAAAGTAGTTTTCCCTACGGGTTTACGGTTTATTAACCTTTTCTTTAAACAAAAAACAGCAGGGGTTACAGCACCCCGAGCTCCTTTTTCAGTATTTTATTGGCTTTGGAAATCTGATTCTCAACGGTTTTTACCGATATCTTCTTGTAGTCTGCTATTTCCGTCCGGGTAAGCCCCTCTATCTTGTACAGGGTAAAGATTTCTTTACACCTGCCAGGTAACTGCTCTATGGCATGAAGCAGTTTTTGCCGTTGTGCTTTAAAAATCTCCGCTTCTTCCCCGGTTTCAGGAAATTCCCGGCTTTCGGGAAGGGACAATTCATCGGCAGAAAGGAGATGTTTTTTCTTTTTAAGCGTATCGAGTATGAAGAACCGGGCAATACGGACCAATTGAGCCTCAACGGTCACCGAATCGGAAAGCCGGTCCCGGGTGTTATAGAACTTCAGAAAAATATCGTGCACCAGATCCTCGGCTTCCACGGGTGCCCTGGTAAAATGAAGGGCTAAAAAGTAAATCCGTTGATAATATTTCCGGTAGATGCGTTCTAATGCCTTTTTATCTCCTTTTTTGAAATCCGAAAGTAAAGACATATACAACGACATTTAAAATTCAATTTCAAATTTATGCCTGTTTATACCTTCCGGTGTTTGCAGGAATATTAAATAACTTTAAAGTTATTGTTAGAACCTGGAGTTATGTCTATAAATGTAGGTTTTTACCTGTTTTTCAGGGAAGATTTGAAAACAGGTATCCTCCGGCTTATGTAACACTAGTCACCATATACCTTCAGAAATTTGCAGAAATTTGTTTGGATAAAGGGAAATACCGAAAAAATTCAGTAATTTAAAGTAACATTAACCCATAGCATGTAATATGAAATTCTATGAAATCATAAACCAGGACAAACCTGTGCTGGTCGACTTTTTTGCCGAATGGTGCGGCCCCTGCAAAATGCAGTCTCCCGCTCTCCATGAACTCAAGGAACGTATCGGCGATATGGCAAGTATCCTTAAAATAGATGTAGATAAAAACCCGCAGGTTGCCGGGCAATATCAGGTACGCAGTGTTCCCACCCTTATAATTTTCAAAAAAGGGGAAATAAAGTGGCGGGAATCGGGTGTATTTCCTGCAAACGAACTGGAGCGGTTGATAAAGGAAAACCTGTAATATCTCACTACCCTATTTTATCGCTGCTTTACTTACTAAGTGTCCCGATAATTATCGGGATTGCCCCGAGGTAGTTGACTTTACAATCTCATTAACCTTCTCCTTTTCGAGGGAAATCGAACTATTACAGCAGGCAGCATTAATATTAAACCATGTTCAGGTGGATTGTATCATGGTGGTTTCCTCCTGGGAATTTATGGCTTTCTCCCCGTCCCTGACATATAAATTACTCTGGTCTTTGTCGATCACCCTCGCCTTTACATTGTCCGACAATTGCATTTCTATAAACTTTACCAGGTAATTTCTGAGCTCCCTGTCCAGCACAGGTATAATAACTTCAATACGATGGTCCAGGTTCCGTGTCATCCAGTCCGCAGAACCGATATAAATCCTGCTTTGTTCCCCATGCCCGAAGCAATAAATTCTGGAATGTTCCAGGAACCTGCCCACTATACTGATTACTCTTATGTTTTCACTTTGTCCTTTGATTCCCGGTACCAAACAACATATTCCCCTTATAATGAGCACGACCTCCACTCCGCTGTTGCTTGCCCTGTACAAGGCTTCAATCATATCAGGATCCTGCAAACTGTTCATTTTTAAAAAAATATATCCCTTTTTATCTTTCCGGGCTTTTTCTATTTCCCCTGCTATCAGTTTCATGAATTTTACACGGGAATTGAAAGGGGAAACCAGGGCATGTTTTACCCGGGGGATAATCAGGTCTCTCGCCAGCACCCGAAAAACATCGTCTATTTCATCCGTAATTGTGCCATTTGCGGTAATGATCCCCAGATCTCCGTAAATACCGGAATTCTTTTCGTTGAAATTACCAGTCGCTACATAACCGTATTTTTTTATCCGGCCCGAATCATCCTTCTTCCGGATCAATAAAATTTTGGAATGTACTTTGATCCCCGGAAAACTGTAAACCACCCTGGCCCCCATCTCTTCAAAGGTCCTGCCCCAGAGTATATTGAATTCTTCATCGAAACGGGCCTGCGCTTCTATGAAAAGAAACACATTTTTTTTGCGCTCACAACACTTCGCCAGGGCATGCAGAAGCCTGGATTCTTTACCCACCCGGTAAAGGGAAATCTTAATGTCCGTCACTTTTTCATCGGAAGCAGCCTCTTCGATCAACCTGACCAAAACATCAAAAGAATGGTACGGGAAATGCAGCAACCGGTCTTTTTCTTCGATAGCTTTGAAAATGTTCTTTTCGTTTCCCCATATGGGATTTTTTCGTTCCAAAGCATCATATTGAAGTAACTTGTCCGAAGGTCCCGGAAAACCGAAAAAATCCTTGAAATTGTGATAAGTCCCTCCCATTACCAGATCGACGTCATGAATCCCCAGAGCTGCTTTCAGTTTTGCTTTGAGATACCCGGGAATGGACTTATCGACCAGTAACCGGGTAGCCTGTCCCGTTTTTCTTTTATCCAGCGCATTGTATATCGCATCCACCAGGGTGCCCGAATACTCATCTTCCAGGTACAATTCCGCATCCCTGGTCAGTTTGAGGGCATACATGTTCCTGATATCTTTTTTACACATTTTATCCAGGTTATCCCTGAGAATATCATCTATAAAAGTGACGAAAAACTTTCCGTCATCCGAAGGCAATACCACAAACCTGTCCACCTCCTCGGGAAACCGGACCAATGCAGGTGCAGTCTCCTCTTCAAACGCTACAACCATGGCCATGGCTTCACTTTCAAGGGCTATTGCATTCATAGACATATCATCATCAAGATAACGGATGTCCAGCCTGTTTGCAAACGTCTTAAAACAGGCCAAAGAAAACGCTTTCTGTTCCTTGTTGAATTCACTCCGGGTAATGATATGGATATTGTTTTGTTTTAACTCAGGGACAATCTGGTCCCGGTAAATCTCCCCGAACCACTCCTGTTGTTTCTCTACCCGGTGTTTTATTTCTTTGATCAGTTTATTGGGTTTAGAGATCAGTTTTTTTCTAAAATCCTTATCCAGTTTTTTCAATTGCCTGATGGCCGATACACGGACTTTAAAAAACTCATCGAGATTGGAAGAAAAAATGGCGAGGAATTTTATACGTTCATACAACGGGTTCCCGGTATCTGCAGCTTCCTGCAATACACGGTGATTAAATTGCAACCAACTGAGATCGCGGTTATAGAACTCGGGTTCGTTCAACATATACCTGATTAGATCGGAGAAAGATAGATAACAGTTTTCTTTCGTTCTTAAACTTAAAGTTAATTTTCCCCTGAAAACCGGATTAAAAATATGGTATTCAGCCCGAAAAATTGTAACGCTCATTTCCACATGAAGTATACGATGTTTTTCTGATATCCGAAACTGCCGTATGCTGTTGTATTTTAATTTGTTAACTTGCACTTTACAATAATTTTCAGGTTAAGGTCTATCTTAGTAAGCAATTAAGGGCAATACCCGATCGGTTTTGGTATAAACCCGGCTATCTCAAAAATGTACGGATATGAAAAAAAGAAAAATAATTTATTTGTTTGTTCTTCTGCTCTATACGGTCCTTATAAGCGCCGCCTTCAGTCTTACCCGGAATACACCATCTTTGCCAGGAGAAATCCAATCGGAAGAACAGTGGTTTTTTAAGGCTATATCAGGATACCCTGTCTCCGTTACTTTTGAACCAGTAGTATTGTTTGAAAACGGAGAATACCTGGAGGTAGGGATAACTCCCACAGCATCCCTGAATATCGAAAAATCTAAAATGGAAAGACCAAAAGCCTGGGGAACATGGAAAAAGGAAAATAATACGTTTTACCTGACCAATTATAAAGGAAAGACCTATGACTACAGACTGGGTTCCGGCAACTGGTTTCCCGCATTTCCGTACAACCACGATATACAACTGGCAAGGTCATATAAAAACACAAGCTCTACAGATGTAGGATCGGCAACCACCCTGGCCATCTCAAAAATTTCCTTTATCGATAATCAGCATTTCGTGGAAGGGAACAATATCGGGACTATTGCGCCGGCGTCGGCAGCATGGAAAAAGAATAAGCATACGGGGACATATACCATTCAAGGCCATACGCTTATCTTAAGCTTTGCCGACGGAAGACAGGAAGAACGTTCTTTTGCTCTGGGGGCATCGGGAAATCCTGCCAAACCGGATACAAAAATGATTTTTATCGGCGGAGATGCTTACCTGGCTGAAAAATAACCGGTAACCATCTTTTCGAAAAACTCTTACCTCCTATAGAGATACCTGGTCCTGCCGGACAATCTACAGCAACCGGTATCATATTTTGATAAAGGTCCTACTCTGTTTCCTCTATAAAAAAGTCTGAAGTAAGAAAAGGAATTTTATTTCCATCATTATCCAGATAGCCGGCCGTAAGAATTTCTTTGGAATAGCTTTCGAAATACCGGATAATTATCCGGTGATATCCTTTCTCCAGGAAGATAGCTCCCGATGTTTCCAGGTAAGCATGGTCTCCGTCATTATCCACGACAAGCTCATCATCTATGTAAAGTCGTGACCCATCGTCCGACCCGGTATAGAATTTATACAGCCGGGATTCTTCTGCCTTAATAAAACCTTCGTATTTAACTGCCCAATAATCTTTGCGCGGGCGTAGTTGCTGCAGCTCAATACCGGATACCCTTCCGGTTCTTAGTGCCGGGATCTGTGAAAAATCGGGCATTTGTTTCCAGTTGCCTTCGTAATATGAATATCGTATCCCGGAGTTTAACTTTTCAGATAAGGGTTTCACAGGCTGCTTTCGCCTGGCTTTTATAAATTTCTTTTTCGCTACCCGTCCGGAAATTCCTTCCGGTGAACAGGTAACAGCCCGGAGTTCCGTATCCTCATCCAACCGTATGGGCTTTCTGTATTTTATACCATTTAAGGTATCCGGTACCGTACCATCGAGGGTATAATATACCTGAAAACGATTATCCACAGGTTTCAGGCTTACCGAAACAGTATCTTCAAACACAAAAAAACCGGATATGATTTCCGGTGCCGGTGGCGGGATTATCCTGTTTTTCTTTGGCTTGGTGTACACGTTACTGTCAAATACATTACGGTTTTCGTCTATGGCCTTAAAAACGATGGTACTGTCATGTACGGCAAATGTGCAATAATGATGGACAGATTGTTGTTCGAGACTGAACCAGGTACGGGTGGGGGCAAAATGCTCCAGGTTTCCCCCTCCGCCCCCGGAATTGATATACACCACACCGTTTTTTTCGTTCACCCTCCCCCCGGTTATGGGCCAGGTCCGCTCATACATATGTACATGACCAAAAACACAAAAATCCACTCCGCTGCGTTCATAAAGCGGTACAAGGTCACGGACCTCCTCGGAACCGTTAGCGGACAATTCTTTATAGGTATCCCCGTTGTCATTTTCTTCGGAAGTATAGGGCGGATGATGATGTACGACAACCTTCCACAATGCCCGGGAGTTGTATAGCTCTTTTTCCAGCCAGTTGTATTGTATGCTGCCCTCGGAGACATCCCGGTTGGTATCGAGTACGAAGAATTGCATGTTCCCGTATGTAAAAGTATAATAATATTCCGGGGCGGGATGTACGAAATAGCGATAGTAATCCGGCGCGTCATGCTCATGATTACCCAAGGCCGTGAACATAGGTATCCGGGAGAGCAATTGCCGGGCAGGAAGAAAGAATTCCCCGGTCCAGTCTTCCTTGCTGTCGCCGTCACTCACCAGATCACCTACGTGAAGTACAAAATTGGGACGGTCTTCCCAGATCAGCTCTGCTATGCGCTCCCAGGCATCTTCATCTTTTCCTTTTTGAGTGTCACCCACCAGGGCAAACATAAAAGCCGAATCCGAACTTTCCGAAATCCCGGTTTTAAAGGAAAAGACCTTACTGTGAACAAGGGTATCTTTCCCGGCCATACTGACCACTCTCCAGAAATAATTGATTTCGGGTTTCAGGTCTTTCAGAACGACCTCGTGCATCGTACCCAGACTATCCGAAATCACTGAGATCGAAGTATTGGCCGCTTCCGAATCGGGAAGTGCTTCGCCATACCACACTTCCGAGGTTGCCGGTATCCGCGTCTCCCACAACACATGCATACGGTCCGTTGCTCCCTGCTGTATGTATGGAAATACCTGAAAGTGTTCTTCCTGGCTCCACAACACATTGAAGACCAGGATAAAAAATATACTCATATAGTTTTTCATCGGTGTTTGTTCTTTTGACGCAGGTACTGTAACAATAATACCGGGGCATCCGTCTGTATAATATTTACTTTCTTTTCGACCAGGGAATCATATGCTTGAACATCCTCCAGGGCTGCCTCATCGATATCACCCAGGGCATTGGCAAAAACGGGAAGCCCGTAATCCTGCTGCACGGTTTCTATAAAACTGACTTCCCTGTCTACGGCAGAATTTCCGAGGTGAACTATATCCGGAAGCAAAGCTCCCAGGTATTTTTTTGCCTTGTCATCATTATGCACTTTGGTCATTCTCAATACACCGGGCAATAATCGCTCTACCCGCCGAATTTTGTCATACTCACTATCGTAGAAGAACACCGAGTTTACGGCATCACATTTTTTCACGACTGCCGCCACCTTTTTCAGATTGCGGATATTCACTTTCAGGTCGATATCAAAAACTATTTTATCCTTTCCGAGATTAAGCGCTTCTTCCAGAGTGGGAATGCGGTGCCGGGTTACTTTTCCCCGATCATCCCTGAGCCGAAATGTCCTGAGTTTGGAAAGACGGATCTTTTTGACCTTCCCGGAACCGGTAGAAATATGATCGACCGTTTCATTGTGCATCAATACCGGGATACCGTCTTTGCTTACCCTCACATCGATCTCCACAATATCCACTCCGTGCGCTATGGCATCGGTAATCGCGGCAAGGGAATTTTCCGGATACCGGGTATGCATGGCACGATGTGCCGCGACCAGGATCACCTCATCTCCCGGATCGGTCAGGTGTTTCTTTACATAGGTAAAATCTGTCGGGGTCTGCTGTGCTATTACAAACAGCGGAAGCATCCACAGGATAATCAATATGCCTTTTTTCATTTCCGTGTTCCTTTTACAATCTCTGAAAAATGTCTATATAATAACGGCGCTGTTTCAGACCCGAGTGCGTTTTCTTCCCCGTAAGGAGATTTACGGTCGTTATACAGATAAGGGGGGTGTTCATCCCATTCGCTTTTGGGTATGATGTATCCTATAAAATCATTGGACAGCCCCACTACAAATTTATATTCATCATCCATCAGATTTCTTAAAGGAGGTGTTTGCGATGGCCGGGAAATACCGAAATCATTCCCTTCCGGGGCTTCCACACCCCCGTTGACCATCTCCGGGTAGATCTCCCCGGGCACAAAGAGAAAACCGGCCGGGCCGAATTGCCAGTACGCGATTTCGGAGCGCATTTCAAAAAGTCCGGAAAATCCCCGGTTGATCAGGCCCGTTGCTCCTGCCAGTTGAAAGTTCCGATTGGCTACCGGAAGGGTGACAGACCTGGAAATCAGGCGTTGTGAGGCTTCTTCCAGATGTTTTGTCCGTCCCGTATCCCGTAACAATCTCAAAGCATGCAGGGCTATCCTTTCCCCCTGTGCCTTTGCCTTATCGAACGAAGCCTTTTTGTAAATTGTATCTCCGGCAATCCCCGGAATTCCGAATCTAGGAGAAGTGTGTATCAGGCCGCCTATGGCTCCGTTGATATACATAGCAATACCTCCTGTTCCGGTCTCGGCAAGACTGTCTTTTATATATACTCCGGTCTCTATGCCCTGACGTATGTAATGAGGGAAATCCGAGGTAATACGGGTATTGCGGTTCCAGAGGGTTTCCGGATGGTTAGCCCAGGCAATAACAGTCCCCAGCGTAGTACTATCCTTTTGCCGTTTCCATTGCATCAAACGCAGCCCGTTGTCAGACACCCGTGGCTTACGGGAATCGTCAACGAGATACCCGAGAATATCCGTAGTATCCTGTGCAAAAGTCATCCAGGCCTCTTCCTGCTTATTGGCAGCTTCGACAAGCGCTGCTGCAGCACCGGATATCACCTTTTGCTCATAGTCCTTGTCTACTCCAGAGAAATAGGCGGATTTTCCCCACAACCCGATAAGGTCGGGGGCTTCATGGGTATGGGTGCTTATTACAGCCACATAATCCAGGTGGATTGTTTCTGCTACTTTCTTCCGTACGGCAACAACCTGGTCATTAAACAACCCGATAGCATCGAGTACGACCAGGCCGATCTGCTTTCCGCCGGAACTTAACACCACAGCCCTTGCCCATAAGGTATCATGAATGGCCGTGGCAGGCCGATTGTGGTGAAAACCGGCCATGTATACGGCATCGAACTTTCCGTTATTATTGCCATCTTCAAACTTCTCTCCCTGTCCGGGTTCATAGATTCCGTTCCCGTTAAGGTCTTTCCAGGTATCGGGCACTGCGGGATTTATTTCCTTTTTGGCAAATCCTGCAAGAACAGGTGAGCCCCCGGTTTCCCATTTTTTATCGTAAGTGTAGCCGGGATTCCTGTCCCTCATATGATACCAGGCTATGACCCCACCAATAAAAACAGATAAAAGAAGCAGCGATACCAGGTATTTCAATAATTTCCTCATTCGGAAATAAAATCTTTTTTCATTCGCTCCGGAGTGTCCGGTATTTTATTGATCAGTTGTTTTTTACCGTTGCGTTTAACCAGTTCAAAGGCGTCATAGACTTTTCCCAAAGGAGTATAGGAAGTATAGGAAAGCCTATCCCCGTCTACCGTAATAATCTGGAACAGCTGGGTGTACTCTCCTCTTCTCTGCATCCAGTCGGCTTTTTCCGAATCGTACATTTTGGGCCCGCTCACCGATACGGCATAGATCGTTCCGGTGTCGTCCGTTGCTGTGATCCCGCTTCCCAGGTTTTTAACTTCTCCACGGGCATAGGTATGATCATGCCCCGTAAGCACCAGGTCTACCTTATGCTTGTCTATAATGGGTTTTAGTACTGTTTTCAGGTTTAAATTGTCTTCTCCCCGTTTTTTGGCTACTGACAAAACGGGATAGTGCAAGAATATGACCGACCATTTTTTCGGGTTGTTGGTCAGTATGGAATCCAGCCATTGCCCCTGTGCCTTCCTGGAATGTTCCTTATCGTCAAAAGACACGGCATCTATGGAGATGATCCGGGTATTCTGGTAATCGACATAATAACAGGTTTCCCTTATTTCATCGAGCGGGCCATTCTGCGGCAGGTTGAACTGGGGGCGCCACAGCGAACTCAGTACTTCTTTCCGGTATTCGTGGTTGCCGGGGGTCATGATCCCCGGTATGGTAGCATGAATAAAACTGCCTGCATAAAACCATTCGCCCCACTCCAGGTTACTGTCCCGGTCATTGACCAGGTCACCCGCGTGCAACATAAAATTCACCTTCGGAAATTTGGCGTAAGAACTCCGGATAACCCTGCTCCACATGGATTTCAATTCGTTCTGGGCATCGCCGAAATAGATAAAACCAAAGGCGTCATTGTCCCGGTCCGAGGCCGTGGTAGTCTGAAACCATTCACTCCACAACCTGTCATCATCTCCTCCGTAACCTACGCGGTAGACATATGTAGTAGCTGGGTTCAGGTCATCTATTACCGCACTGTGATAATTGGCTTTAACCAAAGGTTCCTTATGTTTTTCATTCTTGTTTTCGAAAACCTCGGTTTCTGCTCTTACGGTTCTCACTCCGTCGAGTGAAAATTCGGGCCCGTCGGTGGCCACAGCTATCTGTACAAACCCACTGTCTGTCTGCTGATCGGTACGCCAGTTCACCGCTATGGACGATTCCGGATGTTCCGTAAGGTTAAGAATAATCCTGTCAGGCACCTTGCTGGGAAAGATAAGCTTATGGCTCCATACGGTATCCTGGGCACTGTACGGGGTATGGTCATGCCCGGAGTGGACATGGTCATGTGAATTTTTTGTTTTACTATCGGAACAACCTGTCAAAAAAACAATAAGCATTCCGAAAAAGATATAGGATATTTTCATTTTGAAGTGTATTTGTTTTATTTCAATAGCCACATTTTTTCATAATTACTATCATCGGACCAGCCCTGGTTCTCAATAGCCTGCTCATAATTTTCTGCATTATAGCTGGCTTCATCAGCAGGATAGGGCATCCGGTATGGTATTTCGTCACGGATGGAAAGGTCCCCGAAAGGAAAAACGGGATACCCGGTCCGCCTGTGATCAAACCAGGTCTCCGACCCGCCCACAAACAGCATACTCACCCATTTTTGAGCGAGAATCTGCTCCAGGGTTCCGTCGTAAGCCACAAGAGACTGGGTGTAGTAACCGGTTGCTTCAGCTTCTGCCTCCACCCGGTATTGCGACATGGAGGTACGGATCCCTTCGAGGTAGAGTTCCCCGGCCGGGGTTCCGCCATAATTGAGTTTGTGTACCTCCACCAGTTCGGTAAGGATAAAATAGGTTTCGCAGGCCGGAAAGATCACGGCATTAAACAAGGGATTGCTGTCATCGTGAAATACACTGCTGAACTCAGAATAGTTGCTGGACTCGTAATTGAGATGATTGGTAGTCCCGTTGTAGTTTGTAGCACCGAAAATCGCCAGGGGCAATCCCACGTATTCGTTATTGTCTACGGTCCCGGCATCCGGATTGGCTACAGGCCGCACCCAGACCGGCAACCTGGGGTCATTTCTTTCGAGCAGGAAATCCACAAATATCTTACTGGGCCTCCTGTCATAAAAATCCCCGTCATAGGACCCCAGAGGAGAAGAGTCGGTCTTTCTTACACCGAGATACGGCAAAAAAGCATTGTCCTCATTAGATAAAATGAGCGGATACCTGTCGTTATTGTTAAGTATCATCTGCATGGTATCAAGGGCTTCTTCATTCTTCTGGGAAATCCGCAACAGGTAACGAAGATGCAGTGAATTGGCCAGTTTTCTCCACTTGAGCACATCTCCTTCGAACATCGGGTCGAAAGCAGCGTAAAGCGATAAACGTCCGTCTTCCTGCAGGAGAGCATTGGCCCTGTCAAAATATCCGAGTATGGTATTGTATACATCTTCCTGCCTACTATATGCGGAAGTATAATTTTCCCCGGGAGCCCCGAAGGCATTTTCAAAAGGTACATCTCCGTAGGTATCGGTAAGTATACCGAACAAATATCCTTTCATAATAAGCCCTATGGCTTCGAGATGGGTGTCCTCTTCTGCCCTTGCCTGTTGTAAAAGGTCCTCGTTGTTGATCAGGTTATTAAACGCAAACCCCCAGCTTTCGGCATCCCACCGATAGGTATCGTCTCCATTATGAATAACCCGGGTAACATATCGCGAAGGGATTCCCATGACCCCACCCACATTCTCTTCGGTAAGGTTATAGGCCGTATTTACGATAACCGAACTCATTAAATAGGCAGCATCTACATTTACCGGATCATTCGGATTGGTATTGATCTCTTCGAAATTATCGGTACATCTGCACATCCCCAACAGGACTATGACCAGAAATAAACTCTTTTTCAGCATGGTTGGACAATTTAGAAATTAGCACTTAATTTGATTCCTATACTTCGGGTAGCCGGTAATTGCCAGGCAGACACTCCCTGGGTAATGCCCAGAGGGCCGGCAGAAGAAAGGTAATTCTGGGTTTCGGGATCGTAACCTTTATCGTAATCTCCGGTCACAAAACCATCGCGGTTATGTTTGGTCTTGTAGGCAAACCAGCTGATAAGATCATTGCCTATAAGATCGACAGAAAGATTATCGGCCCACCGGATATTCCTGAACGTATATCCGAAACTGAGTTCCCGAAGTTTTATATAAGTGGCGGTTGACATATGGAATTCCTCGTAATCCCAGTATTCCCCGTAATAATACGGAGCCGGAAGCGCCACATCATTTTCCCGGTACGTGCCGTCTTCGTTCAGGATAACACCCGGGATTACGGCACCGTCGGTACGTGGCATCCCGGCGTATTCGAAGCTAAGCCCTCCGCTCTGCGGATCGCGGTAAGCAGTAGTAAACCCTATACGTCCGTCGGACATCAGGTTTTTGGCCGTGTAGTTATAAAATTCTCCTCCCTGGCTCCAATCGACAGTAAAGGCAAGCCTGAAGTTTTTGTAGTTAAAGATGTTGGTCATCCCCATCGTAAAATCAGGGGTACTGTTCCCGGTTTTCACCCAACTGTTATCCCTTACGAACATACCGTCTTCCAGGATATATCGTCCTTTATCCGGGCCGGATGCTACCCTTAACGGAGTACGCTGGTCGTAAAAATCACCTATGGCCCCGTTCACATACAAACGCTGGTAAATACCGGTTGCAGATCCCAGCTGTATGCTTTCCATATCGCCGTACAGGGCATTGACCTTGTTTTCATTTTTACTGAAATTGGCAGAAAGGTCCCAGGAGAAATCAGAACTTTTTACAGGCGCGGCATTCAGTGTGATTTCTATACCCTGGTTCTGTATTTCACCGGCATTAATTACCTTGGAGGTCCCCCCGGAACTCTGGGCAATCGGAAGACTTATGATCTGGTTGAACGTCTTGTTGCGATACAAGGCCACGTCCAGTCCTAAGCGGTTTTGCAACCACCGCAGGTCGAAACCGAGTTCTATCACCCTTGTTTTTTCCGGTTTTAAATGGTTATTCTTCAGTGTCTGATTGTTCTGTGCAAGCTTCAGGTCTCCCCAATCGTCAAATCCATACGTATTGGTCAACTGGTAAGGAGAGGTGTCGTTCCCTACCTCAGACCAGCTCATCCGGAATCTTCCGAAGGAAAACACGCGGGAATTCAAATGGAAAGCCTCCGAAAAAATAAAACTCAGAGAGGCGGATGGATAAAAATAAGAATTGTTTTGAGGGGGAAGCGTACTGGACCAGTCGTTCCGGGCCGACAGGTCGAGAAACAGGAAGTCCCCATAGGCGAGTTGCATAAGCCCGTACACACTGTTAATACGCTTGCGGCTATGCCCGTCACTGTTCTCTACCGATCCGGCAGCAGCGTTGGAAATGTTATAGAACTGCGGGATCTCCAACTGACCGGAAAATGCCCGGGTATAATACTGCTTCTGGTCCATCCGGTTAGCACCTGCCGATATACTGGCATCAAAATCCCCTTCTATTTCAGGGGTATAGGTGAACAATGCATCGAGATTGGTCTCGGTAAATCCCATGACCTTATTGCCATAAGCCCCATTGGGAAATTCCAGGCTGCTGAAAGCCCTTTTTGTGACCCGCTGTTCCTGGTAGGTATCTATCCCCGAGCGGAATTGCAGGTTCATGGTCTCATTGATCTTGTAATTCAACTGTAATTTTCCGAATAACCTGTTCCTATGGAATTGATTTCGTTGTTCAAAAGCGGTAAAATACGGGTTGTCACCGCCGTCCAGCGTTTTCTGCTGTAATCCTTCCAGCCCTTCTTCCCAATACGATTTATAATCCTTGATATTGGTATTTGGCGTCAGGCGGTAAATTACTTCGGTAGCGTTGTCACTCTCCCCGGATTTACCCTGTGTGGGCCTGTTGTCACTGTCTGCAATACTAAAATTGGCCATCGCAGAAACACTGAGGTCGTCAGATATTTTATAGATAGAATTCAGGTTAAAACCGTTTTTCTTGTAGTTGGTCCCCGGAACAATGCCCTCATTCTGCAGATTGGTGTAAGAAAGCCTGAAACTACCTTTATCGTAATTCCCGGTCACCGATATATTATTGGTAAGGGTATATCCCAGGTCGAAAAAGTCTTTGTACCTGTCGGGATATGCCCTGAGTTCCGCAACGGTGGTTTTCCCTCCCGGAAGGGTTTGTACTGCCTGTACTCCCGGTTCGATACGCGGCCCCCAGGTAGCCGTTCCCGTAGCTACGGGAATACCATTCTCATCTACGGCAAGAATGTCCGAGCCCGCTGCAAATTCATTCTGAAAATCGGGATACAGCCAGGCCTTATCGATTTTTACGGCCGAATTATAACTTATTCCCAGTCCTTTTTTTCCGTTCCTGCCCTTTTTGGTTGTGATCAGGATGACCCCGTTGGCCGCACGCGAACCGTAAAGTGCGGCTGCCGCTCCTTTCAGTACCGTAATCTCGGCAATATCATCGGGACTGATATCCATGGAAGTGTTTCCATAGTCCACATACCCTTCTCCCGACGACTCTGCATTCTGGTTATTGGAGTTTACCGGAATTCCGTCTATTACAAATAAGGGCTGATTATCCCCGTTTATGGAAGAGGCACCTCTGATGGTTATGAGGGAAGACGAACCCGGATCGGAACTCACATTGCGAATCTGTACCCCGGCTACCTTACCTGCAAGTGCATTGGTGATATTCATCCTTTTGCTCTCGTTCACAGATATCCCGCTTACTTCACCAACGGCATATCCCAGGCTCTTTTCTTCGCGCGAGATCCCCAATGCGGTAACCACCACTTCTTTCAGTTCTTCGTTAACCGGGACAAGCATAATTTCAAGATCGCTAACAGGTGAGGATACGGTAATTTCCCGGGTTTCATACCCAAGGTAGGCAATACGGATTTTTACCGGAAAATTATCTGCCTGCAAAGAAAATTCCCCGTTAAAACCGGAAGTCGTTCCCGAGCCTGTTTCGGGAACACTAATGGTGGCCCCCATCAGTGGTTCGTCAATCCCGCTGTCGTAAACCTTTCCTTCTATTGTCTGTTCCTGATCTTTATAAATGATGATATTTTCTCCGTGCAGCCGGAAATGGAGCCCGGTCCCCCTCAGCACATCTTTGAGTATTTTCTGAGCTGACGTATTTATTGCCTTGTAAGAGATCTTTTTATCCTGACGAATATCGGCGTCATTAAAGGTGATTCCCAGGTTGCTCTTCTCTCCTATGGCTTCGAGAGCTTCTGCGAGGTGAATTTCCAGGAAGGAGACCGAAATTTTAATTTTATCGAGGTCGGACTGCCTGTTTTCTGCCTTCACGGAAAAACCTGCGCTCAGCCAGAATATGCCCATAAAAAGTATTCCGGCACGAAAGCGCATTATTATTTTTTTCATAATTTTGATGAAATTTTCTGTATTATTTGTTTCTTTTTAGGAATAAGTAATCCTTTGTAGAAAACTTCTCAGCGAAAGTGCTGGTACCACTTTCGCTGTTTTTCTACAGGACTCTTCGTGTGCTACTCTGGTAGGTTTATTTCATATATATTTTATTTAGAGGTTATTATTATTTTGTCTCCTTTGCGGGTATATGCTATTTTGTGGGTAAGACTCAATATTTCCAGGACTTCTTCCAGTCCTGTTCCGGGCTTAATTATCGAGGTCAGGGTCATATTGCCATTTACGGCGTGTTGCCCTCTTTTTTCCAGTATGATATCCCTGCCATACCATCGCTGAAGGTCTTTGGCTACCATATTCAAAGGTGTTTTATGAAAGCGAAGTTCCCCGCTCTTCCAAGAAGCGACTGAAGCTATATCTTGTATTCTACTCCTGGCGAAGTTGTTTTCGATACTGTCGGAAATGGTAATACGTTCGCCGGGAATCAATACCGCATATTCTTTCAGGACATCGGGTTGTTTTTCCCCTACCGCTATACTGCCTTCCACAAGGGTTACCATATCATTGTGTTCCCCCGGGTAAGATCTTACCGTGAACACGGTCCCCAATACTTTGGTATAATGTTCGTTAAAATTCACAACAAAAGGTCTGTGCGGGTTTTTGGTAACTTCAAAGAGAGCTTCTCCATTAACCTTTACTTCTCTGTAGTCCCCGCTAAAAGACTCCGGGTAAGTAATGGACGATACACAATTAAGCCACACTACGGTACTGTCCGGTAAAATCACTTCTCTCTGCTCCCCGGCTCCTGTGCTAACTACAAGCTGTTTCCCGGGTACCGGGTAGAACAACTGCATTAAAAAATACCCCGTAATCCCCAGCAATGCGATTACGGAAGCGGCCACACCCCATATTCTCCTCCTGTCCGTATCCCGTTTTTTACGTATCCTCTTATTGATGCTTTTATAGCGCCGGTCGGCTTCCGGCACCGGGTTCACTCTTTTTCCCGCACAGGCATCCCATTCGGCACTGAGGTAGTCATCCAGCAGAACATTATCCTTGTTTAATATACACTCTTCGACAAACTGTTTTTCTTCGGAAGTGCATTGTCCTGAAAAATATTTTTGCAATATGCCGTCTCTATCTGGTTTCAACTTCGGGGTTTTCTTATAAATACAACAAAACATCAGGAGAGGTCTATTCCGTTTCCGGATTTTTTTATTTTTCAGTATAAAAAAACCTTAGTCCGGGTATAGATCCGGTTCCATACCGGTTTAAAATCCTTTAAAAACCGTAAATAAGGATGCTAAAGACAACAGGAGGGAGAATACCACATCCATTTCCGGATGATGGTTAAAATAACTTTTTATAAGCTTTAATGACTTGATGATCTGCAAGCGGACGGTATTCCGTGAAATACCGAGGTCTTCTGCTATTTCTTCATAAGATTTGCCTTCAAGCCTGCTCTTTTCAAAAACAATACGGCAGCGTTCCGGGAGTTCTGCAATAGCCTTATCCAGCATAGCAGTATATTGTTGCCAGATCATGGTCTCTTCCGGACATATATGAGTTGCCAAAGTACTTATAGTTTCCGGAGCAAGTTGTTGTTTTGCCTTGTGAGACTTTAAATAATTGATTATGGTATTTTTTGCGATTTTAAAAAGAAGGAAAGAAAAGTCCCTGGATTCATCGATCTGATGACGGTAATTCCACACCTTCACGAAAACATCCTGCAGAATTTCCTCACTGGCTTCACGGTTACGGAGTATCTTCTGGTTGTAACGATATAACCTGTCCTGATACCGGTAAAAAAGTTCCCGAAAGGCATGCTCTCCCTCATTCTGCTTAATCAGGATCAATAATGATGTTTCATCCGCTTCCTTGTAGTTTCTTTTCATTGAGGTATGAAAAAATTGAACAACAAGTTTAGTGAATGTATAAAAATACCGTATTACAAAAAGGTTAAGCTAGAATTAAGATATATACATGGAAAACAAATGAACTGCGCCGGGGTACAAGAACAGTTCCAACTGTAGCCGATGGGAAGCCCCTCATCAATACGTGAACACGGCTGATTCAAAAGACAAGTATAGACGCTTACGGCCATGTCCGTCTCACACCTTTCAAAACCACCCGTTTTTCACATTTTTCTGCTTAACCCGGGCCAATTCAAAAGATCGCCCTACCCCAATAAATTACTTGGAGGAAAGCCGAATTGTTTCTTAAAGCACCTGCTAAAATACAGTGGGTCATTAAATCCTACCATAAATGTTACTTCAGACACATTATACTTTTTGGTTTTGAGGAGTTGTGCCGATTTTTTCAAGCGTACGGTCCGGATGTATTCATTTGGAGCCAGATCGGTCAATTCCTTGAGTTTTCTGTACAATTTTGAAGAACTCATTCCGGTTTCCCTGCAAACCAGTGCTGTGGAAAGCTCCGGGTTATTGATATTGTCTTCAATAAACCCGGAAAGCTTTTTTATAAATTCCACATCTACCGGGGAATGTGCCAGATCAGAGGCTTCCCCTTCTATTTCCCGGGAAAATTTCGCCTTTAAATCGGACCGTGTGCGGATGATATTCTCCATTCGCGTTTTCAGCAGATACGGATCGAGCGGTTTTGACAAATAGGCATCTGCCCCGGCAGCGTAACCTTTTATCTTATCATCATTCTCAGACAGCGCTGTAAGCAGGATAACAGGAATATGGCTAATGGCCTCACTTTTTTTCAGGATCTCACAGAATTCATAACCATTCATTCCGGGCATCATCACATCGGTAATACACAACACAGGCTTGATCTGTTTACACAACTGCAGTCCTTTTTCCCCGTTTTCCGCCTGGTATACTTTATAATGACCGGAAAGGAAATTTGCCAGGTAATTCCTGAGATCGGTATTATCTTCGACCAGCAGTATCCTGTCTTTTATGGTTACGGAACCTTTGGCTTTTAAAGGTTTGGGTTGGTAGTTATCTACCGTTTCTTCCGGGTTTTCCGGAACCTCGGCAATTTCCTCTTTATTGAACATGTCCCGGTTTATGGGAAGCTCTATGGTAAATACACTACCCTTTTGCGGTTCGCTGGTAACAATAATACTGCCTTTATGCAATTTTACCAACGATTTCACCAAAGCCAGACCTATACCAGACCCGGTATTGTTTTCCTTGCTGTTTGACGCCTGATAGAACCTGGAAAATATTTTCTTGTGACTTTGTTCCGGGATACCAATACCGTCGTCCCCTACTTCTATAACAAGCCGGTCATTCTGTGGATCCGAACATCCCAGGAATACATCCACATTTCCGTATGCGGGAGTAAATTTTATGGCATTGGATAACAGGTTATAGAGAATTTTGTCGTATTTATCCCGGTCAATCCATCCGGTTATCCTTTCCTGTTCACAATTAAAATGCAATTGCACTCCTTTATCTTCTGCCAGTTCTTTAAAGGAATGAAAGGACTTTAAAGTGTGCTTTCGTATATCGGTTTCGGATACCTTTAATTCCAGTTTTCCTTTTTCGGCTTTTCTGAAATCGAGTATCTGATTGACCAGTATCAGTAATCGATTTGCATTTTGATAGATCAGTCCGAATTTTTCCGTCTGTTGTTCGTTATACTGGTCCCGCCCCTCTACCAGAAGCTGTTTAGCCGACCCCAGGATGAGGGTTAACGGAGTGCGCAATTCATGGGAGAGGTTGGTGAAAAAGCGGATCTTTTCGTTATTCAGTTTTTCATCGCGTTCCCGTTCTACCTTTTCGACCAGCAATTCTTTTTTTAGTCTCAGGCGGTTCTTTATTTCGCGACGCACAAAATAAAAAAGAAGGGATCCTGTGAACAGGATCAGTAAAATCATTTTGTAGGTTAACCAGAACGGAGGCAGGACCCTTATTTTATAGACCTCTTCACCACTCCATATACCGCTGCTGTTTGCGGCTTTTACCTTAAACAGATATTCTCCGAACGGCAGGTTTGTATACTGGACAGTCCTGGCGTTGCTGTTGGTCGGTATCCACTTGTCGTCAAAGCCTTCCAGTGTATATTCGAATCTGTTGAGCTTCGGATCGGTAAAAGAAGGCGAAGCAAATTCAATCGAAAAATTGCGGTCATCATAAGTCAGGGTAGCTGCCTTGTTGTAATTGATATCCCGGGTAAAAACAGTCTGGTCGTTAACACTGTCTCCGGGCCGTATTTCCTTGCTTTGTACCTTAAATTCCGTAATTATGGGCGAAGGTGCCCAGGTATTGGTCCTGATACGATCGGGGGAAAAGTAAATTACTCCCTTTTTTCCGGCTACATAGATCCTGGAGTCATTAAAGTTATAAAAGCCGCTGGAACTGAATACATCCAGCCTGTTACCGCTTTTTACCCTGTAAATATCCAGTTCACCCCGGTCCGGATGAAACCGGGCCAGGCCGTTATTGTTCAGGTTCAGCCAGAAGTTATTGCCTACATTCAGAATATCGGTGATCCAGGTACCGGCCAGCTCATGCAATTCGTCGACCGTATTAAAACTGTCGGTTTCTGCATTGTATACTGCCAGTCCTTTCCTGGTGGCGGCCCATATGCGCTGCTTGTGGTCTATTAAGATCCCGCTCACATTTTCATCCGGGATCCCCGGATTATCGTTTGATGTGTAGGTCTTTAACCTGTGGGCCCCGGTATCGAACCTGAGCACTCCGTTCTCCGTGGCAAACCAGATGTTCCCCGAGGTAGCGATCGCAATCTGGTTGATCTCTATTCCTCTCGGAAAGTCATCACCGAGGGGAGTACTTTTGCGGGTATCCGTGTCAAAATAAACCGCTCCTTCACCGAAAGAGCCTATAATAAGCGTATGGAGGTCTATACTTGCAAATGCCGTAACGGGGGTATTGTTAAAACCGATATCCAGAACTCGTGATTTTTTAGTGTGATAGTCATATACAAGGAGCCTGCCATCCCAGAGCCCGCAGTAAAAACGGGTCCCGTCGTTTGAAAATATACTGGCAATGTCATACCGTTGTTGCCCGGGAAGTGGTGAAAACTTTCCTTCCTGTCCGACAAACAAACCGTTATGGCGGGTAGCAACAATGACCTTTCCGTCTGCGGTTTTGGAAAATCCCCTGATCCAGGGAGCCTGGTTATCGAGGTACCTGGAAATATCCTTGTTGAGTTTGAACTGGTTGTCGTACGGGTTGTATTTATCCAGGCCGTCTTCCGTGCCTATCCAGAGCACGCCGGATCTGTCAAAATACAGGGCATATACCAGATTGTCTACAAGAGAAGAATTGTCGGAAAGCACCGGATAATGCCACTGGTAATTTCCTTTTTCAATGTCTTCCAGATCATGGCATACCAGCAATCCTCCCAGCGTCCCGACCCAGTATTCCCCGTCGGGAGACCTGGCTACCGATAAAAAATGGGGGCCCAGTTTTTCCCTGCGCGTTACATCCTCAATATGCAGGTTTACAAATTTGTCGTTCTCCCGGTCCAGCTTATAGAGCCCTTGGCGGGTTCCCGCGAATATATCAGACTTGTGGTCTTCATAGATAAAGTTTATATAGGGGTTCTTCTCGTCAGAACCGGGGATATGGAGGGTGTATTGTTTTGTATTCTTTATGGTGCCGTCACTGTTTAAATTCACTTTTGTTATTCCGCTTTCCTGGTATGACCCTATCCAGACAGCCCCGGAACTATCTTCTATGATGGACTTCACATATGTAACTCCCTTGATATCGATTTTGGTAAACCGCCCGGAGCTTTTGTCCATCAGGAATACTCCCTTATTTTTTGTGCCCACCCATATCCGGTCAAAACGGTCTGCGAGTAAAGAGCGGATCTCATTATCGGACAGGCTGTGCATGTTCCCTTCTTCGGGTAAGAAAGTGGTAAACTTATGCCTGTCCAGTTCAAACCGTACCAGGCCGTTTCGTGTACCGATCCACAAAATATTATTGTCCAGGACCAAAGCCGTGATATCATCGTTAGTCAGTTTGTACGGCTTTTTTGCACTGCTGGAATAAATGTCGAATTCGTAACCGTCGAACCGGTTTAATCCCCCGAAAGTGCCCAGCCATAGAAATCCCTTTTTATCCTGGACAATATGCCTGACGGAATTATGGGACAGGCCGTCATAATCGTTATAATGCTCAAAGGTTATATTCTGGGCACTTATAAGATTGATCGTGAAAAAGATCACTGTTATGACCAATACGGGCTTACTCATCATACCGACATCACACTTATATCTTAATATATATCCGTTTTTTATCAAGCCACCAGCCCAGTGACCAGCATAGCAGGACAAAGGCCAGTGCGGTTGCCAGGGCACCTGGCGGACCCGGAAGGACACGTTGAAAAACGCGTTCGCTGACCCATTCAAAAATGTCCAGGCCCGAACCGGTGGGGATCATTCTCAGTATTACATAAAAAAGTTCTGAAAACAGGTATATAAAAAGCGGGTTTTTACCAAAAATATCAAAAAACTTTATTCCGACCTTTATCTTCCGTATTTCAATAACATATATCAGGACCGCCATGATCGAAAGGTCAAGGCCTACAGTGCATAATACAAACGGGCCGGTCCACAATTTTTTGGATATCGGAAAGATCAGGTCCCACCAAAGGCCCAGGCAAACCAGCAAAAATCCGGCCATTAACAGTTTGGCAATGCCTTCATAGGATTTACCCTTCTTCTGAATAAAAGTTCCGGCGATATATCCTCCGATAACGTTTACTATGGCGGGTAAGGTACTCAAAATACCTTCCGGGTCAAAGGGAATGCTGTCTTTCCTGTAAATATGCCCGGTCCCCAGAACCGACAGGTCCAGGCGGGTAACGGCATTGCCTGCCATCGTCAATTCGGCCCCCGGCTGGCCGAAAAGATACAGTATGCCCCAATAGCCCGTGAGAATTCCCGCCGAAATGATCAGGGCCGTTTTTTCGGACCAATAATAAAATATAACTGCAGCAAAAAAATAGCAGAGGGCAATGCGTTGAAGCACGCCCATTATACGTGTTTCGGCTAATGGTTTTAATGTCCAGTGCCCCTGTGTATCGATATTGAAGAAGGGAAACCAGTACATAAGGTATCCCAGTAAAAAGATAATGAGCGTCCGCCTTATTATTTTTTTCCAGACCGTTCCTGCCGGAAGGTGTTTTATTTTTCTCATGGAAAAGCTCATGGCGTTGCCCACGGCAAACAGGAATGACGGAAAAACCAGGTCCGCCAGGGTAAAACCGAACCATGGCGCATGTACCAGGTAAGTGTATATTCCGGCTCCTGTTCCCGGGGTGTTTACAATAATCATCAGGGCTATGGTCAGCCCCCTGAATACATCCAGTGACAGAAAGCGTCCGGGTTTTGGCTGGAATATTTTTTCTTTCATAGAACAACTCCGGATTTTTGGTTTTTAAAAATTAGTACTGATGTATTAAATTTATATCTAAGAAAATCTGCTTTGTGTCCTCTGTGCCTGCTTTGATCCCGTTGTGGTAAAAAAAATTCCGGGAGATTAATGATCCACAAATGAACACAAAATTTTGCATAAAGTTCTCAAAGAAATAAAAAGTCCGACTAAACCTATGGGTTTAAAATCCAAAGGTTTGCAGCAGGATCAGAGTCTGTTTGGTCACGGATACACGAATCATTTTAAAAAACTGTTCATATATCCGTTGTTACAAATACGCTAATGTTTTTTAATTATGATGTACCGGTTACCTTTTGTCATTCGACACCGGTCCATTTTTTTGGACTTCCTCCCGGGAGGACTGTTTGTCGGGCAAAAATGTCTCTCCCTACGGGAATCAAGGGGAATTCCCCCTCTGCCTTTACTCCTATTCCGCTCAGCAACCACGATATCTCTGTTGTCTTTAGTTTTTATCTTTATGACTTTTTCCCGACATCTGCAGTTGCAGAACTCCTCCTTTTATAATATCCTCATGTTTGATTTTAAAGGATTTGACAGGCGAGTTATTTAATTGAACTTCATTTACAAATACATTGTCCGTGCCGTTATTTACGGTTTTGATCTCAAAAATCCTTCCCGGATAGTAATCTTTATTAAGATGAATGGTAATCCTGTCAAATACCGGGCTTCCTATCTGGTATTCGGGATTGTTTTCCGTACCTCCGTTCATCTGGAACAGGCCGATCTTCATCAATACGGCCAGGCTTCCCATCAACCCCTGGTCTTCGTCGCCTTTATACCCTTCCGAAGGTGTCAGATCGGAAAAAACCCGTTCCACAACCTGTCGGGACCAGTACTGTGTTAAATCCGGATGATCTAACTGATTGAATATAAATGCTGTTTGAATAGAAGGCTGGTTTCCGTAATTGACAGGGATTCTGCTGTATTCGGGATGCAGTTCGGCTTCGTGGGAATTCCCGGAGGTGAACCCCAGTTCCCGGGCAGACCGGAACTGATCGAGCAGTTTTTCCGTCGCTTTTTCCTTTCCGCCCATAAGGGTTGCCAGTCCCCCGATGTCGTGAGGCACAAACCATGTAGACTGTGCGGCATTGGATTCTACAAAACCATTTTCGTACTGGTACGGGTCAAAATCGTTTTTCCACCGGCCGTTAACATTCTTCGGAGCCATCCAGCCCACTTTTTCATTAAAGACATTTTTGTAATTTGCCGCTCTTTTCATGAAATATGCATAGTCTTCCTTGTATTTTATTTTCTTTGCCAATTGAGCTAAAGCCCAGTCCTGATAAGCGTATTCCAGTGTTTGACCGGAACCGTCCTGATGCCCACCGAACCCCATACCTTCCGGAAGCGGATAGGGAATATATCCGTTTTTGATATAATAATTTAAACCTCCGCCGATATGGGTATGGTGCTCATATCCTGCCTTTTCCATAATCCCTCCCGGCATGTGGTTTTTTTTAAGGGCTTTATAAATTATTTCGAGACTGTCTTTTACAATTCCCTTCTGGATGGCACTGACCATGAAGGGTGTAGTTGAAGCCCCTGTCATAACAAAAGTGTAGTTGCCTCCGGAAGGTCCCCTGGGGATCATTCCTCCGTCTTTGTAATACTGCATCAAAGAGTATGTAAATTCATGCATAATCTCCGGATAAGCGAGCCCCCATAAGGTATTTATGGTCCATTGGGCTCCCCAGAATGAATCGGAATTATAGTGGTTGAATTCCGGCGTACCGTCGGCTCGTAGCGGCAATCGCCCTATCCTGAACTGTTTTCCGGTGTTATCGGGATATTCCCCGTTGACATCGTTAATGATCCTCCGGCCCTGCAGGGCATGCCAGAGGTCCGTATAAAATCGCCTTTGAGCCTTTTCAGTACCACCTTCAACTTTGATCCGTCCCAATAATTCATTCCATTCGTCTCCGGAATCTTCGATCACCCGGTTAAAATCCCAGTGCGGTAATTCTTTTTGTATGTTATTGGCCGCATTTTCCGCCGATGTGTAGGAAATGCCGGCTTTCATAAGAACAGCTTCATCAGAAGTATCCAGGGCTACCAAATAGTTTCCTGTCCCCGGATCGCGTTCAACAGTTGTTATTGAAACATTAAACCGAACTTTAAAATATACGGTCAGGGGTTTGGGACGCCTGGTTGTAGGGGCTGCTACAAGTTTACCGGATAATTCGTTACTCCCCGTTTTTTCCAGTATGCCCCCGGTATTTTCACAGGAGCCCAAAACGGTATTTAAATTAAAAAGTACATGGCCTTTTTTATTTCCCGGGAACCGGTATTTATGAAACCCCACTCGCTTTGTACTGGTGAGTTCTGCTTTTATCCCATATCTATCGAGCTCTACCGAATGATAGCCCGGCCTTACGGACTCCTTTTCATGGCTGAATTTCGAATAAAAATCTGTATATATCCCGTTTTTACTTCCGGAAATGATCACCGGCATTACGGAAAGCCCGGATAATTGCCAGGCATGTATATGGCTAAAGCCTTTTATGGTATCTGTTTTATACCGGTATCCGCTTCCCCACGCTCCGTTAATCTGTGTATCCGGGCTCAAATTTACCATACCGAACGGCCTGCTTGCCGACGAAAAGAAAAACCATCTCGAATTTTCGGTATCGAGAAGCGGATATACTTTGTCTACCAATTGTTCTTTCCGGGCGGATATCTCCTGCTTAACCGTGCATGATACCAGGGAAAAAAGAAGGATGCATATTCTTATCAGGTTATTTATGCGGGGGCTTTTTGACTTCATCTATTCTTTATCTAAAGCAATTTTCATTGTTATAAAACCAATTTGTTTCAATTACGATATATAACCCTGGAGTTTTCTATGCCCTGTATGTAATACCCGGTGCCCTGCGATGTTATACAGCAACTTACTGAGGTTACATAAAAGATTATATAAAAAATTAAAAATATAAGCAGGCAAAATTTGCCTGCCTATACCTGAACTAAAATTCACTAAACACTATAATACGTATTAATACTCGGGGTTTTGTTCAATACTTCCTCCTGTATTATCAATCTCAACCTGGGGGATTGGCCTCAAAAGATGTTTTGGACTAAGGGCATTATTTAAGGCAGCATGAGGATTGTGCTGTAAAGTACGTTCTATAAGTTTTCCTGTTCTTTTTAAGTCCATCCACCTGTTTACTTCTCCCGTGAGTTCCCTGGCCCTTTCGTCGAGGATAAAATCCAGGTCAATATCTTCCGGGGTTACCGGGGTGGTCAGCCCGGCCCTGGATCGTAAGGTGGTAAGGCGGGCTGCGGCATCGGTGGTATTACCCGACTGTAAATAAGCTTCGGCAGCAATCAGGTAGGCCTCACCTGCTCTCATCACTACCATATCCCTTTCGCCCTGTGAAGATTGATCGGGTTGTGTAAAAGGAATTCCCGGATCGTCAAATTTCTTAAACATCGGGTAATGCACGGTGGTGACGCCATTATTTTGAAAATACGTTCCCGGATTGATCACCGTATAGGGTACCGCATCGATATCGGCCTGCGTCCAGGCTGTTTTCGGGAAGTATATGGCGGTATCTCCGGCACTTACGGTTACTTCCGTACCGCCCACCCTGGCCACATAATCTTCATCGGCATACATAACCCTCCGGAATGTAGCACCGGCCCTTTGATCATCCTCATCAAAAAGGGAATAATAGAAAGGCGTAAGCGCCGGTCCCAGACCTTTTTGATATTTGTCACCCCTGATCAGTCCGGGGTAATCGAAATACCTGAACTTGTACATCATATGTTTTGAATTTCCCCAGCCCCTGCTCACGGAATTACCGCCGAACAAATAAGCAAAAATCACTTCGGAGTTTCGCTGATTATTGATATCCACCAGTTCTTCAAACGAAGCCACCAGAACATGATTGCCCATAACCGTTTCTGCTAGGGCAGCAGCTTCGGTATAATCGGATGCGGAACCGAAAGGCTTGTACCCCCTGGTAAGCAGAACTTTGGACAACAGGTGCCTTACAGCATCTTTGGAAACCCTCCCGTAATCGGCCGGGTTTTCATCTACTCCGGCCAGAGCCTCCTGGAGATCCTGTACGATCTGCGTATAAACCTCCTGCTCACTGGCACGGAAATACTCGGTTTCGGCAGTTTTCACCTGGTGAAGCACCAAAGGTACCCCACCATAATTCTCTACCAAGTTGAAATAGGATAAAGCCCTGAAAAATTTAACTTCCCCTATTCCTCTTGTTTTGGTATCGGCAGAAACACCTTCTATTTCTTCTGCATTGTCTATGGCCACATTGGCTGCGGCGATAACACTATACTGATTGCTCCAGTATACTCCTACAGCCCAGTTTAATGAATTCAGGTTTACGTAATCGTTGATCTCGTCGGTCCCCGAAACGGTTGTTCCCCTTGTTACCACATCGGTCCCCAGGTCTTCGAGGACGTAATACATATCGGCCGTATATTTTGTTGTGGTTTCCCTGGCCCTTTCATAAACCGAGGCCACTAACTGGTTAAAAGTCTCAGGGTCGGACTTGCCCGTATCAATACTCAATGACGACCTGTTCTCTTCGTCAAGATATGATTCACAGCCTGTGCTAAAGATCCCGGCCGCGAGCAATACTATTATGAATTTATGATTAAAATATCTCATGATTCTCAATTTTGTTTGACTGTTGGTTTAGAAGCTTAAATTAACACCGGTGATAAGTGTACGTGACATAAAGGCCGCACCCCAGTCATTCCTGCCGGCATTTTCAGGGTCCCATCCGTCGTAATCGGTAAATATAAAAGGGTTTTGTGCAGTAATATAGAATCGCAGGTTGCTTAATTTCAGTTTGTCCAGTATGGTAGCGGGGAGCTTGTAACCCAGGGTCATGTATCCTACTTTGGTAAAGGAAACGTCTCGGTATTTGATGGCATGCTGATATATACCTCCGTTACCGGGCTGATACCACTTGTTTGTGGGGTTTTCGGGGGTCCAGTAATCCACATCATAACCGTTGAATGTCCTTGTGGGTTCGCCGTCCCAGGGAAATGAAAAACCATTGTGGAAGTTACTCCGCATCTTATTCCCCTGGCTGATATGAACAAAGAAAGAGAAATCAAAATTCTTATAATTCATGGTACTGGTAATACCTCCGGTCCATTTGGGAGTGACATTTCCAATAATCTTCCTGTCCTCACCGGGGGTGATCATACCGTCACCGTTCAGGTCCTTTACCCTTACCTGACCAGGACGCTGCCCGTATACCGCGGCTTCTTCCACTTCATCGAGTTGCCAGATACCGTCAAATTCATAGTCGTAGATCGATCCGATGGATTCTCCTACCTTGTGGATAAAGCTGGTACCTTGTACATTAAAAATGATCTCGTCAACATCCCCGTAAAGTTTATCCAGGGTATTCTTGTTGGAAGCAAAATTAAAATTAGTGGTCCATGTAAAATTATCGTTGTCAATATTGACGGTATTCAATGCAATTTCGATCCCTTTGTTACTGGACTCCCCGACATTGTCAAATGTTCCTGAAAAACCGGTAACGGATGGCAGGGGAGAGAAAAATATAATGTCCGTATTTTTTCTGTTATAAAGGTCGACCGACCCGTAAATCCTGTTCCTGAGCAATCCGAAGTCAATACCCAAATTGATCTCTGTAGTTTTTTCCCAGCTAAGGTCTTCATTGGCCAGACCGGTTATATAAGCAGTGGAAACCGAAGAATCGCCCAAATTGGTTGCACTTGTGCCAAGTAACGATTGAGAGGCCAGTGGAACGAGCCCGCCTCCCTGGCCATTGTTGCCCGTTTGGCCGTAACTGAGCCTTATTTTGGCATTGGAGAACAACTGTTGTGATTGCATGAAATCTTCATCGATCATTTTCCATGCAAAGGCTGCGGAAGGGAAGAAGGCCCATTTGTTCTTATCCGAAAGTATGGAAGAACCGTCATATCTGCCCGTTAAGGTAAACAGGTATTTATCCATCAGGGTATAGTTAAGCCTCCCCGTGTAGGATTCCAGGGTCTGTTTGGAAAAATCACTGGAAAGGTCCCTGATATCAAGTCCGGCACCTAAATTGTGGAACAGGAATTCATCCGTGGTAAAATTCCTTACCTGTGCATAGTAGCCTTCCGAACGCTCCATAAACCTCGAAATTACCGCAGTGGCATCAATAGCATGTACTCCTTTATTATACCTATAGTTGAAAATATTGTCCCAGGAGTATGAAAAATAATTATGATTATTTACCTGGGCCCTTCGGTTGGAGGGATTTGCAACTACACTTTTTGAATAGAGCCCGCGGTATTCTCCGTACCTGGTATATTTAATATTAGGTGAAAATTTAGAGGTAATCGTCAATCCGTCTACAGGTTTGAGTTCTATGGCAATATCCCCGATATATTGCAGGTATTTGGTTTCCCTGGTAACGTTATCTCCTTCAAACAGCGGATTGGTGATCTGGGTTTCTTTTTGTGTCGGAAAAAATCTCAGCGATCCGTCATCGTTGTATGGACGCCCGATAGGCTTTAACCGGTATGCACTCCTGAAACCTTCCCAACTCCCCGTATTTTGTACAGCATTGGTGATATAATTATTAAAACTCACATTCAGCCATCGGGTAAGGTCGCTTTTTAAGCTTCCTCTTATGTTATACCTGTTAAAATCTTCTCCTTCCAGTGTCCCTTCGTCCCGGGTATATCCCAGGCCAACTGCATAGGTAGTGGTTTCATTTCCTCCGCTCAGATCAATGGTATGATTGGTTTGAAGTCCCGCCCTTAATATAAGGTCTACCCAATCCGTATTCACCCCGTCGGCAATATTCTGCATCTCTTCTTCATCGAAATAATCGGACAGGATCACATCATTTCTCCTGTAATTGAGATCGCCGTTAAGCTGAGCAAACTCATTGCCTACAACTACATCCCTGATAAACTCAACATACCCGGGCCCGTCGTAGATTGCTGGTAAATGATAGGCTTCCTTAAGACCTATATAACCATTGTAATTCACTTTCAATTCCCCTGTTTTACCACGCTTGGTCTCTATAATAACCACACCGTTACTCCCTCTTGATCCGTATATCGCCGTAGCCGAGGCATCCTTCAGAATATCCATTCTGTCAATATCGGAAGGGTTCAGGAAAGAAATATCGTCCACAAAGATCCCGTCCACGATAAAAAGCGGGTTCTGGCCGGGGTTAAAGCCCCCCTGATTGGCTGTTTCATTGGAATTAATAGTACTGGCCCCGCGGATACGGATATTAAAACCTCCGGAACCAGGTTTATTGTCCGTACGCTGAATGACAACTCCCGGAGCCTGCCCCTGCATGGCGGAAATGGCATCTACCTTATTCGCTTTTTCCAGTTGCTCGGAATTTACTGATGCAACGGACCCGGTAAGATCACTTCTTTTTACCGAACCGTAACCTATAACAACCACCTCATCCAAAGCAGATGAAGAAGCGGTGAGCTGAACAGTATAATCAGTTGTACTGCCTACTTTAATTTCCCGGGATTCGTATCCCAGATAAGAAATAACCAGAACAGCATCGGCCTGAGGGACCGTAATTTCGAAATTTCCGTCAAAATCTGTAACGACTCCGTTCCGGGTGCCTTTCAATACTATATTCGCTCCGGGCAAGGGTTCTCCGAGATCATCCAGGACCTTCCCCGTAATTTCTTTGGTTTGTGACCATGACATGGATGTATATGCCATAAAAAGAATGGTCACGATCGGTAATAAAGTTTTCATATTGTTTTGGTTTATTGATTGGCCTCAAAGTAATGTTAAAATAAACCCAAGGGGATGTACAAAATCATCAAAAACATAGACGCGTTATTCATAACACACCGGTTTTCAGAGATAAAACTGAGGTTGTGATATTTTTATCAACTGTTATTCAGGAAAAAAGCAAAGACACGGCTTTTTTGAAAATCGGATCGTTGATAAACAAGAAGAGGATGGAAAAAGACATATTCATGCCTGCTATTATTCGGGGAATCCACCAGGATTATGGTATCAGATCGTAAACCGATAAAATTACCGGACAGGACACGGTCTGAAACAAATCATTCCATTTCCGTAACGAAAGGGGTTCCCTCTCTTATTTCCTTTATTATATTAAACTAAACCTGTAAAAAGGAATCAGTTTTGCGGCCGATATGCCCGCAGGAAAGTGATTCTTATGCTATATCCCTGTAATTCCGGCTAAGACATATAGAAATCAAAGTAGCTGCAATGAATACCGCGATTCCCGGCAGCAGAACGGCATAGAGCAAAAAGGGAACATAGTTCCTGTACCAAAATGCCATACATTATAATTTACCGGTGTTGCTTTTATAGTTCCAGTTCCTGCTTCTTACCGGTTTCACATGCGCGATAGATGGCGTCGATGATTGTCAGGTCTTTCACCCCTTCCGCTCCGTCAACCGGAACTTCAGGTTTTTTGCCTTCCAGTATAATCCCGGCCATTTCATCCATTTGTACGGTTTGGTGGGTAACATGTGGTTTCGTTAATTCTCCCTTATGTGTACGGCCTTTTATAGGCCCATAACCCGTGGAGGGCTGCAATTCGGCAAATCCCTTTTCACCGTTCAGGAAAAAACGATCCAGGTTGTTCATATTATACGTGGACAAACAGGAAGCGACCGCGCCCCCGGGAAAGCCCAACTGGAACTGAATGGTCTCGTCTACACCTTCCCTGAATTTTACGGGGTCTGTTTTGGTTTCCTGGGCAGTAACCCATACGGGCTCTTCACCCACCATATAGCGGGCACCATTAATAGCATAAATACCTATATCCATCAAAGCACCGCCACCTGCCAGATCCTTATCCAGCCGCCACTGACCGGGATCGCCGATCCGGAAGCCGCTCAATCCCTGGAAAAACATGATATCCCCGAATTCACCTTCGTTCCGCATCCGGATAATTTCCAGTGTGTTCGGTTCAAAATGCATACGGTAACCCACCAGTAATTTCACATTCGCTTTCCTGCAGGCATCTACCATTTCCTTCCCTTCCCTGGCATTGATGGCCATGGGTTTTTCACATATGGCATGTTTTCCGGCAGCAGCTACCCGCAACACTCCTTCGTGGTGAAGCGCATTAGGTGTAATGACATATACGGCATCGATATCCGGGTTATCCTTAATACTGTCGTAATTTTCATAATTGTAACAGTTTTTCGCCGGGATATTATATTTTGCCTGCCAGTCTTTGATTTTCGAGGGTGTACCGCTGATAACCCCGACCAGCCTGGCCCGCTTGCAGGACTGCATAGCTTCTGCCACCCGGGTGCCGTAACTCCCGAGCCCCATGATGGCCACACGCAATACGGGCCCGTCATAAGGTTTGTTGTAGAAAAGGTCCGACCGGACAGACGAAGCATATAAGGGTAAAAAAGGTAAAGTAACAGCCGAAGCTGCAAGTTTTTGTAGGAAGTCACGACGTGGGTTCATAAGTTCAAAATTAGGGGTATACAGATTAGTTCAGGAAAAAGGTTATGTTAGAAAATGAAATAAACGTCTATGCAAGATATTAAATTAGCATCTTTTAAACAAAAAACATACTAAAGAAAGCATAACTACCTGCCTGTAAACAAAAAACCGGTCGCAAGTCCAATTGCGACCGGTGGCGGACAAAGTGAAATCAGCTGTTCCGGGAAAATAAGGGAACACCAAACAGGTTTATTCCGCAAAACGGATACGGGCTACCACCGGTTGGTGATCCGAAGGGTACCGCCGGTCTTTCGCATCGGTGAGCACTGCGTACTCAGATACTTTAAAATGCCTGCTCACAAACACATAATCTATACGGTACTGCATAGGAGCTTCAAAACGGAACCCATTACTGGTTCCGACCGGCCCGTATGGTGGGGTTTCAGTGATCGTATATGAATCCTGCACAACAGCCCCCATACCTACAATCTGTTCCGTTTCCGGTGTAGAGTTGAAATCCCCGGTACAGATTACCGGGGTGTTGCCTGCAATTTCTCTGATTTTACGTACCATCAGTTTCCCCGATTCCCGCCGCGCAATTACTCCCCGGTGGTCAAAATGCACGTTGAACACATAAAAGGATTTCCCCGTGTGTTTATCCGTTAACCGGACCCATGAACAAATACGGTTGCAACAGGTAGCATCCCAGCCCTTCCCCGGTTTTTCCGGTGTTTCGCTTAACCAGAAATTACCGGAGTCCGTCAGGGTAAAGCGCTCTTTCCTGTAAAAGATGGCCGAATGCTCTCCGGCCATTTTCCCGTCGTCACGACCAGCCCCGAAATAGGTAAACCCGGGCAATTCGAGCAGGTCCTCCAGCTGATGTGAAAACCCTTCCTGTGTACCTACAATATCAAAGTCGTGATACCGGATCAGGGCCTTGACATTTTCCTTGCGATGGGGCCAGGAATTGAGGCTATCCCGGGGAGTATCCATGCGCAGGTTATAGCTTGCCACCCATATTTCTCCATTGTGTTTATGCTGGGCGGATGCTGATATTGTCAAAAGACAAACGATAATTTTTAAAAATCTGGTTTTCATCTCCAATAGGTTTAATTAAATTACTACGGACCAAGGCCCCTCAGTTTTTTATGGCAGGCCGGAAGGTTGTGTGACTGCGGATACACGGATAATTTCCACAAAAGCTAAGCCGGTTATCCGTGAATCCGCAGCCGTAATTTATAAAAATCCGAAATAACCGTGACCAAATCACAGTCCTGCTTCGACCTTTCACCGGGTAACAGCTCTCTACCACCCGGGATTTTGATCCAGTTTCGGGTTTTGTTCCAGATCTGCCTGCGGAATGGGGTAAAGGTATTTACGGTCCTGCCATTCCCGGTCACCGGGATTATACATGAGTTCCCCCGAAGTCCCGTTGGAAAGCCAGCGACGTCCTGCGGCAGTATTGGGAGAAACATCTACCATCACTACGGAAGGATTGGAAGGTTCCGGCTGGTTCCCCTGGTAGAAACATACATCCATGATACCGTCACCATTCAGGTCCTGTTCACCTAACTGCGGAACATACATCCCGTTCATCGGGGCTTCCTGAAAAAGTTCTCCGATGTGCCAGCGTCTCAGGTCGTCGGGACGCAGGCCTTCGAAAGCCAGTTCAATTGTTCTCTCCCGCATCACTTCCAGCATTACCGGGTCGGTAAATTTCCCAAGATAATAGTCTGCCAGGTACGGATCGGCTTCCGTAGGCATCGCGGTAAGTGTCGGGCCGGTGATCCCCGCGCGTCTGCGCAATTCACCTATGGTCGCAGCCCACTCCGCATCGTTCATTTGTCCGAGTTCGGCCAGGGCTTCTGCTTTATTGAGCAATACCTCTCCCCAGCGCATGATAATATGGGCATTGTCATTCCGGCTTTCATCGTCGTAAGGAAAGCGTTCGTCATAACACCATTTGATAGGCTGGTACCCGGTCCAGGACTGGTTAAGGTTCGGAGGGGCGATAACAGGGACACCATTCTCCGTACGGTGATAATCCCCCAGGCGGATGGTTTGTTTCAATCGCAGATCGCGATCTTTCACTTCCTCTGCAAAAGGCATTGTTGCATAGTCAGGATCAGCTGTAAACGGGGTACCATCCAGTTTGAGGTAGGTATTCACAAACTGCCGGGTCAATGCCGGGCGGCTACCGTAGGTGGGACTGATAAAACGCCTGTTTGCCGAACTGAATACCTGCAGGGACGGGTCTAATACCACGGCAAGCAGGGTTTCATCGGTATAAGGAGTACGTGTAATGAACAATTCTCTATAAGACAATTCGCTATTGGTGCCTTCATGCAGGCTGAATCCGCTGATGTCATTGGCCTCATTTACCACTTCCTGGTACCAGGTATCGGCCGTCCCCTGCATACCGTAATCTGTGTGATACTTACGGAACGAGGCTTCGTAAAGGCAGATCCGGGTCTTGTACGCCCGGGCCACATTCCGGGTAATACGTGTGCAGGAAGGGTCGCTGGTGAGTGTAATATTTGCAATGGCGTAGTTTAAATCTTCCAGTACCTTTTCCATAACTTCAAACCTGCTGTCCCTGGGAGCATTCAAGGTCAGGGTATCAGTGACCTCGATCGTATGATCTATCCACGGCACATCTCCGAAACGCTTTACTTTATCAAAATAGAACAATGCACGGAAGAAGCGGGCCACACCTATGTAATGTCCCTTTTCATTTACCTCGCTGCTCTCTGCATTTTCAATAAAATAATTGATATTCCTTAACTCTGTCCAGCTCCATCCGCTGCTGGTGATAGGGCTCAGTGCATTGGGAACAAGATAGGTGTCCACGCCGTTACGCGCCACAAAATCTGATGTATTATCGATGGCAAACACCCCCTGATCGGGTCCGGGCAGGTTATCGTAAAATGAATTGACATACAGCTCCATTCCGCTCTCCGATCCGAACACTGCATCCCGTGTAGCAGTAGCCACGGGAGTTTCATCCAGGTCACAAGAGATAAAAGACACCAAAATCAAGGCACCCAAAAAATAATTAAATAGCTTCATAACAGTCATCTTGTCATTTAAAAGTTTATTGATAATCCAAAAGAAACGGCCTTCAGCATCGGGTAGTTATAACCGTCCCCGCTTTTTCCGCCACTCAAATCCCGGTCCGAACCGTAAATGTTCGTGACATCGGTATCTTTTGTCCACTTGTACAAAGGAGACCAGGTCCACAGGTTCTCACCGGACATATAGATTTTAACATCTGTTGCACCGAACCTGGACACGAAGTCTGCCGGCAAAGTATAGCCCAGCTGAATATTCCGCAGACGGATGTATCCGACATTCTGTATGTGCCTGTCATTGGGCTGGTCGTTTAACTGGCTATATCCGACAAGACGGGGCAGATAGGCATCGAAATTACCAAGTTCTTCACGATACATGTTGTTTTTCTGCCAGCTTGGATAGGGGTTATACGGACGGTTGTACTGCCCCCAGAAACGCGATTCGCTGGAGGGAAACCAATCCTGCTTGAGCACTCCCTGGAAAAACGCCGAAAAGAAAATACCGTTCCAGTCCGAATCCAGGTTAATTCCATAGATATAACGCGGTTCGGAATTACCGATAATGGTTTTATCCCCGGGATTGTCCACCGTATTTTCACCGTGATAGATCACATCATCCCCATCCAGGTTTTTGTACTTGATATCTCCTACATAGTTTCTCCTGGTATTGGTACTCTGCACATTGGCCTGGCTCGGTGAATTGGCAATTTCTTCCTCCGAACGGAAAAGCCCTTCCACACGATAGCCCCATATTTCACCTATGCGCTGCCCTTCGTAGTAATCGGTGAGTATTTTGCGTTCATTGTTATACTTGGTAATAACGGCCCAGGAATCCGACATCATCAGCCCTATCCCGTAGTTGAACGGTTTGCCACTCATATAAAACTGGTCTTTCCAGTTCACGGAGACCTCCCACCCGGTAGTTTCCAGGTCCGCATAATTTCCCTTGGGGACCTCCGTACCGAATACCGCAGGTAAGGTGGGCCCGGTAGTAAACATGTCTTTGGTCCACCTGCGATAAACATCTCCGGTAAAAGTCAGGCGATTGTTGAACATGGAAAAATCCAGCCCTATATTACCCGTCGTGGAAGTTTCCCAGGTAAGTCCCGCAGGTACCACCCCGGGCTGGCCTGTTTGCTGCGGACGAACGCCGTTTATAATACGACCGGACTGGGAAATGGAAAAGTTCTCCGTAAATGAATAGGCATCGATGTTCCCGTTCCCGAGCGAGCCGTAAGAAGCCCTGAATTTTACATTAGACAGGATTTTCGGGTCCAGTTTCCAGAAAGGCTCTTCGGAGAGCCGCCAGCCTACGGAAGCGGAAGGAAAGAACGCCCATTGCTGATCGGTAGGGAATTTGGAGGAACCGTCATAGCGCCCGTTAACTTCAAGTAAATAGCGCTCCTTAAAGTTATAGTTCACCCGGAAAAAGCCACCGGCGATCCTCCATTTCTCATAACCTCCTTCGGTTGCTATACTTTGTCCCAATGCGAGGTTGATGTCATCGGCATCTTCATAAACGATCCCGTTACGGCGAGCGGTGAGATTCTTGTACTCGGACTGCTCGTAATTGAAGCCGACCAACAGGTGCAGGTTGTGCGTATCGGAGAATGACCTGGTATAATCGGCGTACATGTTGGTAGCTATATATTCCGTGGTCCGCCTTCTTTCCTGTATATCGTTTGTATTGGTCCCCGTGTACCCTATAACACCTTCGTAACGGCTGTAAGGTACCTGTACCCGGTTTTGGGTGGTTGCAATATCTGTGGTCTGATAAGTGAAATTTCCTTTGAGAATAAGGCTTTTGTCCAGAAATTCGGCCTTAGCGGCAATCTGGTTCTTTAAAAAACGGCGTTCGGTATCGATCCCGTTGCGGCCGATGAAATAATCTCCCACCGTATAGGCTGCGGGAAATGTAAGTGTACCGTCGGGATTCTGAAGGGGGGCCAAAGGGTGGCCTTCATCTGCCATATTCCGCCAGATACCACTCCCCTCTCCCACATTCAGGGGCTGATGGTAATCCATCTTTGAAAATTCCATGTTGTTTTCAACGGATAACCAGTCATTTAGGCGGATATTTCCCTTGGCTCTCAGGTTGTACATTCTGTAGTTATCGGAATTGTACTCGAACAATCCGTCCTGCCCGTTATACCGGCCACTGAGGTAAAAGGCAGCCTTGTCGTTCCCACCGGAGAACGTCAGGTTGTGGTCCTGGGCCATAAACCGGTCTTTCATCAGCACATCATACCAGTCCGTACTGTAGAAATAAATATATTCTCCCGTCTCGGGGTCCACATCAACACGGGGCAGGGACGGATCTTCCCACCGGCGCTTGATCTCCTGCAAGTACTCCGGGGAAAAAGTCAGCGTTTTGTTTATCGCCGTAGGGGTATTACCGTTGTCGTTCCAGTTAGACCAGGCATCATTGAAATTCTTGGCCCACGGGTAGGATTCGGTAATATTGTCCGGTACGGTTGTGGGGGATTTTATGGAATAATTGGTGGAATAACTGATGGACGTCTTTCCTTCCTTAACGGATTTGGTCGTAATCAGTACCACCCCGAATGCTGCCCTGGCGCCATAGATAGAAGCCGAGGCTGCATCTTTCAGCACGGACACACTCTCGATATCGTTAGGGTTCAGCATCCGCGGATCGCCTTCCACACCATCAATGAGCACAAGGGCGTTCCCTCCCTGTCCTATGGAAGTGGTACCCCGGATGTTGAAGCTGGGGGATTGTGTGGGTTTTCCGTCCAGCATCCGGATATTGAGGTTGGGCACTGCCCCTACCAGCCCTTGTGTGATATTGGGAATGGGGCGATTCTGGAATACCTCGCTTCCCACCTGGTCCACGGCACCGGTGAGGTTCACTTTACGTTGTGTTCCATATCCCACGACAACCACTTCGTCCAGGGCCGTGTTATTTTCTTTTAAAACCACCTCGAGGGTAGTCTGGTCATTCACTTTTATCTCCTGTGACTGGTACCCCAGATAAGAAACCTGCAATACGGCATCCGGTCCTGATACCCGGATGGAAAATTTACCGTCAAAATCGGCCGTAACGCCATTGCTTGTACCTTTTTCCAATACGGTAGCCCCGGGTAAGGGTACTCCGGTATCGTCAGTTACCGTACCGGTAACATCCATTTGCTGAAGGGCATTACCGGGTGGTGTTACACCGGAAGTCACGGCATTGTGGATAATAATATTATTCCCTTTTACCGTAAATTCAAAACCGGCTTCTTTGCCAAGTTGCGTCAGGATGGTTTTTAACGATTGGTTTTTATGGACGGTATTATACCGTTTCTTGTTTTTTATCACAAATTCGCCATAGGAAAACTGTGCATCCGTTTTTTTACTGATCTCGGAAAATATCCGGACAAGGCTAACATCCTGCAGATTAATGCTTATTTTTGTTTCCTCGGTGTTATTCTGCTTTTTAGCATGTGATGTGGAGCACATCAATAAAAAAGTAAGGGTATATGCTATTTTATACCTGAGTTTTTTTAAGCTCATAAAATTAAGTGTTGTGGTTTTCTAACTGTTTACTTCGACGCTTTCTGAAAAGAGCCTGTTGCCGCAGGCTCTTTATACCTTAGATCACTTGCTTTTTTCTACCATAATCTTATTTTTTTGTGTTTTAGTTAGTTTGACTTCATTGATCAGGTTTACCCGGCTGATAATATCCTCCGGTGTTTCGTTTCTATTCAGGGTTATGGAGATCAGTGCCTTTTTCGATTCCCGGTCTTCAAATACCGTTTCCATATCGTATAGTACATGCAACACGGTACACAGGTCTTCTATCGTAACGCCGTTCAGTTCTATTTTATCCTTTTGCCACAGGGTATATAAGGAGGCATTCACCTGTTTTTCTTCCAGTTCCCCCGACCTAAGCCTGTATATGCCCTGCCAGCCTGCTGCGAGGTTTACGGTATCTTTCCGGTGATATACCTTAACATTCCCTTCGGATACGGTAACATTTACCGACGTTTTGTTTCGCCTGATATTAAACCGGGTCCCTACCACTCTTGTTGTGAGTTCTCCTGTTCTTATGAGGAACGGCCTCAGCGTATCGCTGGCTATCTTAAAAAAAGCTTCTCCCGTTAATTCGACGTCCCTGCCGGTTATCCCGAATTCATCGGTATACACAATCCGGCTGTCCCGGTTTAAGGTAATTACCGAGCCGTCCTTCAGGGCCACCTCCTTCGGCTGCAACGACTCGTTAGAAACTACAATACGTCCGGGAGTTGCGGCCAGGTAAAATATGCCATAGGCCGTACCTATTAAAAACACTATGGAAGCTGCAATTCCTGCCCAGGAAAAATGCCCGGGAGCGATACGTTTTCTGACGCCTGAATAAATTTCATTTCCTATGGCTTGCTTGTCCCTGATCCCGGCTACCTTCTCCTTGTTCTTGTCCAGAAAGAAATCCTCGAATTTTTCGATATCCTTTATTTCCTGTTCCGTGGCTTTTCCTTCGAGGAATTTGTTCAATAGTGTTTTAAACTGTTTTTCTGTCATCAGGTATCCTTTGTGTATATATACCGGAGTTTCCGCTTTGCCCCTACGCCTGCAGAATTGTTAATCATTACATAACACAAGAGCCCCTGAACTCCTCTTTTGTTCAGGTTATCTTAACAATTACCGTATTTTATGTTTACGTTGTGAAGTACCCGAGAACGGCCGCAAGTAAAACGGACAACGGCACGGCCGGCCTTTTTTTCAGTAGTTTAAAGGCCCGGGTAATATGATTTTCGACAGTACTTTCGGAGATTCCCAGTTCTTCGGCAATTTCCTTGTTCTTCAGGCCATCCAACCGGCTCAGTTTAAAAACCTCCCTGCACTTATCGGGCAGGACGGCCAGTTTTTTGTCCAGGAGTTCTTTTGTTTCTTCCGGGTTCGGAACAACACTGTCTTCAGCACTATCTTCTTTATAAATGGTTTTCAGAGCCTCCAAGTGAGACTCCTTGAGTCTGGAGTCCCGCAGTTCTTTAAATACCCGGAACCTTACTGCTTTGTATAGATAGGCCTTTATGTTGTTGTTTTCGATTTCCCGCCTCCTTTCCCAGAAGTTCATCCAGACATCCTGCACCATATCTTTGGCAAGGGCCTTGTCTTCAAGTAAGGAAAAGGCGTAATTGTACAACGGCTCCCAAAGTTGGCCGAAAAGCCTGTTAAAAGCCTTTTCATCAGAAGCTTTGATCTGCTCTACATAAGTACTGATTATAGCAGACTCCCTTTTCATTCCACAAAGGAATAAAAATTTACACTAACCAAACTTTAAGAAAATGTAAAATAGTGGGGCGAAGTTATCCGTCATTCGACCACCTGGTTATCGGGGTATTAAGAGGCTCATATAAAGAGGCATGGTGTCATACGCTATGGGATAAATGCCCGTTGAAGCCATACGTTAACACTACCATCACAAACTAAAAAAGAGGCCACCTTTTCAGATGACCTCTTTTTACCTGGATTTAACCGGAGAATTTTCATTTGTTCCTTAACCTCCGTTTCTACCATTCTTTTTCGTCTTCCTCCGGAGTTTTGCGGCGTTTGTTACCGATCTGAAAGGCTCTGGAGATATTAAATCCGAAATGAATATCTCCCTTAAAAAAATCGTCTGTTGTTTCCGTGATAAACGCTTTTTCGATCATGGTAATGGCATTGGAAACCATGAGCTGGAACACATGTCCGCCCGTTTCTATATCCACACTCAGGGCGAAAGCATTTTTGGTATCCACGGACTTCAGGGGATTAATGGTATAAAAATACTCGGCATTGACAGATACCCTCTTGCTCAGTTTATAACGGCCTCCCGTCCCAATGGCAAAGATATCATGGGGGTCGGCGTCTATTGTAACCGTATTCCGGTGCACGTAGGTAGGGGAAAGTTGCAGGGAAAGGTTTTCGTTAAATTTCCGGGCGATGAGTACCTGGGTGGCATAGAACAGGCGGTCGCTGAAATCGGGCTTGTCTTCCGGTTCGTAATCCTTAAGCGTCTTCCAGGCAACACTGCCAAAAAGGGATACGCTTAACGGGAACGGTTCTTTCCCCGTGGCCTGCTTCAGCAACTTGTATTTTGCAAAACCGTCATAAGTCTTTTCGAAAGAACTCCTTCCTATTCCCAGCATCAGATCATCGGTAAAGGCATACTCCAGGGCAAAGCGGATATTGGAATCATCCAACCCGAACAATTCGTCTATACCGTCATTGATCCGGCCGAAACGGTGGGAAATGAGAAATTCCAGAACGCCTTTTTTACGGTTTTCTATGGAATGCCCATTGATAATCCGGGTGCCTTTGAATGCAGCACTTACATACTCTTTATTTTCCGGGGTCTCTTCGTCCAGTATCTCCATAAGGTCCTGGCCGGAAACCTGGGTGTAAACACACAGGAAGAGCAATATGAATATTGTTTTTTTCATTGATTTTAATAGGTTAAAAGTTTTTATTTAATGTGCCATTGGGAAAATTCGATAATGTAATAATGAGCCGTCCTAATCCGTCAATCAATTAATATATCACTAATTGGCACATTTGCTCATTGACTCATTAATTATAAGGCAGGTGTTCGAGCTTAAAGGAAACCTCTACTTCCCTGGCGATATTATTCCTGACGATAGCGGGTATTTTTATGTCATAATCCGCAACGGCGATCATGAACTTTCCCTTCAGGATTACTTTATCTCCCTCTATATTGGCCTTGGCTTCGATTTCCACGGGTTTTGTAATGCCATGGATCGTCAGTCTCCCCCTTACCTCGGCCACATGATTGTCTCCGGAAAGCACTTCCGCGAGGTTATTTATCTTTCCTGTAAAAGTGGCTTTGGGGAACTTGTCGGATTCCACATAATTTTCATTGAAATGTTCCTGCATGAGGGCCTTTTCGAAAAGGAATGATTTCATCAGTATGTTTATGGCAACTTCGCCGGAAGCAAGGTCCACTATACTCAATACCTGTTTGTTCTCTGCCTTGATATCTTCTACCGGGGTATGGGAATAGAAAGAGACTTCTCCCTGCCTGGTAAGATATTTTTCCTGGGAAAACAGTAAGGAGTTACAACTTATAAAAACCAGTAGTACTATAAATCTGCTATACATTTTGCTTGTTATTATTTTCAACTGCTGATTACTGCCCTGACCAGGATAACATCCAGCAAAAAGCCGGTGCATATTCCTTTTACCGTTATCTTTTGTCCCTTATGCAAACCAAGGACCTTTTTGTTTTCGGTGGGATACATGTTGCATATAATGCTCTCTCCGGAATTTTCCACCCCGAGGGTAATAATGCTGTTACCATCGACCGCGCTGATATCTTTTATTACGCCTTCTACCTGTAATATCTTGTCCAGGTACAGGCTGTTGGCACTTGTTTCATCGGTTTTAAATACCTCTAACAGGGATGTTGCCGTAAGGGTATAGTCCGGATCAGCACTATGCACATCGGTATGGGGTTTGTTATACTGCTTCATAAAGATCACGGCCCCTATCAAAATGCCGGCAGCTATGATTATGCCCGAGATATAGACAGAACGTTTTATGCTATTCATAGACTTTCAGTTTTAATTGTCCGGGGCCCCGTTGTCCACCCAGCACGCTATGAGGGCAATCTCTTCCGAAGTCAACGATCCCTGCAACGGCATGATCCTCGCCTGGGTGAGCTCCTTAATCTTTTCGGCATTGTTCTTTACCACGGTAAAATTGCGGAAATCCAGCGGATGCCCCGAACCGTTATGGCATTGTATGCAGCTATTGTCAATTATAGGCCTTATTGTGGCAGCGAATGAGATATCAGGATCGCATAAAGGTTCCACCATATCTTCCTCCTCCACATTATACTCGCAGGAGGTCATAACCGCTATAAGCAGAAAAAGGGCCGGAATACAGGTTTTTTTTATAATTTCTGGTATCATGGATCATTAAAATAAGATGGAAGAGGGAACTAAAAAGATTTTTAACCACAAAGTCAGCAAAGAATACACAAAACTCACAAAGGAATAAGCGTTTGATTACGATATATTTAACTTTTTAGTTTCTTTGTGCCTGCTTTGTGGTTTTAACAGAAGTTCGGGACTTTTTAGTTCTCTCTTTTTTAGAATTATTTACGTTATCCCTTGTTACTAGCTTCCGGGGCTTCGGCAGATCCGGTGTTCACTATGGGCCATACCCCGGGGTTCGGGAAGCTGATCCCCTTGTTATCGCCCTTGGCTTCATCCTGTCCAAAATAATACATGGGCCAGCCTTTATACGTCAATTGATCGCGCTCTCCGTGGACGCTGATGGTGTTAAAATCATCCGCGTTCAGTATACTGGGGAGCCTGTCCAGGTCTAAATGAAAAACAGGCCATACGGCATCATTGGAGAAATCCTCGTTTGTAAAATTATTATTGTCCTTCGTATCATTTATAAACGCATACAGGGTATTTCCCTCCGGATCGGTAATATAGAAGGTATCGCCTACTCCTTCTACATAATTTCCCTCAGCATCCACAATGTAGTTTTTGCCGTCATGCCCTACCAATTGGGCGTGGACGTACATCAGCGAATAATCGGGTTTGGCAACGTACCATATATCGCCTACCCCGTCTCCGTTAACATCCCCGGCCTCACTATCGTTCGCAAAATAGTATAACGGCCATCCTTTGTAGGTGGTCTGTTTTTCTCCGTCACCCCGTGTTATGGTTGCAAAGTCATCAGCATCCAGTCCTTCGTCCACGGTAATGTCTCCGGCATAGAATACGGGCCAGACGCTCAGGCACCCTTCTGTACAGGTAGACACCTCACCGGAATCATCGGAAAAGAAATACAGGGTCATTCCTTCATTATCGGTAAGGATCATTCCGTGTTCGGAATTTTCTGTCAGTTGAATGCTGTTCCCTGTGGGGTCCGGATCCGGCGTAGAAGAAGAATCATCATCGCTACTACAGGAATAAAGGGTAAAAACAGCAGCTGTCAGTAAAAAGAAGAGTTTTTTCATGGCTTAAATTTATTTTAGTTTTAACACACCAAATTAACTGAAATCAAAATCATTACACATAATAAACTTTAACGAGAGGGAAAAAATGGTGTATAAAAAGGAAAAAACGCGGTTAAATGTACCTGGGGAAATAATCTTCCTGTTTAATTTGTTAAGTTTTTCTTAAAATCCGTATTTTGCACGTCGTAAAATACTACCCTTTGTATGAAAAAAGACCAAGTCTATTTCTTTACTTTTTTAGGCCTTGCTATCGTAACCTTTATCGTAGGTTATTTTAGTATGAACTACCTGCTGGAGATATCTACCAATCACTTTTTGCAGACGCAGATCGAATCGAGCAAACGGGAGGCAAGTGAAGTTTCCTCCCTCGTACAGTTCCAGCTGGAGAACGGCCTGTCTAAGGAGCAGGTGATCGACAACCTGCAAAGGAGCCTGGAAAATACGAGTATGGAATCGGGTTTTGTATGCATGTTCAACTGGTCGGGAGTGGAGATCTGTCATCCCAACCCGGAAAAGATAGGGCAGCAGATATTGCCGGAAGAGTCTTTCGTACAGCCGGCCGTATATACGGAGCCGGACCCTTACGACCTGTACAACCTCCTGAAACAAAAAAAGGAAACGGGAGGTATCCGTGAATTTTCGGATGAAGGAAGGGGTTCGGAGATCATTTACCTCTACCCGGTGAAAAATACGGATTGGATCGTCGCTGCCCATGCCAACATAGACCATATTAAAGGGCGAATGCAGCGGTTGAAGAGCAATTTTATCGTTGCCTATGCCGTTTCGGGCATGCTGATCGTATTGATGTCCCTGTTTATGGTACGCCTTATCAGCAGGCGATACGAAAAAGGACTGGAAATAAAGAACGAAGGGCTATCCAGGGAGATCGTCACCCTTTCCCGGCTGAACCACGACCTCATCCTGTACAAACAGAAAATGGAGGATAAGGAAAACACAGGTAAAAATGATCCGGAAGAAAGCCAGGAAAACAATTTTGTCAAAAAAAGGTTATTGACTTATGTGAAAGATGAGATCGTTTCTATAGAGCCGGAGAACATCGCCTTTATATACATGGAGAATACCGTTACCCATATTTGTTGCAGGGACGGCAGGATCTTTCACAGTAACAACAGCCTGGAAGAAGTTTACTCCGACCTGGACAGTTCGCTGTTTTTCCGGGCAAACCGCCGTTTCATCCTCTCGATCAACAGCATTGATAAAATCTACAAATACGGGAACAACCAATTGAAAATAGAGGTCAGCCCCAGGTCGCCTATCGACATCATCATAAGTAAAAACAAGGCTTCGGAATTCAAGCAGTGGTTAAGGGGATAAAAGGATGATTGATCATAAACCCGGGCGTGACATCCTGATAATGCTGGATGAATGGTTTCTAACTTCAAACAGTTCGTCATAGCAGGATACCCGTAGCTAAAGTTAGTATCCCCTGTACAAAAGTTGGCATCCCCCATACAAAAGTTGACGTCCATCCTATTAAAGTTGATGCCTGTGCCGGTCTTTCCCTGCATCGCAGGACCTGTTCATATGTGCTATGGCCCTGTTAATCCGTTTCCACACCGGAAATTCCCTTCAGGCTTGGTATGACTTCTTTGATATAACCCTTATCATCAAACGTCAGGCTGTCTATACATACTTCACGGTGAAAACCTGCCGCCCTTCCCATCCGTTCCCCGCCGGGCCTGGTGAAACGATGGTAAATAATATACCACTCGTCTTTTCCTGGAACCTGTATCACGGAGTTATGCCCGGTAGCGAGTATCCTGTTTTTTTCGTCTTTCCGAATAACAATGTTGTTTCGGGGTATCTCCAACGGCCCCACCGGGCTGTCGGCCATTGCATATCTTACCTTGTAATCCGGGCTGCGAGTGTCGTCTTCGGACCACAGAAAATAATATTTGCCATCCCGGAAAAACACTTCTGTCCCTTCACGGAATGTTTCATCGGGCGTTATGACTTTCGTGGTCCCTTTTTTGACGGACATCATGTCTTCATTCAATTCGGTAACAGCCATGAAACCATTCCCCCAGTACAGGTAACTTTTCCCGGTTTGCGGATCTTCGAAAACATCCGGGTCTATATTCTGGCCGTTCTTTATGCCCTGCGGAAATTCCGAGATCAAAGCTTCCCCCTTATCCTTAAACGTCCCGAAAGGTTCATCGTTTACGGCAACACCAATCTGTTGTGCTGCGGTATAATAGTAATAGTATTTGTAAGCCCCGTCCGTTTTTTTCTCTATCATCGCAGGGGCCCAGGCATTGCGACCGGTCCAGGGAACGTCTTCCCGAAGGTCCAGAATCGTGCCTTCGTCTTTCCAGTTTACCAGGTCTTCGGAAGAGAATGTCTTAAAATAGGTCCCGGACCAGTTGTTAAACCCGTCACTGGTGGGATAGAGGTAAAACTTTCCTTCTTTTTCGGAATATATGATCTCGGGATCGGCATAGTAGCCTTCTACTACCGGGTTATTAGCTGTCTCTGCAACAACTTTATAAACTTCGGTGGTGCCGCCAAATGTCAATTGGTAATCCACATTTCCTTCGGTGAAATCCCGGGCACCACCGGGCTGTATTTCCGTACCGGGAAGTGTTACGAAACTAGGGTCGAATGCGGACAGGTCATGTCCGCCCTTTACCGGCAGGTAAATGCTTTTCTCTTTACTGTCTATTACTATATTGTTTGTTTTGATGGCCGGGTTGGAAGCGGTCAGCACCGGGGAGATATCACGTGACGGGAATTTCCGGAGCAAACGTTCCAGTTCTGCCTGTGTTATCGGGATAACGGTACCATGCCGGGGATGGAAATTCATGGATACCTGCTCATCGACAACCTCGAATTCTTTGAGATCAGTACTTTTGGTAAACTGGTACTCCCCGCTGGTATAGACATCATACATCAGTATATAGGTATCGGTACCTATCAGTTTAAATACTCCTGAACCTTCCACCGGTTTATCCGTCCGGTCCACATTGCCCGGTTCCGGCTTGTACCCGGAGGTCAGCGCATCGGAAACCGCCACTTTTATTCCTTTATCCGTATCTCCTTCAGTCTTGTAGAACAGGTAGAATTTTCCATCTTTTTTAACTATGTCCCCGTCAATACACGCTTTTTCGGTCGGGTTGAAAAACAATTGTTTGGGGGCTTCTTCCAACGCAGTAAAATCGTCGTTGACATATGCATAATAGATCTTGTCATAGCTATCCGGTTCCAGCATGGAAAAATATACCATATATTTCCCCCTCGCCTCATCATAGATGGTCTGGGGTGCCCATACCCGGTGGACCTCCGAAAATTCCGGATAGGTCTGCGGAATGTCAATTACGGTACCGGACCAGTCAATAAGATCGCCGGACTTCATCAAGACCATAGCCGTATTGCTCCAGCCGTTTTTGGTCAGTAAATCCGTAACCACCATATAAAAACCACTGTTATCTTCCTTGCGAAGGATATGCGGATCGCGTACGCCACCTGTAGTGCTTATTTCTCCGGACGCCACGATAGGTTCGTCATTGTTGAGGGCATAATAGTTATAGCCGTCTTTGCTTATGGCATAGCGGATGGCTTCTTCTCCCTGGCCGTTCCCGGTAAAGTATGTAAACAGGTAAGCCGAATACCCCCCGGCCTCTTTATTCGTCTGGCAGGAAACAAGGTTCAAAAGAAGAACGACAGACAGGAGAAACTTCGTACAGGAGCGCAAAGTCTTATTCATAATCAATTTGATTTTGGTTTTTAACGGTTATAAGTGTTAAATATACGATTAAAAAATATATTAATACGTACCCATTGCTTTTTTCGGTGGGTATACTATCCGTTACAATCCTTTCAATAAACTCACAGTATATGAATAGCTATAGGAATTGCCTTCCAGGCGATATGATTTATGCGGGTGTCTCCCCCAACTGTCATCGCCGCCCACGCCGCGCTGTCTATAATCTACATGCAGGAATACCTTGTCATGCACTTTAAGATCGGTAGGGTGGCGCTGGGATTTCCGCTCTCCCGGGTCCAGGTCTTCCGTGGCTATATTCAGCGCACTGAACCCCAAAGGCTGTTCCCCGGTAATCTGAATTCCGTCACCGGCTTTGTTTTTCAACCGTAACCAGCGGACGTCGGTCTTATACCCGCACTCCTGCGGACGGATATATTCCCAGGTAAACTGGTTTGCTACTTTATCTTCATATATTCCGAGGAAAGAAGCCGTATTCCGGTCCGCGTAATTTTCCCAGGGGCCTCTACCGTAATATTCCAATGTATCATAAGCTCCGGGAAGGACCATACGCATCCCGAAACGCGGGAGCTCGGGAAGTTCTTTGTTGGTATTTATTCTGGCGGTTACTTTAATATCGCCGTTGTTTTTCAACAGATAGTTTACTGTATAAGGTACTTCCACTCCGGCCAGTTGGTATGTAACAACAATGGGCTGTCCCTTGTCCGTTTTTTCCCCGGCTTCCACCTTAACTACTTCTGATTGGTATGTTGCCATTTTCCAGGCTTTCAGTTGTTCCGGCATCCCGTTCCCAAAATCATTATCGGTAGGAGCCCGCCAGAAACAGGGTTGCGGAAATACCGATACGAGGCCTTGCGGACTGCCGGTTACACGATAACTTTCGAAGGTTCCGGTCCCCGTATTGAAAGTTCCTTCTATCCGGCCGGCGGTAAAGTGAAGAAGGTCTCCCTGGTGTTTTACCAGGAGTGTACCTGCGGTATTATCGCCGGGATGGTCAAAGAAAGAACCCTGTCCCACTTTAAACTGCTCCCTGGCTATTTCATGCCCGGCAGGGACCATCCTGTCTGCCATTCTGGTATAGGCAAATACCTGCAGGAAATATTCTTTGTCCTCCGGCTCCGGAAGATCAACATTTACGGTTTTGGTGGTATTGGGGGCTGCCTCTATGGTAAAGGTCCCGGTTTTTACTACTTCCCCGTCCGCCATCAGTTTCCATCGGAAATCAAAATTATCCAGGTTGGTAAAATCGAACCCATTTTTTACACCTATGGTATTGCCTTCCAGAGTAAACCGGATATTCTGGTATACTTTCTTTACTTCCATCAACCCGGGATGTGGTTTCCGGTCGGCAGTTACCAGCCCGTTGGCATTAAAATTCTCGTCGTTTTGCAGGTTTTCCCCTCCGAGATCACCTCCATAGGCCCAAAACTCTCTTCCATCTACCGTCTCTGCTTTCAGTCCCTGGTCCACCCAATCCCAGATAAAGCCGCCTTGCATGTGGGGGCTGCTGTCAATGATGTCCCAATATTCCTGAAAATTTCCGGTGCTGTTTCCCATGGCATGCGCATATTCGCACATGATAAACGGCCGTTCTTTGGTGCTGTCCTCTGCATATGCTTTCATATGGCTTATGGAGGGGTACATAGGGCAAACGATATCGGTATTGCGGTTTTCACCGGCTTGTTCAAACTGCACCATCCGAGTGGTATCGCGCTTTTTTATCCAGTCGTAACCATCGTAGAAGACCGGGCCGTTCCCGCTTTCGTTACCGAGCGACCAGATAATAACGGACGGGTGGTTTTTGTGAAATTCCACCATACGCTGCATGCGGTCCATATGTGCCGGCGCCCATTCTTCCAGATAGGCCGGATGCCTGGATTTATCGAAATTCCCCTGCCACTCGGCGCCCATACCATGGGTCTCGATATTGGCTTCGTCAACGATATACATCCCATATTCGTCTGCCAGATCATAGATATACGTATCGTGCGGATAGTGGCTCATCCGGATGGCGTTGATGTTATTCTGCTTCATCACTTCCATATCCTTACGCATCATTTCCCGGTCGGGCACATGGCCTTTTATTCCGTGGTGTTCGTGCAGGTTTACCCCCTTTACGGTAATGGGCTTTCCGTTGACCATCAACCGGGCATCCTTAATTTCCACTTCCCTGAACCCGGTCTTTCCCGCTAATGCGGCTACTTCTTTATTGTCCTGGTCTAAAAGGCTTATGGTATATGAATACAGTTGTGGGTCTTCCCCACTCCATCTTTCAACGTCCGGAATTATTTTTTGAAAGTGTATTTCCCCGGTGAGCCCACCGACCCCTTTGGTTTCTGCATAAATTTCTTTTCCCTTCGGATCGTAGAGGGCTACCTTCACCCTGGCTTTCTTAATATTGCTTTTTCCGAATTCTTTCAGTTTTACATTTGCACTGAAATTTCCGTCGGTATAATTACGGGTGAGCCCGCTGGTCAGAAAGTAATCCCAGATTGTGGTTTTTGGCATGGCCTGCAGGTAAACATCGCGTTCGATACCGCTTAAACGCCAGAAATCCTGGTCTTCGAGATAACTGCCGTCATGCCAGCGAAAAACCTGGACGGCCAGCAGGTTTTCCCCCTCTTTTATCAAAGGGGTGATATCAAATTCTGCCGGGGTTTTGGAAACCTTGGTCATTCCGGCCTCTTTGCCGTTGACAAATATCCTCGCATAGCCGGAAACCGAACCGAACCTCAGGATGATCTCCCTGCCTTTCCAATCGTCAGGAATTGTAAATGTGCGCCTATAGGAGCCGACGGGGTTATATGTTTCCTCACTGTCTTTTCTGTCTGCCGAATTCAGGCTGACGGACCCGGCAGACGACAATTCTTTATTAGAGGGTTGGGCCGGGTAACCGATATAGGGTGGATTTTTCGGGAACGGATAGGTAATATTGGTATAAATGGGAATATCAAATCCTTCTAATTCCCAGTTGGAAGGTACCGGAATATCATTCCAGTCCTTGTCGTCCAGACCTACTTTATAAAAATCCTTCGGACGCTGGCCCGGATATTTTACAATATGGAATTTCCAGGTGCCGTTAAGGCTTTTGTAAAAACGGGATGAGGCCGGATCTTTCTTTAAAGCTTCCGAAGCCGACTCATATAACACAAAATCACTACGCCCTTCAATTTTGTTACGGTCAATTACAGTGGGATCTTCCCATTCGTTGCGCTTCTGGGCGTACATTATTGTGAAAAGCAAAGAAAAGAGAAAGGGCAAAACGGTCTTTTTCATCATAGCACAGGATAGGTTTAGTCTGTTAAGATAAATAGATTTATTAATTGATCCTTTTTTAATTGTTATATACAAGGGTAACTATTGAACTTCCCGGAATCACCAGCTCCTTTCCTTTCCGGATGTCTGCATGTTCCAGGTTTTTCCCTGCCGAGGTCACATAGGACCGGACGGGGCCCGGAAACTTCTCTGTCGGGATAAAATTCACTTTTACATCCTCCTGTCCTGAATTTATTGCCACCAGAATTAATTCTTTATTTTCAACATCCCTGTATCCCGATACCAGCAGATCACCTGTATTTCCGGCACTGGTTTTCATTACTTTGACACGTTGAAATCCCGGCCTGATAAACCGGCTGTAATTTCCCAAAGCCCAAAGCATTTTGCTTTCGCAGATATTTCCGTCGGCCTTATTTTTGTCTATATATATCAACCCGTCTTTGTAATCATAAGGAGAGACCGCCAACCACCAATGCCAGGCAGAGGCATTCGCCACAACGAGATCGTGATGTATTACCCTGGCGAGATAAAGTGCCGGGCCTATGCCAAGATCTCTGTCATTACCTTTTATCTCGTTGTTATTATCTCCTAAAATACAATATTCCGACATCCAATATTTAAGACCGGGATATTTTTTCAAGGTTTTGGCAAGTTCTTCTCTTTGCCGGACCAATTCGGAACGGGGTGAAGTGGTAAAATAACTGTGCCCGGATATTACCCGGCCCAGATGCGACAGGTCTCCTACATAATTTTCCGAACTTTTCCGGAAAAAGGCTTCTATCTGGGCTCCTCTTTGTGCTTTACCCGCGGTTTCGTATAAATAATTGATCTGACCTGCTTCGGCAATGTCGATCTTTGTATTCAGCCCCCTTTTTTCCAGTTCTTTATCCAATAGCCTGGTGATTGCAGCTATCTCGTTATTCCGGAAAGACGTACCTTCCTGTCCTCCCTCGTCCCAATCCCACTGAGGTTCATTAACAGGGCTGATAACATCCACGGTCAATCCCATGTTTCCGAGTCCCTCGGTGGCCCGGGCCAAATAACGCGCAAATTCATTATAATTCTCCGGGGAAAGGTTCGAACGATTCCCGTTATCGGCATAGGCTTTGCCATTCCTGGTCAGGCTGACCGGCGGGCTGTTGGAAAATATCAGGAAATTTTCCACGTCGCGCTCTTTGGCAGCACGGGCAAACCACACCTGTCCTTTTTGCCTGTTCCAGTCATATGTACCATCTTCTCGCAAAAAGGACCCTGTTCTTCGCCATTCATCTTTTATACCGCTGGCCATACCCTGCCGTGCACTTCCGGCTCCGAGATTAAACCTCCATAATGACAGGCCGATACCTTCAGGGTTCCCGTTCGGGTCCATTTGTTTGCTAAAAAGCAGGTCGGCGATCTTTTCTTTTTTTGCTAAAGGCCACTGCCCGACAAACTGACAAGACCAGGCATCCGAGGCCCCAAAATTATCAATGATCTGGTAGGTCGTGCCCGGATCAATTTCGAACTGCAATACCCCGGTCTGTATTTCGGAGATCGGAGCCGCGTCTGTGCCAGGTTTATTCCTGCATGAGATGAAACAAAAACTAATGGTAAACTGTATAGCTATAAATAAAAGCCGGCAATTATTTATTTTCATGGTTTAAGATTACAGAGGGCAAACAGTCAGATGTTTTTATGTATTTACAAAACATTCAATTTTATGATTATTAAAGCAATTAAAAAAAACGAATTATAGAGACCATAATCTCTTCGCCCTGATCTCTATAATTCTATTTTTTCAACATGTGAATAGTAAAATTCATTGGCCTGCGTTGATCTTACCCCAATGCGCGCAAACAAATACCCGGCCCCTTGAAGGTGCTCTGGAATATCAATGCTGACCGTGGTCGGTTGTCCTGTTGTAATACTCCCGATATCTACATTTGCTACATATTCATTTTTGTTCTGATCGGTAAGAACAGCGGTACCAAAATAAATATTTACCGATTGAAGATTGGTGGTTTCAACGATCTTCTCAATGGTAAAATTGACCGTTACGGAATTGCCATTTACCTGAAAACTCTCATTGTTGACTGTAAAATAAGGTGTTACGGGAACATCAAATTCAGTTCTGCCGTTAACCCGGATAACAATGGTGTCGTTCAGTTCGGGGACCCAAGGGCCTCCTTCTTTGACCACCATCTTATATTCCCCGTTAAACAAGGATACCGAATAACTGCCGTCCTGGGCAATATATACCGGAATATTTTTATCCAGGGCATATCCATCCTGCCATAATTCCAGCTGGGGGCCGTTGGTACGGACACCTACGGGCTGCCCTTCATATACAACGTTCCCTTCAAGGACAGCGGCGGGTTCTTCAAAATTGTCATAATCACAACCCGCTACTAATGTTATAAGGCACAAAGCCAGTACCAGCCGGGTTATATTTTTGTTAATTGCATTCATGTGTTCGTATTTTTAAAGACTGTCGGTTTCATTTTTAACATTCGGAATATGAGGAGGAACGAATATATCTGTCATTACCAGACATCCCCGTTCCCCGGTCAACTCCGTTAATGGAAAGGGTTTCTTACCAATTTCGGATTATTGTTAAGAACATTCGGGTCTATGGACGCATAGTAGTTGGCAAAACGAAAAAACCTCGCTCTTCTGAATCGTGTGGGCCTTATTTTATTGAAGATGTACTTGTTGTTGTCCGCATGGCCCGGACGCACAATCCGGTAGGGATACAACCCGTAAACCACGGCATCTTCGCTATCATCACTGCCGTTCCAAACCTCGTGAGCCATCCTCCATCTTTTCAGGTCGAAAAACCGGTGATCTTCAAAAGCAAGTTCTACCCTGCGTTCCTTCCGGATCATCTCCATCGTTAGATTGCTGATACTGTTTTCCGGGAAACCTGCGCGTTCACGCAGTGTATTGATATAATCCAAAGCTTCACCCTGTTGTCCTGTTTCAAAAGCGGCTTCGGCGGCATTCAGGTATATTTCTCCCATCCGGAACCAGGGCCACCAGTTTTGTGCGGAAACTCCCCGGGTACTTGCCCCGGCCGCTTCGCTAACAAACTTGCGCATATAAAAACCGGTGTTGCTGACAAACTGGGCATTGTCCTGCGGACCGTCAAAACCGGTCCATAAATTGCCATCTTCATACCGGTCCCCCAGGTTGGGAGCTGCGCGGAATTCATATTTTCCGTTTTCCCACAGGGCAATCCCTGCCTGCACACTTACCGGGGTACTTTTAAAATTGGTTCCGGGATAGACCACCGTTCCGTACAGACGGGCATCTTTATTTTCAAAAATATCGTTTATGTTTTCATAAGGAACGTATTCCTGATTGCTGTCCTTATAATTTAAACTCCCATTCGTCCCATCCAGATAATCAAAACTTTCTACAAGGTTCAGGGAAGGTGTCAGCATGGAGGAACCTTCATTGTCTTCGGTCAGGCTTCTTACGATATTGTCATAGGCAAACCGATGGACTTTAAGACTGAGTTCGAAATCCTTGGCAAAAATGATTTCCCTGTTCCCCTTGTTCACCAGCATTTCATAGAAATTAGCCCCTTTGTCGGGGTTTTCGTTATATAGTCCGTAGTTACCACTGTTAATTATCCCCCGGGAGGCCAAAAGCGATTTCTGATAATAATCTCCAGCCTTGTCGGCCGGTATCCCTACTTCACCCCCGGGTAAAGTAATTGGTGATGCCATCTGGTTATTGTATTTTGCCAGGGAAGCTGCATATAACATGGCCCTGCTTTCCAGGGCAAGGGCGGTAAAAGTATTGGCCCGGGTCTGACTGGCATTGTTAGGTTCCAGATCTGTTTTAATCTCTTCTAACTCCGCGTAAATGAAATCGTATATTTCATGTTCTTTTGCACGGGGCACCTGTAACGATGAAGGATCGCCGCTAAAATCATAGATCAATTGTTCGGTAACGAGGGGAACCCCGCCCATACGCTTTACCAGTTCGAAATAAACAAAAGCACGGATAAAACGCAATTCGCCCCTGTAAAGATTTTTCTCGCCTTCATCCAGCTCAACACTGTACTGGTCTATATTGTCAAGAGCCAGGTTAATGTCGCGTATCAGTCCATAATCCCAGTACCTCCCGTAATCATCTCCATACTGGAAGTCATTGCGCCAGTTTCCGTCGAAATGACCGGACCACATGGCGTCATCGATTTCACTCATACCACCGGTATTGAAAACGCCGTGCATGGCGGGTAACCGGTCGTAGTAATTAGCCAGGAGTGACCTGATGAGTTCGGGGTCATTCCAAAGCTGTTCATCCGTAATGATGTTTTTCGGGTCCCTTTCCAGCCAATTGTCATTATTACAGCTTACAAAGAATAATGAAATTATAAGGGATAATATGAATAAATGTCTCATTGTCTTCGATTTAAAATGAAAAGTTAAAACCTACCAATACTGTTCTCTGCTGCGGATAGACCACGGCAGCTCTTGCTTCGATTTCCGGATCAATCCCGTATTTCTTAACATTGTCGAAGGACACCAGGTTGGACCCGCTTACATATATGCGTGCTTTTTCCGCATTAATTTTTTCCGCAATTACTTTCGGGAAAGTATACCCGATCTCGAGATTTCTTATTCTTAAAAACCGGACGTTGGTCAGCCAGAAGTCGCTGTTCCTCGCATTCGGGCCGGAATGTCCCTGCCGGATGGCGGGATAGCGTCCGGGGATCCATTCACTATCCGGGTCGTAGGGATCGGCACGGTGCCAGCGGTCTTCCAATAAATAAGCGGGAGAATTTCCCCCACCGTGATACGGATTTCGAAGCTCGTAATCCTGGAACCAGGATTGCATAGCACCACCGGCAAAATCGATGTTCAGATCAATTCCTTTCCAGTCCAGTCCTATATTTCCACCAAAAGAGACCATCGGTGCCCAGCCTGTAGGATAGCCGATAGGCCGTTCGTCCATACCGTTAATAATACCGTCTCCGTTAACATCTTTATAGATAAAATCCCCCGGAAGAAGTGTCCTGTTATTTTGTCCGTCTATATCAATAGGATGGTTTCTGATCTCCTCTTCACTCTGAAAACGGCCTACTACCTGATATCCCCACCAGATACCACCCCACCGGTCTTCCGCGGAACTGCGATACTCATCCCAGGAGTTTCCGAAACGGGGCTTGTAGCTCTTTAAATTTTTATAGCGTGAATATGTAAAGTTCCCGCTTACATTGTAATTGAGTTCCCCGATAGAATTTCTGTAGGTGATGATTCCTTCGCTCCCGTAATAGCCGTTTTCATTGAGATTTTCATTAGGCAGGGAATAGCCTACCTCGCTCGGTAATAACACATCGTAACGCGCAGCGGGGACTCCTGTCCTCTTTATTCTGAAAACATCGGCTGTCATGGTCAGTTTGTTATCGAACATGGACACATCAACACCAATATTGGAGGTGGTGTTCTTTACCCATGAGAGGTTGGTTACAGGTAACCCTCTCGGTCGTATACCGGTGGTAAAGCTCCCGTCCAGTACGGCATTTCCGTTATTCCAGGTATAGCCCCCGAGGTAACCGAACATGCTTACGCCTTCTTCTTTTCCGGTTTGTCCCATCGAAGCCCTTATTTTTAAATTATCCACGACATTCCGCAAACCTTTGAAAAACGGCTCTTCGGAAACACGCCAGCCCAGAGATACCCCGGGAAAGAAACCCCAGCGATGTCCCGGCGGGTACAGATAAGAACCATCGTAGCGGCCTAATAATTCAAGCAGGTATTTACTTTTATAACTGTAGTTTATTCGCCCGATGTAACCGGCCCTTGCTTCGTAATCCCAGGCATCTGCAAACGAATTCAGCTTATCGAACTCCAGTAGGGGAAGATAATTGTTGGAAGGATTGGTTCCCAGCTGCAGGAAATCTTTTTCATAATCGGATCGTTCATAAGCTGCGGTAACAGAAAGGGAATGATCACCGAAGGTTTTGGAATAGTCCAGTTGAAATTGAGCAAACCTGGCAACCACCTCCCGCTCTGTCTGGTATCTCCATCCGCCATCTGCTCCCCCGGTCCGGTCATAAGTATCCGCTGCTTCGTTATAGCTATATACATCATAGGTATACTGAAACCCGTCGAATTTATTGTTGGTATAGTTATAAGAAACGGTCCCTTTAGCTTTCAGGCCAAAATCAAACTCATAGTTAGCGTACAGGTTGATATTGAGATTGCGGCCGAGATTATCTTTATAACCGGCAACGTCCCTGTCGAACAACGCCGGGTTTCTCGAATAGTCCCGGGTATGATTGATATAATTCGGATTGTCATTTGCATACGGGCCTACGGTGGGTATGTTGCTGAACATTCCGAGAATGGCGGCAAAATACCCGTCTCCGCCGGGAAGACCGACATCCCGTGTTTTTTCCTCTCTTCCGCTTATCTGGGTACCTATACTTAAATGACTGGTTACCTTGGACTCCAGGTTAGCCTGAATGTTGGTCCTTTCATAAGAAAAATCCTTCATCAAGGCTTCCTGACTGGTATTACCGACAGAAAGGTAATAATTCGTTTTTTCCGATCCTCCCGTAACATTGGCATTGATATGATATTGCGGAATATTTTTCCGCATTACCAGATCATAGTAATCATATCCCTGATAGCCGGGTTCGGTCCCTGCCTGCCATTTTGCCAATTCCTCGGGTGTATACACCGTCGAAGGGTCCAAACCTGCATTCTGGGCGGCTTCCACCAATCCTCTCGTATATTGAGCGGCGTTGGCGAGTTTCGGGAATCTTGTTAGGTTCTGCCAGCCGTAATACCCGTTTATATTGATCCTGACATCTTCATTTTTCTTTCCTTTTTTGGTGGTTACAAGGACTACCCCGCTGGCAGCCCGCATTCCGTATATAGCTGCCGAAGCATCTTTCAGAATAGTAATGCTTTCTATATCTTCCAGGTTAAGGGAATTAAAGACATCATTTCCGGAAACATTTGACGATTGTACCCAGTCGCCGCCGGTTTGCCCTCCATACGGAATACCGTCAATTACAAAGAGTGGGTTTCCCATGTTCCTGACTTCAATGGCAGCACCTCTGCCGGGCCGGGCATCCTTTGCCCTTACCGATACTCCTTGTACTTTTCCCGCCAGTGCCCCTGCCGTGGTAGTCGAAGAAGACCGTACCAGATCATCGGACTTAATACTGCTTACGGCGCCTGTTACTTCTTCTTTTTTCTTTGTACCGTAACCTACCACCACAACCTCATCAAGTGATTCCAGGTCCGATTGCAGTGTTACGTCTATAAAAATGTTATTGTTTACAGGAACCTCCTGCTTCTTAAATCCTATAAATGAAAATAACAGAACAGCATTTTCGGCATGTTTGACTTTCAGATCAAATTCTCCGTCTATATTGGTCATAGTCCCGTTGGTAGTTCCTTTTTCGACTACAGATGCTCCCGGAAGAGGAGAACCTTCCTCATCTGAAACCCGTCCTCTTATTACCGTTTCCTGTGCGGTAAGAACGGAAGTAATGACTAGAAAAAATACAGTGCAAAGCCATTTCAATTTTCCTAATCTCCGTAATTTTCGATACATACGTTAGTGGTTTTGGTTAAATAATTTACAAGTTGGTTAACCTGCTCAGGGAAAGCGGAGAATGCTCCCGGTTCCTTAACAGCATTACAATGTTCTTAATTTTGTGTTAATAAAACCGGGCACTGATTGTCAAATTATAGGGTAGAAATTGTCCGTATTTGCGATATAACATGTTTTATAAATGTTATTTTTACATTTTAATTAAAACAGCGGGACGACGATGAGAATATGTAAACTTCAAATAACGATCATATTTATACTGTTTTGGAACGTTTTATTCGCCCAGCGGGTCCGGATAGAAAATGAAATCTCAAAAGATTTACACTTTCATTTAATAAATGTCAAATCCGGGCTCTCCAATAATGTCATTAATGACATCGTCCAGGATTCCCTTGGCTTTTTGTGGATCGGCACAGATGACGGATTAAACCGTTTTGACGGAACCGGCTTCAAAACATTCAAAAAAGATGTAAAGAACAAAAATGCGGGTATAGCCAATAATTATGTTCAGTCCCTGGTGCTAAAAAACGGGAATGAAATCCTCATAGGCACAGATGCGGGGCTTAATATCTACAATATACGGTACGACCGGCTGGAGCTGATTGATGATAAGAAAGGGCTCTTGAACAACAGTATCAGCAGCCTGGCCGTGACGGGAAATAAACAGATTTTTGCCGGCACCTATCGCGGAGGCGTGCAAATGCTTGATTCCGCCTATCATTTTATTGAAAAGGGAAGTTCTGTAAATAGAAAACTCTCATCCAATGAAATTTCTTCTATGGCCATACAAGGTGATTCCGTACTCTGGGTCGGGACTTTTGACAATGGCCTCAACAAGATCAATTATAAGAAAGGATCGGTCACCGGTATTATAAGTGGTAAAAGTAGTTTTTTGCCATCGTCTGCCATCAACAGTCTTTATACCGACAGCCGCAATAACCTCTGGATAGGTACCCGCAAGGGTATAGGGATAATTACCGCGAAGGGGGATTCCCTCCGTTTGGCAAAGGCCACCTTCAGTGACAAGGGCTTAAGTGACGATGATGTACTGTGCTTTGAAGAAGACCATAACGCCCGGATGTGGATCGGTACCCGGAACGGAGGGTTGAACATTATAGATATTCCTGCCCTTCTTCGCGCGGAGGGGTCCTTAAAAAACTGGTGGTTTCTGCCTTCCAATGACGGGTCCAGTGTTTATAACAGAACAGTATCTTCCATACTCATGGATGCAGAACGGAAAATGTGGATAGGAACACCTACGGGATTGAACTATGTAGACCCGGAAGGCGAACTTATCAATGTCATTCAACATAACGAAACCCGAGCGGCTACGATTAGTCACAATCGTATCGGGGCACTGGAAAAAACAGCAAGCGGCAGGATCTGGATTGGCACCGACGGGGGTGGACTGGACCTGTTTGATCCCAAATCAGGGAAGTATTCCCATTTCAGGCACGATGAAAACGATGATACCAGCCTGAGCAATAATTATGTCCTTTCCATACTGCAGGACAGCCAGGACAGGGTCTGGGCAGGCACTTACAGGGGAGGAATCAACCGTATGATACCGGGAGAAAAAAGATTTACACATTATCTGCAGGGTAAACCGGAAGACGGTAGTGATGTCCGGGTTATTTATGAAGGGCGCGATAAAGCCATCTGGGCCGGCACCAACCGGGGCGGGCTCTACAGATATGATGATACCGGGGACACATTCCGCTTTGTGAATATACTGGGTAAAATAGATATCCGTGATATCGGTGAGGACATGGCAGGAAATTTATGGCTGGCCACATTCGGATCGGGAATCATTAAATATGCTCCGGAGACAAATACATTCGAATCTTTTTATTCGAATGACACGCAAAATATGCCGAGTAATATATTTTTCTGCATTCTACCTGTCAACGAAAGAAAAATACTGGCAGGCACAAGGTACGGCGGACTGGTAATACTTGACCCGGAATCGCGCTCCGTAACCAATATTACCGAAAAGGACGGGTTGAGCAATAATTCCGTAACAGGCATAGTAGCAGAAAATGAAAATTATGTCTGGCTTTCCACATTCAACGGGCTGAACAGATACGACCTGCGCACACATGAAATCCTGAATATCTCCGGCCTGGATAATATCCGCGAGGGCGGATTTAATATAGGGGCGATCACCAAATCTCCCGAAGGTATAATTTATGTAGGCGGAAATAACGGCATCAATTATTTCGACCCTTCCGGTTTTTCCAGGCCTCACCCGGATTTCCCCCTGGTTTTCCAGGAGTTAAGGGTACTGAACAAAAAGATAAATGTAAACGACAAAAAGCAGAAAGTCCTGGAACAATCCCTCGCCTTTGAGGATAAAATCACTTTAAGACATGATCAGAATACGTTTTCTGTCGATTTTGTCGCCCTAAAGTACCCGGTTGCCAAAAACATTACCTATTCGTATAAACTGGAAAATTACAACGATTTCTGGATTGATACTCAGGGGACGGCCAACTTTACGGATGTCGCCCCCGGAAGCTATGAACTTCAGATTAAGATCAATTCTCCCGGTAATGACACAGCGGTAAAAAGCCTGTTCATTACCATTATCCCCCCGTTTTGGAAAACAGTGCCGGCATACCTTCTATATACCGTGTTTATCGGCCTGATCGCCTGGATCAGCATCAAATACTATACGGAACGCTTGAACCTCAGAAATTCATTGGTCTTTGAGAAAAGACAGCGCCAGTTGGAACACGATCTCAATGAAGAGCGGCTGCGGTTTTTCACCGGTTTCTCCCATGAACTGAAAACCCCGCTTACCCTGATCTCTGCCCCAGTAGATCATTTACTGGAGAAAGTAAAGCAAAAAGAATTGGTGGAAAACCTGTTTCTTATAAAACGGAATACGAAAATACTATACAATTCCATTAACAGGCTTCTGGAATTCAGAAAGACCGAAGAGGGCTTAAGCCAGCTCACCATAGGTCAGTACAATATCGGGAAAAGGGTTAATAAATGGGTGGAAAATTACAGGCCCCTGGCAAAAGATAAAAAGATAAATCTCCGGGTTTCCATAACAGGACAACAAAACCGTTTAAAATGTGACATTGAAAAAATAGAAGTGATCTTCAATAATTTACTGTCCAATGCCATAAAATACTGCAAATGGAAAGGAACCGTAAATGTGGACCTTTTTTATGAAGGTAACTTCCTTAAGATAAAGGTGAAAAACACGGGACCGGGAATAGATGAGCAGGAGATCGACCAGATATTTAACTGGTATTACAAGTCCGGAAACAGTATTAAGAAAAGCGGGACAGGGATCGGGCTGGCACTTTCCAAAAGATTTGCAGAGCTTCACCATGGACATATAGCGGTGGAAAGTAAAAAGGATGAGATCACGGAATTTACGCTGTGCTTACCCGCGAATGTCGAATATGAAGACCATTTATTCCACACGACAGACATAGAATACTCTGTGCCCGAGCCATCTGTTACGGAGGCAGAAATTCTTCGAATTGATAAAGATGGAGAAAAGATCATTACCACTTCAAAAAACAGGGACGTTATTTTACTGATTGATGATAACCCTGAAATTCTGAAACTCCTGGACACCATCCTGAAGTCGGAATTTGACCTGATACATGCTTCGGACGGTAAGGAAGGAATGGCCAAAGCCATACAGTACATCCCGAACCTGATCATTGCCGATGTTATGATGCCTTTTAAAGACGGTATCGACCTGTGTTCCACACTGAAAAATAAAACAGCAACCAGCCACATCCCCATTATACTCCTTACCGCCAAAAGCAATGATGAGAGTATGAATACCGGATTTGAAAAAGGTGCAGATGCTTATATAACCAAACCGTTCAATCCCAAAATACTGAATACCCGGATTAAGAACCTCCTGGAAAACAGGGTAAAATTGCAGCATTATTTTTTAAACAATGCCCGGCAGACGGAAAATGAGATTGCCATTGAAGGCCATTCGACAATCCTGAAAAAAGAAAAGAAATTCCTGCAGGAGGTGGAAGCGCTCATACTGAGCCAATCGGGAAATGACAAAGTTAACACAGCTTTATTAATTAAAGAAATAGGAATGAGCAGGACTTCCCTGTACCGGAAGATCAAGGCGCTTACAGGCCAGAATATAAACGAATTTGTCCGTGATGTTAAATTGAAAAAAGCAGCCGACCTCATCCGGAACGAGCATTATTCGGTCAGTGAGGCTTCTTATGAAGTAGGGTTCAACAGTATAAAGTATTTCCGGAAGATCTTTAAAGAGAAATATGGTACAACCCCTTTAAAGTTCAGATCAGGACATACGGAATCCTGATTGCCCTCCCGTTTAACTTTACGGGAATTATTTACAAAGGCCTCCTGTACGGGAAGCCTTTATATCTTATCTTATGTTTCCGGTTTATTGCGGTTATACTTTCAAAGCCTTCATATATACCGCGTCTTTCTCCAGGCTTTCCAACGAAGATACCGGGTATTGCTCCTGCTCTACTAAGAAATATTTGATATTGCTTTCCAGTGCGCTTTTCATGGTCTTCCGGATATTCACACTTCCTTTACCCAAATCGCACTGAGCGGGTTTTCCGCCCTTCATATTATAATCCTTGATATGGCACAGCTCGTACCGGTCCCCGTATTTCTTCAGGTGTGTTGCGGTGTCTACTCCTGCTACGTCTATCCAGCAAAGGTCCAGTTCGAACATCACATGATCGGGATCGGTATTTTCCAGAAGGTATTCCTGGGGCAGCTTTCCTTCCAGGGGTTTAAAAGAATAGTCGTGGTTGTGGTAACCGAATTTCAATCCTGCTTTGCTCACCTCTTCTCCTGTTTTATTCAGATTTTCGGCAATTCTTTTCCAGTCGTCCCAGCTTTTCTGTGCACCGATGTACGGGGATAACAGATATTTGAGACCGGCACCTTCTGCCATTTCAATATTTTTCTTCAATTCGTCCGGCTTATCCGCTACTCCCATATAGTTAAAATGTGTACTCACCATATCCACACCGATATCAGCCAGGAAAGCCTTCATTTCCTTAGGTGACAATCCCCACAGGAAACCTTCGGAACCGGCGTAACTCTCAAATTGCTTGTATCCCATACCGGCCAGTTTGGTCATCACTCCTTTCGGATCTTCGGGCAATACATCCCTTACACTGTATAACTGTACCCCGAACGGGTCTATGGTTTTATTTTTAAAAACATTAGCTACCATGTCGGTATGCCCCATCGCAAAGGCCCCGAAGGTAAGGAGCCCGGTGTTTTTCACGAAATCTCGTCTTTTCATTGGACAATTATATTGAAGTTGAAAAATTCTTATTCGAACCCGCATTTGCGGACTCAAGCATACCAATATACAATTTTTTGGAGCTTTATACAGACTAAAAACAAGTGTATCTCTTATTTCTTTACAGAATTGACACCGCTTCCGGAAGCACGAAAACGATTAAGTACGCTATTCGGGAAGCTTTTTTCAGTAGCTGATTTTTTTAAAATTTTCCCCGGATTTTTTATAAATATCATACTTCATTTCAATAATTAAGCTGAAAAATATGTGCTGAAGTTTCGGCTATAAAAGCGGACTGAATATCCTGGCAATACCTTCCAGTATCTTATTCAGTAAAGGCCTTTTCCGGAATTCTTCAAGTTCCAGTTTTTTTGCTTCGGAGCAATCCCTTTCAAAATCTTCTCTGAGATCCACGGCAATTTCTTTATCGAAAATGAGGGCATTGACCTCAAAATTCTGGTCGTAACTACGATTGTCAAAATTACCCGAACCTACAGAAGCTATTTCGTTGTCTACAATGATTATTTTACTGTGTAAAAACTTAACAGGATGTTCATAGATCTTCACTCCGGCATGAAGTAATTCTTCGAAATAAGAATGCATACTGTATTTTACCAGGGAAGTATCTGATTTTTTAGGCACAAGCAGTTTTACCTCTATTCCTCCCAATGCAGCCATCTTCAGGTTTTCCAGTATGGTAGTATTGGGAATAAAATACGGGTTTGCGATGCAGACAGATCTTTCCGCCTGGTTTATCATTGTAGCATATTGGTGCATTACGGAAGAAAAATCGGAATCAGGGCCTCCTGCCACTATCTGTACCGGAACTTTTCCCTCTTCCCCGTTTTTCGGAAAATACTCAGGTTGCCAGAGATCTTCTCCGCTACTTGCAAAATAATAATCCTTTACAAAAACACGATGCAGGTTTTCTACCGCAGGTCCCTGGATACGAACATGCATATCGTCCCATATTCCCAAATACCCGGCCGGTTTGATATATTTGTCCGAAATGTTAACACCGCCGGTAAACCCGGTCTTCCCGTCAATGACTATAATTTTCCTGTGATTCCTGTAGTTAATGGTAAAAAGTATGCTCCCAAACCGCAAGGGCATAGTGGAATATATTTTCACTCCTATTTTGCGGAAACGCTTAATATGTTTTCTACTCAGGGAAAAACTACCTACGGCATCGTAAATGACCCGCACCTCCACTCCTTCTTTTATCTTTCTTTCGAATAGCCAGAAAACCTTTTCCAGTAATTCTCCGTCTTCGAAAATATAAAACTGTATGTGAATAAACTTTTCTGCTTTTTCCAATGCACTGAAAATAGCTTCAAATGTCTTAACCCCGTTATCCAGAATGGCCACGGCATTTCCGTTTACTGCAAAAGAACCTGCGCTCCCTTTTATCACTTCCGATATTTTTCGGATTTTCCCGGAAGGAAATTGTACGGAAGAATCACTCCCGTTGGCATGGAACAAATTATAGGCTCTCATTTCGTCTATTTTCTTGAGCTTAAAGAATTTTATCTTTCTGCGATTAATGCCAAAAAGTACATACAGTAAAACACCGATGTAAGGAAGCATGATAATAACAAGCAACCAGCTGAAGGACTTCGATGGCCTGGTACCATACAGGATAAGAGTTACCAGGGAGGCCAGCGTTATAAGAATGTAAAAGATAAAAAGGATGGTGGTCATCTGTCAGAGGACTTAGCAATAACATTCCGGAATACGGGTATCCCGGACCTTCCGGGATTTGTCCTTAATTCGGATTACCAATTTAGCAATTCTTTTTCATTCGTCCTGATTTCACCGTTATATCTTTCCTGTTGCTCCTGTATTATCCTATTCTTGTTCCTCAAGTCTGCTTGGCTAATAATCTCCTTTATTATACTATTATTTTACCTATCTTCTTTTTTGATTTTCCGGAATACCTTTTATTTGAATCCTACACAAAAGGGAGTCAATAATCCCGTTTCAAACTCGTGAGATACCCCATCGGAAAATCCAAAAAATTATTTAAAAAGATGTTTTATACAACCTTCCATGGAATAAAAATTATCCTGGCACGTCCTCATTATCCTCCTGTTTTTTGAATAGATAAACATCATTGAATACAATATTATAGTCATAAAGACAATAATTTATCAACAATTAACGCAATCGGTTGCTCCAGAACTTTCAAAACATTGGTTTTTTATTTAATTTACACCGGGAAATAAAATCAACCTATAACCTGTAACCTCGTGTTGGTTGCTTAAACAGCATCAAATGTCACTTTTAAAGAAAACTCAGTTATCCGTTTTTTTCCTGTCCTTTTTTTCCGTCTTATCTCAGACCGATAGTGGTTATAACCTTTGGCTTAACTATCGGAAAATCGAAAACCCGGAAGTACTGTCGGAATATACCAGGCATATTCAGGGCATTTATATGGAAAGCGGCGAGGAAACGCTGAATATCGTCAAAGAGGAACTGACCCTGGCCCTAAAGGGTCTGCTGGGGATGTCCCCTCCTTTTGTCCCCGGCCAGCCCAAAGAATATTCGCTGATTGTCCGTAAAACGGAAAATCTCTCCCGGGAGATCCGGCGGAAACTAGAAAAGGATATTCCGGCAATTACCAAAGACGGTTACCTGATCCGTTCTTCGGGAAAAAATATTGTAATTACCGCGCACAACGATATTGGTATTCTCTACGGGACCTTTCACTTTCTCAGACATTTGCAGCAACAACTATCCCTGGGAAACATCCGGATACTGGAGGTACCGAAAACAGACATCCGCGTTCTGAATCACTGGGACAACCTCGACAGGACCGTAGAACGTGGTTATGCCGGTGCTTCCATATGGAAATGGCATCGCCTGCCGGGTTATATAGACCCCCGTTATAAAGATTACGCCCGCGCCAATGCTTCCGTCGGTATTAACGGCACCGTACTTACCAATGTCAATGCCAGTGCACTGGTGCTTACCCCTGCATATATAGAGAAAGTGGCTGCCCTGGCCGATGTATTCCGTCCTTACGGGATAAAGGTTTATCTCACCGCAAGGTTTTCCGCACCAATAGAGATCGGGGGACTTGAAACTGCCGATCCGCTTAACCCGGAAGTACGGCAATGGTGGAAAGAGAAAATCAGTGAAATTTACAAGGAAATCCCGGATTTCGGCGGATTCCTGGTAAAGGCCAATTCCGAAGGCCAGCCGGGACCGCAAAATTACGGTAGGTCCCATGTGGATGGGGCCAATATGATGGCTGATGCCCTGGCTCCCCATAACGGAATTGTCATGTGGCGTGCTTTTGTCTATTCGGAACACGATACTACTGACCGGGCAAAACAGGCTTACAGCGAATTTGTTTCCCTGGACGGAAAATTCAGGGACAATGTACTAATACAGGTTAAGAACGGTGCTATTGATTTTCAGCCCCGGGAACCTTTTCATCCCATGTTCGCGGCCATGCCCCGAACCCCTCTGATGATGGAATTCCAGATCACCCAGGAATACCTCGGTTTCAGTACGCACATGGTCTTTTTACCCAAACTGTACGAAGAGGTATTACAGGCAGATACCTACAGTCACGGTAAAGGATCGTATGTAGCCAAAGTCATAGACGGCACCCTCGACAATAAGAAGATCAGTGGTATTGCCGGGGTAGCTAACATTGGCAGTGATATCAACTGGACCGGGCACCCTTTCGGACAGGCCAACTGGTACGGCTTTGGCCGCCTTGCCTGGGACCCTTACATCCCGGCAGAAAAGATTGCGGATGAATGGCTACGGCTCACTTTTTCCAACGATGAAAATTTTGTGACACCCGTAAAGAAAATGCTTTTGCAATCGCATCGGGCCGTAGTGAACTATATGACTCCTTTGGGATTACATCACATTATGGATACTGGGCACCATTATGGCCCCGGCCCCTGGGTAAATAATCTCTCCCGACCGGAATGGAACCCCGTATATTATCACAAAGCGGATGAAAACGGTATCGGTTTTGACCGGACACCTACGGGAAGTAATGCCACTTCACAATACACTAAGGAAGTTGCCCGCATATTTAATGATGTTGAGACCTGTCCGGAAGAATTCCTGCTCTGGTTTCATCATCTTCCGTGGGATTATAAACTGCATAACGGAAGAACGTTATGGGACGGTCTGGGAATAAAATACCAGGAAGGTGTAAATCAGGTGCGAAAGGCAAAAAACACCTGGAAAAAAATGGAACCGTATGTTAACAAACAGCAATTCGGTGAGATAAGTATGTTGCTGGATATCCAGCTTGAAGAAGCCGTCTGGTGGCGCAATGCCTGTATGCTGTATTTCCAAACACATTCAAAGAAGGCTTTCCCGAAAGAAATGGAAACCCCTTCCCATTCCCTGGAATATTATCAGTCCCTCAAATTCCCTTATGCGCCGGGTATTAGTCCGAAATGGCATTGAAAACGGCTTAAAAATCAAGCTATTCCAGGAGGAATGAAAAATACCCCGGCCGGGAAAGTTGCTGTCATGTTCAATATCTCCGTTCTTTTAACAAGGACGGAACCGGAAGTTATCTGTGTATGTTATCGGTAATATCGAAATAATCAAAATCTGCATAACCACCGGGATTACGGGTGGCATAGTTAAATAAAGCAAAACGGTATCCCATAAAATGGGAGAGGGTATATTTCATATGCAGTTCATTCCCTATCGGGTACCACTGTTTTCCGTCCTGGCTGTAGAAGAACCTGGCCACATCTTTCCGGTCCCTGAAATCGCACTCTGCCTTCAGGTGAATTACCTCCTGCCCTAACGGAATGCTTTTTACCTCCACCGGTTCCCCGGACTCTGCATTTACCATAGTAATTGTTTTATGGCCGTTGGCATATTTTACACCAACCATAGCGTATTTTTCCTGCAAAAGTGCCAGCCCTGCAAAATCTCCCTCCTTCATTCCGGATACGTCCAGCCCTATTGTTCCCGAACACTCCGGACCTATGGTACGTTGTGTAAGCGAATTTCTGGCAGACAGGACTGACCGATCCACTCTTCCGGTAGTTATCCGCAGAAAACCTTTTCTCTCATCAAGAGACCAGTGCGAGGGATCAGGGTTATGGTTCCATTGCCAGACCAGTGGTAACTTTACTTCACCTTCTTCCCTGCTAAAATCGTCGGAGGCAACAATACCCGGTATAAGACCATTACCCGCCGGAAGATCCAGCGTATCGGGTACTTTTCCTTCCACACCCAGAATGGGCCATCCGTTCCCCCACGTAACGGGTACCAGGTAGGGAATACGACCAACAGCGCCATAATCGCGAAACAGGTAAGCATACCACTTTCCCTCCGGGGTATCAATAAGTCCTCCCTGTGCTACTCCTTTGTCCTGAAGAACCACTTTGCCTTCATAAGGCCCGGTAATCTTATCGGCACGATGTACAAGAACGGTCCGCATACCGTTCCGGGGCCATGTTATATTAAAAAGATAGTATTTACCATTAACCTTAAACAGTTGGGACCCTTCCGCCGGAAGTCCTATATCCTCTCCCGCCGGGGCACTGGCATTTTCGATAAGTACCCGCTCGGTTCCTCCTTTTATTCCGGAGAGATCTTCTTTAAGTTCTGCCATCCGTAATTCTCCCCCTCCCCATATCATATAGATTTTCCCGTCATCATCAAAAAAAAGAGTATGATCGTGGTAAGCAGGTCCGAAAGCTGAAACTTTCCACGGACCGTTTTCTATATCTTTGGTTCTGTATATATAGGTTTTATTGGTCGTCTTTGCAAAGGTACTCACGTAATAAGTTTCGTTGTGATAACGCAAACAACTGGCCCAGGATCCTTTACCGTATGTGCTTTTACCATCAGCCAGATTAAGAGCTTTGTTGTCCGGGTCCAGTATCTCATAGGCATAGTTTACGATCTCCCAGTTTGACAAGTCTTCGGACTTCATAACGGGCACCCCCGGATTCATATGCATGGTGGTACTGCTCATGTAGTAGGCATTCCCCACCCGTAGCATGGACATGTCGGGAACATCGGCATATATTACGGGATTACATGCGGAACGGGTTTGTGCCCGCAGATTGTGACCATACAAAATAATAATTCCCAGAATAATACTTGCATAGCGATAATACATATTGACCAGATTTAGGTTTTTGCTTATTTCTTGTTCTAATACTTCTCTCCTTTTCCGGATTACTGTGGTTGAAAAATGCTATTCCGGCAAACATGGTGTAAAATAGTAATTTTATCATAATGATTACCTGTTGTTGTAAACCACTGCCAGAATGGAGTCTATAGCTGATTTAGGCTGATTATTGCGGTCAAACAGTAGCGGATAATCTGTTCTTCCGGGTACCGGCCAGTTATTGCGCCATGAATTCCCGTCGTTTACTCCCCAAAATGTGACACGCGAAATTTTATCTTCATGTTTCAAAAAAAGCTTGAAGAACGCTGCACAACGGCTGTCAAAAGTCCGGACTATATTATGGGGTAACCCTTCTTTATAAGGGTCCATCTCTTTACTGTACTCAAATTTCGCAGATACTTCAGCGCCGGTTTTTTCCCAGGGCGAGGGTAGAACAGTCATATCAAATTCCGTAATCATCACCTTTACGCCCAGTTCGGAAAATGCCAGGATGCTTTTTTCAAATTCTTCTATTGCCGGGGTGTTGATATCTACATGTCCCTGCATACCGATACCGTCTATGGATACTCCCTGTTCCTGCAGTTTTCTGACCATTCTTACGATGCCTTTCCGCTTTTCCGGAAGGGCCGTAGAATAATCGTTATAATACAGTTTTGCCTCCGGGTCGGCTTCACGGGCAAATTCAAAAGCCAGTTTCAGGTAATCTTCTCCTATAATCTCATAGAATTTACTCTTCCGTAAATTCCCGTTATCCAGCACGGCTTCATTTACCACATCCCAGGTTTTTACCCGCCCTTTATAACGTCCTACCACAGTATGAATATGCTCTTTCATCCGTTGTATCAGTACTTCCCTGCTCACCGTATTTCCGTCGCCATCTTCAAAGAACCATTCAGGTGCCTGTGAATGCCAGATAAGGGTATGCCCGTTGATCTGCATTCCGTTTTGCTCTCCGAATGCTACAAATTTATCAGGCAGTGTAAAATCATAAGTATTTTCTTCAGGATGAATCCTTTCGCTTTTCATGCAATTCTCCGCAACAATAGCATTGAATTGTTCTTTGACCAGAGCTACCTCTTTTTCATTTTTTCCTTCAATCTGGCTTTCGTTAAGTGCCGTACCTATATAAAATTTACCGGCATAGGCATCCTTCAGTACACTCTTCCTTGTGTGATCTGCCTTTTTATGTGCCGTTACTCCTATGATAAGGCCGCAAATACAGAGGAAGCTCACCGTCCATCTTTTTCTTTTCATATCTTATGTAGTATTTTGTTTTTTGCACCTGCCATACTTTTGGACAAACTTTCTTTCACATGGCATTCTTCTGATATTCCTTTAATCTGTACAGCCAGTTTTTATGGATATATGCCAAGAAACAGGGACTTCCATAAAAGCAGTCCCTGTTTCATAAACAAACTCCATAGCCAAATTCAGCAGGGGTTCCCTGTTTTGCGCTGCGAATCGAGGGGACTTCCCTGAAATTCATTGCAGCACCGTACAGGATATTTTAATATCCGGGGTTTTGATAGTTACTCTTGTCTCCTTCCATGGCATCGAGTTGTCCCTGCGGAATGGGTCGCAAATAGTGGTATGGCTGTATGTTTCGCGTAATGGTTTGCGGGGTATGGTCCCCGTAATTACTGCCGCCAATTTCGTAGGTCCCCGCCAGTTCTTCCCATTTTTGCGTGCGTATAAGATCGTACCAGCGATAGCCTTCACCGTAATATTCCCGCGAACGTTCTGCCAGAATATAGTTAATATCTATATTCGTGGGAGTAGCAGCGACCATTGCCGCGCCGTTATCTTCCACTTTTTCCGTATTCCCGTTATTGTCCCAGCGCCATTTCCCCGCACGTTCGCGGATAACATTAATAAGGTCATATGCGCTTTGTCCGCCCGATGCTCCTTTTACGGCTGCTTCGGCAGCAATAAAATACAGTTCCGAAAATTTGGCAATATTAAAAGGACGCGTACTCCCGGCATTGGGCTGTCCCAAACCATTACCGTTGTCCGTACGGTACGGACCGAGTTTCCAGAGCCCGGGATATACTATTCTGCTGATCCCTTCGGGCGATATGACAAAATCGGATCTCCCCGGCAACACTCCTGCCCCTACGTTAGCACCCTGGCTCACCGGGGTAACATAATCTATGCTTTCTGCCGGTTCTTCATCCAGAAAAGTGAGGATCGCATCCCCGGGATTGACTTCCATGGAATTGGCATTATAGAGAGAACCGCTAATGCCGGCCTTATCCCAGTTGCCGCGATATACGGTAGTAAACGTACCGTCATAACGGGAGTCGTTTTCTTTGTCGTCAAAGGTATTGGTAATGGCTCCGATGGTGGGACACATACGGGTCCACGGACGACCAAGGGCCTGTACCGCCTCTCTTTGAACAGAACTTACGGGCTCCCAGCCGGAGCTGGATGAACTGCTGCTGATCACCGTATAGTTCCAGGTCATCATCCAGCCCGCAAAGTTATCGGGCGCACCGCCACTGCCATAAGTAAGACTTCCACCGTTATAGAACTCACTCGTTTCGGTATGGTCCGCATACAACAGGATCTCATTATTACGGTCATTCGGGGCCAGGTTTACGTCATAAAAAGTTTCCTGCAAACCAAATGGGCCCGGATTGTTAATGGCTTCTAAAGCCACATCATATGCCTGCTGAAAATACCACTGTGCATCATGCCCGTCCGGATCGGTCCGGGGAGTTTCCGGATACGTCGGGATATTGTTGGGGTTTTCCAGCCACCATCCATAAGTCAGATAAGCTTTGGCCAGGTAAAGGCGTGCCAGTGTTTTGGTTGCGCCCCCGGTGACCCGACCGGCATCCGGCAGGTCGTTAACAGCTGTAAGAAGGTCCGGGAATATGGCCCTGGTATAGACTTCGGGTACGGTATTACGTTCAGAAGTTCTCGAAGGGTTGGTGTTAAATGTCAGTTCACCTGCCCCAAGGTCCAGAGACACACCTCCGAATGTCTGTACCAGCATAAAATAATCAAACGCCCGGAAAAACCTGGCCTCTGCGATCAGGTCATCCGAAATTCCCACTTCGGCAGCGTTTTCGATAATACCACAGGCCGTATTGATGTTGGAATATGCTGCCCCCCATAATACATCGGCCCGGCTGGTTGTGGAAGTTATGCTCCCTCCTACTCCACTGAGGTCCATGACCTGAAAATTCTGGTCCGCACTCTGAGCATAGGTTACTTCATCGGTCCCGGTAAGGCAGGTATTGTAATAATAGGCCTGCCCGTATATGTAACGCAGGTGTGCGTACATAGACGTCAATCCGCCGCGGACCCCTGCTTCGGTAGCAAAAAAACTGGGTTCATAAATACTTCGCGGCTCTTCATCCAGAATATCAGAGCACGATGTCAGGAACAATGCCATCAAGACCGCTCCTGCGAATGTTTTTATATGTATCCTTTTCATGTGTTTAGTTTGTTTGTTTTTCAGAATGTTACATTTAGCCCTATCATATAATTGCGTGTTGCCGGTGCATTGGTCCCTATGGTAAGCAAACGGCTCGGGTATGTTCCTGTCACTGCCGCATTTTCGTCGGCATAGGAATTGGTTTCGGGGTCCATCCCGGTTTCCTTATGAAAAGGCGAAAACACAACAAAGGGATTCTGCACCGTGGCATAGAGTCTCAGGTTTCCGATACCGGCTTTTTTCAGCCAGTCGTTTTGATCGAAGTTATACCCCAGGGTTATGGTTCGTATCTTGAGGTAAGAGGCATCGAAATATCCCAGGGTATTTCCGTATTTGGGATTGTCACCACTCATAATTCCCCCCGGAGCAGGATATTTGGCATCGGTGTTCTCAGGAGTCCAGTAGTCCACTTTTACGTTATTCCTCCTTCCGCTCAACATATTAAGATATCCGGAAGCTGTATGGAGCGTACTTATGAGTGTCCCTCCGCTTCTGAAGGCTCCTACCGTAGTAAGATCGAAATTCTTATAGGCAACACGGCTGTTGAAACCTCCCTGGAAATCCGGTTGCAGGTTGATGATCTGCCGGTCTTCGGGACCGATTTCTCTCGTAGGTGAACCATCCTCATTATAGTCACCGGCATATTTTACCTTGATCATCCCCACATTTCCTCCGGGTTCCAGGATATCGAGGTAGGGATCGTCTTCCTGCCAGAGCCCTGTATATTCATAATCATAGATCACATCAATGGGATGCCCTACAAACCACCAGTTTCCTTCGTCCCTGTCCGTCCCGGAAGCGAGTGACACCAGTTTGTTCCGGTTACCGTATATATTGATCCCGGCCTCCCATGTCCAGCCGCCGGGAGTGTCGAGGATCAGTCCGTTGAGCGAAAGTTCCAGTCCTTTGTTCTGAGTCTCACCTATATTGGCCGTATAACTGCCCACTCCCGAGGTAGGAGGCAGACCAACTCCGAGAAGAAGGTCTTTTGTATTTGTCACGTAATACTCTATGGTACCGGACAGGCGATTGCCCAATAAGGAAAAATCAAGCCCGTAATTCCAGGTCTCGGAATATTCCCATCCCAGATTGGCATTCGGCAATGCGGATACAAAGAATCCCGTAGCATAATCATCGTTACCGAAATTGTAGGGTCTGGTGTCCAAACGCCCGAGTGTAGCATAAGGAGAAATAGCCTGGTTGGAGGTTTGCCCGTAACCAACGCGCAGTTTTAGCATGTCCACAAAGGAAACGTTATCCATAAACGATTCTTTCTTTATGTTCCACCCGGCCGAAACCGCAGGGTAAGTATGCCATTTGTGCCCCGGTGCCAGCCTGGAAGAACCGTCGGAACGCACGGTAGCCGACAGCATGTAGCGGTCATCATACGAATACATAACACGGCCCATCCACGACATCAATCCCCAAAGTTCGTAGACCTGGTCGGCCGGGTTTATGGTAATCTCCCCGTCGGCATGCCCCAGGTTATAGAACTGGAATTGTTCGGCAGGGATATCTCTTGCGGCCATACGCGACCTGGTGTATTTGTTCTGTTCGGCAGAATATAAAGCCGTTACGTTTATATTATGTTTGTCCGCAAAGGTGCGGTCGTACGTCAACAGGTGTTCAACCAACCAGTGAAAGGTATGGGAATTACTGACGGAAGCCGTAGAAGGGGTCTCCTCGTTGACACTGTTTACACCCCGTCCCTGGAAGGCCCCACCGTTTGACTGGCGATAGTCCAGTCCCACGTTCATACGGTATTTCAGGCCTTCGACCCAAGGGATACTTATTTCGCCATACAGGGAATTATATGTGGCAAATCCCCTGGTCTCACTCAACCACCGGTCTCCCAGCCCTTCGATCACTCCCCGGGTATATACCCAGGAATCATCAAGGGCTGAACTTACGGTCCGTTTCAAAGTACCGTCTTCATTGTAGGGGTCAATAATGGGCGACATGCCCAACGGCCCCCCGACACCGATCTGGTTACCCTCGCTGACATTATAGTTATTGTTCGAACTCAAACCCACACGGAGGTGCTCCCCGATCTGCTGGTCAATGGTCGTACGCAGTGAAATACGTTCATATTGCTGTGTGGGGATCACACCCTCGTCCTTAAGGTACCCCACACCAAAGTTAAAACTGCCTTTTTCACCCCCTCCGGTAACTGTAATATCATGACTGGTTAATATACCTGTCCTGTAAAACAGGTCCTGCCAATCCGTATTTACATCGTTAAATTCATCGGGACCGTTCCCATACAAGCCGGCAGCCTCTCGGAGTGCTACGAACTCCGGGCCGTTCATCATGGGATACCTGGCAAAAACAGACCGCGTTCCAAAATAACCGCTGTAACTTATTTTGGCTTCTTCCCCTCTGTACCCCTGGTTGGTTGTTACCAGGACTACACCGTTTGCTCCCCTGGAACCGTAAATGGCCGTAGCCGAAGCATCCTTCAGTATGTCAATACTTTTAATGTCCGCTGGGTTAATGTCTGCAATAGACCCGGTAAACGGAATACCGTTCAGCACCACCAGCGGATCGTTACTGGCCGTGAGCGAGCGCGTACCGCGTATACGTATTTGCATGGTGGCCCCGGGCTGGGATGATGTTTGCGATATCTCTACCCCCGGCATACGCCCCTGCAATGACTGCGTGATATTGGGCGTTGCCACTTCACGCATTATATCTCCGCTTACGGAAACAACCGACCCGGTTACGGCTTCTTTCCGCTGGGTTCCGTATCCGACAACAACCACTTCATCGAGTTGCTGTAAATCTTCTTCCATCGTAACATTCATGACGGATTGCCCGCCCACAGTTACTTCCATTGTTTTAAACCCGATATAGGAAAATACGAGCACGGCATTTTCATCGGGTACCCCAATGGAGTAATTACCATCAAAATCACTCACTGTCCCGGTATTGGTCCCTTTTACCCGGACGCTCACTCCGGGAAGCGCTGTCCCCGATTCGTCCAGGGTTGTCCCGGTTACGGTTTGTTGTGCATTGGCACTGCCCATAAGGAGGAACAAGAATGTAAGGGAACAGGCAATCCGGAAAAACCAGGAATACCTCCTTTGCAAAAAAGGTCGTAGAATTACACTTTGCATAAAATTTGATTTTAAAGATTTATTAAAAACCGGGAACACTCACGGAAGACAACTGTCAAAAAGCCTCATGCCGTGAAAGACATTCCTGTATTGCAGTCCCGGTTCTTAATTTTTGATTGGTTAAACTTCTTATACCATACTTAGCATGAATCGGTGCATTCGAAAAGATATTGGGGCGCGGAATGGTCTCACAATTCCCATTACGGAACCATTCACTATGTTCTAAAATTTTCCGGAACCGGCATACATCCCCACCGTGGTACCTGTAAAGCCATAGGAATTAGCTGTAGACAAATGCCTTGCGGGAACCTGGTCTGCCACTTTGTTCCATTCATTATTTCCCTGTTTGCAGAAAAATTCGAAATATTTACCTGATGAAATTATTTTCAGCTCAACGGGCTTAGAAGTATTATTTTCCGGAAGGTCCCGGTTACCGAGTGTTTCTGTTCCTTCCGGACTGATCTTCTGAACGGATATTTCCATTCCCTCTCCCTTTTTCCTCACCAGCAATCCGTATTGATGTTTTTCATCCTTAAACAATAATAATCCGGCCTGCTCATTCTCTGTTTCCGGGGCAAAGAGCAATGCGGTTTCGCATGTGAACCTGTGGTGCTGTAATCTTCTGGTTACAAAAGCCGGTTCTTTTAATTCGGTGGTATTCACATCCGTACATTTAAGGGCAAGGCAGCCCGGTTTCTCCCGTAAGGAATATAAGCTGTCTGCAGGCCCCCGTAGGGTCATCCATTGCGGTGCCAATTGTTCGTTATCGAACTCTTCCTCTACGGAAAAATTACCAAAGGTTACGTTATCCTTTCTACTCACCCCTTCCATTTTGAGTATACGAGGCACGGTCTCATTTCCCCGTGTCATGTAGGGAAACCCGTCATCACTCCATTTTACCGGCATTAAAAACGTCTCCCTTCCCAGATTTTCAAATTCGTTTTCTATGGGACGGCATGCCAGGAATACGGCCCACCATTCGCCATCCTGTTTTTGGATGAGATCGGCATGACCGGCACAGGTTACGGGCAGGGGCCTTTCCGGATCGAGGTGCTTCTGGGTAAGGATGGGATTTTTGTCCCAGGGTTTGTAAGGTCCCATCACAGTTTCCGAAGAAAATATTACCTCCCGGTGATTCACGGAAGTCCCTCCTTCGGCACACATTAAAAAGTATTTGCCATTGATCTTATACATATGTGGCCCTTCTATCCAGATCGGCTTTTCTTTTAGATCCACCCCTCCGTTGACAAGCATTTTACTGGCACCTGTTGTTTTTTCATTTTCTACGTCAAATTCCACGATACGGATAGCACGGTGGCCTTCATAGGTGGAGCCACCGTCCGGTTCATCATTATTCACTATATATGCTTTTCCGTCATCGTCAAAAAAGAAAGAAGGGTCAATACCGTGAACGTCCGGAAGCCATACCGGGTCGGACCATTCGCCGAAAGGATCTTTGGTCTTTACGAAAAAATTACCTCCGCCAATGTTGGTGGTTATCATATAATAGATTTCATTATGCGGATTGTAACTAATGGCGGGGGCAAAAATCCCCTGACTGGTCCGTTGCCCGTCAAGTTCCAACTGGGAAGGGCGGTTCAGTATATTCCCGATCTGTTTCCAGTTTACCAGGTCAGTACTGTGAAAAACGGGGACCCCGGGGAAATAGGAAAAGGTACTTGTGACTAAAAAATAATCATCCCCGTTCCTGCAAATACTGGGATCGGAATACCATCCCAGAAGAATGGGATTATAGAAGGATTCCGCATCGGGTAAAGGGTTCTCTTTATAAAAATCGTCTTCGCCGTTATAGTGAAAATAGTCAAAGTAAGCTGTTCGGAGATGCAATTGTTCCTCTTTCTGTCTGCAGCCGGTTAATTGTACAAACAGAACCGCGAAAAATATACTTTTAAACAAAAACGGACAGATCGCAAATTTCGGCATGGTTGGTTTTCTGATATATTTAATAATTATATGAAGGATGAAAGTTTCCGGTATGATTCCCGTAAAAAGCTGTTCTGCCTCTACCGGTTCACTTTATTATTTCATCGGTCATAAAATTATTTCTTCGGGCACAATAAGTATATTCGCCAGGTTACAATTTCTTTCCGGTAGGTTACAATATGAACATCATACTATTAATTTAATAGTAATTAACTTACACGCAATGCAAAAACATCATTATTAAACCTTTTTTTATACCAAATACCTACTCAAATAGCCATTTAAGAAATAATATCATATTCCGCTGTTCTGCCTGACCTTCCATTCTTATCGGGACATCACCCGGTAAAGTATACGGCGTCAATACTTTTACCGCAAACCGGTCCTGAAATGGTAAATCCTCTTCTAATCATTTAAAAAAAATAAACAAGACGATAGTTGTTAATATTTTTTTATCATAAATATTGAGAATATAAAAAAATAACAATACATTGTAGTCATTAAAACTATATGGTATATAAGCAATATATTTTATAGTGTTCAGAGCGAGGTTCACAGAACCGGAAACGGATGTATTTTTTTATAACACTATCGTTTCGGGGGACGTGCAGAAATCCCAATATCAATACCGTGTTTTCGTTTAATTTCAGAGTAACCGTCATGATAAAGAACATTGCATTCAGGTATTTCAAATCATTAATCGCTTCCCCTCTTACCGGTCCGGTTTTGTTCGGAGCTGTAAGTTTCTTGTTTTTTATACCGGTGGCATGGGCCCAATCGGGGAAGTTATACTCTACGGATGCCGAGCTTTCGAGCAGCCTTATTAACCAGGTGTATCCGGATTCCAAGGGTTTTATCTGGATAGCCACTGAAGACGGGCTAAACCGTTATGACGGGGCTAAATTCAGAAAAATAAAACATGATGAAAAGGATACTTCCTCTATTTTAAACAATTATGTCCGCGTGATTTTCGAAGACAGTGAAAACCACCTGCTATTCGGTTTTTTCAACGGACTGCAAATGTATGACCACGATACACAATCCTTTACGGAGATCCCCATATACAACAGGGATAAAACGAGGTTGCAACCGCATATAACATCTATTACAGAACGGAAGAACGGGGATATTCTGATTGGTACTTCCGGTTTCGGGATCTTTCTGCTGAAAAAGGAAAACAATAGATACAGCGGTGTCCGCCTGGACCCGTTAATCCCTTCGGACTACATTAATAAACTTTTTGAAGATGATTCCGAAAATCTATGGATATTAACCCATGACCAGGGACTTTTCCTGATTTCCCCCGATAAAAAAGAACCGGACAATTTCTTTACTGCCCATACGGGGGAAGGAAATATCTCCAGCATTTGCCAGGCCAGAAACGGAGATATTTATGCCGGCAACCTCAATGAAGGACTTTTTAAATATGATAAAGCACACAAAACCTTCCGTCACGTAGCACAACAGGGACACAGCCGGCTACCGGTAAAAACTCTTTATGTAAGCAGGGAAAATGAGATTCTCGTGGGTACTGACGGGGAAGGCATTAAATTGTTTAATACCCGGAACCGGCAGATAAGCGACCTCAACCCCGGGGTAAATAAATTTGACTTCTCCAGGGCAAAGGTACACTCCATAACAAGAGACCTGTCGGGAAATCTTTGGCTGGGCATTTATCAGAAAGGAGTGATGCTGATCCCCTCCTCCTCCAATAATTTTAAATATATAGGTTATCAATCCGCTCAAAATAATGCTATTGGTTCCAATTGTGTCATGTCGGTATTCAAAGATCATCAGGGAATATTGTGGGTAGGGACGGATGGGGACGGGCTTTACGGTGTATCTGCGGATGGCAGACAGGTGGCGCATTTTGCCCCTCCGAACGCTCCTGCTACCATTATGTCGGTTTTCGAAGATTCGGAGCATAATTTATGGATAGGTTCCTATCTGAAAGGCATGGCAAAAGTAGACCGTAAAACTGGGAAATTTGATTACGTAGACCAGATTGTCGACGATCAGCTGCACAAAGTAGAGAGCATTTATGCCATAACGGAAGACAATGACAAAAATCTTTGGATAGGTTCTATGGGTGCAGGATTGTTTTCCCTTAACCTGCAAACCGGCAAAGTCACCAGGCATTGCCGAGGGTCCGGTAGCAATACGGACGACCGGCTGCACAATAAGTGGATAAACTGTTTGCTCTATACGGACGACAACCGGTTATATATCGGCACCTATGACGGGCTGAGTTTCCTCGACCTCAACACCATGTCCTTTACCACGGGCGAACATACCAACCATACACTCAGCAAAAATATTATTTATACGCTTTATAAAGACACTCAAAAAAACCTTTGGATAGGTACTTCCGAAGGTCTGTACCGCAAGTCCCCGAAGCCCGGCTACCTGAAAAAATTCACTAATGCCGATGGCTTGTCCAGCGACTTTATCTGTGCTGTCAAAGGAGATAAAAAAGGTGACCTATGGATAAGTACGCATTACGGCATATCCAAACTGAATACCCAAAAACAGCATTTTATCAATTATTACATTAATGATGGCCTTCAGGGAAATGAATTCAGCAAAGGAGCGGTCTATTCCGATAGTTCCGGAGAAATTATTTTCGGCGGGACCAATGGGGTAACCCTTTTTGATCCGGACTCCATTAAAGATGGCGGAAAAACACCCGATGTAAAAATTACGGCTTTTTACGTCCAGAACAAGGAAGTAAAAAAGGGAATGAAATCAGGGGACCACGATATTATCGATAAAAATATCACGGAATCCGATACCGTACGCCTTGCCCATCACGACAACACGTTCAGCATTGAATTCGCCACTGCCAATTTTACTTCTCCCGAAAAGATCACCTATTACTATTCGCTGAATAGGAACGATTGGGTAAGCCTGAGACAGGTGGGCAATAATATTACCTTTAACGACCTCGTCCCCGGAACTTATACGTTCCGGGTAAAAGCCAGGGAAAACAAGACCTTTTCCACACCCGAAACGATCACTATAATCATTTCTCCGCCGTGGTATGCTTCAGTAACAGCAAAAATATGCTATGTGGTGCTTATCATACTAATGGGTGTGCTGATCTACCACCAGATCCATCAGCGGTATAAAACCAGGCAAAAAATCCGGAAGCAGCAATATAACAATCAGATAAACGAAGCCAAACTACAGTTTTTTATTAATATTTCGCATGAAATAAAAACACCTATTTCACTAATTATCAATCCACTGAATAAACTTATCCGCTCAGATAACGATCCGGAACGGCAACGAAGCTACAAACTCATACAGCGGAATTCCGAACGTATCCTCCACCTTATCAACCAGCTGATAGATGTCAGGAAAATAGATAAAGGACAAATAACCCTGCAATTTCAAAAAACAGAGATCATCGGCTTTATTCATAAAGTATGTACCATTTTTGAAGACCAGATACAAACCAAGAACATCCATTTCGAATTCCGTCATAGCACGCCTTCGTTATACATGTACGCAGACCCTGCATATTTTGACAAGGTGATTCAGAATGTGCTCTCCAATGCCTTTAAATTTACCCCGGACAACGGTACTATCCTGCTGGCACTGGAAACTGTTAAATACAGCAACGGTGAAGACTATGCCAGGATAACCGTAAAAGACAACGGAAGAGGAATCAAACCGGCGGAAACAGAACGTATCTTTAACCGTTTTTACCAGAATCCGAATACAGATAAACCTACGGAGGGAACAGGGATAGGGCTTCATTTTACCCGCTCCATCGTGGGCCTTCATCACGGTACCATCCGGGCAGAAAACAACACGGATTCCGAAGGGGCTTCTTTTATCATAGATATCCCACTCGGAGCACATCATTTCGGAATGGGGCCTTCCTCACAACAGAACGTCTTGTCACAGGAGTACGAGCCTAAAAGAGAACCCTACATCACTAATTTTTATCCGGATACCGAAGACAGGCATGTACAGTCCAAAACCAAATACAATGTCCTCATCGTAGATGACGACGAGGATATCCGCAATTACCTTCATAAGGAACTGGCCCCTTTATACCATGTTGCGGAATGTTGTAACGGCAAACAGGCCATTGTCCGTATCCTGCAAAAAAATCCGGACCTCATTATCAGTGATGTTAAAATGCCCGAAATAGACGGGATTACACTTTGTAAAAGGATCAAGCAAAATGTCAATATCAACCACATACCGGTAATACTGCTCACTGCAAAAACCACGGTAAATGATAATATTGAAGGATTGGCAACCGGGGCCGATGCTTATCTCTCCAAACCCTTTAATATGGATATCCTTAAAAAGACGGTCCGTAACCTTATTAAAAACAGGGAATTGCTCAAAAACATATACAGCGGAAATCAGGTCAAAGAAGACTCCTCCTGCAAAATTGATATTAAATCGGCGGACGAAAAACTATTACAAAAAGTGACCCGGCTTATTAACGATAACATTAGTAACCCGGAACTCCAGGTGGAAATGATGGCATCGGAAATCGGTATCAGCCGCGTTCACCTGTTCCGGAAATTAAAAGAACTCACCAACCAGTCCCCCCGTGATTTTATCCGGAACATACGTCTGAAACAGGCCGGGGAACTTTTGATTTCGAAAAACCTGAGTATAACGGAAGTAGCGTATGCCACAGGTTTTTCTAATGTATCCAAATTCTCTTCCGGTTTTAAGGAATTTTACGGCGTAACCCCCACGGTGTACAGGGAGAAAGAACTGGAAGCTGCAGTTAAATAGGTGGTCCGGGACCGAAATGATTACTTCGTTTCATGCATATCTTCCGGAGGTGAAGTTTTGCGTTTTTATTGTAACGGAGCAGGGTTACCGTTGGAACCCCATATCTTTCAATACCCTCATGGCAGCATGATATCCGCACATTCCATGGACCCCTCCTCCGGGTGGTGTGGAAGAAGAACAGAGGTACAGGCCTTTTGCGGAAGTGCGGTATGGAGATTTCCTGAGCGCCGGACGGGTAAAAAGCTGACGGATATCAATAATCCCTCCGTTAATATCTCCTCCTATGTAATTAGGGTTGTACGCCTGCATAGCCCCGGTATTCATGGTATTCCGGGCGAGGATAAGGTCTTTGAACCCCGGCGCAAAACGCTCTACCTGCTCTTCAATAATGGCAGTACGGTCTTCTGCGGAACCATGAGGTACATGGCAGTAGGCCCATGCCGTATGTTTTCCTTTCGGCGCCCTGGTGGTGTCGAACAAACTTTGCTGAGCCAGCAGTACGAAAGGTTTATCTGCTAACCTCCCCTTCTCCGCCTCTTTTTCGGAATACACTATTTCTTCCATCGTATTCCCCAGGTGTACCGTACCTGCCTTCCTGCAAACTTCTGCCGTAAAAGGTATGGGACCATCGAGGGACCAGTCGATTTTAAATACCCCCATCCCGTAACGATAACGCCTGAGCTGCCATTTGTAGACCGAAGAAAATTTATGCCCGGCAATCTCCAGCAACTGGCGGGGAGTAACATCCAGAAGAACCGCACGGGCAGATGGTAACTGTTCTAACGACTCCACATGCAACCCGGTCCGGATGGTTCCGCCCAAAGAAGAAAAATAAGAGGCAAGGGCGGTGGCAATGCTCTGAGAGCCTCCCTTTGCTATGGGCCAGCCTCCCGTATGTCCGGACACGCAAAGTACGAGCCCTATGGCCGAAGTAGCCCAGTTGGTCAAAGGTTGCAGGGAATGGGCTGCCATACCGGCCCATAGTCCCCTGCCCTTCTCTGTCGTAAAACGGTTTGCAAACCTCGTAGCCGGTTGCAGGGCTTTCAATCCGAATTTCAGCATTTCCGCCGGATGTGAAGGTATGGACAGTGGTCCCAGCACATCCGGGGCTATTTTCTTCCAGTTTTTCTTAAACGGTCCGTACAGATCCAGGTATACCTCTTTGTCGGCACCTAATGAGCGTGCCGTCCGCTCCACCGAACGTTCCAGGTGGGCAGCCGAACCATCGTCAAAAGGATGTGCGCAATCCACTTCAGGCAGAATGTATTCCAGACCATGTTCGTGAAGCGGAAGCCCGGACAAATAAGGAGAGGCAATGGCAATGGGATGAACAGCAGAACAGACATCGTGCAGAAAGCCGGGCAGGGTCAGTTCCATCGTCCGCATTCCCCCTCCTACCGTATCTTTTCCTTCCACGAGCAAAACCTCCAGGCCTTCGGACTGAAGTTTTATTGCGGCAGCAAGACCATTAGGTCCCGATCCTACCACTATGGCGTCGTATTCCGTTTGCATTTTATCCGGCAGTTACCTTTTATCTTTTACATCCCTTACATATACGAATATCCGAAAATTATTTTGTTTATGTTTTCTCCGGGGCAAAGGCGTCGTAAAACCTGAGATTAATGGAAAGACTTTAGCCCTGGTTCACGGATAATAAGGGAATTCTTTATAAATTATTCGTGAATTCGTGGCAAAATAAATTTTCAGTGTACTCACCAAAATATTTCCACCTGTATATCCCATCGATTCACCACTCCAAAATTAAAAAACACAGGAAAGCTTTTTTGAATTTCAAGGTGCGTTTACCTCTTCCATTTTTCTGACTTTATCCCGCAGGCAGCGTGCCGCATCACTGGTGTGTTTCTCCTCGGAATAGAACAATGCGTTCATATCCACATCTGTCTTTTCCGCACAATCCCGGAACCTTTCATAACCGGGCAGGTTACGGTGGACACAGAGCAGGGCCAACTGCACGAGCAGAATAGCAATAACGACAGCAATCAGTTTTACTATTTTATTCTTCATTACAGGTTTGCTGTGATTTCCGGAAATATGATATAAAACATGAGATATGCCATTCCCAGGGTAAGCAACAGGTTAAAAAGCTGGCCACAAGCATAAAGGATCAGGGGTTTTCCCCCGCTAAAATGGGATTTCAGTTCCTTAAAATTAACAGAAAGACCAATACTGACAAAGGCCAGACAAAACAACCATCCCCTGATGTTCTTGGTGAATCCCCGTATAAGGCCACGGTCTATGAGTGCTTCTCCAAGGGTTGTACCGCTCCAGTAATACAGAAGGGAAATAAGCACGGATGCACCTACGAAACCGAGAATAAATTTCGGGAAACGCAACCAAAGCTCATTAGCCGTCACTTTCGTCCCTGGGGTATCTTTGGTTTTGAGTGCAAAATAATATGCTACGAAAAAAGCGATCAATCCGATAAGCATATTCTGGATCATCTTTATGGTGGCCGCCACCTGCAAAGCAGTTTCTCCCAGAAATGCCCCCGCCGCTACCACCGCGCCTGTAGCGTCTATAGTACCTCCTATCCAGGCACCGCCAAGTACTTCGGGCATTCCTGTCATATTGATAAAGGCCGGTAAAAGCACCATCATTACAGAAGTAAACACCATGGAAAGACCTACGGCAAGGGTAAGTTCTTCTTTACTGGCCTTAGATGCCGCTGCCGTGGCAATAGCAGCGGATACGCCGCAGACTGACATATCCGCACTAATGGTTATGTTAAGAGATTTACTGGCAATCTTCAATACTTTCTGTCCAAACCAGTATGTAAGCACCAGTACCACCGGGGTAACCACCCAGGCGACAAATATACCCGGAAGGCCAATGGAAAGTATTTTGCCAAAAAGAATTTCCGCTCCGAGCAATACCAGTCCCGTTTTAATATAAAATTCCGTTTTAACCGCGGGAAGTAACCACGATGGCGTTCCCACCGTATTGGAAATAAGCATGCCCAGAACAATTCCCCATATAGGATACCCGAACCCCATAGAGCTCACCTCCGCCTGTTTGCCTAAAATAAAGGAAATCAAAGCCAGGGCAAAAACTCCGAGAAAACCTGTGAAAAACGATCGGAAACCATATCCCATATAATATCCTCCCACGGAAAACAAAAGCCCCAATATCAAAGCTAATAAAGGCAATGTCCACAATAAATTATAAGACGAACTGTTTTTTCGTATTTTATCTAGCGCTTTACCGGCTTCATACCATGTTGCCGCGGCCTCACCGGCATCATGTGCGGCTTGAGAACCGGACGCTCCCTGACGAATAAACTGACGATGAAGGGTAAGAGCTTCTTCTTCCAGCCCGGAAAGCTTATTCTCTGCTCTCGCGATTGCAGTTTTATCAAGGGCCTGCTCTTTATACAACGATTTTACAGGATTATACTCCCATTTGACAGGGCTTCGCAACAGTTTATGTATAATGTCGCCTGCCGGTGTACCTGATGATGATAAAGCGGATTTTCTTTCCGAAACCTGGTACCATTTCACCGTTTTATAAGGAAATGATTCCTGCTTTAATTCTTCCAGAAGCAACTTATTCTCCTGCTTTATTCCGGAGTAGGGACTTATAAAAAAGACGACAAGTCCGGTGAGTATTAGAAAAAAGCCTATGATTATGGCCCAGGTATCTTCATTTTTCAAAGCGCGTCCCATGTAAATTATAGTATGATCGGTTAAGTCAACAAACCGGCAAATTAATAAAAATCACCTATATGCCCTACACCTATGGGAAAATAGATAGGTGCTCTCCCTTCCTGTTGCCATCGGGCTTATCCGAAAAACCGTAATTACTATTATCGACGGACATTAATAAATTTGTATATCAAAGCAATATAAATACAAAAGTGTATATTTTTTATACAAATAATATCTCCATATGTGGAATTACACACGATCTCAATAATTCCAAATATTCAAAAACCACTGAAAAACAATCTATTACATAAACCCTAATGATATGGCATGAAAATTTCAATATACTCATCACAAGTATATAAGTTTAACAAAAAACATAAAATCATGAAAAATTTATTTTTAGCAGCAGCATTAGTTTTAGGAGGATTTGCTACCCAGGCAGCAACTACCATAGATGCTAACGAGAACCTGGTAATCACAGTTAACCAGGAAGAATTTACAGAAATTTCTGCAGATGAAGTTCCTGCTGCAATTACAGAGGCTTTAGAGAGAGATTATGCCGGAGCTACTATAGACAAAGCATCTGTAAACGAAGCTAAAGAATACAAACTGGAAGTCACCATCGGTGAAGAATCCACTGTTCTTTATGCTAACGAAAACGGAGAATGGATCCAGAAATAATGGAATAACATTCTTCAATTAAAAAAGTATTTTTAGTAAAGAGACTGCAATAACCATTGTGGTCTCTTTACTTTTAATATGGCCCCATAAAACAGTGGACATTTTTACCGTAAATTTCCTTAGTCCGTAAAAGCATGACTTCTCTTTTACAAGTTTATATCCATAAAACTTACGTAAATTACCCTATCGCCCCTCTTTTTCAGGGGGTAACATGCATAATAATAAGGAAAAGCACGTTTCTTCCCTTAAAAACATCGGAAAATTGGAAGAAAAAACTCCAATAAATTCAAAAAATCCCTTTTTAAAATAAGCTTTACGAAAATCTAACATTATTTAACGAAGAACCTCTTGTCTGGCTAATTAACTTTCTTTAGTTTTGACGCCGATATGAAATTAGTAATTCGGTTTTTTATATCGTTGAGCGTTTTTCTTTTGAGCGGATATAATCTGCTTCACGCTCATATAGATCGGGATATTGCTTCATGCATAGCCTCGGTCTCCGACATGGAGAGTTACGAGTTTGCCGGTTTTGATGCCATACAGGACAAGCCGGACTTCGTTATCCGCTCTGCTTCCCTCGACAGGGAACAACGAGGCCACGAAACCGAAGAAAGAAATATCGAAGAAGAATACAACGAGTTAATCTCATTTAAAAAACATCCGGGGAGCAGCAATACAAATATTACTGCTCTTTTTTATGCTCTTATTTTTGGCAATTTCCTCTACCACGCCAGAAAACGCTTATTTTTCTCCAAGCAATTTTTCCTTTTTTTATCATTAACACCTCTATATATCCGTTTCCGCGTATTCCGGATATGATTTATCTTTCAGCAGGCATGCCTGAATAAAGGTTTTCTCCTGCACTCCCTTTGTATTTTTTTTGGTACGGAAATATTCTGCAGCAATTTTTTGCCGTAAGGAACCACGTATTCTCCCGTGCCATTGCCATACATATTACTAAAATCTTCTACCAAACCGCATTATTAAAAATTAAAGTTATGATGAGGAAAATTCTCATGCTTACTGGCTTGTGTGCCCTGCTTTGCCACACAAGTTGCAACACTGAAAAAGAAAAAAAAGGAGAGGGTACGAAATATCTTGCCACAACTCCTATAAGGAAGGACACCCTGATTACCAAAGACTATGTGGCGCAGGTACATTCCATACAACACATAGAACTGAGAGCCCAGGAAAGGGGCTATCTGCAAAACATTTATGTAGACGAAGGACAATTTGTTAAAAAGGGACAATTGCTGTTTCGCATTATGCCCAACCTTTATCAGGCCGAACTGCAAAAAGCCGAGGCTGAGGCCGAATTTGCGGAAATCGAATACCAGAACACCAAGAAGCTGGCAGACAGCGACGTAGTAGCCCCCAATGAGCTGGCCATGGCCAAAGCAAGGCTGAACAAAGCTAAAGCCGAAATGGAACTTTCGAGAGTGCATCTGCAGTTTACCGAAATCCGGGCTCCTTTTGACGGGATTATCGACCGCTTCCACGTAAGGCTGGGCAGTTACCTCGAAGAAGGAGAGCTACTCACCGAATTGTCTGACAACAGTAAAGTATGGGTGTATTATAATGTTACCGAAGCCGAATACCTGGATTATATGTCGAAAGCCGAAGAAGATAACCAGACGGCGGTTAACCTCCTGATGGCAAACAACCGGCTTTTCGAACAACCGGGAGTAGTAGAAACCATAGAGGCCGACTTTGACAACGAAACCGGGAATATCCCTTTCCGGGCCACTTTCCCCAATCCCAAGAGACTTTTAAGACATGGTGAAACCGGGAGCATTCTTATGGAAGTCCCCTTAAAGGATGTATTGATCATACCCCAAAAAGCAACCTTTGAGGTTCTGAGTAAAAAATTTGTTTTTGTCATCGATAAAGATGGCCGTGTCAGGCAAAGGGAGATTTCCATAAAAGCAGAATTACCGCATTTATTCATTGTAGATGGAGGGTTGTCCGTAAACGACAAAATATTACTCGAGGGCATCCGGATGGTGAAGGACGGTGAAAAGATCGCTTATGAAGTTGAAAAACCGAAAGAAGTGATAGCGAACCTGGACATGTATGCAGAGTAATTCAAACCTATAAAACAGCGTAAAATGTTTGCTAAATTTATAAAGAGACCCGTACTGGCTATTGTCATATCGGTAATCATAGTTTTTGTCGGTTTACTGGCCATCAAACAACTGCCTATATCGCAGTTTCCGCAAATTGCCCCTACCACCGTCAATATTTTCATAGCATATCCAGGGGCCAGCGCAGATGTATTGGTAAAATCCACGCTCATTCCTTTGGAAACATCCATAAACGGTGTCCAGGGCATGCGCTATATAGCTTCGGATGCTACCAGTGCGGGTGAAGGTACCCTGCGTATTATTTTCGAACCGGGTACTGATCCCAACCAGGCCGTAGTCCGGGTTAAGACCCGGGTCGACCAGGTAATGCCATTGCTGCCGGAGCTCGTACAACGGGAAGGGGTTATCATCACTCCCGTGCAGCCCAGTATGCTTATGTATGTGAATTTATACAGTAAAGAAAAAAACAGCGATGAAAAATTTCTTTACAACTATGCATACACAAAAATTATCCCGGAAATACAACGTATAAACGGTATCGCCAGTGCAAAAATACTCGGTAGCCGGAAATACGCAATGCGGGTCTGGCTGAAACCCGATCGTATGAGGGCCTATAAAGTTTCCGCCGAAGAGGTCCTGGAAGCCATGGATGAGCAGAGCATAATTGCACGTCCGGGGCGACTGGGAAGAAGTTCCGGTAAGAAAACCCAGTCACTGGAATATGTATTGGTATACCAGGGAAGGTACAACGAACCCGAAGATTATAAGAATATCATCATCCGGGCCAAAGAAAACGGAGAGATATTAAAACTCAGGGATGTAGCCGATGTAGAACTGGGGAGTGAATTTTTTGACATTTATTCCAACCTGGACGGTAACCCGTCGGCCTCTATTGTGCTGAAACAGACCTTCGGAAGTAACGGTAGTGACGTTATCGATGCGGTTAAGGAAAAACTTAAAGAACTCGAAGAAGATTTTCCTCCTGGAATAGATTACAAAATAGGTTATGACGTCTCCAACTTTCTCGACGCTTCCATTGAACAGGTATTGCATACGCTCCGGGATGCCTTTATATTGGTGGCTATTGTGGTTTTCCTGTTTTTGGGAGACTGGCGTTCTACCATAATCCCCATCATTGCCGTGCCCGTATCCCTAATAGGTACGTTCTTTATTATGCAGTTGTTCGGGCTTTCCATAAACCTCATCACGCTCTTTGCACTTGTATTGGCCATTGGTATCGTAGTGGATGATGCCATTGTGGTCGTAGAGGCTGTTCACGAGAAAATGGAAAAGGAACACCTCTCGCCTTACAAGGCATCTTATGCCGTATTGGGAGAAATAGGCGGAGCCATTCTGGCCATTACGCTGGTTATGGTGTCTGTGTTTATTCCGATTTCGTTTATGACCGGGCCTGTCGGAGTATTTTACCGGCAATTCTCTATCACTATGGCCGGTTCCATTATACTATCCGCGATTGTTGCGCTGACACTTACCCCGGTATTATGTGCCATGTTATTGAAAAACAACCACGGAAAAACCAGGAAAAAATCGCCTGTAGACCGGTTTATAGACTGGTTTAACCGCAAATTCGATACGCTGACGGGAAAATATGTAGGCATCCTGAAATTAATTGTGAACCGGAGGGTAATGACCTTTGGTATATTAATAGCCTTTTGCGCCGGTATCTTTCTGACAAACCAGGTATTACCGGCAGGTTTTATTCCGAATGAAGACCAGGGAATGATCTATGCTATTATACAGACACCCCCCGGGTCTACATTGGAACGTACCAACGAGGTTGCCAGGAAACTGCAAAAAATATGTGAAGAAATGGATGGTGTGGAATCTGTTTCTTCCCTGGCCGGATATGAAATCATGACCGAAGGACGGGGTTCTAATGCAGGTACCTGTCTCATTAACCTGAAACCCTGGTCAGAGCGCCATCACAGTGTCCATGAGATCATGGAAGAACTGGAAGAAGAAACTCAGGACCTCGGGGCTATCATAGAATACTTCGAACCCCCTGCCGTTCCCGGATTTGGTTCTTCAGGAGGTTTCTCCCTGCGCCTGTTGGATAAAACAAACAGTACGGATTTTCAGGAGTTCGAAAAAGTGAATGACAATTTTATGGACGCCTTGAGAAAACGTAAGGAAATAACAGGACTCTTTACCTTTTTTGCTGCTAATTATCCGCAGTATGAGCTAAAGATCAATAACAAAGCAGCCATGCAGAAAGGCGTTTCTATCGGAAAAGCCATGGAAAACCTGAATATCCTTATCGGTAGTACCTACGAGCAGGGATTCATTAAATATGGCAGGTTCTTTAAGGTGTATACCCAGGCAGCCCCGGAATACAGGAGAATGCCTTCGGACCTGGAAAAATTCTATGTTAAAAACGAGGAAGGGGAAATGGTGCCTTATTCGGCTTTTATGACCATGGAAAAGAGGTTGGGCCCTAATGAAATTACCCGGTATAACCTTTATAATTCGGCAGCCATAAGAGGGCTTCCGGCAGCCGGGTACACTTCCGGAGATGCCATAAGTGCCATAAATGAGGTTGCCTCACAAACATTGCCCCGGGGATATGACATTGCATGGGAAGGCCTTTCCTATGACGAAGCATCCCGCGGAAGCGAATCTATCTACATTTTCGCCATTGTACTTGTTTTTGTATATCTGGTTTTGGCTGCCCAGTATGAAAGTCTCATGTTACCTCTTGCCGTTATCCTTTCACTGCCCATAGGTATTTTCGGTTCTTTCTTATTATTAAAAATGATGGGGCTTGCCAATGACGTATATGCACAGATAGGTATTATTATGCTGGTCGGTCTTTTAGGAAAGAATGCCGTACTGATCGTAGAATTTGCCGTTCAGAAACGGGCGCAAGGAGCCTCCATTACCGAAGCAGCCATTGAAGGCGCCCGGGTAAGGTTCAGGCCTATTTTGATGACCTCATTTGCATTTATCGCCGGTCTGATCCCACTGGTCATTGCAACGGGAGCAGGGGCCATAGGGAATAAGACCATAGGTGGTTCTGCCATGGGAGGAATGCTTCTCGGTACTACGCTCGGGGTGCTGGTAATTCCGGGGTTATACTACATTTTTGCGAAGTTATCCGACGGAAAGCAACTTATCCGGGACGAAGATACGGAGCCTGTTTCTGAAGAACTTATGCGTATAAGTGAAGGAAAAAGCAAATTACAGGACAAGATCCGCAAAATGAACAAGCTCTTGACAAAATTAATGAAAAGATCAGATGATGAATAAGACAAATATAGTACACTATGGCAAAGCGTCTCTGGTTGGGATTTTTGCATTGGCTACACTTTACTCCTGTGCCCCCTCTTTAGAAACCGTGCAGGAAGATACGACGGTCCCGGCCCGGTATGCAGATCAATCAGGAGACAGTTTAAATTCGGCTCGGATAAAATGGAAGGAGTATTTTATTGACCCTCATCTCGATACCCTTATCAGCGAGGCCCTGCAAAACAACCAGGAACTGAACATCACACTTCAGGAACTGGAAATAGCCAGAAACGAGGTAAGGGCCCGAAAAGGGGAATACCTGCCTTTCATCGGTCTCAAAGGAGGAGCCGCAGTTGACAAGAAAGCCAGGTACACAAGCCTTGGCGCCAGTGAAGCCACTACCGATATCAAACCCGGAAGGGAAATGCCGGAACCTTTACAGGATTACCTGGTGGGGGCTTATGCTTCATGGGAGGTAGATATCTGGGGAAAGCTGCACAATGCCAAAAAAGCTGCAGTAAGCAGGTACCTCTCTACGATGGAAGGTAAAAATTTCGTGATCACCAATCTCATCGCGGAAATTGCCAACTCCTATTACGAGTTACTGGCCCTGGACAACCAGCTGGATATCGTTAAACAGAATATCGATATTCAGACCAATGCACTCAAGATCGTAAGGCTTCAAAAAGAAGCGGCACGGGTCAATGAACTGGCAGTACGTAAATTCGAAGCAGAGGTACTGCATACCAGGAGCCTGCAATTTGATATACAGCAAAAGATCACCGAAACGGAAAACAGGATCAATTTTCTCGTGGGCCGGTACCCCCAGCCTATAGAAAGGGATTCCGAAGCGTTTAGTGACCTCATACCCGAACAGGTACATTCGGGGTTACCATCGCAACTGCTGGAAAACCGGCCGGATATCAAACAGGCCGAACTGGAACTCATGGCCTCCAAACTGGATGTAAAGGTTGCCAAAGCCCGGTTTTATCCCTCCCTGGGTATCTCGGCAGGTATAGGCTACCAGGCCTTTAACCCCAAATACCTGCTCCGTACCCCGGAGTCCCTGCTCTATAGCGTAGCCGGAGATCTTACGGCTCCCCTGATTAACAGGAACGAGATCAAGGCTACCTATTACAGCGCCAATGCCAGGCAGATACAGGCCGTCTATAATTATGAACGTACTATCCTCAATGCTTATATAGAAGTAGCTAACCAGCTGGCCAGGATCAGCAACCTGGAAAAAAGCTACGATCTGAAATCCAAAGAGGTAGATGCTCTTATCAAGTCTATAGATATTTCCAATATCCTTTTCAGGTCTGCAAGGGCCGATTATATGGAAGTCCTGCTGACCCAAAGGGATGCCCTGGAATCGAGATTTGAACTGGTAGAGACCAAAATGCAGCAAATGAACGCCATGGTGAATATGTACCGTGCGCTTGGTGGAGGCTGGGACTAGGAGTAAATAACGTACCCACTATTTTTAGCTGTGGGGACCGGACGGGATGGGGTAATGTTATTGAACTCGTCTTGAGTTATTATAATTTGCTGCAAGCCCCAATGAGACCGGCCCTATTTTCAGAAGCCTTCGGAACTGCCATCCCGAAGGCTTTTGCTTATAAAGGGTAGTTGATAAACAGGTGCTATTCCCAAATCATTCCTAATTTACACTATACTTTTACCCATATAATTTAAGTAATTTAGCATTATGAAGATCCTCATTGTAGAAGACGAGCACGACCTCATAAAGGTCATGAAAGAATCCCTCGAAAAGGAGACCTACCTTGTAGAGACCGCGACCGACTTCCGTAGTGCGCTTGACAAGATCATTTCTTTTGCCTATGACTGTATATTACTTGATATTATGCTCCCCGGCGGAAGCGGGCTGGAATTGCTCTCGGAGATCAAAAAACTGAAAAAACAGGAAGCCGTTATCATTATCTCGGCAAAAGATGCCGTAGACGATAAGGTCCTGGGACTGGAACTGGGGGCCGATGATTACCTGGCCAAACCTTTTCACCTGGCCGAGTTAAATGCCCGGGTAAAATCGGCCATCCGGAGGAGAAACCAGAACGGGGAACAACACATCGGCTGGCGCAATATTACCATAGACCCGGAAAACAGGACGGTACAGGTAGATAAATACGAGCTGGTACTCAACCGGAAGGAGTTCGACCTGCTCTATTATTTCGTTACCAATCCGCAGCGGCTTATTACCAAAACTTCTATTGCCGAGTATGTCTGGGGAGATCATACGGACCAGGCAGACAGCCTGGATTTTGTGTATTCCCAAATAAAAAACCTCCGGAAAAAGCTGAACAATGCCGGTGCCGATGCCGATATACAGGCAGTATACGGCGTCGGGTATAAAATTATATAAACCATGCAGAAACGCTCCCTTAAGAATTATACGCTGCGCTACCTGGTCATTGCCATCCTGGGCATTATTGCGCTCTGGGCCGCGTTGTTCTATATGTATATCATTGAGGAAGTATATGATAATATAGATGACGGGCTGAAAGACAGCAGGCTGCGCATTATGCGCGAAGCCGAGGGAAATCCTGAAATACTCCGGACCCGCGAATACGACATTGCCCGCTTTAAAATAACCCCGCTCCCCCCCGGCGATTACTCCCGGAAGTCGCATATTTACAATTCCAAAATGTATATGCCCTACGATGACGATGACGAACCGGTAAGGGTATTACAAACCATTTTTTCCTCCGGAGGGCAGGAATATCAACTGGAAATCTATACTTCCACGGTAGAAGAGGATGAACTTCTGGAAGACCTTCTCACGGCCCTGGTAGTACTGTATATAGCCCTGGTGGTAAGTATTATCCTCATCAATCACTTTATCCTCAGAAAGGCCTGGATGCCTTTTTACCGCCTTATGGAACAATTGAGAAATTATAAAATAGGCGGGCGCACAAGCCTGGAACCCGTAGCAGCCAATGTAAGGGAGTTCGATGAATTGTACGGCGAAATATCTGCGATGGTCGCGAGGAATGAAGCTGTTTACACCCAGCAGAAGCAGTTTATAGAAAATGCTTCCCACGAATTGCAGACTCCCCTGGCCATTGCCATCAACAAACTGGAACTGTTAATGGGCAGGGACGGCCTTTCGGAGCAGAACCTGGTGCAGATAGACGAAGTAAACCGCACCCTACAGCGTCTTAAAAGGTTAAACCGTTCTTTGCTCATGCTATCGAGGATAGAAAACAGGCAGTTCCGGCCCTCCGAAAGTATTATTCTCAACGAACTCGTACATCAATCGCTGACGGACCTGGAAGTTTTGAGCAAGTACAAAAAGACGGTGATTACCATAGATGAAAAAGGGGATTTTATTGCGGAGATGAACCGGGACCTGGCCACTGTTCTCATCAACAACCTGCTGAAGAATGCCATCGTACACAACGCTGCGGGCGGTATACTGGACATTCACATTTCGGAAAGAGAGATTGTCATTTCCAATTCCGGAAAGACCTCCCTGAACCCGGAACAGATCTTTGAGCGTTTTTATAAAGACGAGCAAAGCGAGAATTCTACAGGATTGGGCCTGGCCATCGTCAAATCCATTATCCGCCTCTACCCTGCCCTTTCCATTGACTATCGTTTTGAGGAAAGGCATTGTTTTGTGCTTCGGAAACAATGATCCAATGAAGCAAGTTTCACTCCCCGTTTTGCCAGCAGGCTTTACGGCGTATTCCCGGGTGTGCTGTGCAGTTTTTTGCATAGCCGGTGAAAATATGCCCCGGTTTCTTCATATGAAAGACTGCTCATTTGTCTTACCAGGAAAACGCATACCGAAGCTTTAGCCCGAAACCTATGGCCCGTAGTTTATCCCCGGACGATGTATTGGAAGAAGTAGTGAGCGAGCTGATATCAAAATCCGACGGGTTGTCCGGTTGATAGGTCAGTACGGATGGGGCCGTTTCTCCTTCGGCCAGGTCATTAAGCCCGTAATTCAGGTATATACCCAGGTACATGGCATTGCTGTCATTGAGTATTTGCCTGATCCCCGTTTCCAGCTTTAACGTATAGGAGTTTTTAAGTTCCAGGTCGCGGGAAGCTATGTGCCCGCTGCCGTAATCACCAAACCCCATAAATTCCGGGGCATGCAATTCTGCATCCCACTGCGGATAATAGCCGCTGGTGCTCAAATGCCCGTAGTCCGAAGAATAGCTTGCATCAACAACAAAACCCACACCAACTCCTGCAGCGGCATAAAACTGCGTGTACATTCCCCGGCTGGTATATTGCAGCATCAGCGGGACTTCCACAAAATAAGCCTTTTGTTTTTCTTTATATCCGGAAAACGTATACCGGAATTCAAAATCGTCTCCTTCCATGTCCGTGGTTTCATAGGCGTCTCCAAAACGCTCATAACGCCATGCCGAACGATATAGTTGTAGTTCCGCATTTACCAACAGGCTCCAGTTCTCATTAAATGCATAGCCATAGCCTATACCAAAACTTCCCCCGTTACGGGATTGGTATTCTCCTCCTTCCCCGGCATCGGATCTCAGGGACTGGAACGGACCGGAGATATAAACAGATAGTTCATTATTATTTTGAGCCGTACATGGCATAATGGCAAAAGCCATGGTCAGAACCACAATTGCCGAATGTATAAAAACTGTAGTATTTTTCATTGCAACGTTTGTTATTGTTTATAAAGAGACGCCCCGGAATTGCGTGCCGGTTAACACCTGATATTTCTTAAATATCTTTTTCCGGGCGTCTCCACGAGGTCATACTATTTTACGATAATCTTAAAGGTCTTTTTTCTTTGGTTTGTCCGGCAGCTTACCAGATAAACTCCCGGTATACGGGGAAGGGAAACGGCCGTTTCTTTCTCCCTCCCCGTTGTGCGCAGTACTTCCCTTCCGTTCTGGTTATATACGTTGATAGTAAGGTGGGAAAGCTCTTCTTCCGGTAAATCTGCCAGAATATGCAAAAGTTCACCGGAAAGGACCGGGTTGGGATAAGCCTTCATATCCAGGGAGGCTTCCAGCATAATCTCTCCTCCGCATGTGGTCAATACATCGCCTGTATCCGTAGTCATACGCACGCTATAGCGGGCTGTCGGGTCCAGCAGGTCCTCTTTATTGTTCCCGGCAGAATAGTATTGCCCGGTACCTATGGATTTCCCGTTTTTAAACCACTCAAATTTCACAAATTTATAGCCCCCGTTAGTTGCCGGGTTGTTATTGACCAAAAGGACATTGTTGAACTTCTGTTCTACGATATCATCAAAGTTAAACCTGCGCTCTACCGTAACCAGGTATGTCCGGGTCTGTTCCCCGTTTTGCGAAGTCACGGTTACTTCCCGGCGATAAAGGCCCGCTTCGGGAGTATCTATTACAAAGGTCGGGCCGGGGTCTACGGTTGCATTAGGATCGGCCGTATGTATTTGTACTTCGGCCTGTGGAGCAAAATTATCACAATCCATAATGTAATATGTCTCCTGGCCGGGGTTGTCATAAACCGTACCGTTAATTTCCAGCGTGCTTACGAATGCGTTGGAACTGTTAATGTGTAATATCCTGGTCACGGCATCTGCCGGCAAATAATTAGTATTGCCTTCCTGATGTGCGGTAATCTCCACTTCCCCGGAACTCAACAGGCTTACCATTCCGTCCGGACTTATCACGGCAGGAGGGTCGGCAGACAGGTAAGTATAGGTATAACTCACCGGCAGGCCGGAACTTGCCGTAGCCTCCAGTTGAAAATCCGGGTCGTTCTCCAGGTCCTTGTCCGCAATCGGGGCAAAGTCGATTACCTGGGAGGCTTTTTCTACAGTAAGTACGGCGGTCAGTACCAGGGTCTCGTAGTTCGCTCCGGTAACGGTAGCCGTAACTTCCTGCATTCCCGCATCGGTACGGCCGTTATTTTCATAGCTGACGGACGCGCCTTCGGGCAAGGTGCCTGTAATGGCCAGTTGGTGCAGGGTACCATCGTATACAAAAACCGCATCGTGGAAGGTAATATTGTTTACAGGAGCCTTGCTGATCTTCAGTGTTGCACTTACAAAAGTCAGCATATAATTGGCATTCAGGGCCAACGTCCCCAGGTTTATGGTATACGTTCCTGCTTCTTCTCCCGCCTCGCGTACCAATGTTCCGCTGAAGCTGTCACCGGTTACCAGTTCCGGCGTATAAGTATATGTCAGTTCCGGGTCGGTTGCCCCGTAAACTTTTTCTTTATCGTCAGCTGTTACCGTAATGGCAAGAGGTGTTATTTCCAGATCGGCAGTCAGT
>NZ_RJTM01000067.1 GCF_003725735.1 Sinomicrobium pectinilyticum | reverse complement strand
CCAGCGTTTCGTAATTAGCGCCGGTGATGGTTGCGGTGACTTCCTGGGTACCCACCTCCGTACGGATGTTGTTGGCATAATTTACCGAAGTGCCCGAAGGTAGGTCGCCTGCAACGGATAACGACTTGCCAACGCCGTCATAGACGAAACTGCCATCCGCAAAGGTGATGCCGGTTATCGTAGCCGGGGTAATGGTAAGGTCTGCGGTCAGCACCAGCGTTTCGTAATTAGCGCCGGTGATGGTTGCGGTGACTTCCTGGGGACCCACATCCGTACGGATGTTGTTGGTATAATTTACCATGGTGCCCGAAGGGAGGTCGCCCGTAACGGATAACGACTTGCCCACGCCGTCATAGACGAAACTGCCGTCATTAAATGTAATACCTGTTATAGCAGCCGGGGTAATGGTCAGTTGAGCACTTTCAAAAGTCAACTCATAGTTGGAATCCAGGGCCAGTGTACCCTGTGCTATGGCATAGGTGCCGATGTCCTCACCGGGTGCACGTTCCGGCACCCCGCTAAAATTGTCTCCTGCAACCAGTTCCGGGTTATAGGTATATGTCAATTCAGGATCATCTTCTCCGTAAACCTTGGTCTTATCTTCGGCGGTTACGGTAATCGCTTTCGGGTTAATGACAAGAGACTGTACTACGGGCATGGCGGCATTATATGTATCATCACCTGCCTGGCTTGCAGTGATCTCTACCGTTCCTGCCCCGTGGATAATCAGTTCATTACCGGAAACAGATGCTACAGCAGGATCGCTGCTCGTGTAACTAACTGTGAGACCGGAAGAAGTTGTAGCGGTTAATCCGAAAGAGGCGTCGCCATACATTCTATCGGTTAACGCGTCAAAACTAATTGTTTGATTGCCTTTGGGCCGTGCATTAACATCGGCAGTTTCACCGCTCTCATTCCCTGCTTCATCCACGGCCGAGATCCGGTAATAATAAAGCGTGCCATTGGTCAGGCCGCTATGTGTATAGGTCGTCAGCGGAGCATTTGCCGTTCCAAGTAAGATACCGGGGTTTGCAGTAGTTCCGCCATAAATCTTATAGCCAGCCAGGTCACTTTCGGTATTGGCTGTCCAGTTCAGTATGACTTCACCATCTCCCGGTACGGCTTCCAGTCCTTCCGGAACATCCGGAGCGGTTGCATCATAATCATAGCTGAGGATATTTGATACCGTATTGCCGTTCCCTGCAATGTTTGTCGCTACATCGGCGGGTACCTGCAGGCTTACGGGGCCGTCGGCATTAGGTGTAACCAACACGGTATACACTATATTATCTGAAGTCTGCAGGTTGCTCAACATGGCATTGGTTGTGTTGATATCGCCGGCCGTAAAACCGGTAACCGCTTCACTGAATGTAACGGTCATGGTAAAAGCGGTGTTTACACCGGGTGTTCCGGAGAGGGTGACGGACGGAGCTGCGCTGTACACTAATATATTATTTGTCGGGGGCATATTGTTCAATGCAAGTGAGGCATTGTTGCCCGCGGTATCGTGTATAATACTACCGTTCAATACCAGTGTGCTCCCCAGGCTGATACCGTCCAGGTCTTCATCGTCCGGCTGCACTACATACCTGAACAGCAGTACATTTGTTCCATCTCCTGATATATAACCGGCTTCACGGGATGCTGTACCTACTGTCAGCCCCAGGTAAGGAGTACCCCCACCGGTACCTACATGGACATTTTCATGGAATTGCACGGTAAAATCCATGATATCCCCGTTTTGATAATAGCCATTGGCGGGTACATTGACGCTGCTTACGGCAGGTGCCGTACCATCATAGACTACGGAAAGCGTATTGGAAGCGCTGTTGCCATTCTCCCCGATATTTTGTGCGGCACCGGCCGGTACCTGTAAGGTAATTTCGCCGTCTGCCCCTGGCGTAACTGTGACGGTATACGTAATATTGTCGTTCGTTTGCAGATTGGCAATAGTGGTGTTGGTACTATTAATATCGGTCAGGGTAAATCCTGTCACGGCTTCGCTAAAGGTAATAGCAGCGGTAAAAGCCATGTTTACCGGAGAAGATGCTGCAGTACTAACCGTAACTGTGGGCACTGTAGTATTTATCCGCACATTTGTGAGGTCGGGTATGTTATTCAGTGTCAGTACGGCATCGTTGCCTGAGGAGTCCCTGATCGTTCCACCATTGAGCGACAGGTTATTCAGCACAATACCGTCCGTATCGTTGTCACCTTCCTGTACGGTATAGCGGAACAACAGGGTTGTACTGCCGCTACCGCTTATGTATTGGGCCTGCCGGGAGGTGTTACCAATGGTTAAATCCAGGGAAGGTGTGCCGCCAACGGTTACATTTTCGTTGAAATTCAGCATAAATGTGAGCGCGCCACCGGTGTTATAATAGCCGTTGGCCGGTACATTGACCAAAGTGACTGTCGGTGCTACTCCATCGATGGTAATGTGGTGTTGCCCGGCAATTGAATGGGCACTGCCAACGTCCGGTAAGGTCAGGTCCGCATCATCACCGGTGCCATTCCGTATGGTGCTGCCATTCAATGCCAGTGCAGCCGTAGATGTATAATCCAGGTCGGCGCTCATATCGCCTGCCTGGACGGTATAACTAAATACCAGTATATCCGAGCCCGAGCCCGAGACATAGACAGCCTGCCGGTCCGTGCTTCCTGTTTCCAGCAACAGGCTGGGTGAGCCTCCTGAAGTATTGACGGAGACGGCCTGGTCAAAGGTAATTGTTATCGCCAGCACATCACCCGTTTTATATGTACCATCGGCGGTGTTTACATTTACTGTTGTGACTTCCGGATTGCTTGTATTTACAGTGATGTTAATGGTATCGGTATCGGTCTGCGCACCACCGGACCCGCTTAACCCGAGATCGTCAGTGACAATCTGTAGACTGGCTGTCCCACTATAACCGGCTGTTGGTATAAAACTCATTCCATTCAGGGCAGAGTTAATATCGGTTATACTGCCTTCAAAGGTTATTGTGCCGTCTGCTGTTCCACTGCCCGCAATGAAATTCAATCCTGTAGTGCTCGCCAGGGTAATTAACCCGTTAGTAGCCGTTAGCGTCACCCACACCGTACCAGCACCAGCATCCACATCGGCAATGGAAATATCGTTGCCATTTCCAGTACTGAATACCAGCACACCGTCCCGGTCTACAGCCTGTTCTCCCGGCACGGTATTTACCGGTCCATCATTAACGGCAGTCACGGACAGTGTCACCGTAGCGGTATCCTGTTGACTACCCCCGGAGCCGGTATTACCGTTATCATTGATATTTACGGTCAATACTATATTATTAGTTTCGTTAGCCGCCGTGGTGAAACCAACCCCACCTGCTGCTATAAAGGCATTGATATCTGCTATTGATCCTGTGAGCGTCAGAGCGCCTGTTCCCGATCCGCTAACCGTTACGCCCCCGCCGGAAATGGCAGAAAGCGTGCCGCCGGGCACCGAAAGTATTACCGTAACCTGGCCATTACCCGCATCTGCATCACTAAAGCTAATGCCGGTAAGGGCTGTCGCTACATCCTCATCTACATTAATACCGGCCGGGGCAGCAATCACCGGGGCATTATTAATGGCTGCTGCAATTGTAAATTTCACGGAAGTGGTATCGCACAGCGAAGGTGTACCATTATCACAAACCTGGTACTGTAAGCTATCCGGCCCGCTATAATTGGCATTTGGCGTGTATGTAAAGCTACCGTCTGCATTTAAGACGACTGTTCCGTTAACGGGGGCGGTAACCAATGAAGCGGTGAGGGCGTCTCCGTCAATATCCGTATCATTGGTAAGCACATTGCCTGTTACCGGCGTATTTTCATCTGTCGTTACTTCGTCTTCTACTGCTACAGGATTGTCATTCACCGGGGTGATATTAATCTGGATCGTACCCAGGTTAATGACTGTTCCATCAGGGGCCCCGGCCTCTTTTATGGTTAATGTTATCGTAGCTGCTCCGTTTCCGTTCAGGTTTTCCTGGGGAAGGTACCAGATATTGGACGGTATTGTCAGGTAATGTACAATATCCGCCAGGGGGCCTGTAAAGGTAACTGTGCCGGTATTGTTTCCGGTAGGCGAAATAGGGAGTCCTCCCGGTGCAGCCAATGAATATCGGCCACTGCTTGCGATAAGTGAAACGATATAATCTCCCGGTCCTCCTCCGCTTATTTCCATATCCGAAATATTTAACTCCGTATTCTGGGCATCTTCCTCAAAAGTCAGAACTGTGGGAAGCCCGCTAACGCTGATCCCCGGCGGAAGGTCCGGGGGCGTATCTGCTACATCGCCGCTTAATTCCCCGTGTGTTGCATCCAGCGGATCGCAACCGTATGTATCCGCATTGGTCCAGTTGCCAATGGCTATATTGGGCGGATTGGGATAGGTGGCCACCGTACTGGTGTACAGCAACTCATTATTGGGGCCGTCATCGCCGTCAAAGGAATTAAAGAGGATCTCCCACCGGTCTGCGGTAGCGTTCCATTTAATAATGATCAATTCCCCGAAGCTTCCCTGGGCGGGATTGCTTTTATACACCGTCCGGTCAATCCCCGCATCGGTAATATTACCACTTGCACTAAGGGTGTAGCCAGAGATAAAGCCCTGGTTCTCACACCCGGTAAAGGTAATGCTTTGGGCGGATAGCTGCGGAAGACCGCTTAAACCCAGTAGTAAAAAAGAACGCAGTAAAAATTTTTTCATAAGATAGCTGTTAATGATGCCATTTAAGGACCCGGTTTTTGTTTTGGTTAAAGATCAATCCAATGTGGTTTTTCAATACAAAAACAGTTGGGTTATTAAGTTATTGGGTTACGGAGTTATTCAAGGTCATACTTCTAACTGAATAACCCCATACCTAAAGTGCCGTTTTCCTGCGAGACAGACAGGATCATTTATCTAAATATGCCCCTAGGTTATAAAGGTTGAATTTCAACCCTTAATCCGCATTTATGCTTAATGGTAACCGTATTAATCCCTTGACGGATAAATCCCGTACAGGGCAATGATATAATTTAATCCCAGATAGGGTTGCATATTGTTTACGGGTTGCCCTCCTCCTGTCATACCTGTCATTTGCACATTCATGGTAGTGTTGGCATTGGCGGAATATTCCTTGTCCGTAGCCCCGGTATTGGCCGGGTAGTTATTGGTAGGGTCTCCGGAAGTCCCGGGCTGGTTACTTGCCATTACGGCGTGGTTATGGCGTGGTATATTACTTATCAGTAAGGTATTGGTATTTGTGCCCGATGCTTCACCGAGCTGCACATTTTGCAATCCCGGGCCCTGGCTATAACCTGCATGTACGGGTACTCTTCCTCTCAGGTCCGGTAAGGCAAAGGTGGTTTGCCCGTCCCCGCCGTAGGTAGTTCCCAGAATACTGAACAGGGCCTCGTTTTGTGCGATAGGAATCAATTGTCCGTTGCAAAAAGCCCATCCCCTGGGGGCAAAGTTCCCTGCAAATAATTTGATTACACCTATAAATTCTTCCATGGTTGTTTGGTTTTAAAGGTTATACTGGTTTTAAATATGTTCTTTTTTGGTAAGCATCGCCTATCCAAATTTATTACCCGGGATTTGGCAAATTATCCCGGATTAATGTGCGTACCGGGCGTAACAAAAACGTAACAAACGACGGTTACAAAGGGTAACCTGCTAAAACGGGGTAACTCCCATACGTCTTACAAACGCAAGGATATAGTTCCCTATCAAGGAAGTTAATACCTGGTTTTTCCGATTATGAAGTTAAAAGGATCGTACCCTATGTTCCGGCTTATGTAAACTGCTAATGAAGATGGGGTATCAGAATACTTAAAAAGGTAATGATGTTTCATATGTTGGTTGGATTTTGTCTAGCAAAGAAAAAGAAAAATCAACAAATAATCGCAAAATAACAGCATAAAAGTGTAAAAAAAATACATATACTAGACTAATTGTCAATAAATAAGGTTTCTTTTCGCAAACCGGCACCTCACCTGTACACTTTAGGCGGGGTTCCGCCCTGGTTGTGATATCCGAGGAAAAGTGACTACCGACAAATTCACCGGTTTACAGCAATTTGAATGGTAAAAGAACATTCCCAATTCTTTCCCAAATCGTTTTTCAACTTTGCCCTGTAGAACAGAAAAAATAATATGATGAACTTAAAAAAGAATGTAACTGTCTTCTTTACGGTGCTTACCGTAATGGTTTTTGGCCGGCAAGCCCATGCACAGGAAAGTGTAATTACCAAAGCGGAGCTCCCGGCACCTGCCCGGGAATTCCTGGATACCCATTTTAAGGAACAAAAAATTATACAGGTGGTAAAAGATGTGGACTACCTCATAAAAACGGATTACGAGGTATTACTGGACAATGCCATGAAAGTGGAATTTGACGGTAAAGGAAACTGGAAAGAAGTAGACGGCAGCCATACTCCTGTTCCCGTAGCCCTGGTCCCGGAAAAAGTAACGCATTATGTGAAACAGAATTTTCCTACGCATACAATAAATAAAATAGAAAAAAGTTCTGTAAAATACGAGGTTGAACTGGCTAATGGCCTGGACCTGGAGTTTACTCTCGGGGGAGAGTTTCTGAGAATTGATGATTAGAAGCCGGGGCTTCGGTACATTCCGGCGAAGCCGGAACACTCAGCCGCCTTTGCTCATGCTATTGGAGTTTGCTTTTTGCTATGCTGTAAAAACCAAAGCCACCGTTTTTTATGGGCGTTACAAACGCCCGGGGACGATGGGCACTCGTTTCTGCTGCGCTTAAACGAGCACCAGGGGGGCAGGGGGGGCAGATTGCAGGTTCCAGGTTGCAGGTTCCAGGTTCCAGGTTCCAGGTTCCAGGTTCCAGGTTGTCAGTGGCGGCCGCAGGCTGTTGTACCGAAGCCATCGGGTTGTACGTTGCGGGTTTTACAAACAGTAGCCCGTGCGCCCGGAACTGGTAAAAGTTTAAGAATGATTTGTAAATTTTATAGTGATGAAAAAACGTTTTTTTAAAGGATTGGCCATACTGGGAGTGGTAGGTGCCTTTGTTGCCTGTAGTAGTGATGATGATAATAATGACAGTACTATTGATGCTTCGGACCTTCCGGCAGCGGGTATAGCTCTTATTGAAGTCCATTTTGAAGGGGCCACCGTAACACGCGCCGAAATGAAGAATAAGGCCGATGCGGATGGTACATTGTACGAAGTAACCCTGAGCAATGGTTTTGATATAGACCTGGATGCGGAAGGGAACTGGACGGATATTGACGGTAACGGGCAGCAGGTGCCCGACGCCCTGGTACCGGCACCGATACTGGAATATACTGATGAACATTATCCTGATCCTCTTTTTATAGAGAGTATAGATACGGAGCCCGCCGGATATGATGTGGAAATCTCGGATGGTACCGACCTGGATTTTGATGCGGAAGGTAATTTTGTCCGTGTAGATCAATAATCTTTAAAAGTCATCTCTTAAAACAAAAGGCCACCGGTAATACGGAAGGCCTTTTGTTTTTGCCGGGAACCACTGTGCAATAAGGTTCTGGCCCAGGTTAGTGCCCGGAGCATGCCAAAGGGTATAAAACGTGGTACCCGGGTAAACCCCGCTGCACTTTTACAGCACAAAACTACGTACCATTTCACTGTACACGCGCTGTGAGGCTGCCCCTACGCCTGCTACACGAAATTCGTATTCGTGCCCGCTATCCAGGCTGTTGAGCAAAAGTGAACTCCTGGTATGGGCTATCACAGTCCAGAGCTGGTCGCCGACCCTGCGGTATTCAAAAAGGTAACTTTTGGCACCGTATATGGCATTGAGACTTGCTTTTATCATACCTTTATTCAAAGGGACCAGCGTAAAATTCCTAGGTTTTTCCAGTATGCCTATAGGTTCGGGTGTTTTACGGAGCGTAAAACCGGAACTGGCCAGGACCACTTCATCGTTATTGCTTTCCATTTGTACATACAGGGCCAGCTTTTTCAGCAGGGCCACAAGGTCCGTACGCTTCTGGTCGCGCGCAAGCCTGTCTGTTTTCCCACCCTCTTCGGCTTTTGCTATGGCGGCACCAAAAGTGTCTATAGCCGTTTTTATGTCGGTAAGTGCCGGTATTGGGGTTTCAAAACTGGCATTATCCGTCATACTCTTTACAATAAACTCTGCTTTTTGTATTAAGGCCGCATTGTTGTACCCCGTAAAACTGGTGAGAATTTTAGTTGGTGTTCTCATAACATCACATTTAAAAAATTGAACAAATAATTATAGCATAGAAAAACGGGTGCCTGGCCAGGTCACATCCCATTTTATCTAAGTATACATATATACTATTCCGATTGTGAAAATTCGCTAAGACAAAAGATATGTCCCGGTGTTACAGCAAGGCAAGAGGGGGGTGATTTACCGTAAGCTGTAACTTTCACACATATAAATTTATGAATTTAAGCCAATTACACCAACACAGAGATGAGAAAACGGTGAAAAAATATTTAAAAACAAAAAAATTAATATAATTACAAGATAATTTTTATAAAAATGGCGATTATTCTAACAAAAAAGTGGTAAAAAACTGTAAAAAATTGACATTTTTAAACAAAAACGTCCGGATATAAACAAAAAAGGATAAAAAACGACAAAAAAGCATTGGAATCGGAACAAAAATACAGGCACAGCTATTAAAAAAAAGAGAAAACGAGTTCATTTTTTATCTGTTTAATGTGAAATAACCGTTTTTTAAACAGAAAACGGGTATACACGAACAAAAGAGACGGGATAACCGACAAAAATACCGGGGCCCGGATTTAAAACTACCGGGAACAAACAAAAACGGGCAGGTGCAAAACAAAAAATGACAAACAACAAACAGGTACCGGCGTGTTTTAAATTAAAAAGGAACGTCATTTAACAGGATAGGGGCATTTTTAAACCGGGGCTTCGGTACACCCCGGTCGGAGACCGGGGCACTCAGCCGCCTTTGCTCAGGCTGTAGAAGTTTGCTCTTGCTATGC
>NZ_RJTM01000066.1 GCF_003725735.1 Sinomicrobium pectinilyticum | reverse complement strand
TGTTAGAGTTTGCTTTTACTATGCTGTAAAAGCAAAAACGGAGGTGGCTGAGTGACAGCCGGGGCTTCGGTACATTCCGGCGAAGCCGGAACACTCAGCCGCCTACGTTTAGGCTGTTAGAGTTTACTTTTACTATGCTGTAAAAGCAAAAGCGGAGGTGGCTGAGTGACAGCCGAAGGCTGTTGTATCGAAGCCCCGGTATCACCTCTCCCCGCTCCCTGCATAACGCAAGTGACAGCGCAGATGCTGCAATGCAGTTTCCTTGGCTATGGCAAACACTTCTTTTACAAAAGTACCGTGCACGATGTTCTGCCGTTTTAGCCATATTTTTACAAATACGTTCTGCACTATATCCCGGGCATCGTCATCATT
>NZ_RJTM01000065.1 GCF_003725735.1 Sinomicrobium pectinilyticum | reverse complement strand
GCAGGTATAAGGCCTTACAAACACTATCAGTCGCGGGTGCAATAGGGTGAAAACGTTATAAAAGGCCACAGCATCCCCGGCCCGAAGGCCGTTGATCTGCCGGTAACTTATGTGGCGTTCCATGCTCATTTCAGCGCGTCTTCCGGGTTTTCAAAAAACTGTTGGGTGACCTTATAGGTCATCGCGTGTATGGTATCTTCGAAGGTGTTATACTTCAGGTGCTCACGGTTCATCCACAGGCGTATAAAAATTTCCTGTATTATCCGGTTGGTCTCCTCCTCGTTGGTGCTATGGGCATTTACATACCAGTCTATTTTTTGGGCCAGCAGTTTCAGGGCATCGTGGAACCCTT